>JAJQFE010000013.1 GCA_021201295.1 Tannerellaceae bacterium | reverse complement strand
AAACATTCATATGATGTTCAATAAATCAACGGACAGTATGCGGATAATCATTTAATTTTATTCGTCCTTATGTGTTTAAAGTCTGGCCTTGTATCTTTGTTTGGTTTACTATTTGTTACGAAATGATCTTTCTGGATTTCCACAGAGAAGAAAAAGCGTTATCAAATAACAGGGAAACCCTATCATAATATCAAAAACTTTACTATTTTTGTTAGTTAAAACAGACAACAATCATAAATAATATAGTATCGTATGGTAGATATTAAGCAAATAGTGAAGGGAGCAGAGGATAAAATGTCCGGTGCTATTAGTTTTTTGGATGAGCAGTTAGCCCGTATTCGTGCCGGGAAAGCTAATCCCCGGATACTTGATGGTGTCAAAGTTCCATATTATGGAAGCTTGGTACCGCTTTCCAATGTGGCTACAGTAACTACTCCGGATGCCAAAACAATTATTATTATGGCATGGGAGAAGCCGTTGATGAAAGATATTGAGAAAGCAATTATGGATTCAGATGTAGGCATTACTCCGGAAAATAACGGAGAGGTAATCCGTCTGGGAATTCCTCCGTTAACGGAAGAGCGTCGTCGTGCATTGGTAAAACAATCGAAACAAGAGGCTGAAAATGCCAAGATCAGTGTTCGTAATGCCCGTCGTGATGCGATCAATGCAATCAAGAAGAGTGTAAAAGATGGTGTACCTGAAGATGTCGCCAAAGATGCAGAAGGGGATGCTCAGAAAATACATGATAAGTATATCAAAAAAATAGATGAGTTATTTGCTGCAAAAGAAAAAGAAATCATGACTGTATAAAATAATTGACAATGGATAATTAGTAATTGACACTAAGTTTACTTCCCTTGATTATTAATTATCCATTATCAATTATCTACTAAATTATGAAGGGATTAGTCATTAAAAATACCGGTAGTTGGTATACTGTGCGAACAGCTGAAGGCCGGGATGTAGAGAGTAAGATAAAAGGTAATTTCCGTTTACGGGATATCAGAAGTACTAATCCTATTGCGGTCGGAGACCAGGTTGAGATTGAAATAAATAAAGAGGAAACGGCCTTTATTACAGAAATAGAGGATCGTAAAAACTATATCATACGCCGTGCTTCCAATCTTTCTAAACAGTCTCACATTATTGCGGCCAATTTAGATCAGGCTATGCTGATCGTTACTGTTAACCACCCTATTACAACCACTATTTTTATTGATCGTTTTCTGGTAACGGCAGAAGCTTATGGAGTTTTCGTTAAAATTGTATTTAATAAGATTGACCGTTTTCACGGTAGTGAAAGAGAAACAATGGAAGAGATGATCCGGCTTTATACTTCAATCGGTTATCCCTGTTCTAAATTATGTGCCCGTTCCGGGGAAGGAATGGAGGAACTCAGGGCGGATCTGAAAGATAAAATTACGTTATTATCCGGACATTCCGGAGTAGGTAAATCAACTATCATCAATCAATTGGTTCCCGGTGTTGAGCTACGAACAGGAAATATTTCGGAATATCACAATAAAGGGATGCATACTACTACTTTTTCGGAAATGATTCCTCTTCCGGAAGGGGGTTATCTGATCGATACACCGGGAATTAAGGGTTTTGGAACTATTGAGATGGAAGAGGGAGAAATTTCTCATTATTTTCCGGAAATATTCCGGTATTCTGACGGTTGCCGTTTTAATAATTGTACCCATCGACATGAACCGGGATGTGCTGTCCAGGAGGCGATGCATGCTCATCTGATCTCTCCGTCGCGCTATAAAAGTTATCTCAATATTTTAAAAGATAAAGAGAGTAGTAAGTATAGGGAAGAATACTGATTTTTTTCTGATTATACTGCCGGCAGGCTCATTCCTGTAATTTTTCTATACAGATCTAGTGCATATATATCAGTCATTCCGGATATATAATCCAGCACACATTGTACTTTCCCATAAGTGGTAGGCGCCTTTGTATCATATTGGTCCGGTATCCGTTGAAGGAGTAATTTACTATATGCATGTCGCTGATTCATTACTGCTTCGGTCAATGTATCAATCAGATGACTAAAGATATGGTAACCCGCCAGTTCAATATCCAGTACTTCTTTTGCTTTATAAATCTTTTTATAAGCGATTCCTGAACATTCCTGATATGCATTTTTGGCCTGGTCAGTTACTAATTCGATTAAGGGTGTGTACAGTTTACCGGCCAGGATTTCTTCTTCCTTTTCCAGAAAGACCCGGGAACATTCTTCTACTAATAAACCGATGATGCAGGAACGTAAATAAGCTAATTGTTCATTGGTGTCCTCTGCCATTCGCATAATTTTTGTAATACGATCCAGTCTTCCCCCTGTGAAAAAGTTCAATAGAAGTTCAATGGCCTCTTTAGTAGTCAGAATATGTAATTTGCAGGCATCCTCTATGTCCATAATCTGGTAACAGATATCATCTGCCGCTTCTACCAGAAACACTAAAGGATAACGTACATATTTTCTGGGATCTTTACTATCATGTCCAATCCCTAACTCATTTACAATTTGTACATACGAATTTTCTTCTGACTGGAAAAAACCGAACTTTCCCTTCTCTCCGGCTAAGAGTGAAGAAAAAGGATATTTTATAATAGAAGCCAGTGTGCTGTAAGTTAAGGCAAACCCACCTTTCCTTCGACCTATAAACTGATGGGTCAGTAATCGTAACGCATTGGCATTTCCTTCAAAATGCAGGAAATCTTCCCATCTTCCGTCTTCTTCCCGTATTTTATTTTTTAGATGTTTACCATTACCTTCTGAGAAATAGCCGGAAATAGCCCGTTCTCCCGAATGTCCGAAAGGAGGGTTACCCATATCATGGGCCAGGCAGGCAGCGGATACGATAGATCCTATTTTCGGGAAATTCATACTTCCGTCAGGATATTTTTGCATCAGTTCTTTGGCTGCCGTATTCCCTAAAGAACGACCTACGGAAGAAACTTCCAGGCTATGGGTTAATCTGTTATGAACAAAAATACTTCCTGGCAGAGGAAATACCTGGGTTTTATTTTGTAATCTCCGAAAAGGAGAAGAGAAGATCAGCCGGTCATAGTCTCGCTGGAAGTCTGTACGGTCATGCTTCCTGTCATCGTATTCCTCCATGCCAAAACGTTTACCGGATAGAAGTTGGTCCCAATTCATACGTACTGATATTTAAACAGTTTATATTGCAAATGTAAGAATTAATCTTGTTCAGAGTATAATTATTGATTCATACATATCTTTACAATAGACATATTATGAGATATGTATTGACGAATAAGGAGGACTCTTTAAAAATAGAATCCTATCTTGTTTTTCATGCAAGGTTAGATCATTCCATACTATTTTTCTCACTCTGTTTCTGAAATTTTTTTGCGTAATAAAAGGTCAATACCCCTCTGATTCCCCATATGGAAACTAATGTAATAGATATACCAATGTAACTGTAATGGGTAACAATTATACATGATAGAATAAAACCTAAAATTGAGCATATCAGAATAATATTTTTAAGTACTTTTTCTTTGCCAATAAGGACTAAATAATTTGTTCCAAATGTATTCATCAAAAATAATAAAAAAGGAGTGATGGCCATGATCTGGATCACTTTCACGGATTCCTGAAATTCTTTCGTAAAAATATTTTTATTAAAAGATCAGCACTAAAGAATAAAAATATACAGGATAAGATGCTAATTCCTGCACTGATCTTTACATATAAATCATGTTTATCAATCCGGCGGGCCAAAAAAGGATAGAATGTCCTGGATAATACCAGCGAAAGTTGATCGAAAAGAATAATAAATCGATTTCCGCTTGAAAAAATTCCTGTGGCTGTAGTGCCTCCGTAGATCTTTAATAAAATTACAGAAAAATTAGTGTAAAGGTTAGGTAAAAAAAGAGTTAGAAACATATTCCAGTTTTTAATCAGCATGTTTTTTATCTCTTTAAAAGTCGGTGTAATAAACACAACTCCAAAAGTCTTAAATACGACTATTAGCGAGATTATGCCACTCACCGTAGAACCTACTGCAATTAACATGGGTTGAAAAATATAATCCTGCTTCTCTTTAATAACAAGAAAAACAAGAACCGTAAAAATAAGTTTGGAACAAAGATTCATGATAGTTATATATTTCATCTTTTCCATAGCCTGGAAAAACCATTCCGGAAACATAGTATATCCCGGAATATAAAGAAAAGTTGCTAAAAGTACTACTCGCATATTATACATATAAGGAATAGTATAGATAATCATTAGCAGAATGATGAATGATAGGATCATTAATAAGATTTTTGAGATAAGGACTTGTGAAAAAACTTCTGATATGAATTTTAAGTCACTTCTATTTTGAGCGACATCTCTGGTGGCAGTATAATTGAAACCAAATTCAGTGAAGGTCTCAAAATAAATAATTATAGAAGCAGCAAATGCCAATTCACCGAATCCATCTACTCCTATAATCCGACTCAAATAAGGTAATGTTATTAATGGGAAGAAAAAGCTCGCTATTTTTAGTAATCCTAAAGAAATAAAATTTTCTGTAATGATCTTAGCATCTTTATTATTTTTTAGAAATTTAATTTTACTGTGCAATCTTCCCATCTGTGTAGTTAGTTCCTATATTGGTAAAATAAATTAGTAGTAGAGAGGTATAACTTTCCTGTTGTATAATTTTTGAAGCTATTTATTATTAACAAATAACTTTCAGAGGTTGTTTAAAATTTATTATCCACCTCAGTGATGGCTCTTTTAGGAAGGTTGAATATTTTTAGCATATTTGCACTCTGAAAAAATTAGACTTAAACCCAAATGACAAAAATGAAACGCAATTTTCTTCTATATAATAAATCAACTTGTATATAAGATTTTTATTAATCTGAACGTAACCCTATACACATATATGGTGTATAGGAAAAAGTATGTTTAGATTTTTCTATTATATATATTGTAAGACCTAAATTCTAATATGATGGTTTAAATTTGAGTAAGAAAAGACTACTTCGCGATGAAGTGGTCTTTTTGTATTTTCAGATAAATATGTAGTTTCTATCTATGATTCATTTCTCTCCTGTTAAATAAAAAATCATCTTTATTTTTAACTCTTTATCTCATATTCTATCTGTCGGCTTTATAGGTATAAAAGTTGTTTCCTTTCTCCTTTCTGATATGGCCTTAAAACTTTTTATGATCAACAAATGTTTAATTTTTGTAATCAACCGTTTTTTCGCTTGTTCGTTAGTGCCTTGTTTCTGGGACTGACGAACCTTTATATGAAATAAACAATATCAGATTCAAATAGTTACTTTACAAACAAATATCATATATTAAGTTTATACAATGGGACTTATCTTTTCTTCTATCTCTGTTTTTATACAATCAACTATAATTTTTTTGAGTATCACACAGAGTGATAATTAAGTTATCACTGCCATAATTAGTATATAGTATCCCTATACTTCCTATCATAATTATGCCAGTCTGTCTATTAAAATGGTATGTGAAAATAATAAATATATGGATATATCATATGTATTAGGTAATTCAAAGATTTTGGTAACTGGGGGAGCCGGTTTTATTGGTTCCAATTTGTGTGATGAATTAATAAACCAAAACTGTCAGGTAGTTTGCCTGGATAATTTCTCAACCGGAAATATTGATAATATTATACATCTAATTCCGCATAAGGCTTTTAAACTGGTGGTAGGAGATATCCGAAATTTACAGGATTGCAGGCGGACACTGGAAGGAGTGGAGTATATCTTACATGAAGCGGCTTTAGGGTCTGTACCCCGCTCTGTTAATGATCCCGTTACTACTAATGAAGTAAATATTTCAGGTTTTCTTAATATGTTAGTGGCAGCCAGAGATGCACAGGTCAAACGTTTTGTATATGCAGTAAGTTCTTCGACCTATGGCGATTCTGAAATATTACCAAAGGAAGAAGATAATATAGGAAAACCTTTATCTCCCTATGCAGTGATTAAATATGTGAATGAATTGTATGCTGATGTATTTTCCAGGACTTATGGAATGGAATGTATAGGACTACGCTATTTTAATGTGTTTGGCAGGCGTCAGGATCCGAATGGAGCGTATGCGGCTGTGATCCCTTTGTTTGTAAAGAAACTGATTAATCATGAGTCTCCGGTGATTAATGGTGACGGAGAATATTCACGTGATTTTACTTATATCAAAAACGTGGTACAGATGAATCTGCTGGCTCTGACTACCACAGATAAGCAGGCGGTTAATACAGTATATAATACGGCGTATGGAGAACGTACAACACTTAATCAGTTAGTCAATTATCTGGAAGAATATTTAAGTCCATATGATCCTCAAATCCAGGATATTGAAATCAGGTATGGACCTACCCGGATAGGAGATATACCGCATTCTCTGGCCAGTATTGAAAAAGCAGGAAAACTATTGAACTATAATCCGGAATATAGCATAGCGGAGGGAATCCGGGAGTCTGTCGAATGGTATTGGGAAAATTTGAAATAAAAAGAACACAAAAAGAAACAATGGATAAAATAGCAATTATCGGATTAGGTTATGTCGGATTACCTTTAGCAAGACTATTTGCTACTAAATATCCGGTTGTAGGATTTGATATTAACTGCCAGCGGGTAGAAGAACTGATGCATGGAAAAGATCATACGCTGGAGGTTGAAGATGAAGTATTACAAGCTGTTTTGAAAAAACAACCGGATAGTGAAAAAGGCCTATATTGTTCCTGTGAACTGGATGATATCAGGGAGTGTAACTATTATATTGTCACTGTCCCTACTCCGGTTGATAAAAATAATCGTCCGGATCTTACTCCTCTATATAAGGCAAGTGAAACAGTGGGAAAAGTAATCTCTAAAGGTGATATTGTTGTCTATGAGTCAACTGTTTATCCGGGTGCAACAGAAGAGGATTGCATTCCGATAGTAGAAAAAATATCAGGATTAAAATATAATTCCGACTTTTTCGCTGGTTATTCTCCTGAGAGAATCAATCCGGGTGATAAAGAACATACGGTTGAAAAAATAAAAAAGTCACCTCCGGATCTACACCGGAAACAGGAGAAAAAGTAGACGCATTATACCGGTCCGTTATTACTGCAGGAACTCATCTGGCGCCTTCTATCCGTGTAGCAGAAGCTGCTAAAGTCATAGAAAATTCTCAGCGGGATATCAATATCGCTTTTGTGAATGAATTGAAGAAGATTTTTGATAAAATGGATATTGATACACAAGCTGTTTTGGAAGCGGCCTGTACAAAATGGAATTTTTTACCTTTTAAGCCGGGATTAGTGGGCGGACATTGTATAGGAGTAGATCCTTTTTATCTGGCGCAAAAAGCACAGGAATATGGATATCATCCAGAAATTATACTGGCAGGCCGCCGGATGAATGATTCGATGGGTGAATATGTTGCACACGAGATCATCAAAAAGATGGTGCAGGAAGATATTAATATCAGAAAAGCAAATATTCTGATTTTGGGAATTACTTTTAAAGAAAACTGTCCGGATGTTCGTAATACTAAAGTAATTGATTTAATAGAGGCTTTAAAGGAGTATTGCAGCAATATAACGGTATGCGATCCCTGGGCTGATAAACAGGAGGTAAAAAAAGAATATAATATTGACCTCTATAATGAAATACCTTAGGGAGACTATGATGCGGTGGTCTTAGCAGTTACACACGAAGCATTTAAACAATCCGGGTTGGATGCCATTCGCAGTAATAAAAAAAGTGTCTATTACTGTCTTAAAGAGTAGAACATGTTAATAAGTCTCATAGAATGTCAATTGAAATTTTAGTTACAGGAGATTTTTGTCCTCACGACAGAACTATTCCTTTAGTTCAAACAGGAACAGGCAAAAAATCTGGAATGATTTCTTACCTTATTCGTTGCAGGCTGATCTCGCTGTTATTAATCTGGAATGTCCGCTTACAGATAAAAAATTAAAACCTATATCCAAAATCGGTCCTAATTTAAAAGCTCCTTTCCGGACAGCCGATATATTACAACAGGCAAATTACGGGTTAGTTACGTTAGCCAATAATCACATCATGGATTATGGAGTAGAAGGATTAACAGACACTTTGGATGTCTTAACCCATCATCACATAGATTATGTAGGAATCATCACACCAGAAAAACAAATCCCGGTTATTATTCATGAGATAAAAGAGGTGAAAATAGCGATCCTTAATCTCTGTGAGAATGATTTTTCCACGGTTTCTGATAAAGGATATTATGCGAATGGTTTACATCCTATACAGAATTATTACCAGTTGGCAGAAGAATGTAAAGAGGCAGATCTCAAAGTCGTCATCCTGCATGGAGGAATTGAAAATTATGCTTTGCCTTCACCCGGAATGAAAGAGATAGGCCGGTATTTTGTAGATATAGGTGCAGATGTGGTTCTTTGTCATCATACACATTGTTATAGTGGTTATGAAATCTATAAAAATAAACCCATCTTTTATGGATTGGGGAATTTTTCCTTTGATTGGGAAAATAGGAGCAAAGAGAAATGGAATTATGGGTATGCCGTAAAATTAAATTACAGTAAAAGAAAAGGACTTCATGTTGAACTGATCCCTTATATTCAAGGCAGTACCTTACCCGGTATCAAGTTGCTCTCCTCAGAGGAACGGAAAGCTTTTGACTCCCGGCTTGAAAATTTAAATCAACTCATACAGGATGACAAAGCATTAGGTAAGGAGTATACCTTACTTTCGGACTCTCTTCTGAATACGTATGATTCTTTTTTAGAGCCCTATTATAACAGGTATTTCCGTTATCTAAAAAGGAAAAAACTTCTTCCTTCCCTGACCGCCCGTAAAAATAAGCTCAGGCTATTCAATTTGATCCGATGTGAATCCCATCGCGACTTATTTTTAAAAGCATTATTAAATTATACCAAATGATCATAGCTATACATCACCGAAGCGGAAGCTTCTCAGACAGATGGATACAATATTGCCGGGAACATCAAATCCCTTATATAACAGTAAATTGCTTTGAATCCGACATTCTTCATACCTTACGGGAAGAAGGTGCTACACATTTAATGTGGCATGTCACACATGAGAATTATCAGGAAATAGCCGTTTGTAATTATGTGATGAATGCTGCGGAGAAAATGGGGATAGAAACGTTTCCCAATTTTCATACCAGATGGCATTTTGATGATAAAGTTGCCCAGAAATATCTCTTTGAATCTTTACAGATTCCGGTTAGTAAATCCTATGTGTTTTATGATAAAAATGCCGGTAAAGAATTTCTTAAAAAGGCACACCTTCCTGTCGTCTGTAAATTGAAGAGAGGAGCCGGGTCCACTAATGTAAAATTGATCACCTCTGTAAAAGAAGGAAATAAATATATTGATTTACTGTTTGGCAAAGGAATTCTTTCAACAGGACAGCCGTTCTCTCATTTAAATAAAAAATATAAGATTGCCAGGCAGATTCATGATCCCTATGAACTGGTATTAAAAGTGATCAGTTACTACAAAAAGAATCAGACAGAGCGTAGCTTATCCCTGCCGGAAAAAGGATATGTGTATTTTCAGGAGTTTTTGCCAGGGAATGAGTTTGATACCAGGATTATAGTGATTGGTGATATGGCTTTTAGTATTCGTAGGTTCAATAATAAAGATGATTTCAGGGCTTCAGGAAGTGGCAAAATAGATTATTCCGCAGAAAAGATTGATCTGGAAATGGTAAAAATTGCTTTTGAATGCACGGAACAATTGAAGTTACAGACCGCTGCTTATGACTTTGTGTATGATCAGCAAAGAAAGCCTAAAATTATAGAAGTCTGTTTCGGATTTAGTATGAAAGCATATGATGCCTGTGAAGGGTACTGGAGAAGGGACCTTTCTTTTGTTAAAGGAGCTTTTAATCCGCAGTATTTTATGATGGAAACCTTTTTAGAATGTGAGAGGATATATGTATAAATATATTCTCTGAAAGAGTACGGGAAAATACATATAATGCTACTTTTCGATATTTATTAATTATACCATGGGTAATTCTCTACTACAGGAAAAAACTATATTAGACTTTTGTCTTGTATTGATATACATATTATCAGTGCTATGGCTCTCGGAAAAAATAAAAGCGAAAAGCTATGCCTATTATTATCTGTTTCTGATGATTGGTATAGAACATTTACTCTTTACGTATGTTTACTATGCCTATTCTCTCTCCAACGTAGTGGATAGTACCGGTTATTACAGAAATGTATATTACATATATCATTCCTGGAGTGAAACAGTAGGATTAGGAACCGCTTTTATTAATTTTACTTTGTATCCTTTAGTCCATTTTTTCCGGTTGTCCTATTTTGGCTGTTTTTTTGTTTATTCTTTTCTGGGATTGTTAGGCTTTTACTATTTGATATCTATTGCAGCAGGAATATATAATTTTCAATGGACTAAATTATTATTGGTACTCCTTCTGCCTAATTTGCATTTCTGGACAGTGGGATTAGGAAAAGATTCACTGATCTTTTTTGCCATATGTAAAATAATCTACAATGTATTTTACAGTAAAAAAATTCTGCCTGGATTTTTCCTGTTCTCCTATTGGTTTGTATTCGGTTCCATATTTTTGCTTTTCTCGCTGTAGCTTATATGGGCAGTTTAATTCTTTTCTCTGATAGGATCAGTTTGCAACTCCGGACCTTGTTTCTGGTTGCTACAGCCGTAGTCATTTTATTGTTATTCCCCATATTTATTGAAAATATAGGATTAGAAGATATGTCCGATTTTGATACCTATAAAGAACGGATTATCCAGGCCAATTTTGATAGTGGGAGCGGTATTAACCTATCAGATTCTAACATCCTTGTCAAGGTATTTTCCTATATCTACCGTCCTCTTTTCTTTGATGCACACAACACATTTAGTTTGTTCGTCTCTTTAGATAATTTGATATGGTTAGTGCTTACTCTTACTATGATTTATGCCTGGATCAAATATAAAATTAAATTTGATTATGCGACCTGGTACCTCATTTTATCTATTTTATGTGTCACGATTCCTTTGTCTATCGGACTTTTCAACTTAGGGATTGCCGTCCGGCAGAAAACCATGATCTTACCTTTTTATATATTGATCTTATATGTAAATAATATAAAAATCTATTTAGCAGAATCTTCTCCGCTTTCTTTTGTTAGTTACAGGCATTACTGATCATCGTATTACCCATATTTAAATATATAGAAATAATGGATCATAAAAAAATCTTTACATATTGACACTGAGTATGGCCAGTGGTGGCGCAGAAAGGGTCATTAGTCTGATCGCTCTTTTTTTGATGGAAGTATATAATGTAAAACTGATCCTGTTTTATAATTCCATTCAATATGACCTCCCGGAAAATCTGGAAGTGGTCTCTTTTACAGACAAAAAACTTTCGTTTTGGAGGAAAATCTATCTGTTTCCTTTGTTCATCTATAAATACATTGCCCTGCTGAGAAAAGAAAAGGTAGATATTTCTCTCTCTTTCCTGATCAGACCAAATCTGGTGAATGGTATGGCCCGTGTATTTGCTCCTGATACCAAAGTGATCTTAAGTGAGAGATGTTATCCAACTATTACTTATCAGTCCTCATGGGTAAAATACGGGATGCACAAACTATTGATCCCGTTGTTCTACAACAAGGCAGATGCGCTTTTTCCAATTCCATTTACATCAATAAAGACCTGGTAAAGAACTTTAGTCTGAAAATACCGGCACATGTAATTTACAATCCCGTTAAACAGCCGGACAAATACCGGGAGATTACACCCGTCAAACAAAAACCTGTTAAATTAATTTGTGTCGGTTCCATGAGGAAACTCAAGAATCATGTAATGATCGTAAAAGCGCTTCCCTATTGTAAAACACCGTATGAGATGACCTTTTTAGGAGATGGTTCGGAAATGAATGCGTTGGTTTCTTTATCAAAAAAACTACAGGTAGATAAGTATATACATTTTCCCGGTAGAGTAAAAAATGTAACCGACTATTTGAGGAAGAGCGATATTTTTCTTCTTAGTTCTATTTCCGAAGGTTTGCCGAATGTGATCCTGGAAGCGATGGCACAGGGGTTATTGATTATTTCTACCGATTGTTTGTCTGGACCTCTGGAAGTATTGAATGATAATGAACCGGTAGATATTCCTCCGGGAGATTTTGTCGTTGCCAAATATGGAATCTTAGTCAATGTAGATGACCGGAAGGCGATGGCCAAAGCGATTGATTTTGTCGCTGTTAATGAAAACGCACAGGTAAAATTAAGAAAAGCAGCTCTGGAAAAAGTGAAAAGTTACCAACCGGATGAGATCGTAAAAAAAGTAATAGAATTAATAGGATAATTTTCCTCTTACCGGAATAAAATTAATTGTATATATGTGTGGTATAAACGGAATAGCCTATCGGACGCATCATAGTTTCATTCAGAAAGAATTACAACATATGAATGATCTGATCATCCATCGCGGACCTGATGACGAAGGCTCGTATGTGGAGACAGGAGAAATAAGTGTAGCCTTAGGCATGCGCAGATTGTCCATTATTGATTTACAGAAGGGAGGACAACCTATGTTTTCCGAAGATGGAGAAATTGTATTAACCTTCAACGGAGAGATCTATAATTTCCCTGAACTCAGAAAAGAACTGGAAGGGAAAGGCGTACGGTTTAAGACACATTCCGATACGGAAGTAATTTTAAGGCTATATGAACAATATGGAACCTCCGGGTTTAGTAAACTGGAAGGAATGTATGCCTTTTGTATTTATGATAAAACACGTCATACTGTTTTCCTTGCCCGGGATTTCTTCGGGGAAAAACCACTGTATTATTATAAAAATCAAAAAGGGTTGTACTGGGCTTCTGAATTGAAAAGTATTATCCGTACAGTGGAAGAAGAATTCCCGATTCACACAGATGCACTTTTCCTGTATTTTCAGTTGACTTACATTCCTTATCCCTATACTATTTATGAAGGTATCTATAAGTTGGAACCTAACACCCTCCTATCCTTTGATCTGTTAACAGGTCAAATTCATAAAGAAGAAATCTATACAGTTCTCCGTACCCAACTCCTGCAGATCCCGGAACAGGAGGCCCGGCAGCTTTGTTTTGACAAAGTGATGGACAGTGTCAGAAGTCGTGCCATAGCAGATGTCGGACTGGGAACTTATCTATCCGGAGGAGTAGATTTATCCATTGTGTCCTGGTGTCTGGCTCAGCAGCAACCTACGATTGATACATTCACTATCGGGTTTAATAACAGTAAATTTGATGAATCGGATAAAGCCCGGACGGTTTCCGGACTTATTCATAGTAACCATCATGAGTTTATCATAGATGAACATGATTTGTCCGATAGTATTCATGAAATCATTCTGAACTTTGATGAACCCTTTGCTGATTCGTCAGCTTTGGCCAGTTATCTGGTCGCAGCTAAAACCCGGCAATATGTAAAGGTTGCATTGACAGGTGACGGGGGAGATGAAGTGTTTGGTGGATACAACAAATATTATATCGGTAAGTTAAACCGGTATTTTACCCGTATGGTTCCGGAAAAGATCTTTACCGGTTGTAAATATTTAACTAAGCCACTCCTGAACACCCGCTCTGACGACCGTGGTTTTCGGTACAAAATGAAAAAGTTATTGAACGCAATCGATTACGATAATAATTTCTATTTCAATATTATATCACTGGGATATTCCGAACAGGAAATGCATGACCTGTTACAGGGTACTTCTTCAAAACCGTTAAGTGCTTTGAAAGATGAGCATAAGAACCTGCATAATAATATACAGGATTTCAGAGCTATAGATAAAAATATCAGTCTGGAAGGGGATATGCTCGTTAAAGTAGACCGGACCAGTATGCTGGCTTCTTTAGAGTGTAGAGCCCCATTCCTGAATAAAAGTTTATGGGAATTTACCAATCAGTTACCGGATCATTATCTGATTAAAGGCTTCAATAAAAAATACTTACTCAAAAAAGCTTTTGAACCCTATTTCCCCAAAAACTTCTTTGAGCAACCCAAGCAGGGATTTGGTGTTCCGGTAGGAGACTGGTTGCGTGGAGGACTACAGAAAGAATTGTTGTCCTACACAGAATCCAGTTTCTTAACCAGGCAGGGGATCTTCATACCGAAATATATTCAGAAATTAGTGCAGGACCATATTCAGAGAAAAAGCGACAATTCATTCAAAGTCTGGACTTTTTATTGTTTCCAGAAATGGTATAAACATATTTATTTACATGAAAAATAAACTGATACGTATCACCACCGTTCCTGTTTCCTTAGAGAAACTGTTAGGCGGACAACTTTCGTTTATGAAGGAACACTATGACATAATAGCTGTTTCCTCCGACCGGCCTTATCTTGAAAAAATAGGTAAAAAAGAGGGCGTCAGAACTCATTGCATTCCTATGACAAGGAGAATTACTCCTTTCAAAGACCTCTGTGCCCTGTGGCAACACATCCGTTTGTTCCGGAAAGAAAAACCTTTCATAGTTCATACCCATACACCCAAAGCAGGTACAGTAGGTATGATTGCAGCCTGGCTGGCTGGTGTCCCCTGCCGTATCCATACGGTCGCCGGACTTCCCCTGTTGGAAATTACCGGAATAAAAGGAAGTTGCTGAACGTAGTAGAAAAATTACTTACAGTTGTGCTACCCATGTGTTTCCTAATTCAAAAGAATTAAAGAAGATTATTATTCAGGAAAAACTGTGTCTGGAAGAAAAATTAAAAGTCATTGCCAACGGAAGTTCCAACGGGATAGCAACCTCATATTTTAATCCCGCTACTTTTTCGCAGGAACAACTGACCACCTTACAGAACGAATTACAAATCAACCCGGAAGATTTTGTCTTTATTTTTATCGGATGCTTAGTCGGAGATAAAGGAGTCAATGAGTTGGTCCATGCCTTTAAAAAACTCAATCAGACCTATACAAATGCCCGATTGCTCTTAGTCGGATCCATGGAACCTGACCTGGATCCGCTGGAAGAAGAGACTATGGAAACTATCGGGAATCATTCCCATATTATCCAGGCAGGTTATCAACCAGATATAAGACCTTATCTGTTAATCTCCAACCTGTTGGTTTTCCTCAGTTACCGGGAAGGTTTTCCCAATGTCGTCATGCAGGCCGGAGCCATGGAATTACCGGCTATAGTCAGTAACATTAACGGCTGTAACGAGATCATCCGGGAAGGACAGAATGGTTGTATTATTCCTCCGAAAGACCGGGAACAGTTGTATGAAAAAATGGAATACTATATTAATCATCCGGACGTACTTGAAGCACAGACGGCCCAGGCACGTACTTCCATTCAGGAACGTTATAAACAAAAGGTTGTCTGGCGGGCATTATTAGAAGAATATAGACTATTAGAAAAGCCTGTAGAACATGTACAGACATCTTTTCAAACGAATTAGTGATTGTGTCATTTCCGTGATCCTTTTTATGATCCTGCTCCCTGTCTTTACCGTAATAGTCTTTCTGTTGATGATCTTCCATCGGGGAAATCCTTTTTTCTTCAACCCAGGCCCGGTAAACAGGGAAAGATTTTTCGGATCATCAAATTTAAGACAATGAATGACCGGAAAGATAAGGACGGAAATTTTCTCCCGGATGCGGAACGGCTCACAGGAATAGGACAGTGGATTCGTACCACTTCCCTGGATGAAATCCCTCAGTTATTGAATGTGGTCAAAGGAGACATGAGTCTGGTAGGGCCCCGTCCGTTGTTGCCGGATTATCTACCCCTTTATAATGAACAGCAGAAACGCCGGCATGAAGTAAGACCGGGAATTACAGGCTGGGCACAGGTACATGGACGGAACACCATCTCCTGGGAGAAGAAATTTGATCTGGATGTATGGTATGTCGACCATCTCTCCTTACGGGTGGACTTAAAAATACTATTTCTCACCATCAAGAAAGTCTGTGTACGGGAAGGAATTTCTTCGGATACCTCCGTAACCATGGAACCATTTACCGGAACAAATCAATAGAATACATGTATTTATATGGAGCCGGCGGACATGCCAAAGTAATCATGGATATTTTACGTGAGAACCGGATTCCGGTAGAAGCCATTTTTGATGACAACGAACAGCTTACCCATTTATTGGGATGTCCCGTCTATCCCGCACGTTATGCAAGAGGCCCTTTATTGCTAAGTATCGAAAATAACCGGACCAGAAAAACCTGGCTGGTAATTTAACCTGTGCTTTTGGACAGGCTGTTTCCTCTACTGCTATCGTATCAGCCAACGCTATCCTGCAGGAAGGAAGTGTCGTGATGCAGGGCAGTGTGATTCAATCCTGTGCAACGGTCGGGAAACATGTGATTATTAATACAGCCGCCTCTGTGAATCATGACTGTCGAATTGCAGATTATGTACATATCTCTCCCCATGCCACGCTCTGTGGGAATGTCGAAATAGGGGAAGGGAGCTGGATAGGAGCCGGCGCTATTCTTCTTCCCGGTGTGCGGGTGGGAGAATGGAGTATGGTCGGAGCCGGATCCGTAGTGACCAGAGATATGCCTGCTTACGTCATGGCAGTGGGAAACCGCTGTGAGATTATCAAGCAGATTTAACTAAAACAATCTTACTTATCAGATATGCATAAACCGATCTATCTTTCCCTGGCCCATATGTCAGGATACGAACAACAATTCATTGAGGAAGCTTTTCAAACCAACTGGGTAGTCCCTTTAGGTCCGAATGTGGATGGTTTCGAAAAAGAATTGGCACACTATTTAGGAGAAAACAGGTCTGTCGTGGCTCTATCAACCGGGACCGCTGCTATCCATCTGGCATTAGTCCAGTGTGGGGTCCAGGCTGCAGATGAAGTCCTTTGCCAATCCTTCACCTTTGCCGCTTCCGCCAATCTGATTATTTATCAACACGCCACCCCGGTGTTCATAGACAGTGAAAAAGATAGCTAGAATATGAGTCCGGAACTGTTGGAGCATGCTATTAAAGACTGGATCCGCAAAACCGGGAAAGTTCCCAAAGCCATGATTCCTGTTCATTTATATGGCATGCCGGCCCAGATAGACGCCATGAAAGAAATAGCCCGGGTCTATGACATCCGGATCATTGAAGATGCTGCTGAAGCCTTAGGGTCTACGTATAAAGGGAGAAAGTGTGGGACGTTCGGTGAATTTGCCGCTCTCTCTTTTAACGGGAATAAAATGATCACTACTTCAGGAGGAGGTGCGTTAGTCTGTTCTACACCCGACCAGGCAAAAAAGACAGTGTTTTATGCGACACAAGCCCGGGATGACGCTCCCTGGTACCAACACTCCTCCATCGGATATAACTACCGGATGAGTAATATCTGTGCAGGGATCGGACGTGGACAGATGATGATCCTGGAAGAACACATTGCCCGGCGGAGAGCCATTCACCAGTTATATAAAGAGTTGCTCTCCGGGATGGAAGGCATAGTGGTTCAGGAGAACCCATCCCGGGATTACCAGTCCAATTTCTGGCTTACCTGCATTTTAATAGATAAAAAAGCCACTAAACTTACTCCTGAAGAAATATACCTGTATCTGGCAGAAAAACAGATTGAAAGCCGTCCTTTGTGGAAACCCCTGCATTTACAACCGGTGTTTTCAACTGCGCCTTTTTATGGAGACGGAACCTCTGCCTCGCTGTTTGATATAGGGTTATGCCTGCCCTCCGGATTGGGTTTATCCGATGAAGAAATAGCGTATGTGGCAGAACATATTTGTACCTGTATAAAAAGAAACAATCAATCCCTGCTAACCAGCGGCTATCTGATCTAGTATATTAAAATAATAAAGTAATAAATATGAACAAAAGGATTCAACTCGCTGCCTGGTACGTAATAAGTATTATTTTACTTGCCAGTTGTAGTACAGCAAAAGACATCGTCTACTTACAGGATGCCATCCCCTTTCAAAGCCAGGTCATTGAACAGAATTATGAAGCCGTGATCCATAAAGACGATCTGTTATCGATTATGGTAAACAGCCGTAATCCGGAACTGGCGCTCCCCTTTAATATGCTACTGATTAGTTATCAGATAGGCGTGGAAGGACCAGGAACACAATGGGTATTGGGATACCAGGTGGATAAAAAGGGCAATATTGATTTCCCGTTGTTAGGCAAACTGCATGTGGAAGGCCTGACACGGGTACAATTAACCGAAAGGATCAAAGCGAAACTCATCAGTGAGGATTACATTCAGGACCCCATTGTAACCGTGCAATTCCTTAATTTCAAAGTTTCCGTGTTAGGAGAAGTGGCCCATCCGGGAAGTTTTACCATTAATAGTGACAGGGTAACCCTGTTTGAAGCCCTGAGCATGGCTGGAGATATGACTATCTTCGGGAGAAGAGACCGGGTCGTGGTGATTCGTGAAAAAGATAACCAGCGGATCATTTATTATAACAACCTGTTAGGTTCGGAAGTATTTGATTCCCCAAGCTATTACCTGGAACAGAATGATATCGTTTATGTAGAACCAAACACGGTGAAAGCCGGACAAAGCCGGATCAATCAAAACAATTCAGTAGGGGTCTGGGTCTCTGTGCTTTCTCTTGTCACTACGATTGCCGTATTAATCTTTAAATGATCATGGAAGGAAGAATACATATGCCACATCAGCAACAACCGTATGAAGTACGGGAGAAAAAAAATGAAATAAACTTAGGCGATATTTTCCATATTCTATGGGCCAACTGGTATTGGTTTGCCCTGTCCCTGGCCGTTTGTTTGGGACTGGCCGTATTATACTTGCTATGGGCGCCTAAAGTCTACACCCGGACCGCTTCCGTACTGATAAAAGACAATACCAAAGGAGGCGGGATCAGTGAAGCTGCCGCTTTTGAGGAATTGAGTCTGTTCAATGTGAAAAGCAACGTAGACAATGAGATCCTGATCTTTCATTCCAGGCAATTGATGAAAGAAGTGGCCCGCAGGCTGAACCTGGATGTCAGCTACACCGTAAAAAAGGCTTAAGAACCGTGGAGCTGTATACGCATGCACCTGTTTCCGTTCAGTTTCCGGATGCAGGCGAACATGAAGTCTTCTCTTTTGAGATCACTCCTGTCTCCATGGAAGAAGCGGAACTCTCGGATTTTTCGGTAGAAACCGGACCAAAGTCTATGCGGATACCTTTCAATGACACCATATCGACCCCGGTTGGAAGGATAGTGGTAGTCCCTACCTTATATTATGATGACCGCTATCTGCAGACCCCGGTCCGGATCAGGAAAAGGAATATGGATGGAGTAGTTACTGATTATCAGGAGAAACTCCAGGTAGCCTTAGCCGGAAAAGGCTCTACCATCATAGACATTACCCTGGAAGATGCCTCCATCCCCCGGGCGGAAGATATTATCAACACACTGATCGCTGTGTATAATGAAGATGTAATCAGCGATAAAAACAGGATCGCAGTCAACACATCCGAATTTATCAATGAACGGTTGATCATTATTGAAAAAGAGTTGGGAAATGTAGATACAGAGATCGAATCCTTTAAAAAAGAGAATCTCTTAACAGATATTAGTTCAGAGACAGGGATGTACCTGCAGGCTACCAGCCAGTACAACACCAAAGAATTAGAACTGGAGAACCAGTTAAGTTTAGCCAAATTCATCAAAGAATACCTGACCGACCCCCACAAAAATTCAGATCTGATCCCGGCCAATACAGGTATATCCGATATTAATATTGAGAGCCAGATCCGCGAATATAATGAACTCTTGCCGAGATGTGATAAACTGGTTGGGAATAGCAGCAGCAAAAACCCGGTAGTCATGGATATGAATAATTCCTTAGTTGCTATGAAACAGACCATTATCTGCGCCGTAGATAATCTGATTGTCGGATTAAACCTCAAACGGGGAAATGTCCGCCAGCGGGGACAGCAAACCACCCGGCGGATCTCGGCTGTCCCATCCCAGCAAAAGTTTGTGCTATCCGTAGAACGCCAGCAGAAGATTAAAGAAGCCTTATACCTCTATTTATTGAATAAGCGGGAAGAAAGTGCCCTGACACAAGCCATTACGGAAAGTAATGCCAGAATCATAGATCCTGCTTCCGGCACTCATTCTCCTGTATTTCCTAAAACCTCTATGGTGCTGCTTGCAGCGACCCTGTTAGGATTTCTTCTTCCCGGGGGTGCCCTCTGGTTAAAAGAAACCGTGAATACCAAAGTCCGGAACCGGAAAGATGTGGAAGATGGAGTGACCATCCCTTTCCTGGGAGAGATCCCCCTGAGGAAAAAAGGGGATGCCAAAGAGGCCATTGTGCGTGAACATGGACGGGATTCCGTCTCCGAAGCCTTCCGTATTCTGCGGACCAATATGGACTTTATGCGGGTGAAGGCAAAAGATATGAAAGTCATTATGTTTACCTCTTTCAGCCCTTTCTCCGGTAAAACCTTTGTCTCCACAAATCTGGCAATGAGTATTGCACAGGCCAATAAAAAAGTGGTGCTCATCGATATGGACATCCGGAAAGGAACACTCAGTAGTAATGTCGGACACAATGGACTGGGAGTGACCCATTCTGCGGACCAATATGGACTTTATGCGGGTGAAGGCAAAAGATATGAAAGTCATTATGTTTACCTCTTTCAGCCCTTTCTCCGGTAAAACCTTTGTCTCCACAAATCTGGCAATGAGTATTGCACAGGCCAATAAAAAAGTGGTGCTCATCGATATGGACATCCGGAAAGGAACACTCAGTAGTAATGTCGGACACAATGGACTGGGAGTGACCCACTACTTATCCGGGAAAGTAGAAAATATAGATGATATAATCCTGAAAGGAACCTTATATGATACATTAGACATCATCCATGCCGGCCCGGTTCCTCCCAATCCGGCAGAACTCCTGTTAAGCGAGCGGCTGGATGAGATGATCCGTGAATTGAGGAAACGGTATGATTGCATCATTATCGATAATGTACCCGCCAGTATGGTGGCCGATGCAGCCATCGTGAACCGGGTAGCAGACCTGACGATTTATGTGATCCGTGCAGGGCTTCTGGATCGCAGGCAGTTACCGGAGCTGGAACGCATGTACCGGCAGGAGAAATTCCACAATATGAGTATCGTACTGAATGGGGTGCAATATGGCCGTCATGGCTATGGATATGGCTACGGGTATGGTTACGGCTACGGATATGGCTATGGAAATGATGATCAATCTTCAAAATAAAGCATATGTTGTTTGAGCTCCTATCCACTAAAAAAAGTATGGTCAGATCCGGTGTCCTGTCCGGTATGATTGACATACATACTCACCTCTTACCCGGGGTAGATGATGGTGTCCGTGACCAGGAAGAGGCATTTGAGGCCCTGGCTTTTATGAAAGAAGCCGGGGTTCAGAAAGTCTGCTTTACGCCCCATATCATGGCTGACCTCAGCCAGAATTATCCGGAAATCCTACAGGAAAAGTTTGAAGCATTTGTCGACGAGTGTCCGGTCCGGATCGACCTGCAACTGGCCGGTAAATATATGCTGGACCAGGGCTTTATGCTGCAGCTTGAACGGGGCCTGTTGACGATGGCGGACAACCATATCCTGATCGAAACCTCCTATATGGCGCCACCTCCGGATCTCTATCATATTTTGTATGAACTGGAAGTAAGCGGATATAAACCCATTCTGGCACATCCGGAACGGTATCTGTATATGCAGGATAGGGATTACAGGTTATTGAAAGGAAAAGGATGCAGGTTCCAGCTGAATCTTTTTTCTCTGGCAGGCTATTACGGGAAAATGGTCCAGATGAATGCAAAAATGCTGCTCAAACAACAGATGTACGATTTTACCGGTTCAGATTTCCATCACCTGAATGGCTATAATAAAGGATTGCATACCTGTCTGCTGACCTCCTCCCAGTGCAGGGATCTCCAGCAGGTCATCTCCAATAACCGTCTGTTATGGACCGGTAAGTCATAAAAGGATATCCTAAGTACTTACTAAGAAGCAGTGACCGTTTTCCTTTTCCGCATTGTGTCCCATGCCTGGAGCAGGACGGAAAGCAGGATCAGGGAAACACCGATATAAAATGCAAAATTCAGTTCACGGGCTTCATGGAAGAATATCATGGCCAGAAGAATACTATACAAAGGTTCCAGATTATAGGTAAGGCTTACGGTAAAAGCCGAGATTTTTTGTAGTACCTGTATCTGTAGAAGCTGGAGACCGATCGTACAAAAGACGGCCAGCAGGAGCAAATAGGTCAGGTCCTGCGTTCCGGGTAAAACAGACGAAACAGGAAAAGCCACTAAATAGAAAGGCAGGAGGCAACTTAAGACTAAAAAGCCTCCTGTCATTTCATATAGTAACAGGGTCCGTGAAGGATAATCCTGGCCAATCTGCCGGGTGCGGATACTGAATAAGCTATATAACAGGGAAGAGAAAGCTCCCATCCCGATCCCTAACCGGTATCTGATATCAAAAGAGAAAATAAAAACAACTCCGGTCAGGGCTATGAAACTAAAAAGCAATTCCCGGAATGAGAACCTTTTGTGGAGTAAGACCGGTTCGAGAATACTGGTGAAGAAACCGGACAGGGAAAAGCAAACTACTCCGATAGAGATCGTGGAGTACTTGATACTTCCATAGAAAAACACCCAATGAAGTCCTAACAGGGCACCAGCCCCAGCCATCCTTCCGAAATCCCTCCCGGAAATTTTCTGTAATTTCCTGCTGCCAGCCAGAAACAGAAAAAAGATCACCGAAGCGAATAACATTCTGTACCACACCAGTAGTCCTTCATTCAGCGTGATCAGTTTCCCGAAAATCCCGGTCAATCCGGCCAGCAAAACAGAAATATGAAGTTTAATAAATGTCTCTTTCATCCTGATAGGTTTTAGAGCACAAAGATAGGAAACAGAATGAATCCTCGGATTCCTGTCTGGGATATTTGTGTCATTCCGGGAGATCCGGAACAAGGAGATTCCGGGTGTAGCCTTTCAAACTACAATGTTCAGCTTCCCTGCTTGGATCAATTTTAATATGAATGGTGTACACTATTTAGTGTTGACAAGCAGGTAACTAATTCATTTATCCGTCACCGCTAACTTATTTAACCATGGTGCAATCAGTATTCAACCATGGTTGAATAGGTATTTAACCCGGGTGCAATAGGTATTTAACCATGGTTAAATAAGTTAGCACTCATTAGGAAAGAGATTACCTCCCTGTTCCTTTTGATTTACTTCTCTTCTCCTTATAAAATACTACATAGTAACCGGAACCAGCTCTTTGTTCGTTCCGGATATCCGGAATGACCTCCCGTTAAAAGAGCTTCTTACCTAATTACACTTTAAATAAGAAATTTTAAACATCTCGTTTCTTTCTGCTGTTATTTCACTACTTAACACGAGGTAAGTAGTAATTAAATGCTGTGGGACGTGCCCAACAACTACATAAAAAAAGAAAGTAGGCATATTTATTTTTTAGAAATTATGAGAAAAGTATTGATATTAAGTTTGTTATTTTCTTTCGTATTAGGTTTTACTGCATGTAATGATGATGATGATGTACCTAATGGAGGTGCACGTGTGAAAGTGACAGCAAAAGATTATGACGGAGATAAGCAGGAAGGTGTAACAGTCTATATGTATATAGACGAACCTATTACTATTTATACTTCTAAAGATGATGCAGATAGAAGTGAGGTAACCAATAAGCATGGAGAAGCTACTTTTACGCTTGATTCCCGTGAATTAGACCTGCTGGATACTGAAACGGAATTGTATTTCGCTGTATTCTACAGATCCGGAGGAGAAGATATGGTAGAAGGAACGGCTGCTGTCAGAGTGGAAAGAGACGATGATAAAAGTATAGAATTAAAGGTTCCTTTTTGATCGGATAAACAGTTCGGATAACCGGAAGTGATCCATTTAAAAAACTACGGGGTTTCTCCGTAGTTTTTTAAATGCTTATACATATTATACTTTGGGAAGAAGGACACCGCCGGCCGGATGGTGGATAGGATATACCTTATACAAGCTATTATAGATGAGGAATCCGGCTCATTCCTGTTTTACATAAAATCGGATTAA
Organism: Tannerellaceae bacterium; assembly: GCA_021201295.1. Lineage (GTDB taxonomy): Bacteria > Bacteroidota > Bacteroidia > Bacteroidales > Tannerellaceae > UBA4116. The sequence continues at coordinate 25,733 of JAJQFE010000013.1, read as the reverse complement.
TTAACAATAGCCCTAAAACTAATCTTTAAAACAGGCTGTTTTATTAAAATAAAATTAAAATCATCTTCTTAGGTATAAATAAGGTAAACCGGATAGTTATATAGGTTTCCGAATAGTAAGAATGACCTGGATTGTTACCTAAGGTTACAATTTGTGAGTAAAACAACAAATGATAATGAAAAGAGTATTATTTACATTATGCTTCGTTTGCGCCTCTATCGTATTCCTGAACGCGCAAAGTCTGAATGAAGACCTGTATGCTCCGAAATTTGCATTAAAAACAAATTTATTGTATTGGGCAACAACCACTCCTAATCTGGGAATGGAATTTACGTTAGGTCGGAAAACCACGATGGATATATCTGGGAATTACAACTTCTGGAATTTTTCCGATCATAAAAAATTTAAACACTGGCTGGTGCAACCGGAAGTCCGTTACTGGTTCTGTGACCGTTTTAACGGCCACTTTATGGGGATACACGGACATTATGCAGAGTATAATGTGGCGGGTCTGAAAATCCTTAATATGGAACATTTCCGTTATCAGGGAAATCTGTATGGTGGTGGTCTATCCTATGGTTACCACTGGATCCTGGGAGATCACTGGAGTATTGAAGCAACCATTGGAATAGGGTATGCACACCTTAAATATGATAAATACCCGTGTGACAAATGTGGGGAAAAAATAAAAGACGGGATCCGGAATTATGTCGGACCAGCTAAACTGGGTGTTAATCTGATTTATGTAATCAAATAAGGAAATAGGTGATGAAAAAGATTATTGCAATACATATTTTTATTTTGACCCTCCTGTTGGCAGCTACTCCTTTCACTTTTGCACAACAGGCACACAGGGGGCAAATCTCCTTGCCCGGTGAGTTAGTTCAACAGGGCAATCAGCTTTATCTGAACCTGGATGCAGATCTGACCAGTCTGGATCTGGACCGCAACCGGGCATTAGTATTAACACCCGTGCTGGTAGGAGCCGGAAAGCGAATCGAATATCCTTCTATTCTGGTAAACGGAAAGGTACGTAACAAAGCCTATCACCGGGCATTGGCTTTAGATGATGACACCCGGTATGCCCAATCCCGCTATTATGCGGTCCTGCAATCCAATGACCGGAACCATCGCCGGCTGACCTATACCCATGCGATTCCGTATGAGGATTGGATGGCGGATGCCCATCTGGATCTGCAGGAAGATTTATATGGTTGTAGTGGTGACTGGCAACAAATTACTATTGAGCGTATTATTAATGAGGTGAAGTTAGACCGGGTGGATTATAATTTTACTTCTGTTCCTGCCTATATCCAACCGGATGTGGAAACGGAAAAACGAAGAAATGAACAGTGGGAGGCTTATCTGGAATTTCCGGTCAGCCAGACAGTCATTTTGCCTGACTTCAGGAATAACCAGGCTGAATTGACCCGGCTGAGGGAAGGACTGGAAACCGTTCGTTCTGATAATAACCTGCGGGTGAACCGGATCGATATCACGGGCTATGCTTCTCCGGAAGGTAGTGTGGCCTTGAATGAACGTCTTTCTCAGGGACGTGCGGATGCTATGAAGAATTATCTGACCTCTCATATGGGTTTTCAACGGGATGTCTATCATGTGACCCGTGGGGGGGTGAGGACTGGACGAAACTGGAAAAGTTAGTTGAAGGTTCTTCGCTGGCAGATAAAAATGAAATCCTGGCGATTATAAGAAATACGGCTGACCTGGATACCCGGCAGAGCAGAATTGCCAGTTTAAATGGTGGGGCTCCTTATCGCCAGTTGTTAAGTGAATATTATCCTCAGTTGCGCCGTGTGTTGTGTGTCGTACATTATACGGTTCGCGGTTTCAGTGTGGAAGAAGGAAAAGAAATTATCAAGACCCGGCCTCAGCAACTGAGTCTGGATGAGATGTTCCAGATTGCTAATTCCTATCCTCAGGGAAGTGAGTCATATAATGAGGTATTTGATGTAGCCGTTAAAATGTTCCCGGAAGATCCCGTGGCTAACCTGAATGCTTCTTCTATCGCCTTAGCGAAAGGTGATTATGCTTCTGCCAAACGGTATCTGGATAAAGCAGACACGTCGACGGCTGCCTATCAGAATAATCTGGGCATCTATTATCTGCTGCAGGAAGACTATGGCAATGCAAGAAATGCATTTACCAGCGCTTCGCAGATGGGTTTGGAAGCCAGTCGCCAGAATCTGGACCAGCTACAGAAAAAGATTGAATCAGAAAAAATAGAGATCCGGTAATTTATAACGTGTCTGTTATTTCACGTTGTTTGTCAAAGAACAGGATTCTTTGCATTTCACTGCTCTCGGATATTAAAGTGGATGTTCTCTTCAGGGATTGCATCCACTTTTTCATTTTCTCAAATACCTTGGGGTCCACGCTGGTCGCATCGTTTAGCGTAAAAGTTTTGACCATGGCCATCTGTACTTCGGAACTTTCTACATAACTCAGGCTGGTTTCAAAGGTAATACTGGAAACATAGAAATAGACCTTATCCCCATTTTCATGACAACCTCTTGTTGCGATCAGTTCGATATGGTCCAGAAAGGTATGGAGTTCTTCTTTTAAGATAGCGACCTCTTCCTGTGTGATTAAATTAATGGTGGCAAAATATTTAATATCATTCACCAGATTACTAAAGGTCTTATTATCCCAGATCAGATAGGTGGACACAGCTTCCCGGGAGGCTTTAATGATCCGTTGGTTTATATCCAGTAACCGGCGAGGGGGTTGTACATCTTTGTATTTAATGACAAAAGAATCTTCTCCTGCCTGGTATCTCCATTTGAACAGGTAGAACCGGTAGAGATGAATGAATGCCAGGCATAAGGATTGCGGAATTATATTTAACGCACCACCGACTTCGGAGCCGGGACTGTTTTTCACAGTTTGAAGAGCTGCCAGGAAATTTTCCAGGAGCAGGGCATCTTCATCCTGGAAATAGACATAATCTACCATCTTCAACTGAATGGGACGGCATTTACCGGATTCCCGTGAGATAATACTATCCATGGATATGCCTAACTGGTCACATACGGTTGCGATTTCGGAAAAGATAAACGGTACTTCTCCTCTGAGCCTTCTGTAGATGGCTTCCTTTTCGATCATTAATACTTCTACCAGTTTATTGGTAAGCTTGCCTCTTTCCGGAATTTTTTCTTTAAGAGCGGCGATAAATAGTTCGAACGTTTCGTCTCTGTAGGGCATAGTAAACGGTATTAAATGTGTAAGTCCTGACACTAATTTATAAGAAAAAAGGAGTTTCTCTTGCAAAAAATGTAAATTGCTGAGTAGTGTTTCTCCATTTTTACGTTTTCAAAGTTTCCTTAGTTTACAACTTCGCCAAATTATAAACAAAGAAAATGTAAATCAATATTATTTACCTCAATTCTTCCTGTTAGAGGTTGTATATTTACAATAGAGGATCAGGATACTTCTTATGCAGGCCTGGTAAGTCGGTTTCCATAAGAAATAGTCTTTCAAATATAGTAACTTTTTGGAATAAACAAAGAGTATGGGAATGTATTTAGTTTTTAATTATTTAAAATTAAAAGGCTATGAAACTAACATGTAAAAAAGTCGAGCCGGAATTGAAGGGAGGGGGACTTCCCACGCTTTCTGATCAGGTAAATTGGGAAAGGAATATTTCTTCGGATGTGCGTATAAATGAACATTATACGGAACTTGAGGAAGAAGAGAGTTATGAAAGTGTAGTGCAGGATCAGCATGCCTTTGTGACGGAATGGACGGTTCAGGGAAAAGCATCGGTTCAGGAAGCTTTTATCGGTAAACCAAAAGATGAATTTATTGTAGAATGGTAAAATCCGGAGTTGGTTTTGCTTTTTTACGAACGAGAATATTCCTGGCTTAACTCATCTGTTTGTAAAGAATGATCTTGTGAATAATCCCACCTCCCTGACAAGCGCTAAATCTAATATCTGGCATGGTTTGCACTACCCTCTCCATACAGGCGCCAATCCATTTCATTGAACCTTAAATTTGGACGGATCAGGTAATGGGAAAACGTTCTATGGATGTTTGTTTGTTAAAGAAAACAGTTAATTATCTAATAGAAGTTTTTCCTTTTACCTGATTTTTATTTAAATTATCATATATCTGTTTATCTGTTGAATTATTGTCCGTTGAGCCATTTACCAGCTAAACGTTTTTCGCTATATTTGCGGCTTAATCAACAGCTTATTATATAATGGAAGATCATTCCGTCAAAACCCCTTCTCCTTTTTTATCGGTAGTACCTATTTTAGTACTGGTTACTTTATTATTTATCACGATCCGTACCTTTGGAAGTGATGTATTGGAAGGAGGAAGCCAGATCGTGCTCCTTACTTCTACCGGGATCTGTACTTTTATTGCCGTATTTTTCTGTCATGTCCGCTGGAAACAGATAGAGATGGCTATTATCAATAATATTACCGGGATTGCCACGGCTCTGCTCGTGTTACTGATCATCGGCGCTCTTTCTGGTAGCTGGATGGTCAGTGGGGTCGTCCCTACTTTGATTTATTATGGGATCCAGATTATCCATCTCAGCTTCTTTTTAGTTTCTACCTGCATCATTTGTGCCATTGTCTCCGTCATGACCGGTAGTTCCTGGACGACTATAGCCACCATTGGGATTGCCTTGTTAGGGATCGGGCAGGCGCAGGGTTTTCAGATGGCTGGATTGCCGGCGCCATTGTTTCGGGTGCCTATTTCGGCGATAAAGTGTCCCCTCTTTCGGACACAACTATTCTGGCGGCTTCGGTGACAGATGTACCCTTATTCACGCATATCCGCTATGTCATGACAACTACAGTGCCTTCTATGTTCATTACCCTGATCATTTTTGCTGTGGCCGGTTTTTCACAGGAAGTAGCGGCAACGGACCAGATCACTTTATATAGTAGCATCCTGCGGGAAACTTTCCATATTACTCCATGGGTATTACTGGTCCCGCTGATTACGGGGATTATGATCGCAAAAAAGTTACCTTCACTGGTTACTTTGTTCCTTTCTGCTGCTTTAGCAGGGGTATTTGCTGTTATTTTCCAGCCGGATGTGCTGCAGGAGATATCCGGGCTTTCCCTGGCGAATGTGCAGGCAACTTTTAAAGGTTTAATGATCTCTTTGTATGGAAGCACAACTATAGAAACAGGAAATAAAGTCTTGAATGAACTGGTTTCTACCAGTGGAATGCGAGGGATGCTGAATACGATCTGGCTGATTATCTGTGCCATGTGTTTCGGGGGAGCGATGACGACAAGCGGTATGTTGGGGAGCATTATTTCTGTTTTTATCCGGTTTATGAAAAGAACCACCAGCATGGTTGCTTCTACTGTGCTGTCAGGATTATTCCTGAATATCACCACTGCGGACCAGTATATCTCTATTATTCTTACCGGTAGTATGTTTAAAGATATTTACCAGGGCAAAGGATATGAGAAGCATTTGCTGGGACGTACGATTGAAGATGGGGTTACGGTTACCTCTCCGCTGATTCCCTGGAATACCTGTGGTATGACGCAGGCCACGGTGTTGGGAGTGGCTACTTTTACTTATCTGCCCTATGCTTTCTTTAACCTGATCAGTCCCTTAATGAGTATCCTAATGGCCTTTCTGGGCTACAAAATATATCGTACGAATGAAAAAGATCAGAATCTCCCTACTGGGTAAGGTCGTTATTGCTATTGGTTCAGGGATTGCCTTGGGACAGTTCCTGCCGGATAGTATAACCCGTATATTTGTTACCTTTAATTCTTTGTTCGGGAATTTCCTTTCGTTTGCTATCCCGTTAATTATCCTGGGGCTGGTAGCTCCTGCTATCGGGGAGTTAGGAAAAGGTGCCGGTAAGTTATTGGTAGTTACGGCTCTTATTGCTTACGGGTCTACTGTTTTTTCCGGGTTCTTTACTTTTTTCAGTAGTGCAGCTATTTTTCCGGGTATCTTACCAGTAAATATGGAATTAGTCGCGATGGAGAACCCGGAGGAATTTATGCTGAATCCCTATTTTGTGGTGGGTATGCCTCCCGTCATGGATGTGATGACTGCGTTATTACTTTCTTTTACCATCGGGCTCGGATTATCTTATATTCCCAGAACTACCCTGAAAAATGGGTTTTCTGATTTCCGGGATATTATTATAAAATTAATCGAATCGGTCATTATTCCGCTACTGCCTTTGCATATTTTTGGTATTTTCCTGAATATGACTGTCAGTGGACATGTACTGGGTGTGGTAGGGATGTTCCTGAAAGTAATTGTAGTGATTTTTGTTTTGCATGTACTTTTACTGCTTTTACAGTTTCTAATAGCAGGAGGGGTGAGTGGAAAGAATCCTTTCCGTTTGCTTAAAAATATGTTGCCGGCATATGCGACTGCTTTAGGAACGCAATCCTCTGCAGCAACGATTCCTGTGACTTTGGCCCAGACCCTGAAGAATGGTGTGCGGGAAAATATTGCTGTATTTGTTATTCCGTTATGTGCTACTATTCATTTGTCAGGCAGTACTATGAAAATTGTGGCTTGTGCGATGGCTATTATGTATATGGCAGGGGAACCTGTGACCCTTTCCGCATTTGCCGGGTTTATTATGATGTTAGGGATTGCGATGGTGGCTGCTCCGGGAGTCCCGGGAGGAGCTATTATGGCTGCTTTAGGTGTTTTACAAACCATGTTAGGGTTCAATGAAACCCTCCAGGCTTTGATGATAGCGCTGTATATTGCGATGGATAGTTTTGGTACTGCCTGCAATGTGACAGGAGATGGAGCTATTGCCGTAGTAGTAGATAAAATCGCCGGGAAAGATCCGGTACGAAAATAGATAAAGGAACGCAGATGATGCAGACAGGCGCAGAAGCACGCAGATAAGATAATATTTAAATTCTTTCTGCGTGCTTCTGCGCCTGTCTGGGTTCTGTTCTTTTACACCACCCTTACGGCTCCATAATAATTTCAATCCGGTTTCCCTGATCCAGCAGTTCTTTGGCAAATGCCTGAATCCGGGCAGGTGTAATAGATTCCAGGATGGTTTTATATTGGGTACTGGAATCGAAATTCCGGTAATAATAGTTATCCAGCACACTTAACCAGTAACTATTTTCCTGTGTATTTTCGTCATACCGTTTAAGGATATTTTCTTTAGTTTTATTAAAATCTTCTATCCGCGGACCTTCGTTTGCGATCTTTTCCAGTTCGGACTGAATGATGGTTGCCAGTGTTTCCCGGCATTCCGGATCCGTGTCAAAATAGGTCTGCAGGGTGGTTTCTCCTTCCGGAAAAGAAGAGATCCGTACCGAAGAGTAGACTCCATAGGTTCCGCTTTCATCTTTCCGGACTTTTTCTGTATATACCAGATCCAATATTTGTTTCAGCATGTTACCGGTGATGATATTTTCCAGATTATAATCCATTTGCCCTGAATAGAAATAGAACACCGCTGCTTTCTCTGTTTCCATGGAACGGTGGAAAAGAGTAGAATAGGTGCCTTTTCGGATTTGGGGGACGTGGGCTATATTTCCTTCCTCCACCCGTCCGGTAGAGGGTAAGGTGGCAAGATATTGTTCGATATATGGAAGGATATCCGTTGCTTCCAGGTTACCCACGAAGGTAAATACGAAATCAGAAGCATCTGCGTATCTTTCTTTATACATTTCCATAATACGTGCATAACTGATCTTCTCAAAATCTTCCGGTTCCAGGCGTTGTGCTCTTGGATTATAATTGTATACGATGTTTGTCAATGAATCACTGAAACTGACCATCGGGTCCAGGTCTGCATTCCTTAGCTGAGGAATAATTCGGGCTACGTAGGAAGCATACGCTTCTTCGTCCATCCGGGGAGCGGTAAAATTCAGATAGATCAGCTCGAATAAGGTTTTAAGGTCTGCCGGGGAAGCCGCACCATTCACATTTTCATTATTTAATCCTAAGGAAACCGAGGCAGAGGCTTTTTTTCCTGCCAGGACTTTTCTCAGGTCAGTAGAAGAGAAATTCCCTAATCCTCCTAATGCGATTACTTCGTTAAATACTTTCAGGTTATAGATATCTTCGTCTCCGAATGAGGTACTGCCTCCCGGGCTGGTGGCTGTCATCAGAATTTCGTCTTTCCTGAATTCTGTTTGTTTCAGTACGACTGTAATGCCGTTACTGAGTTTCAGGATGGTAGCTCCAAAATGCGGATCAACAATTGATTCAATGATTTTGCCCGGTTCCGGTAATGTGGGGGTCAACGGTTCATCGGAAAGCGTCTCTTCATATGGAGTCACCTCAATTTCATGAGCGGTTAAAAACATAGCTAATAATTCCTGTTCGGAGGGGAGCGCTTGTTGCTCTTTTTCCGGAGCCGTCAGGCTGATCACAATATTTTCATCACTGATCAGATCCCGGAAAAAGCCATTTACATCCTCCAGGGAGATAGCTGGTGCTACCTGCGTCATAAGATTATATTCCAGTTCGATCCTCGGAATATAGCCTCCGTTGGTGAAATGGTCTACATATTCATTTGTGTAAGCACTGTTTTTCTGGTTCTCCCGCTCATTAAAAGCAGATTCGTAATCTTTCAGCAGATTGATACGCGCCCGTTCATATTTCGCCTCTGTAAAACCAAATTGTCTGGCCCGTTCTGTTTCCATCACTAAGGTGGATAAGGCCATTCCGATCTTGTCTTCTTCCACTAAGGCTGCCACTGTCCAGGCTCCTTTGGTTTTAGAGATCATATAATCACCATCAAAAGACTGGGCAACAATAAAAGGAGGATCGGCCTGAAGTACTAATTCCCCAAAGCGTTCGTTCATCATGGTCGCGGTTACACTTTGCAGATAATGGTTGACCATTCCAGCAATAGTGGCTCTGTATTCTTCCGGCAATATTTCATGTTTGTAAAATATGTAGAGAATTACATTGGCTGCCTCCGGATCCGTGGCAATGGATACTAAAGGTGCTTCATTATCGGGTACGGGAAACCATTCTCTTTCCACCGGATTTACGGGTGCCGGTATATCTGCAAACAGGGCTTGTACTTTATTCTCTATTTCTTCGGCATCTATATCTCCTACTATAATGATGGCCTGTAGGTCCGGCCGATACCATTTTTTATAATAATCTCTCAGTTGGTCCGGCTGGAAATTATTGATCACATCAATACTCCCGATGGGTAAACGGTTTGCATAACGGCTGTCCGGATACATTTTGGGAAGCTGCTGTTCCCATAAACGGGCCTGGGCATCCTGCCGGGTACGCCATTCTTCCCGGATCACTCCCCGCTCTTTTTCAATAGCGCTGTCAGCCAGGGTGATAAAATTAGACCAGTCATGCAGGATCAGGAGACAGGAATCAATGATCCCTTCCCGGGTAACGGGGGCATTCATGATCATATATATTGTTTCGTCGAAAGAAGTATACGCATTCATATTTTCTCCCATCCGGATCCCTATATTTTCCGTATATTCGTCCATGGCATCTCCCGGAAAGTTTTCTGTCCCGTCAAATGCCATATGTTCGAGGAAATGTGCTAGGCCGCGTTGGTTTTCTTCTTCCAGGATAGATCCGACATTCTGGACAATATAGAAATCTGCCCGTTCCCGGATCTGGCTATTTTGGCGGATGTAATAGGTCAGCCCGTTATCTAATTTACCGTATCGGAGTTTCGGATCAATAGGAAGGGGTTGCAGTTCTTCCTGTGCGTAGGCAAAAGTGATACAAAATAAGCATAACCAGCTGGTTAGAAAGAATGATAGTATACGTTTCATGTCTGTATTATTAACCTAATTCCATGCAAAGCTAAAAAATCATTTTACTCTTGCGGTATGATCCGGAAAAATATATGATCTGTTAACAGCGATATAACTCTTTCCGGCTATGAATTGTTTACTTTTTATCCGGAATCTGTCTGTTGGTACGCAATTTATCCGATCCTAATCCGTTGGTATTAAAACGTAAATATGTACCTTTGCGCCCGGCTATCTGGGAAAGACAGTCACTGAATAAGAAAAAATTATCACATTAAATACATTCTATGGGAAAGTATAAACTGATCAACAACGCGTTAGGATGGATCGTATTTCTGATTGCTTCAACCGTTTATTTAATGACAATGGAATCTACCGCCAGCTTTTGGGACTGCGGTGAATTTATTTCTTCAGCATTTAAATTAGAAGTAGGGCATCCTCCCGGAGCTCCTTTCTTTATGCTTACGGCTAATCTGTTTACCCAGCTTGCTTCTTCTGTGGATAAAGTTGCTATTTTAGTAAATAGCATGTCTGCTATTTGTAGCGGGTTAACCATTTTATTCCTGTTCTGGAGTATAACCCATATGGCTCGTAAAATTATGGTGCAGGAAGGAGTAGAAGTGTCCACCTCTCAGTTGATCGCTATTATGGGAAGTGGGCTGGTCGGAGCGTTGGCATATACTTTCAGTGATACTTTCTGGTTCAGTGCGGTAGAAGGAGAAGTGTATGCTTATTCGTCCCTGTTCACGGCTGTAGTGTTCTGGCTGATCCTGAAATGGGAAGATGCTGCGGATCATCCGCATGCAGACCGTTGGATTGTACTGATCGCTTACCTGATGGGGTTAAGTATCGGAGTCCACTTGTTGAACCTGCTTTGTATTCCGGCTATCATATTGGTTTATTACTATAAAAAATTCCCTAATCCGAATATGAAGGGCACTTTAATTGCCCTGGCAGTTTCCTTTGCCATGATCGCTTTGATGATGTATGGAGTGGTACAGGGATTGGTGGAAGTGTGCGGATGGTTTGAACTGTTCTTTGTCAATACATTAGGTATGCCGTATAATTCAGGTGTGTATGCCTATGTGATTGTCATTGCTGCAGTACTGATCTGGGCGATTTATGAAACTATGCGGCCGGAGGTTCATGAAGTTCAAATGAAGCTTTCCTTTATTCTTTCTGTGACGTTGTTAGGGATTCCTTTTATCGGCAGTGGATATGTGTTAGGGCTGGTGTTGATCGCAGCACTTTCTTTTTATATGTTCAGAAGTAAAAAGATCAATATCCAGATTGTCAATACCATATTAGTCTCTTTGATGGTGATCGTGATCGGCTATTCTTCGTATGCCCTGATTATGATCCGTTCAACTGCCGGGACTCCGATGAACCAGAATTCTCCGGAAGACATTTTTACTTTGCGTACTTATCTGGCCCGTGAACAATATGGCAAAACGCCTCTTATTTACGGACAGACCTATGTCTCTGAGGTAAAATATGAACCGCAGGGTAGTAGTTGTGCCCCGGTTTCCAGACAGGGGGAACCGATCTGGACCCGCGTAGTTAAAAAAGACCCGAACGAAAAAGATAAATATTATATTTCCAGACATGATTTTGATTATGAATATGTGGATGAGTTGAATATGCTTTTCCCGCGCATGTTCAGCAATGTGCCCAGTCATGTCAGTGCTTATAAAGAGTGGGCGGATATTAAAGGTGAACCGGTGAAGTATACCCGCTGCGGTAAAGTGATTACTGTCATGAAGCCTACCTTTGCAGAGAATATCCGTTTCTTCTTCTCTTACCAGTTAAACTTTATGTACTGGCGTTATTTCATGTGGAATTTTTCAGGACGCCAGAATGATACTCAGGGACATGGGGAAATTCTGAATGGGAACTGGACTACCGGTATTAAGTTTATTGATGAAATACTGGTAGGCCCACAGGATGATATGCCATATGAGATTATCAATAATAAAGGGCATAATGTGTATTATATGCTCCCACTACTTTTGGGAATCATCGGTATTCTCTATCAGGCTTATAAAGGTGAGAAAGGGATCCAGTATTTTTGGGTGATCTTCTTCCTGTTCTTTATGACAGGAATTGCGATTGTGCTTTACCTGAACCAGACTCCTTACCAGCCACGTGAGCGGGACTACGCATATGCCGGATCGTTCTACGCCTTCTGTATCTGGATCGGGTTTGGTGTGGCAGGGTTGGCTAAAGTGCTGAAAAAATATGGAAAACTTTCTCCGGTGATTGCAGCGACTATTGCCTCTGTGCTTTGTCTTTTAGTACCTGTCCAGATGGCTTCCCAGACCTGGGATGACCATGACCGTTCCGGACGGTACGTTGCCCGTGATTTTGGAGCCAATTACCTGGAATCCTGTGAACCGGATGCGATTATTTTCACGAATGGGGATAACGATACTTTCCCGTTGTGGTATGCTCAGGAAGTGGGAGGTATCCGGACAGATATACGGGTATGTAACACCAGTTACTTACAGACCGACTGGTATATAGACCAGATGAAACGGGAGGCGTATGAGTCGGCACCTCTGCCTATTACCTGGAATCGGGCTGAATATGTGCAGGGCACCAGGGATGTGGCGTATGTATTCCCGGTAACTGACCAGCCGGTAAATCTGGCTACTGCCCTGGAATTTGTACGCAGTGATGATCCGAGATATAAGAAATTACCGAATATCAGTCAGGAGTTGGATTACATTCCTTCCCAGACCTTAGCGTATAAGGTGGACTCTGCCGTAGTAGTGGCCCATGGCGTGGTAGCTCCTGAAAATGCCGGTTACATCCTGGATGAAATGATCATTAATCTGGAAGGTAAAACCGCTTTAGGAAAACATGAACTGATGATCCTGGAAATGTTGCAGAATAATAACTGGGAGCGCCCGATGTATTATGCGATCACCGTAAGTCCGGATCAGTTTGTAAGGTTAGATAGCTTCTTCCAGCAGACAGGTATGGCTCACCAGATTGTGCCTATGGACACCAAAGGAAACATTCGTTCGGTGAACGTGGAGAAAATGTATGACAATGTCATGAATAAATTCCGTTGGGGCGGCGTTGATAAACCCGGTGTGTATATCGATGAAACAGTGATGCGTATGTGTAAGAGCTACCGCCTGCATCTGTTCAGCAAACTGGCCGGAGGGTTATTGAGTAAAGGAGAAGATGAAAAAGCCCTGGAAGTACTGGATAAATGTATGGCAGTCCTTCCTCCGGAAAATGTTCCTATGGATGCCAGTGGCTTATCGATCGGGGAATATTATTACGTATTAGGAGAAAAAGAAAAAGCCGAAGCGGTCTTTGATCTGATTGCAGATGATGCGATCCGGAATGTGAACTGGTTTTTCCGTTTGAAACCTCAGCAGTTAGCGTCTGTCAGAGAAAATCTGGAACATAGCCTGGCTGTTCTTCAGGAGGTGATCCGTGTGGCCAGACAATATAATCATCCTGATTACGCAGATAAATACCAGGAAGAGTTTGATAACTTCCGGATGGCTTATTCGACCGTTCCAAGAGAATAGGATATGTTTATAGAGCAACCGCCCTGGATATACAGGGTTCTTTTTCCCTGGGCGATCTGGAGGATCCCCTCCAAAGAGAAGTCTGTATATCTTACCTTTGATGATGGCCCTATTCCGGAGATTACCCCGTGGGTCCTGGATGTGCTGGATCAATATCAGGTAAAAGCTACTTTCTTTTGTGTAGGAGATAATGTCCGGAAGTATCCGGAAGTCTACCAGATGGTGCTGGACCGGGGACATGCGGTAGGAAATCATACGCATAACCATCTGCAGGGGATACGCTTCTGGACTAAAAATTATATCCGGAACGTCCGCATAGCTGCTGAGTATATTACAAGTGACCTGTTCCGTCCGCCTCATGGACATATGCGTTTTCCCCAACAGCTATGGCTTAAGTCTAAATACAGGATTATTATGTGGGATGTGGTGACCCGGGATTATAGTCCCCATATGACCCCTAAGGGTGTTTTTAATGTGGTCAGGCAATATACCCGTAACGGATCGATTATTGTCTTCCATGATTCCCTGAAAGCAGAAAAGAATATGAAAGAGGCTTTACCGCTTTCCATCGAATGGCTTTTATCCGAAGGGTATCAGTTTAAATTATTTGAAAAGTAAATATCTATTTTTTAATATACTGCCATGAAACGTACGATTCACTTTTTATTGTTACTCTTTCTTCTCACTACCGCTGTTTATGCTTCAGACGGTAAATTAGGGAAAAAACTGGCTGCTTTGTCCGGTATCAGCCAGATAGAAGAACTGAAAAGTGATCATTATACTGAAAAATATGTAGTGCATATCACTCAACCCCTGGATCATATGAACCCGGAAGCCGGATCTTTCACCCAGCGGGTGGTTATCAGCCATGCCGGATTTGACCGTCCTACGGTGTTGGTGACGGAAGGCTACGGAGGAGCCTATGCTTTGCGTCCTGCTTATCAGGAAGAATTAGCCCGGTTATTTCATACCAACATTGTATTTGTAGAACACCGGTATTTCCTGGATTCCACTCCTGAACCGCTTAACTGGAACTATCTGACTGCGGAGGATTCAGCGTATGATTTGCATCAGGTGCGGAATACTTTCCAGACGATCTACCCCGACAAATGGATCAGCACAGGAATTAGTAAAGGAGGACAGACCACCCTGATCTACCGGTCCTATTTCCCGGATGACGTGGACTTTTCCGTTTCCTATGTTGCTCCGTTGAACCGTGCCGTGGAAGACACCCGCCATCAGGAATACCTGCAACAGGTCGGGACAGAAGAAGAACGGGAACAGATCCGGGCTTTTCAGAGGGAGATCCTGAAAAGAAGGGCTGCTATTCTTCCGCTATTAGAAGAATATGTAAAAGAGAAACAAATGGAGTTCCGGATTTCGTTAGATGAAGTACTGGATTATGCCGTACTGGAATATCCCTTTGCCTTATGGCAGTGGGGCACGCCGGTCACTACGATCCCAGCGTTATCTTCGGAAGATAAAATGTTATTTCATCACCTGATAGATATCAGCAGTCCGGACTACTTCTCCGAAAACCAGCCTTATGGTTCTTTCTTTGTACAGGCTGCCCAGGAACTGGGATATTACAGTTATGACACCCAACCGCTGGAGGAATACCTTTCTATTTCTACCAGTGAAGGATATGTAAACCGGATCATGCTGCCAGCCGGTACAGAACCGGTAGACTTTAGCGATGCACTGTATTGGAAAATCTATCATTACCTTAAAGATAATGATCCTAAAATGATCTTTATTTATGGTGAAGTAGATCCCTGGAGCGCCACCCGGGTGCCGGATTTTGAAGGGAAAAAGAATATGCAGATCTATATAGAACCAGGCGGCAGCCACCGGGCACGTATCAGTACCTTACCGGAAGATATGCAGGAACAGGTGATCGGGCAGATCCAAACCTGGTTAGCAGAATAAAAGGATAGTGGATAATGATTAATTATCCACTATTTAGTATGTTAAACCAGTACGAAATCCAGTTGTTTTCTTTCCAGATTCGCTTGTGCTACTTTAATCGTCACAGAATCCCCCAGACGGTAGATCCGTTTTTTTCTCCGACCGATCAGGCAATAGTTCTTATCATCAAATTCATAATAATCATCATCCAGATCCCGGATAGGAACTAATCCTTCACATTTGTTCTCATTCAGTTCCACATATAATCCCCATTCAGTTACACCGGAAATAACCCCATCATAGGTCATTCCCAGTTTATCACTCATAAACTCAACCTGTTTGTATTTAATAGAAGAACGTTCTGCGTTGGATGCCACCTGTTTCATGCTCGAACAGTGGTCGCACATGTCTTCATATTTCGTTTTTGAAGCACTGCGCCCGCCTTCCATATAACGTTCCAGTAAACGGTGAACCAGCATGTCCGGATACCGCCGGATGGGGGAGGTAAAATGGGAATAATATTCAAACGCCAGTCCATAGTGGCCTACATTTTCAGTGGAATAACGGGCTTTCTGCATGGCCCGGATCGCTAATGTTTCAATCAGGTTTTCTTCCGGCTTTCCCTGCACTTTATCCAACAACTGATTAATCTCTTTGGAAATATCACTCTTTTCCCCTTCCGTTTTCATCCGGTAACCAAACCGGTGAATGAAGGAGGCGAAATTTTCCATTTTTTCAGGGTCCGGCTGTTCATGGATACGATAGATAAAGGTCTTTTTTGTTTTATTTTTAGGCACTTTACCCACCATTTCCGCCACAGTCTTATTTGCCAACAGCATGAACTCTTCAATCAGCTTATTCGCATCTTTCGATTCTTTGAAATAGACACTGGTCGGCTTTCCATTCGCATCGATTTCAAACCTGACCTCGTAACGGTCAAAATTGATCGCACCATGCCGGAAGCGTTTTTTCCGTAGGATTTTAGCCAGCTTATCCAATAGCAGGATTTCCTCCCGGCAATCTCCTTCACCGGTTTCAATCACCTGCTGTGCCTCTTCGTAAGTAAAGCGCCGGTCACTTTTTATAACAGTACGTGCCAGCCGGGAACTTTTTACTTCCGCCTGTTCGTCTAATTTAAAAATAGCAGAAAAACACAGCTTCTCTTCATCCGGACGCAACGAACAGATCAGGTTACTTAATCGTTCCGGTAGCATCGGAATGGTGCGGTCCACCAGATAAACCGATGTCGCACGCATAAAGGCCTCTTTATCGATAGTCGTATCCGGTTTTACATAGTGGGTGACATCGGCAATATGCACCCCTACTTCCCAGTTTCCGTTTTTCAGGCGGCGGACAGAAAGTGCATCATCAAAGTCTTTCGCATCCTTAGGGTCGATTGTAAAGGTCAGGACCGGACGGAAGTCTTCCCGCCTATCGATTTCATCCTGTGGGATCTCTTCAGGAATTTTCTCTGCAATCTTTTCGATACTTTCCGGATATTTATAAGGTAATCCGAACTCTGCCAGAATCGCATGCATTTCCGCGTTATTCTGTCCTGCAGTCCCTAAAATATCCACTACTTCTCCTAATGGATTTTTTGCTTCGTCCGGCCACTCAATAATACGGACAATTGCTTTATTCCCGTTTTTCCCGCCTTTCAGTTTTTCCCGTGGGATAAAGATATCATTAGCCAGTGTTTTATTTTCAGTGATCAGGAAAGCGAAGCCTTTGGATACCTGTAATTTGCCCACAAAGGTACGCTCTTTGGAGGCAATGATCTCCACTACTTCCGCCTCCGGCTCAGCCCCTTTCTTTTTGGCAAGTAGCTGGACTTTGACGGTATCCCCATCCATCGCATGTTTCGAGTTCCGCTCGGCTACAAAGACAGGCGAACCACCGTCTTCCGGTATAAAGGAGTTTTTCCCGTTACTCTGGCGGGTAAAAGTCCCGATGGCTATGGTGCCTAAATTGTTCAGGCGGTAACGTCCACGGTCAAGCTCCGTAATAAAATCATCGGCAGACAGGTCATACAGGATGTCCACCACCTGTAATTTCTGGACCTGGCTTTCCACACCAATGAGTTTACTGATTTGTTTATAATTGAATGGTTCTTTCGGAGAAGACTGGAAGACTGAAATGATCGACTGGACCATCTGGTCTTTTTTCATCCTTTTCCCTTTGGCACTTTTCTTCTCGTTTGTATTATCTTTTTTTCTTGATTTACTTTTCGTCATAATTTTTATTCGGATTGACAATGGCTGGCATGGGAATGGCCATTGTTTGCAGATTGATTATTACTTAAAACGATGGGGTTCTATGCCCCGGACTCCCGGCTTGCAGCAGAAAAGGCTACCACTAAAGGGATATTCTGCCAGTTCCTTTTCCGACATACCGGAACGGGCGGTAGTGATATATAACGTATCCAGTTCCTTTCCCCCCAAATGCACAGGAAGCCACATTCGGAGCCGGAATATCGATTTTACTCAGTGGTTCACCCGTTTACGGATTGTAACAATAGACACCATAGCCACCCCAGTGAGCTACCCACAGATTACCATGGATATCGATGGTCATACCATCCGGAAAGCCGGTCGCAGGATCAATCGTAACCGCTATTCCATCATAGGTGATGGTTCCGGAAGCGGCATCATACCGGTAACGGTTGATCTGACGGGTAGGGGTATCCGTATAATACATATATTTTTTATCCGGAGACCACACAATCCCGTTTGAATTGGTGATACCTGTTAATTTAGTCAGCACACTTCCATCGGAATGGACAGTATAAAGAGCCGCCGAGCCGTCAGGAGCAGTCAGTGTAATCGTTCCGACTCAGAGCCTTCCGGCAGGATCGCATTTTCCGTCATTGCACCGTAAGGTGCCGTTTTGATGGTCAATAGAGGCTACACGGGTTCTTTGGTTCGTTTTGAGATTAACCCAGACCACTTCATCCTGGAGAGCTACCAGTACGGAGTCCTTACTTTCCGGAACGACAGTAGAAACCATACGGTCAAAGGTCCATTGGCAACAAGCCTGTTCCTCAGAAATATATTCATATAGAGTTTTTCCCTCTATATCTACCTAGAATAGTGTCTGGCGGTCAGGATGCCAGATTGCTCCTTCTCCGGTAGTCGCTTCTGCCCTGCAGACTAAAATAGGAATAACCGGGGCCGGCTTCTCCTCTTTATGCGTGCTTTTCGTTGATGTGTCCATACTCAAAAACCAATTTAATTTATGCCATGATAGCCCGTCAGGCTATCCGGATACAGTTACAAATGTAAAGTATTAATCTTATAATCTGTAAAAATGCTCCCATAAAATAAACAATCAGGAAGGAGGAAAAGGTTTTCGGTTAGTGGATAAAGAGGGACACATAGATGACGCAGATCAGCCAGATCTACACAGAGTCGTTTTATTTATCTGTGGTCATTGGGCCTGATCTGCGTCATCTGTGTGCCTGTTCCTGATCACCAGGCTGGCTTTATTTCACCGTAATATCCATACTACCGGCAGGCAGACCCTCAGCGGTGGCTGTTAGACGGATCATGCCGGGTTCACCGGTATTTTGTACTACCACCAGGGCTTTCCCGAAGAAGGCATGCCGCTCCAGAGCTTTCAGGCTGCGGGAATCATTCTGGTCCCCGTTGTCTGTTCCGGCAATAAAACCATTGCCTTCTACGGAGAAACGGATAAGTTGATCCGCATCAGGTACTATATTCCCGTATTGATCAACTACGTCCACCGTAATAAAGGAAAGATCAGTACCATCTGCTGCTAAGGTCTGCCGGTCAGCCGTCAGGACAAGGGAAGTGGCTTCTCCGGCGGTGTGGATCTCTTTTACCAGTACCTCTTTCCCATTCTTTCTGGAAACAGCTTTCAGGGTTCCCGGTTTAAATTCCGTTCGCCACCAGACATGGAACGTACTGTCTGTTTTACTTTGGCTACCCAGGCTTCCACCATTCAGGAACAGCTCCACCTCATCCGCATGGTTATAATAGACCCAGATATCCACGGTCTCCCCTTCCTGCCAGTTCCAGTGAGGAAATACATGCAGGACCGGTTTATCTGTCCATTCGCTTTGGTACATGTAATACACATCTTTCGGGAAACCGGCTAAATCCACAATCCCGAAGAAACTGCTTCTGCTTGGCCATCCGAATGGAGTGGGTTCTCCTAAATAATCAAATCCCGTCCAGATAAATAATCCGGAAACAAAGGGATATTTCTTCACCTCCTTCCAGCTTACTTCATGGGTGGAACCCCAGGGAACATGGCAGTTATCGTAAGAGGAACACATATGAATAGGCAGGTCAAACGGTTTATCCCAGGAATCAGGGCGTATAAACATATGGTCGGAAGGCATCTCATAGTATCCCCGTGTCATTAACCCGGAAGTGGATTCACTGATATGCAGTTTTTTACTGGGATATATATCCGGGAAAGGCGCGAAGTTCTGATGATGGTAATTAAATCCATACACATCCAGTGCGCCGGAATGGAACAGGTGGTTCCCCGGATTCACCTCATTATTCCCTGCGGTGATGACCCGGGTGGTATCTAACCCTTTCACGATTGCCGCCAAAGACTGAGTGATCAGGGATTGTACGGTCAGCGTCGTATCTTCCGGAAGGGCCGGGTCTATAGCATGGCCGGCATTCAGGATCAGGTTGGCTTCTGCCAGAGTTAATGTATCTGCATCCGCATGCGACCATTACTCCAATACTTCGTTCCCGATACTCCACATAAAGATAGACGGATGATTCCGGTCCCGCAGGATCTGGTCTGTCAGGGCTCTTTCATGCCATTCATCAAAATATTGAGCATAATCGTGGGGAGATTTCTGTTTTCTCCACATATTAAATGTCTCATCCTGCACCAGCAACCCCATACGGTCACATAAATCCAGCAGTTCAGGAGCCGGTGGATTGTGGCTCGTACGGATAGCATTGACTCCCATTTCTTTCATGATCTCCAACTGCCGTTCGATTGCCCGGGTATTGATCGCAGCACCCAGACATCCGAGGTCATGATGCAGGCAGACCCCTAATATTTTGGTAGGCTGGCCATTCAGGTGGAAACCTGTTTCCACATTCCAGTGAAACCAACGGATTCCGAAAGGCGTTTCATACCGGTCCAGTACCTCGCCATTCGCTTTCAGTTCCGTAACAGCCGTATACAGGTAGGGATTTCTCAGATCCCACAATTGAGGATTTGAGATCGCTAAAGACTGGGAGATCTTTTCTGCGGTCAGGTTCCGGATCTCCTTACTGCCTTTCAGTTGGGTAACGATTCGTCCGGCCTGGTCCAGAATAGAGGTGGCAATCTCTATTTCCCGGGTGGAACCGCTGTTTTTGATCATTGTCCCGATATGGACGACTGCCTGGTTTCGGGTGATCTCCGGAGTGGTGATATAAGTTCCCCAATGGTCAACATGCACCGGGTCTGTTTTGACTAACCATACATTCCGGTAAATCCCGGATCCGGAGTACCAGCGGGAGTTCAGTTGCCGGGAATTATCTGCCTGTACAACCAGTACATTTTCCTGGTTACCATAATGCAGGTAAGGGGTTAATTCATACCGGAAAGAAACATATCCGTTTGGCCTGAACCCTAATAGGTGACCATTGATCCAGACTTTACTTTTACAATAAACGCCGTCAAAATCCATATAGATCATCTTACCCTGGTCAGCTTCGGAAAGGGTAAATGTTTTCCGGTACCATCCGTTTCTACCGGGTAAAGCCCCGCCACCGGGAGTAGCCGGATACTCATCGGAGAAATCCGCTTCAATACTCCAGTCATGGGGCACGTTTACTACTCTCCATCCGGAATCATCCCAGGTAGGAGAAAAGGCTTCCTGACTATTTTCCAGTAAAGAAAAACGCCAGTTTTTATTAAAAGAAATCTTTTCCCGGGCCTCTGTCCCGGCGGAAAAGAAAAAGATAAACAATACGGATAGAAAGAGACTAAATTTATTCATAGGATTACGAATGAGTCAGGTAAAGAAGGAGTAAAGATAAGTAAGAGAATTGAATTCCAAAACTTACTTCATCTTTCCTCCTGCTTATTTTCTGTGTAATTATTTTCATTCAGGTCGATAGTGAGCATTCCTCCACCATAGGTGAACTGGTTTTCCGTTCCGACGGCAGAATCAGGTGAAATATAAACGATGGTAATTGGGCGCTCCGTATGCATTTCCGGGAAAGAGCCTTTCCGGGCACCTACGGTTAGCTTTTTATCTGTGTCATCATAGACAAAGTCGATCATGGTATAATTCCCTTTTTCATACTCATAGGTCACCCCGTTATCTTCATATAAGGTGAAGGAACCATCTGCTCCGGCATAGACATATACCATCAGCTCTTTCTGTTCTTCTGCCGTAGACTGGATGAGTCTTCCGGTAGGAATCACAGACCCGGCACGTACATACAACGGCATCTGTTCATACGGGGCATCTACCTGCATGTGCTTTCCTCCCCGGATGGCCTGGCCACTATAGTAATCGTACCACAGACCTTCCGGGAAATAGACGTCACGGCTTCTTGCCTGATACTCATATACCGGACAAACCATGAAAGCCGGTTCAAACATAAACTGGTCATCCAGGTCGTAGGTTGTCGGGTCATGGGTATAATCCATCACCATGGCACGCATAATCGTATAGTCATTGAAATAGGTCATCCCGGCCAGACTATAAATATACGGCATCAGGCGGTAGCGTAATTCCGTATAATATTTCATGGAACGGTAGGTCGGTGAACCTTCCGGTGAAATATGGTAGATTTCTCTGTAGGGATATTGTCCGTGGCTACGGAACAGAGGGCAGAAAGCTCCAAACTGATACCAACGGGTGTTTAACTCCCGCCATTCCTGCATATCTTCACTGCCTTCCTGAGCTGCCATATATCTGTTTTCCACACTAAAGCCTCCGATATCCATAGTCCAGTAAGGAATCCCCGACAGGGCAAAATTAAGACCAGCACTGATCTGTGCCTTCATATCTTCCCAACGGGTAGCGATATCTCCACTCCAGGTAGCTGTTGAATAGCGTTGCTGCCCTGAAAAACCGGACCGGGTCAACAGGAATACCCGGTCATCCGGATTCACACTTCGCTGGCCGTCGTAGATCGCCTCTGCATTCATCAGGGCATAGGCATTGAAATATTTGGTAGAAGGACCTAAGGCAGTGGGGCCACACAGTAGTTTACGGTAATCCATATCTGTATTGTCCTGGACATTCGGCTCCGAAGCGTCCATCCACCAGGCATCAATGCCCAAACTATACAGGTGTTCATTCATCTGTTCCCAGAACAGTTTTCTGGCATCCGCATTATACGCATCATAGAAAGAACCGATATAACCCGGATAGATCCAGTCACGGATACTGTCTTTGATGGCTTGCTGGTACATCGCCCCGATCGCATCCAGTTCTTTGTAGTGTTCAGTAGTCATATAGAATTTAGGCCATACCGAAATCATGATGCGGGCGTTCTGGTTATGGATATGATCCACCATCCCTTTCGGGTCCGGGAAACGTTCCTTGTCAAACTCATGGCTGCCCCAGGCATCCACCGGCCAGTAACTCCAGTCCTGCACGATCACATCCAGCGGCACTTCTCTTCTGCGGTATTCATCTAAAGCCCCTAAGATTTCCTCCTGGTCTTTATAGCGTTCACGGCTTAACCAGTAACCCATCGCCCACTTAGGCATCACCTGGCTTTTTCCGGTTACCCTGCGATAGTGACTGATCACGTTGTCCATATCTCCTCCGGCAATGAAGTAATAATCCATTTCATCCCCCATTTCGCTCCAGAAAGCTAACCGGTTCTGCTCTTCTACCGGCAGTGGACTTAATACTTTCAGTCCTATATAGGATACATCTCCGTCGGGATACCACTCGATACGGAAAGGATATTTTTCCCCTTCTTCCAGATCCGCATTGACTTTGTAGTCACTGGGGTTCCAGGCCGCACGCCATCGTTCGGAAATCACTTCCTGGTTGTCAATAAACACTTTGGTATAGCCGGCATAGTGCAGTCTGAAATAGAACGTCCCGCTTTCTTTCGGCTCTATTTCCCCTTCCCAGGTAGCATAGGCTTCCGGGGTAGGGAAGCTCTCCGGAAAATTCAGGATAGTTACCAGGTTTTCATAATCTATTTTGTTTTCATTCCGGGTCAGGGAAAGACCGGATGATTTACCCTGTGTAAAATAAGAAGCAGTCAACGTCCCTTCTGTGCCCTCTTTATCATATAACCGGAACACATCTCCCAGTTCCGCATAGGGACGCTGGTCACCAAAACGGCTCAAAGAGTAATTATTCCATAAGATCCCATATCCTTTCGTGGAAATAATGAAAGGAACACTGACTTTGGTATTATATTGAAACAACTCTTCATTTTTTCTTTTGTAGTTAAACTCATCACTCTGATGCTGGCCTAATCCATATAACCCTTCATCAGCATCATTTTCAAAAACCTGCCTGAAGGTATAGCCAGCCGTGCCTTCCACTTCAATGGGAGTAAATGCTTTTCCTCCGCCTGCTTTCTCCTGCAGGATCAGGTTCCCGAAAATATCCGTGAAACTGATCTCCCCGGTACTGCGTAAAACACGGGTGTGGAGCTTAGTGGTACTTAAGATAATCGTATCTCCGGATGTATGTACCTTATAAGAAACAGTTGGTAATTTTTTAGTATCAGCAACCAAGTTTGGGTCTTTTGAAAAATCCCCGGTAGGAGAGGCTTTCACATGAATGACCTGATCTGTTACGGGAATTAACTGAATGGCTTTGGCCGGACCGGACTCCGGATGAACGATCACACCTTCTGAGGTTCTTTCATATCCCTCCGGAGCGCATGCGGTTAACAGAAACAGCCCGGCAGTGAAGAAGATAAATAATTTTTTCATGAATATTATTTTATGGTTTAGTACGCGCCTGATGAATAGACTACTGATAGTAACCGCAAGGATAAGGAGATCTGTAAAGAATTTCAGTGAAAATTGTTACCCGCTATAGGAAAGATCGTAAAGTGACAGGGAAAAAATGTTATTATTTGGGGTAGCAATTGTTATTCTCCCTCTATCCATCTTAAAAAACGGTATCTTAGTTCATGTGCAGCTTACAATAAGTCAGGATGCCTTTGAAAGCACTATCCGGAGGTTGTTGCACACGCTGTTTAGCGGGAAATGGTATAGGTGTAACGGGTAATCTTTTCACGGGATAAAAATAAAAAGAGAGGGATTGACTGGAATAATTCCAGTCATACCTCCAGTCATACCTCCAGTCATCTGTGTCCATTTACAGCACCTGGTACAACATCTCTTACAGCACCTGGTACAACATCTCTTACAGCACCATTAATAAATATATATAAATAAATATTTTTAATAAATATAAGGGATAAATATAAACTAATAGGGTGCCTGTCAAAAAAAAGACAGGCGCGCACTCAGGTTTTGATCAGAAGATTTCATTTAATGGAAAAACACCTTATTGGACAGGATTGGAGGTGAGGATTTGGCTTTAGGCCGATCTGCGATTGCCATCCGAACTGATGTGGGTATGAGGATCTCCGGCTCCGATAGCCTACCATATCGCTTAAAAAAATACAAGGTATAACAAATCAGATCAGAGATTCTTTTATCCGGTCAGGAGGGTATCCGGAAATCAGTGTTGGCCAGAAGATTTGCTCTATTGTTAAATGCTTAGGTTTCAGTGCATTTATTCCCCTCCGGAGAGGGGCAGGGGGTGTGTCACGGATACAACCGGCCTACGAATTACGATTATACGGTTCCTGCTTGGTTCCATGGGGGTCATACAGGGAGAGAAACAGTTGTAATTCATCCTTCTTTATGTTCGTGACACACCCCCTGCCCCTCTCCGGAGGGGAATAAATTCTTGTTATTCAAATTTATAATGGTTTAATAAACCTTCCGAACATTACTGGATGGATATCCCATGACACCAGCTCCTATGGCGTCCATTTTTCACAGTTTACCTCACTTTTTACTACTGTGCGCCCCGAAAGAGAACTGCCAGGATAATGCCATTCAGTTTATGCTTGGCTTCCATCAAAAAGTCCGGCCCCCGGTGACGGGCTGTTGGGCCCTCCGCGGGGTGCTGTTCGTCCCCCGGCCGTGGGCTGTCAGTCCCCCGGCGGAGGACCGGAGAATAGAGAGTGAAGAGCTTCTATCTTTTCCTTAAGGAAGCCATATCCGGGAAGGGCTGTTTGTGGGTTTGGTTGAAACTTTTCCATGGAGCGGGGAAGTGTTATAGTGCTTGAGATAAAAAAAGTGCAGGAGATAAAAAACTGACACCTCAAACACTCCAAATCCGCATGCAGACAGGGATAGGGCAAGGGATTTTATGGTAAGAGGATCCGGAGATCAGTCCTGATCGGAAGATTTTATTAGTCTGCTAACAAGTTGAAAAATAGAGTATTTGTCTCCCCTCTCCAGAGCCTGTGTAAAAACTCTCATGGTTCTTTGATAAAGTTACAAATCGTAAGTAAGTACCCCGAATGGGGTGCAATGTGAATAA
>JAJQFE010000040.1 GCA_021201295.1 Tannerellaceae bacterium | reverse complement strand
CCAAAGGATTAGAGTTCAGCATCAATGAGTTATCATCGATTCCTCCTTTTGGAGTCTGGAATACAGAAGGAGTTGAAACATTATTACCATTTTGATTATTTGTAGAATAATCTACTAATGCGTAATAAATCTCACCATTCTTTTCATTATTAGCTTTCAAATAGAAACGTACAGGAGTTTTACCTTTCGCACTTCTTTTCCAATCACTATAAGTTGTTACAGCATATCTGTTTTCATCATCAAGAACTACATACGTATCTTCTTTAGCACCTTTCACTCGTAGAGTATAAAGACGTCTTTCAAGATATGACCAACCAGCCTGAGGTACAGTTTGACCACTTACTGTTCTTGTTGGAGTATAACCAAGATAGTATCTTCTGCTAATGTATTATTACCATTACCATTACCTAAGAACTCAGTAGGAATAGTATCAATTGTAAATACTACTTTTTGTCCTGCATAAATTACAGAATCACTTTCCAGACCACCAATACTCAGATAAAGATTATCGGTAATAGCTTCATGCAAATATTTAAATGTAAATCCTGCAATTAACAGAGAATCTTTATCGAAATGTCTGTATCCAACATATGGATTAGCTTTTACACCTTCTGTATCACGAACAAAATTATCAGTAGTTACTCCTACGCCCTCTAATGTTCTTTCAGAATCAACATACAATTGTAAATTCGTTGCTACAACAATATTTTTGTATTCACGATTTGTAATCTTGATTGGAGAAGTAGGCTGTAAAGTAGTAGCAGTTTGCGTTTTCTTAACTACCCACTGGTAACCAGGCATAGTCCATGGGTTCTCATTTCTTTCCAATGTTACCCATTGTGCAATTCTTGTATTTGCATTAGTTGTTCCACCATTTTCATTCCAATTAGTTTGTTTCAGAGGAGCAGCTAAATATTTACCATTGCCATCTGTAATTACATACAGGTCAGTTGGAAGAGAAGTTTTATCGTTAGCTACTGCACAACCAGCAAATTCTACAAAACCAACCTTAACATTCTGATTAAGCTGGGCAGCTGTAGTACCATCTCTTTCAGATACAGTTAAATTATATCCTTCTGTACCATAATCCTGTACTCTTATATAACGGTCATATACTATTGTATAAGTATTAACATTAGCACCATTAATCCAACTGATCCAATTAGGCCGATTATCTAATTTATAAGAAGACTCCCTTACCTGAATTTCCAAGTCATTAGTAGAAGGAGAATAAGTAAATTTGGACTTATATTGACCAATAAAATTATCATCATTATTCAAGAAATATATAGGATCCTGTTTTTTAGAAAGATCCACCCATTTATATCCTAAATAGTCAGTACCAATAGTATTAATGTACGAGGTATCGACCATTAAGAAATTATTATTTTCATCACGAATATACAGATAATCAGTCAGATCAGATTGTTCAGCATATAAGCTTCCATGAGAAAGGAAAGGATTGTTAGTAATAGTTGGATCAAATACTAATTCCACACCATCTTCTTCATCTTGATAAGCTAAAATTGTATTAAAATCCAGTTCATCTAAGACAATTATTCTGGCTTCCTGAAGAGTGAAAACTGTATAATCAACACCGTTAACGACATCTGTTTTATACATTTTTTTAATACCTACTTCAAAATCAGCAGGATCGACAACAAATCCAACTACATAATCATCCTGATAAAAAGAAATCAGCTGATCAGGCACTAAAGCATCTGCAAACACACCGTCTGAGAATGACCAGTTGTAAATTTCAACATTGGATTCAACTTCACCCTTCTGAATTACAGTGTTCATATTACTAGTAGTCCCTCCAATGCCTTGCATAGTAACGGAAAGGTATTGCCCGGTTACCTTATTCAGGAACTCAAAAGTAGCAGGAACTCCTTGAGCAGTTTGGGTAACATGCATACACCAAAAAGTATGAGCCAGGTTAATCCCCAAATCACTTAGTTCAGTACTTGTTGCTCTTACATCTACGGCTCTGATAATACCATCCTTATCAATAGCAAGTACACGACTGTCAGCTGCATCACCAGCACCAGAACCCACTCTCAACTGATATAACCCTTCATTGTCACCTCTGACTAATTTAGGCACAACAGTCTGAGCATAAGCTGAGACAGTTCCTAAAAGGAACATACACGCCATGAAAAAAGTAGAAAACTTTTTGTTCATAATCTAAAAATTAATATTAATACTAAAGTTACTTAAATGTCTTTCTTTAAACGCTATAATTCTTATTAGGTTAGAATTACAGTCTTTTCATAAAATATCAGCAACAAAGGTAAAGATTAGTTTTATATCCACAATTCTTTTCTCTTTTTTCTTCAAACGCCCTTCATTCTTATCCTATTGCCCTTTTTCAAGTACAAAAACTTACTTTTTCAATACAAACCCGGAATGCAAATTCCAATATTACCTTTTCTTTATACATTAATAATATATATTTCTATACTCACTTAGCAAAATTAAAGATTTTACATTTTACAGTAATCGATAACAAAACTATTTTAATGGTTTCTATTTCCGGATCATTTCCGGGTAAATGAATATAGGAATTGAGAATAGAGAGCTCTTTTTTCAATAAAATCAAAAAGAATTACCCTCATATCTGTTAATTTATTGAAGGGAGCTACTCAGGTAGTGACAAATATTTTATTCTTACAGACTTTACTAATAACAAAAGAGGACAAAAATTAATTCAAAAAATACTATTTTCATCAACAAATTCCTTAAAAGCAAGACATATATACCTATTAACACACTGATATTAAACAAAAAGACAAATCAAAAACTCTCCGGAATCCATACAAATTAGAAAAATTCCTCTAAAACTCCGGAAATAGGTTTCTGATTGACCAATGACTTTTGTTTCTGATGATGTGATAATTAAAAGAGAATTCTATATCTTTGTAAGTTATCAACAGTTAGGACGACTTATCAACAGGCAACGCATTGTTTTTCAAAAATTAGATAGCATATATCTTTTTAATGTTTAGTTTTGCGACTGTAATAATTTAGGACTACTTATGGGAAAGATTATCGCTTTAGCAAATCAAAAAGGGGGTGTAGGTAAGACAACTACCACCATCAACCTGGCAGCTTCATTGGCGGTGCTTGAAAAGAAAGTATTGGTAGTAGATGCAGATCCGCAGGCAAATGCCTCATCCGGCTTAGGAGTAGACATTCGCCAGATGGAATTGTCTATCTACGAATGCCTGGTAAACGGTGAGGATGCCAAGCAGGCCATTACTCCTACGGAAGTAGAAGGTCTGGACATAATTACTTCTCATATTGACCTGGTAGGTGCTGAAATCGAAACGTTGAATATGGAAAACCGGGAACAGATCCTGAAACAACTCCTGACTCCATTAAAGACCATCTACGATTTCATCCTGATCGACTGTTCTCCTTCGTTAGGATTGATCACGGTCAATGCCTTAACCGCAGCAGACTCGGTCATTATTCCGGTGCAGTGTGAATATTTTGCACTGGAAGGAATCAGCAAATTACTGAATACCATTAAGATCATTAAGTTCAAACTGAATCCATCACTGGAAATAGAAGGTTTTCTTCTCACGATGTATGATTCACGGTTGCGTCTGGCGAATCAGATCTATGAAGAGGTAAAACGGCCGTTCCGGGATCTGGTATTTACTACGATTATCCAGCGGAATATCAAACTGAGCGAAGCTTCGAGTTACGGAAAGCCGGCTCTGTTATATGATGCGGATTCAAAAGGAGCTCTGAATCATATGCAACTGGCAAAAGAGCTGATAGAAAAGAACAAATAAAAGAACGTTAGATAAGATTTATGGCTATAGGCAAAAAATCGGCACTTGGCAGAGGATTAGATACATTAATTACCATGGACGACCTGAAAACAGGAGGGTCATCCTCTATTAGTGAAATTGAGATCAATAAAATACAACCTAATCCCAACCAACCCCGTTCCATATTTGAGGAAGAGACACTGGAAGAGCTGGCGATGTCTATC
The DNA here is from genome assembly GCA_021201295.1 of Tannerellaceae bacterium. Taxonomy (GTDB): domain Bacteria; phylum Bacteroidota; class Bacteroidia; order Bacteroidales; family Tannerellaceae; genus UBA4116. The sequence goes on along the minus strand of JAJQFE010000040.1, from coordinate 46,471 downwards.
CGTGCGTTAGGGGTAATCCAACCGATTACCTTAAAAGAGGTGGGACCGGATCAATACATGATCATTTCCGGAGAACGCCGCTACCGGGCTTCGTTAAAAGCCGGCCTGGAAAGAATCCCAGCTTACATTAAAACAGCCGAAGATGAACATGTAGTGGAGATGGCCCTCATTGAAAATATCCAGCGTGAGGATCTTAACTCAATTGAAATTGCTTTAGCCTATCAGAAATTAATTGATAATTACGGGCTTACCCAGGAACGGCTGAGTGAACGGGTAGGTAAAAAACGGGCCACTATTGCCAATTATCTCCGCTTATTGAAACTTCCCGCTGAAATCCAGATGGGATTAAAAGATAAAAAGATCGATATGGGACATGCCCGGGCATTGATCCCGGTAGAAGATCCGGAAATACAATTAGCGCTGTATGAACAGATCCTGTCCGAAGGATTATCGGTCCGGAATGTGGAAGAACTGGTAAGAGGAATAGCCGAAGGAGAAATTCTGGAGAAGACAGGAAAGAAAAAAACTAAACCGATGCTTCCGGAAGAATATAATCTGTTAAAAGACCATCTGTCCCGTTTTTTCAGTACCAAAGTACAACTGACATACAACGAAAAAGGAAAAGGAAAAATATCTATTCCTTTTAGTTCTGAAGAAGAACTGGAAAGGCTAATAGGCTTACTGGATAATATGAAATGAAAAAAAAGGCAACAGGTGCTGGGAAATATAAAATTTAACCGGGTTATATGTTTTTGGCTCTGGATGACAGTGATCTGTACCTGGAATGGATACGCACAGGAAATAGAAGCGATCCCAACAGATACGATCCCGGTCATGCTATTGGATTCTGTTTCAGCGGAACTCATTTTTGAACCGGCAGAAACCCAGACACTTCCGGATTCTACTACTCAGGAAGCATTTCTGGTGGCAGATTCCGTTTTTTTGAAAGAAGGTCTGGAAATGGATAAGAAAATATCTAAACCTAATTCAACCAAAGCAGTCATATATTCTGCGATCGTTCCCGGATTAGGTCAGATATATAACCGGAAGTACTGGAAATTACCTCTGGTATACGGAGGGTTTATGGGATTCATTTATGCCATCACATGGAATAACCAGACCTACCAGGATTATTACCAGGCCTATACAGACATCATGGAAGATGCCCGTTTATATGGCTTAGATGAAAATTATAGTAATTTCCGTGATAGCTGGAAAGATTACCTCTCCAGGACAAACCGGGAGAATCCTGAAAATTGGGTGAATAATACGACTTTCCAGGATCAGTTAAAACGTAAAAAGGATTATTTCCGGCGTTACCGGGATCTCAGTATTATCCTCGCCGTAGGATTCTATTTTATCTGTATGGTGGATGCATATGTAGATGCTGAATTATTTAATTTCGACATTTCCCAGGATCTCTCTATGCGGGTAGAACCAGTCGTTGTACCACAAACAGGATATACCCCACGCATGGTAGGATTGAACTGGAGTATAACATTCTAATAGTAGTATGAATAAATTTTTAGTTGGCTTATGCACATTTTGTGCCTGTTATACCTTACAGGCGCAGGAAGGAATTATAGACGAACAACACTATTCCATCCTTTCGGAAGATTCCCTGTTCAACCATATCGGATTGATCCCTGAAAGTCTGGACGCAGACGTAGACAGCCTGCTTCATACCTGGCATGTGCAGTATTTCAGCAAAACAGATGAATTTTGCCATGATGAAGAGGAGAATGTATTCTTCCATGACTCTATCTACCGTGAACGCTTAGACAGGCTTCCCCATATGATCCCTATGACGTACAACAAAACGGTGCGGGATTGCATCGACCTGTATGCTGCCAAGCGCAGGAACCTGATCCGGTATATGCTAGGCATGGCAGATTTCTACTTCCCGATCATAGAACAGGTACTGGATGAACATGACCTGCCTATAGAACTAAAATACCTGGCTATCGTAGAAAGCGCCCTGAACCCCACGGCTATTTCACGGGTAGGAGCAGCCGGGATCTGGCAATTTATGTTACCCACTGCTAAAAGTTACGGGTTAGAGATCAATAGCCTGATAGATGAGCGCCGGGATCCAGTCAAAGCAACCCATGCAGCCTGTAACTATTTCAAGGATATGTACGCTATTTATGGAGACTGGAATTTAGTGTTAGCTTCCTATAATTGCGGGCCCGGAAATATAAACAAAGCCATCCGGCGATCCAGAGGGAAAACCGATTTCTGGGATATTTACCCCTATCTGCCTAAAGAGACACGTTTATATGTTCCTCTCTTTATAGCCGCCAATTATATTATGAACTATCACTGCGAACACAATATCTGTTCGGTACAGACCAACTTACCACTGGCAACAGATACCATCATGGTTCATCAGGCACTTCACTTTGAACAGGTGGCAGACCTACTGCAGATTGAGATAGAACAATTACGGGCGTTAAATCCTCAGTATAAAAGAGATATTATACCCGGAAACACCCAACCATCCGTACTGAAGCTACCCGCTGCCCAGACCTATGCCTTTATAGAACAAGAAGATACGGTCTATACACACCGGATAGAAGAATTACTGGCAAACTACCTGCCGGCCACTGAAGAAGGCTCTTCTTCTTCCAGACGGGAACAGATCACCCACATTGCCAAACAGGGAGAGACATTATATACCATCGCTGATGTGTACGGCGTTACCGCCAAAGAAATACGTACCTGGAACGGGTTAAGCTCAAACCGGGTAGCCAGTGGTAAACGGCTACGACTGTATGTAGATAACGGTGGAGTACGATTTGCCTCCGCTACTAAAAAACAGGAAACCACTTCTCACCCTACCATCACCACCCAGGTGGACAAAGAGGGTTTCGTAACCTACACCGTACAATCTGGAGATTCCCTTTATTCCATCTCCAGGCGTTATCCGGGTGTAACAGCAGAAGTGATTCAGCAAACCAATGGATTACCGAATTCCAACATACGTCCGGGACAGGTGCTGAAGATTCCGGCTAAATCCTGAAGAAGCTATTTTGGAAAGATAGTAGTTCTGTAAGTCAAATATTTGTATATTTGCCTGAAAGACCATTTTTAGATAGGAAGGTGAGACATGAACGAAGCAAATGGCAGGAAAATGGCTCCCATCCCGGATGAGCAGTTGATCCAGGATGAATTTAATAAATTAATAAACGATTATCTAAACACAAACCATCGCCGCAAAGTGGAGCGTATTACCAAAGCATTCAACTTTGCAAATCAGGCACACGCAGGCGTAAAACGCCGTTCCGGTGAACCCTACATTATGCACCCGCTTGCAGTAGCCTGGATTGTATGCCGTGAAATGGGTCTTGGCTCCACCTCCATCTGTTCGGCACTGTTACACGATGTAGTAGAAGACACTGAATATACGGTTGACGATATCAAAAACATGTTCGGAGAGAAGATCGCCCAGATCGTAGACGGATTAACCAAAATATCCGGTGGGATATTCGGTGAACAGGCGTCAGAACAGGCAGAGAACTTCCGTAAACTACTGCTTACAATGAGCGATGATATCCGGGTGATCCTGATCAAAATCGCAGACCGCCTTCACAATATGCGGACATTAGGTTCCCTCCGTCCTGCCAAACAATATAAAATCGCAGGAGAAACACTCTATCTCTATGCTCCGTTAGCCCATCGCTTAGGTCTCTTTTCCATCAAAACGGAGTTGGAAGACCTGAGTTTCAAATATGAACATCCCCAGGAATACCAGTTTATAGAAGATAAACTCAAATCCACTGAAAAAGAGCGAAACGAGGTATTCGAACAATTCGCAGCTCCGGTAGATGCTAAACTCCACAATTTAGGCATATCATACGATATGAAGGCGCGGGTCAAATCGATCTATTCCATCTGGAACAAGATGCAGACCAAAGGAGTATCCTTTGAAGAGATCTATGACATTTATGCTGTCCGGATCATCTTTGATTCACTTCCGGGAATCGACGATAAAAACCTTTGCTGGGATATCTATTCAGCGATTACAGATATTTATAAGATCCGGCCGGACCGGATCCGCGACTGGGTAAGCCGGCCGAAAGCAAACGGATACCAGGCGTTGCACCTGACCGTCATGGGACCGGACGGACAATGGGTAGAAATCCAGATCCGCAGCCGGCAGATGGATGAAATCGCCGAAAAAGGATTTGCAGCCCACTGGAAATATAAAGAATCCAATATTGAAGAAGATACCGAGTTAGATAAATGGCTGCAAACCATTACCGAAATATTGGAAAATCCGGACCCGAATGCACTGGATTTCCTCGATACGATTAAACTGAATTTATTTACTTCCGAAATATTTGTATTTACCCCCAAAGGAGATATAAAAACCTTACCACAAGGAGCAACCGCGCTGGACTTTGCCTATGCCTTACATACGAATATCGGGAACAAATGTATCGGAGCCAAAGTCAACCACCGGGTAGTCCCCCTCAGCCATAAGTTATCCAGCGGAGACCAGGTGGAAATCCTGACCTCCCGTTCACAGGAGCCACAGGCAGAATGGCTGAATTTCGTAACAACTGCCAGGGCAAGAACAAAAATAGACAGTGCACTCAAACGGGCGCGTAAAGAAGGCATAAAAGCCGGTGAAGCTAAAGTGATAGAAGTATTCCAGCGATTTGGGATAGAACCAACCATCGGTAACCTGAATAAGCTGGCCCTCTATTTTGGATTTCCCAAAAAGGAAGAATTCTTTTATTCAGTGGAAAAGGGAGAAGTCGTCCTGCCTGAGAATATCAAAAAACTGATCCGGGATAAATCCGATAAATCTCTTTTCACATACGTAAAGCAAGCCTTCCAGATGGGTGGCAACAAATCCGATAAGAAGAAAGAAAATGAAGAGCCGGACAATGAACCGGAAGAAAAAGCCGCGGCCATTGATAAAACCAAACTTTATATATTAAGTGAAGAAGCCTTCAAACGCAATTATAAGATTGCAGAATGTTGTAAGCCGATCCCGGGAGATGATTCCATCGGTTTCATCAATGATGATAATACAGTTACAGTCCATAAACGCTCCTGCCACATTGCCACCAAACTGAAAAGCAGTTTTGGAGAACGGATCCTGTCTACCAAATGGAGCAGCCATAAACATCTCTCTTTTGAAGCCACCCTTGAGGTAAAAGGCATTGATACCTTAGGAGTACTGAATGCGATCACCAAAACCCTTTCGGAGGAATTCAATGTAAACATCCAGCTGTTAGTGGCAGAGGCAAAAGACGGAGTATTTGAAGGAAAGATCAAATTAAAAGTCCACAATGTGGAAGATATTCAACGCATTCAGGTGACACTCAGCAAAATCAAAAACATTAAATCCGTAGGCAGGGTAGCAGACTGACCGGTTTCAGGCATGTATCAACAGGTAAACTATATAACCGACATAACAAGCCAGTAATAATCCGCCTTCCACCCGGCTGATAATCCGTTTTTTATATAACCAGCCAAATATAAATAACAGGATACAGGAAAAAATAAATACGCCATAATCCACAGGAGTAATTCCCTGGATATGCATAGGTGCAATGGTAGCACTGGTGCCAACGACCAGAAAAATATTAAACAGATTGGAACCGATCACATTCCCGATAGCAATTTCTGGATTTTTCTTTCATGCAGCCACAGCAGAAGTAGCCAGTTCCGGCAACGAAGTGCCGGTTGCAACTAATGTAATTGCAATAACAGAATCACTCACTCCTACACTCCGGGCAATTCCGGAGGCACCCTCTACAAAAAACTCACCCCCATACACCAACGCTACAAACCCAAGCACAATAAATAAAGCAGATTTCCACAGAGGCATAGTTTTCACCTGAATATCCTCAGCCGTATTATTACGGGCAATAGCAAACGTATAACTTAAAAAGATAAGGAAAAAGCAGAGCAACAATAAACCATCACTCCGGCTGATCACATTTACAGTCTCTTTATTAAAAAAGACATCATTCGCACAAACAATTAAAGCGAAAGAAGCTAATATACAGAGAGGAATTTCTTTACTTAGTGTACCTTTGGAAATATGAACAGGTGTAATAACTGCGGTACACCCAACAATCATCAGCGTATTAAAAATATTACTTCCGATCACATTCCCGATCGCCAGATCAGAACTACCCTGCAAAGCAGACACAATACTCACCGTTAACTCAGGAGCGGAAGTTTCGAAAGCAACAATAGTCAGACCAATCACCAAAGGAGAGATATGAAAGCGATTAGCCACAGCAGAAGCACCGTCAGTTAAGATATGGGCACCTACCAGGATCAGGACTAAGCCTGCCAGTAAAAACAAAATATCCATCATTCAGAATTTAGAAGTTAGCATAGAAGTTAACCCTTCTGGTGTTAACTTCTAAATCCTGCACAGACTTTGCATCGTACAGTTAAAACGGTAGGTCATCTGTAGGACTGGCCGGAGGAAAATCCGGAGCCGGAGAAGCAAAAACCGCACCCTGAGGAATCATATCCGCCTCCATGCCGGCAACTCCTATCGGCCGCTCCACTTTCCAGCAATTAATATTAGTGAACCAACGACCATTATATTCCCGGCTATCAATATCAAAATGGACTGTCAATTCTTCTCCCGGTTGAATAGCAGCCTGTTCTATACGATCACTACCGAATATCTGAAAACACACTTTTTTCGGATATTGTTCATGGGTCTCCAATACATATTCCTGCTTCTTCCATTCGTTTCCGGTTTTACTGGTACCACCCTGAGCCGGCAGTACAGCGATAATCTTACCCGTAATTTCCATATATTTATTATTTTTAAAACTGGTCGCAAAGGTACACGATTCGATCGTAAATAAAGAGGCAGATCCAAAGATTTTATTAACAATCTCCTATTCTTCCGGATGCAGGGAATCAAAGGCAGCTTTCATAGAAAGCAACTCCTCCTTAATCATTTTCAGCCGGTTAACAATCTCCTCCTGACGAACAGTACCTTCTTTATTATACTTTAATTTCTGCCGGGCCCCGGCCAGTGTCATTCCCCGCTCTTTCACCAGATGGTAAATAAGCCGCACCGCCTCTATATCCTCCTGCCTGTAAAAACGGGTTCCCTTTCCGGTTTTCCGGGGCTGAATAATATCAAACTCCTTTTCCCAGAAGCGAAGAGTAGATTCATTGACACCAAACATCTGAGCCACCTCACTGATGGAAGAATATAATTTTTGACCGTTCTCTTTTTTGAATGACATACTGTATCTTCTGTTAATCCATTACCTGTCCATGGTTTTCCGCCAATTGGATCATGCGATCATACTCCTCAGGGGTAAGATCCATAAAATAATATTTAGCCGGATTATCATGTCTGCCACGAACCAATACCTCATAATGAAGATGCGATCCGGTCGACTTTCCAGTATTACCCACTAATCCAATCACTTCCCCCCGGGTCACTTTCTGTCCGACCCGGACCTTGAATTTGCTCAAATGCCCATATAAAGTCTGATAACCAAAACCATGGTCGATCATAATACAATTTCCATATTCCTGCCTCCAGCCGGCAAAAGTGATCCGCCCGTTTCCGGTAGCATATACATCCGTTCCGGTTTTAGCAGAAAAGTCCATCCCTGAATGAAAACGAGGCGTCCGGTAAATAGGATCCATACGCATCCCATACCCGGAAGCCGTACGGGTAAGATCCTTATTGGAAATCGGCTGGATAGCCGGTATACATTTCAGACGTTCCTCCTGAGTCTTCCCCATACGGATTAATTCTTCTAACGAATTGGACTGAATATATAACTGTTTACTCAACATATCCATTTTCTGGGTAGTCGAAACCACCAGTTCCGGATTAGACAAACTTAACAAATGTTCATACCGGTTACTGCCTCCGAAACCGGATTTCCGGATAGAGGACGGAATACCTTCCGCCTGGAATATAGCCCGGTACAGATTTTCATCCCGTTGCTGAATATCATCCAGTACATCCAGGGCAGTCGTTAATCTCAGAGAAAGAACTTCATATTGTGTTTGCAAGAGTTTATTTTCTTTCCTGAGCTGCGACTCCATCGGCGAATCAATGAAATTCATCATAATTAAAAAAGTAGCAATCCCAAAAACGACTCCCGTACTCAGATGTTTCAGTATAATAAAGAAACGATCCTTCGCCGACGGATAGATACGCTCATAATTTAACGTATTGGGATTATATAAGTAGTACGTTTTCCTTGTTTTCAGTAGCTTCATATAATATTTTGTTACCCGAATGCTTACAAAAATAATAATTTACAGTACTTTTGCAAATTGTTTTTTAGAATATTAATATATTAGAGTAGTTAGGGATGGATGACCGGAAACCAAACAAATCTTAGTTTATACAACGAATTCGGAAGAACCGGAAAGATGGCACCGGCCATAAATGACCAGTTACTAACTACCAGCTACTAACTACTAAGAAAAATTATGTTGACAGCTAAACAAACCCGTGAATCGTTTAAAGCATTTTTTGCTTCAAAACAACATCAGATCGTACCCTCTGCTCCTATGGTGATCAAGGGAGACCCTACCTTAATGTTTACCAATGCGGGTATGAACCAGTTTAAAGATATCATTTTAGGGAATGTACCCATCAAATACCCACGGGTCGCAGATTCCCAGAAATGCCTGCGTGTCAGTGGGAAGCACAATGACCTGGAAGAAGTAGGGCATGACACTTACCATCACACCATGTTTGAAATGCTGGGTAACTGGTCTTTCGGAGATTATTTCAAAGAAGAAGCCATTGCCTGGGCATGGGAATACCTGGTGGATGTACTGAAATTAGATCCGGAACGCCTCTACGCAACCGTGTTTGAAGGTAGCAATGCCGAAGGGCTGGGACGTGACCAGGAAGCAGCTCAATACTGGGCACAATATCTTCCGGCGGACCACATCATCAACGGGAACAAAAAAGATAATTTCTGGGAAATGGGAGATACAGGTCCCTGTGGCCCCTGTTCAGAAATCCATATAGACCTTCGCACAAAAGAAGAACGCAAAGCCATTCCCGGAGCAGAACTCATAAACAAGGATCATCCCCAGGTGATTGAGATCTGGAACTTAGTATTTATGCAATACAACCGCAAGGCAGACGGTTCATTAGAACCTTTACCCACCAAAGTAATTGATACGGGCATGGGATTCGAACGGCTGTGTATGGCACTCCAGGGAAAAACATCCAACTATGACACAGATGTATTCCAGCCTATTATTCAGAAAATAGCAGAACTGACCGGATTTGCCTACGGAGCCGATCCTCAGAAAGATATTGCCATGCGGGTAATTGCTGACCACGTCCGGACCATTTCATTCTCTATCACAGACGGGCAATTGCCTTCCAATGCCAAAGCAGGGTATGTGATCCGCCGCATTTTACGCCGTGCGGTTCGTTACGGCTACACCTTCCTGAACTGCCGGGAAGCATTCATGTATAAACTGCTTCCTGCCCTGATCGAAACGATGGGAGATGCCTACCCGGAATTAACCGATCAGAAAAACCTGATCGAAAAAGTAATTAAAGAAGAAGAAGATTCATTCCTGCATACACTGAAAACCGGTATCCGCCTGTTAGATAAAAAGATGGCAGAAACCAAAGCAGAAGGAAAAACAGTATTAAGCGGAGTAGATGTCTTCATCTTATATGATACCTTCGGTTTCCCGTTAGACCTGACAGAACTCATCCTGCGTGAAAACCATATGGAAGCAAACATTGAAGAGTTCCATGTAGAAATGCAGAAACAAAAAGAACGGGCCAGAAATGCCGCAGCAATCGAAACAGGAGACTGGGTAGTGCTCCGAGAAGGAGAAAGTACCTTTGTCGGCTATGACCTGTTCGAATGTGACGCAGAAATCCTGCGCTACCGGAAGATCAGGCAGAAAAATAAAGATCTTTACCAGATCGTATTAAACCAGACTCCCTTCTATGCAGAAAAAGGGGGACAAGTGGGAGATACCGGCTGGCTGGTCAGCGAGAAAGAAAAGATCGACATCATCGATACCAAAAGTGAGAACAACCTGACAGTTCACCTGGCTACCAGACTACCGGAAGACCTGTCCACCACCTTTCACGCACAGACCAACAGTAAGAAACGAATCCAGAGTGAATGCAACCATTCCGGAACCCATCTGCTGCATGAAGCCCTACGGAAAGTATTAGGAACCCACGTAGAACAAAGGGGATCCTACGTATCACCGGAGTCCCTTCGTTTTGACTTCTCCCATTTCCAGAAAGTAACAGACGAAGAGATCCGCCAGGTGGAAAAACTGGTAGGAGAAAAGATCCGGGCTAATTATTCATTAGAAGAACACCGTTCCCTTCCTATTGCCCAGGCAAAAGAAATGGGAGCCATGGCATTATTCGGAGAGAAATACGGAGAAGAAGTGCGGGTCGTTAAATATGGCACATCCGTAGAACTCTGCGGAGGAACCCACATTCCTTATACCGGTATGATCGGTACACTACGCATAGTAGGAGAAAGCTCTATCGCAGCAGGTGTCAGACGTATCGAAGCCGTTACTGCTGAAAAAGCCGAACAATTTGCGTTTGACCAGCAGGATATGATCCGGGAAATGCGTGCATTAATGAACAATATGCCGAACCTGACCCAGGCCATCAAAAAGTCTATTGAAGAAAATGCAGAAATGAAAAAGCAGATCGAAGACTTTATCAAAGAAAAATCTATCCAGGTAAAAAAAGAGATCATCTCCCGTGCCGTCGACAAACAGGGAGTCAAACTCATTCGCGTAATCATGAAAGGGAGGACAGAGATGGTGAAAGACATCGCTTTCCAGATCAAAGGAGAATTAAAAGACAGTTTTGTATTTGTAGCCGGAATCAAAGAAGATCCGAAATGTACCTTATTGGTGATGCTAAGCGATGATCTCGTAGCATCCGGATACAATGCCGGTAAATTGGTTAAAGATGCAGTACAATATATCCAGGGAGGTGGCGGAGGCCAGCCCTACTTCGCAACAGCCGGAGGGAAAAACCCGGATGGATTAGTAAAAGCTGTAGACTCAATCATTGCAGCAGTAGGCTTGGAGTAAGAATAAAGAATTGAAAGGAGTTTAAGGAATCAAGGAGTTAAAGTAGTTAAGTAGTAAGAAATAAAAACTTCTACTTAACTTCTTACCTACTAAAGAGCAAAGCGACTGATAACTCCTTTGACTACTAAGAAAAGCATATGGCAAAACAGAAAGTGGTTATTTCCACACACCTAAAAGCAGATATAGAGGAACTACTTTCCTCCCTGACATACGATAAGTTATTTATCCTGACAGACACAAATACCCGGGAAAAATGTCTCCTGGCCATACAGGAAATCCCGGAAATTCAAAAAGCCCGGGTGATTACCGTCGGTGCCGGAGATATTCATAAAGAACTTGAATCTCTGTCATATATATGGAACATTCTTTCCCATGAAGGCGCTTCCAGAAATTCCCTGCTTATTAATTTAGGGGGAGGTATGATCACAGACTTAGGGGGTTTCGCAGGAGCTACCTTTAAAAGGGGCATTAAAACAATCAATATTCCCACTACCCTGATGGCATCCGTAGACGCAGCCGTAGGAGGAAAAACCGGAATAAATTTCAACGGTCTGAAAAATGAGATAGGCGCGTTCTATCCACCGGTATGCGTATGTATCGACTGTGAATTTCTCCGTACCCTGGACAGAGAAAATCTTCTTTCCGGATATGCCGAAATGATCAAACATGCCTTGATCAGCTCTATGGAAATCTATACATCCATTCTCTTATTTGACCCGGACGGAAAAATCGATTATACTTTCCTGAATAAGCTGGTCGCCCAGTCAGTTGTCGTAAAAGAACGGATAGTAGAAGAAGACCCCAAAGAACGCGGAATCCGGAAAGCCCTCAACTTCGGACATACCATAGGACATGCGTATGAAAGCCTTTCGTTTAAAAAAGGGAATCCCATCCTACATGGCCATGCAGTGGCAGCCGGTATGATCAGTGAACTTTATCTGTCTTACAAGACCTGCGGCTTTCCCATGGAACGCCTGAGACAGGTTGTTCATTATATCAAAGAATACTATACTCCTATCCTATTCGACTGTAAAGATTATGATACACTATACGAATATATGACCCACGATAAGAAAAATGAAGGCGGTATAATCAATTTCACTCTTTTATCACAAGTAGGAGAAGTACAGATCAACCAGTCCGTCACCAGAAAACTTATTCTGGAATCCCTGGATTTTTATCGGGAAAGCTTTGGAATGTAAGCTAAAAATAGCTATTTTTGCAGAAAATATGAGCGGGATGTAGCTCAGCCCGGTAGAGTACGCGTCTGGGGGGCGTGTGGTCGCAGGTTCAAATCCTGTCATCCCGACTGAAAAGAGTCAGAATATACATTCTGACTCTTTTTCTTTTTCTATTACTTTTAATATTCATATTTTAGCACAAAAGAGACCAACAAAATTTCATTCATCACCTCTGAAGGATATTGAGTCTGGTAAATGGGTGTTAAATCCCAGGTAATTACATATTGTTCTATACCTTCCCCCGTATAATGAACAGAAAAGAAGTACTCTTCTTCATTATATAACATACAAAAAGAGGAGTTATCTTCAATAAATGAACCGTATATGGTTTCTTTTTTCGTTTGGTTTTTAAGTATTATATCACCACTTTCCAAAGTATAATAAGAAAGTTGTATCTCCGAATATTGTAAAAGTAAACTATTTAAAAGGTCTGTTTCAATCATACTTTTCAAAGATTCATTTTCCACATCTATTATGCATGTTGTTTCTACTATATAATATTGAATATATATAGGCAGGACGTTTATATAAAACATTCTCCATGCTGTTTCATTATTCCAGAAAAACATCACTCCTGCTAATGCCGCCTGACGGGCATAACAATCGTAACTATATATATCTTTTTTCAAAACTTCAACCGAAGACTGTGCATACAGTTTAGAATCATCTATGGAATCTATATATACAGTAAGTGTAGAGGTCAGGAAAAGGGTTAAGGTATCATTAGAAGATATAATATGTTTCTCATTTCCATCTAAATAATAGATCATTATTTCTGTATCTATATTATCAGGTTCTTCTATTATATCTTCCTCACTATGGCAACTCCAAATGATTAAACCTACTAAACATAAGATAATCCTACCAAAAAACTCATTCCAGCTTTTATTTTCTGGTATGGTGTAAGTACTCATACACACTATTTTTAATTTTATATTTTCAGTACTAAAGAAAAGATTTTTATCTCATTAATTTTTTCTGAAAAATATTTTGCACTATATTTTTCTGTTAGATCCTGCACTAAATAAGAAGAAGTATCTACCGTTAAAAGAAAATAATCTAAGGTTATCTCATCATATTGAAAAACAAGCACCCCTTGTTCAGATGTAAATTTACCCGTTATTACCCGGTCTTCTACACCCACAGTCATATATTCAAAATCACCCCTGCCAACTTCTGCAGTTGCCATATAATAATCATAAGACATCTTATACTTACTAAGTACCAAAGGCATATCCGTTTCTTCTAATTCTCTTCGGATTATATTTTTTAATGAATCTTTTTCCACATCGATCAGACAGCTATTTTCTACTATTAAATAAGTAACATCCCATACTTCTACCTTAATATAAAAATAGAAATAAACCGGATCATCTCCTTCCAAAAATTTCATAGCTATAGGGGTCAGCAAAGGTTCTGTTGGACTATAAACATACTCTCCATTATCATTTTTTCAAGTTCAACCGGAGACTGTGTATAGACCACAGGTTCTTCCATAGAATCAACATATATAAGCAGAGTCTCTCCCAGCAAACACGTAATTGTATCTCCATTCAGAACTTGTTGTTTTTCTGCAGTACCCAAAGAATATGAACAGTAAGTAATATCTTCTATATATAAATTCTTCTCTTCATTATTACACGACATATATAACACACCCAATAAGCCTAATAAAAGATGAATTCGTTTTCTTAGCATACACAACATTCTAAAAATAATATAGAAATCCACAGGAAAAGGTATGTCCGATTAGACATACCTTTCATAATTAATTAATAAGCATAATAATTCCAGGTCATCTTTTTAGCCAAATCATATTCATCATGCATAAGTACATAATTTGAACCATTATAATAACGAGGAAGATACTCTATATAAGAGTAGTTCGTATTAGTTTCAGCAATTGCCCATATATATGTAGTAAAAGTCTGAATAACTCCAGGAACAGTTTGTGTAATACTAAAACCTCTTTGGTCCAAATTATCAGGATCAATTCCTATATTTTCATATTTGACTTTCCTTCTAACAATATTCCGACTTTCTGCTAAATCATATTCTACCGCCCAACATGTCACATAATAAGTTTTATTCGTATAGGATAAACCAAAATTCACGACTTGTGTTTCATTAAAAGTTGTTTGTTTTAGGGAATATAAAGCTGATGCATAGGTATAACCTGTAGCAGTTAAACTTTCTGTTGCTTTAGTGGAAATTTCTGGAAATAACATATCTTCATTTGATATAAAATTATAGACAATAGAGTAGAATCTGCTACAGGTACAAGTTTTTCAAAAGGTATTGCAGTAGTACACGTATCAAGCATGGCTAATATTTCTTGCATTTGTGGAGAAATATAAGGTGCCCTGGCTTCAACTTCAGTTAATTCATAATCCATTAAGACTTCTTCTTTGTTACAACTGGTAAACAAACATCCAGCAATTAAAAACAGACAAAATACAAAATTGAGTTTCATAAATTATAATTTTTAGGATTTGACTTTAAAATTGTTTTTTCTTTTGCCTTATCAAAAAAATCTGTGAATCTAATAGTATTATCGGTCAATCCTTATTTTTATAGGTTCAAATAAAAATCTATTACTAATTTTAATTTTCAATTTACAAAATATATTATAGAAATATATAAATAAAATTTATAGAATATAGTTTACTATTATTAATTTTAGATAAATATATTTTTGAGTAACTAGTGTTTTTTATTGGGTCACAGGTTCAAATCCTGTCATCCCGACAGTTGAAAATTAGCCATTTACAATAGAAAGTGAATGGCTGATTTGTTCTTATAACTAAATAAAGATAAGAGGTACTAAAGAATAGAATTGAGATCAGGTATATAAGTTGTTTTTAGTTATATATGGATATGCTGAATCATAAGAAACTGGCTCAAAGTACAGGGTACATAAAAGTGTTTCTCACATTTTCCCCATAAGATAGATTTGAAAGTTAATCCATAGAAATATCTGATAAAGCCTTTTAGTCATTCAACAATTCTGAGTTTATCTTTAATTTGTAAACCACTAAAATTCAAACACTCTATACTGTATTAATATGTGGATATTGGTTGATTCGTTTTAGGAAAATCGGAATTATTTGGGGAAAGCACCCATAAAAGAAAATATATCGATAACTTCAGGTTCAACAACATAGCTACAAAAAACACCAATCCCTCCTTCTATATTACTATATATTTTATGGGATCTGCTACTCCAATATCTATCATACCTCCATGAATACCCCCATCTTCAGAACGGTTACAGAGCAAACTTACGAGGTATTCATAATAAGGTTTAGAAATTGCGTATAGTTTGAATTCACGGTTCATTTGCGTAAACTTCGTAAGGGGATTAAACTCGCCCTGGATTTTCTCTTTAACTACAAGCGTGTGAGTCTTGCCTTCTATTCCCCGGTCGGAGAACGGAAGCCCGTAGGGCGAGTAAGGCTCCCAGCCGGGTAATATCCCATTTACCTGCCTGGCAAGTTGTTGAAATACGAAGTCATACGTAAAATCCCGTTCTCCCATATCTACGTCATACTGTCGATTGACCACATCATACTGCAGAAAATAAAAATTCTCTTCCTCCGGGTTGTCGGAAAAAGTAATACGATAAGTGAAAAGGTAATCATTTTCAGAATAAATATGGATCGGACCTTGTCGCTCAGCCGAAATGGATTCTATCATCACACGCTTCGGTATTCTATCACTTGCTTTTACTTGTACCTCTTTAAATGTAGTCTGCAGAGAGATTTTCTCCCCTATTTTCGGTCGGATGGTAGATTCATATAGTTTGGTTTCAGCATTGTAACGCATCTTTTCAGCAAATTCCAAATTGACATAAAGTTCTATATCAAGATCCGGGACAACTGTACGTTCGTTATGAATATCTGAAAAAAAGTACATTTGGGTTGCACTAACAGCCACTATTGAATTCGGATTTATAATGGAGTTGACTGTCAACAAAGTTTCTCCTTCTGCTTCACGATACTTATTCAAATCTATATCCCGATAACAGGAATTAAGCAGCAATACCAAACAAATGAAGTATGAATATTTCATAATTTGTAACTTTAAAAAATATAAGTATATGAAACAGAGGGAATGACCGGAATAAAGCTTAATGTCTTAAATCCACGGCTCCATTGGTTTTCCATTGCATCCCAAATTTTATTTATATCATCCTTTTTGATTGTGATAGGATTCATCCTGCAATACATATTATAAAGGCTAAAATTCCAAATACCTTTTCGACCGTTTTTTAGTACCTTATGGATATTCATTCCAAGATCAAAGCGATGGTAAGCCGGCATCCGGATATTATTTCGTTCCGAATAATAACCTATTCCGGTAATTTCATCATGACTTGAAGAGCCTACAGAAGGGGCATCCGGGAATTGGTTTCCCGGTATGTCGTAGTTGTATAGCGAAAGTGTCAGCCGATTTCCTGTCATAAATGTTCATCCCGCATTAAATTCAATCTTATCATTCAGGTCATAATTAGTATTGATATTTATCTTGTGGCGATTGTCAAATTTAGAAGGGAATTTTTTACCCTGATTCAGCTCGTCAAACTTTCGCCAGTTCCACATCAATCCATAGCCCACAGAACCCGTAAATGCTCCGGCAGTTTTAGTGATACTTACATCGGTACCGTACGACCATCCTTTTCCTGAAGTTAATTTTTCTTCCCAACTTAAATTCGGATTGAGTGAAGAGATTCCTTCCCGATATTCTAATAAATGTTGCATATCCTTATACCATCCCTCCAAAGAAAAATACATGGCATACGGAAGGTTACCATAAATTCCCAGAGAGTACTGATCGCTTTGTAAGGGTTTTGAATTAGCAGTTATCGGTTGCCATAGATCGGTCAGAAGATTTATATAATTACTCGATATCTGTTGTACAAACTGACTTATTCGGGTATATCCCATTTTCAGACTATAATCCGACGACAAGGTAACACGTAGTGAAGCACGAGGCTCGAACCTATTATAACTATGAGATTGAATACGATAACTTACTACACGAAGTCCGGCCTGAAGTGCTACCCAATCTGTAATATTGAATCTATTATCTATATAGATGTAGCCTTCATTAGCAGAAACATGCGGATGATCATTGTTGTCGGCAAATAATTTCTCTCCTTCACCCGACTCATTTAAAAGCCCTTTGGGAAGATAATTATGATGAATTAAAGCTGCTCCACCTTCAAACAGGTAAAATTGGCCGAATTCAGCCATATAGGAAGCTTTGAACCCAGCATCCTTAATTTCATTCTTCGTATAGCTGCGATTATAGCCATAAGTAGATAGATCACTAAGATCAGTCTAATATTCTTTTTCTTGTTTATAAGAAGAAGAATAGTTTGAATAATAGAGAGAAGCGTTTAAAAGTCCATTGTTCAACCGATAGTCAAATGCTCCCAGAATTCCCCAGTTTCCCCATGACAATTTGTTTACATCTTCATCGAAAAAACGGTTAGGATGATCTATATTCCCCGAATCCGTCACTCCGCCATTGGATTGTTTTTCCCCTCACTATTCTCAAAGAACTTTTCTCCAATCTTAAAATTATCTTGTCCGTAATAACTTACTAAATATGCCTTTGCTTTTGGGTTAAAGTGATGGTCAATGCGAAAATTAAAGTCGGTAAATGCATATTGGGCCATATGTTTTTCTCCCTTCTTTTTTTTACCTGATTCATTATTGCTAAAGTAGGAATTGAAATGACATCGATCCAGGATCGGCGCAATCCTATGGAAAATGCAGTCTTTTCTTTTACTAAAGGTGTGGTAATATACATATTCGCACTTAATAATCCGAGTGTGAATTTACCTGTAAACTTTTCAAAATCAGGATAATTCATTTCAATATCAGTTATACTGGAGATACGTCCTCCATAACGAGCAGGAAAAGATGATTTGAAAAAATCGACACTTTTGACTGTCGATACATTAAAAGCCGAGAAGATACCACCCAGATGACTCACATTATAAAGTGGTAATCCCTGATATAAAAAAAGATTCTGATCGTTATCTCCTCCCCGCACATAAAGTCCCGTAAATCCTTCAACTCCTGGAGATACCCCCGGTAAAGTTTGAAGTGTTTTGACAATATCCGGTTCGCTGAACATAACCGGAAGTTTCAAAACTAATTTGTCGCTGATTAAGATACGTCCCATTTGCGGAGCACTTAAATTCTTTTGCGCTTCGCTCCCATACACCACCACTTCCTCTAAATGAATAGCTGTCGTATTTTTCCGTATTTGCGCATGGGTGAATACGTGAAGAAAGAAGAATAAACTTATCATCATAGACAAATTTATTCTTCTTACTAATTTTTTCCTAACTATTGAATAGGCCATCAGTAATATAGGATTTATTCAACAGTAAGGCGTATGATACATCCCTGTTCCTCAGGAGGATCCAACGGACTATTAGTGAATTCACCTATATATGTATAAGATTTTTCATTAATTTGGATTGTACCCGAAAAATCACGGTGATCCAGCAAAATTGTTTTTAGAATTGTCTTCTCAGAAGCTGTTGGAAAATTAGTCAACACAATAGTCATATCGTACGTGGAATCGGAGTGGTATATGGTATTTCCGTTTTCATCCTTTTTTATACCTGAATCACCACCGTCTTTCTGTTCTGACTTCACGTCCGCCACAACCCCTTTAATTAATTCATTCCCGACATAGACAGAAAGATTATCTCCGGAATAAGTACGATCCCGATAACTTGGAGATGAAATGCTTCCATCATCGTCATTGTCACTACAAGACAGAAATCCAAACACACTGGCTGCAATTAAAATAATTGAATAAAAGATTTTCATATTTATTAGTTTTTAAATTTACCTCTACATACATCACATTCATTTTAATAGTAAAAATGCAAAATCAGTAGAAATAAAAGAATGATTTCATGAATGACGTTAAATTTGATTACCAATGGGAAGTATATTGTCCTTTCTGAGCAAAAAGAAACTTGTAGGAACTTAATTTATCATTAAATCCCGGCAAGTTTAGTATTCTGCATGTTTTTCCGGTATTGGGTGATATAATACTTCTTTTATCTAATATATTCTTAAAGACATTGTAAAGATAAATTTGAACAAAGAAATAATTGTACTTTCACAAGCTTTTAAATCTAACACAAATTAATCTAAACTCCTGATCAATAAGGCATTTTGTTATAATAATTCTTACCAAATACTCTCTAAGTGTAAGGTATTAATAATGAGTGAATTATAACAACAAGGAATATTTAAATGTGTATATTTTTGATATTCAGCAATATACATCTAACCTAAGGTAGAGAAATTTATTTTGCCAGCTTTTTCTATATGTATACTTAAGGGTTTTATAAATAATATAAATGCCTCTACCGGATCTTGTTTTTATTTAACGGCAAATGTGGAAAGATAGTCTTCAATACTCATGCTTTTATCCACAACTAATTTTTGTTTCAATCTGTACTTTCTGGTGTAAATCGCATCCACGGAATTACAGTTTAGGATAAGAGCCATTTCATGGACTGAGAAGTTGGCAATAATAAGCGCAGAAAAAAGAATTTCCGCACTCGTGAGATCGGTATGTTTCGTGGTTAATTTTTCAATGGCATTATTATAATGGAGATTTACCATATTAATAATGACAGTGGTAAATTCTTTATTTGCCGGCATCAGGTCAATCAGTTCATCCATTTTTTTCAAAAAGAGTGTCGGCTTATGTTGAAATTTAGAGTATAATTCAGCAAACAATTTGGCATACTCCAGTTTACTTTCTATTTGTTCTTTCAGTTGATTTTCTTTTTCCTTTTGTGTATCCAGTTTGGACAGCAGGGTTTGGTTTGAATCTTTTAACCTGGATACAACCTCAGATATGATCGCTATCTGGTTCCTCATTTCTTCTTTTTGTTTCTTTACTCTATAATAATAAGTAAGTGTAAAGATGATCAGAAGAAAGAAAAAAATTAGTATCCAATAGACTATCCTTTCACGGACCAGGACTTCTTTTTCATACAAAAATCTTGTTTTTAAATTCTGGAAACGGTTTTCATATTTAACTAACGAAGAGCGTTCTTTATACTGGAGTTCAGTATCCCAAAGGGAAAGATTTTCGTCAATAAATTCAAGTGCTTTTTTATAATCCCCTTTTTTTCTGTAAAATTCAGAATAAAAGTAGGTTAATAGGATACGGTCTTCATTTGTTAAAGAATCTTCTTTTACCATAGACAAATAGTAATAGGCAGAGTCAAGCTGATTTTCAATTGTATACTTATAGCCCAGATAAAGGGATTCAATGGGCAAAAGTGGGCTACCTGAGTTATATTTTACCATATCCCTGTAGTAATTTTCTGCTCGGTCAACCTTATCATCAAAAAGTTTAATACTAATTATCTCCCAGGCTATAAACTTAAGATATTCAATATTCTCGATTGCTAATGCATATTTTTTCATAGTTTGATACAATTCCCGCGCATCATCTTCTGCATTAAGTTCAAAAAGGGAAAATATTTTGTAAGCCAGTGACCGGTTGGCTAATCTGTTGTCTCCTGCCAGATTAAAATGATGGATGGACTTATCGGCATATTCTATGGAGGTATTGTAAAGGTTCAATTCATAAAATATCTCTGATGATTTATAATAGATCATTCCGAGCAAATGATCCCATTTCATGTTGTTGGCTATTTGTTCAGAGGCATGGAATAATTCTATTGCTTTTTCGTATTCATAGTTATTCATAAGAAACACTCCTGCATAATAGGATGATAGTGCGTGATCAAAGTTATTAGGGTAATGATCGGGTTTATGCATCCTTTGAATGGGAAAACTATCCTTTGGGTTACCATATTGAGTAAGATCATTGATATAATATTCTATTAATTCAAGTGTGGCCTCATCTTCATTAGTAATGATATTATCCCCGCTTTTCTCCAAATAGGGTAATGCTGAGTCCGGAAAATGCGGGAATAATTGTCGAATATTACTCAATGAATCATTTTCTCTATTATTTTGTAAGGTACAACCCGTAAACATGACAAATAATAGTAGAAAAGACAACAAATTTTTCATGGAGATGAATTTAGTTATACAAATAACGGCTTTTTTCAGGAAAATATCAATAATCTAATTCGTATGTATTGGTAATGAAATATTAATTAAACATTCTTTTATCTTGGTATATAGGTAGATCTTCTGCTGTCCCAAAAAGCAAAAAAGCAAAGAGATAGCGAATATAAAAAACATACTTATTCTTATGAATGTATATTACTAACCGGGAACAGTATAGAATTTTTTTATGGACATACTCACTTCTCGGTCATGCTATTGAAATCTCTATTTAATAATCCTGGGTAAATATACTTTTAATAATAGTTCCCTGCAGTATCCATTTCAAAAATATTCTTAATGGCAACACCGGATTCACCTATAAAATAATTACAGGAATAAAAAAATTCTTTTCCTACTTCCTTTTTCTCTCCCACTTGCTATAATTTATATGCCAATAATATCTATTTTATCGGATCACATACGTGATCCGATATTTTTGTGCCTATTGGATCTAAAAAAGTTGCTTATCTATTCTGTTTATAGAAGGGAGAAAAACAAATTATTTCTTTTGAATCTGTCTTTTATGAAGAGTGACTGACAGACGGCTGATCTTCTTTTGAATGTTACTCAGACTGAATCCGGAAGTTTGTTCCACTATTTTTAAAATATACCTGCTTTCCGCTTTAACTATTTATGGCCTCAAACTGTTTATAAATACATAGATAAATGAATTACCAGTAAGTATAAACAAAAAAACTTTAAGTATGGATAAAGAACATCCTAAGACCCCGGATTATTTCAAAGACAGACATTTAAGCGTGGGGACCAAAGAGTATCTGAAAGTATTGAACGCAAGCGATACCCCTGTAGAATCTTTACCGCCGAAAGATGCACGGGAGGTTCTTAGCAAAGCACAATCTTCCGTCCATGTAGATGTATCAGGCATTGATGAATCTGAAAAAACAATTACCCAGGACTGTTTTGAGGTTAAATTAACCATCGTACGTCCGGCAGGAGTGAAAGAAAAACTTCCGGTATTTATTTTTGCTCATGGAGGCGGATGGGTATTAGGTGATTATCCGACACACAAACGGTTAGTCCGGGATATTGTGGTAGAATCCGGTCTGGCCTGTGTATTTGTGAATTATTCCCTCTCTCTGGAAGCTAAGTTTCCACAGGCTGTGAATGAAATCTATGCCACCCTTAAATGGGTTGCCCAACACGGGGAGGAAATTAACGTAGACGGTAGCCGTATAGCTATGGTAGGGAACAGTGCCGGCGGAAATATGTCCATTGTGACCAGTATGATGGCTAAGATGAATCATGGTCCTCAAATCAGGGCTCAGGTATTAATGTGGCCGGCTGCCGATGCCAGCACAGATCATGAATCGTATGAGAAATATGGTATCCAGCGTTTCCTGACCACTCCGTTGATGGAATGGATGATCAATAACTATATCAGTAAACCTGAGGACAAAAAAGACATCCATGTGTCTCCTGACCTGGCTACTCCGGAACAGCTCAGTGGTCTTCCACCCACGTTGATCATGGTTGCGGAAAATGACATTTTAAGAGATGGAGGCGAGTTATTAGGAAGAAAACTGGATGAAGCAGGTGTAGAAGTGACCACTATCTGGTTTGATGGAGTGATCCATGATTGGGGATTGCTGAATGGCTTTGCCAAACTGGAACCGGTAAAATCATTAGCCATGTTCACAGCAGCTATGCTGAGAAAACATCTGTGTTAACCGTATAAGATAAACTGAAGGAAGGGAAGTAAAAAAGTCTGCCGGACAGACTTTTTTACTTCCCTTCGTTGTATATGATAAGTAGTATAAAAACTTATTTCAGGCTTTCATGCATAGCAGCAGCCGCTTTTCTACCGTCACCCATAGCCAGGATCACCGTAGCGCCTCCTCTGACAATATCTCCGCCTGCATAGACATCTTCCAGGGCTGAACACATGGTCTGTTCATTGACTACAATCGTGCCTTTACGGGTTACTTCCAGTCCCTGTATAGAACTGGGGACCAACGGATTCGGTGAAACTCCCACACTGACGATCACCAGATCCACATCTACTGTTTTAATGGCTCCTTCTATAGCAACCGGACTACGGCGGCAGGAAGCATCCGGTTCCCCTAATTCCATCTGTTGCAGACGCATCTGTCTGACACGTCCGTGCTCATCGCCCAGATATTCTATGGGATTATGCAAAGTCATAAATTCCACCCCTTCTTCTTTGGCATGTTTCACTTCTTCGATACGGGCCGGCATCTCTTCTTCACTACGGCGATAAACGATCATAGCCCGGTCAGCACCTAAGCGGTGGGCTGTACGAACCGAATCCATTGCGGTGTTACCACCACCGATCACGGCTACATTCTTTCCTGACAATACCGGGGTATCACTTTCCGGATTAGCGGCATCCATCAGGTTCACACGAGTCAGATATTCATTGGAGGACATCACCCCTACGAGATTCTCTCCCGGAATATTCATAAAGTTTGGTAAACCTGCACCACTGGCCACAAAGATTCCCTGGAAACCATCCGCATGCAGGTCTTCGTAGCTGATCGTCTTTCCAATAATACAGTTAGTAATAAACTGAACTCCCATCTGGCAGAGATTATCGATCTCTACATCTACAATACTGTTGGGCAGACGGAATTCGGGAATACCATATTTTAATACTCCGCCGATCTCATGCAGGGCTTCAAAGACAGTTACCTCATATCCCAGCTTTGCCATATCCCCGGCAAACGATAATCCTGCAGGTCCGGAACCGATCACGGCTATTTTCTTTCCATTCTTTTCTGCTACTTCCGGTACGGAGATCTGTCCGCTTTCCCGTTCATAGTCTGCGGCGAAACGTTCCAGATAGCCGATTGCCACAGGTTCTTTCTTCATTTTCTGAATATAGATGCACCGGGCTTCACATTGTTTTTCCTGTGGACATACCCGTCCGCATACGGCTGGCAGTGCGCTGGTTTCTTTCAATGTTTTAGCAGCATTCAGGAACTCTCCTTTTTCTATATATTTAATGAAAGTGGGAATATTGATATTCACCGGACATCCATTCATACAGGTAGGATTTGGGCAATCCAGACAACGCTGTGCCTCCTGCATTGCCTGTTCAGCAGTCAGTCCCAGATTCACTTCTTCCCTGTTACGGCTTCTGACTCCCGGATCCAGTTCATTCATATGGACGCGGGGAATATCCGCGCGTTCTTTATTTTTTTTGCTTTTGCGTAGTTCATCCCTCCACGGTTCACTACGGCGTTGTGCAATTAATTCTTCTATTGTCATGGCTATTGAATACGGGTTTTTATTTCTTTTCTACATCCTTGTATGCACTGAGACGCATCAGCATTTCATCAAAATCCACCTGATGGGCATCAAATTCAGGCCCATCCACACATACGAATTTAGTTTTGCTTCCTACGGTAATACGGCAGGCACCACACATACCTGTTCCGTCTACCATGATCGTATTCAAGGAAGCGATGGTAGGTACATTATATTTCTGAGTCAGGGCAGAAACAAATTTCATCATAACGGCCGGTCCGATAGTCACGCACAGGTCTACCTGCTCCCGGTTGATCACATTTTCCACGCCATGGGTAATTAATCCCTGGGTGCCGTATGAGCCATCATCGGTCATCACAATTACTTCATCGGAGTTGGCCCGCATTTGTTCTTCGAGGATGACCAGATCTTTTGTCCGGGCTGCCAGTACGACAATCACCCGGTTTCCTGCGTTATGGAATGCTTCTACGATAGGTAACAAAGGTGCCACACCAACTCCACCTCCGGCACAAACTACAGTGCCGACCTTCTCAATATGGGTTGCCTGCCCCAAAGGACCTACCAAATCGGTTATTTCGTCACCCACATTCAGGTCACATATTTTTCTGGATGATCCGCCTACTGCCTGGATTACTAACGTAATAGTACCCTTTTCCACATCTGCTCCGGCAATAGTTAAAGGTATGCGTTCGCCTTTCTCTCCCACTTTGACGATCACAAAGTGTCCTGCTTTACGGGACCGGGCAATCAAGGGTGCCTCCACTTCTAGTTTGACCACATGAGCGGAGAAATGTTCTTTACTTACAATTTTATTCATTATAAATCGTCCCTGTTGATAGTTTGTTTTACTATATCGCGGCAAAAATATATCAAAAAACTGATATTCTTGGTATTTTGCCAAAGAAAAAGAGATTATTCAAACAATCCTTCATCCCGGATAAGCATTAGAATGGCAGAATGGGGGACAATCATATAGGTTTCCTCATTAAAACTGATTTCATAGGCGGCATTCTGCAGATACACAGCCAGATCCCCTTCCCGTGCCTGCAATGGCAGATAATGTACTTCTTCCTCTTCTTTTTTCTTCCAGACTTCCGTCTCTTCCGTAGCAGAAGGTAACGGATGACCGGGACCTGTTTTAATAATATACCCACTCTGGATCTTTTCCCCCTGCTGAACCGTAGGAGGAAGATACAGGCCGGATTTGGTCTGGCTCTGAGGATTTTTAGGTTTGATCAGGACCTTATCACCAATCATCAGGAATTTATGGAGATCTTGCTGTTCTAATGATAATTGCATACTAAAATGATTAGAGTTAGGAAGACAAAGATACAAAAAGAGTACGACTACCCAAGCAAGCAGAAAGACAAAAAGTCTGTCTGGTGACCAGACACACCATCCGTATCCCTACTATTTATTATAAGGCTCTTCCTTTATATACGTTGGATTCACTTTCCGGATAGAGAACTCCTGTAAAAGTAGTCCGGTTACTATTAAAATTAGGTGTTACAATAGCCGTACATCGATTCGTATCCTTGATTATGCGTAAGGTTACATTGGCGGAAACCCCTGTTCCCTGTACCATCATACTGAAGGTCACATTTCCTTTGGAGTCTGTTTTCATCTGTACATTGAAAGCTGTTCCATCCACTGTCAGTCCTCCGATACCGTTCGGGCCGGCATACGGGGAATTAAAAGCAAACTGGATCGTCGCCCTGTTCCCATGCATGGAAACAAAATTCGTGCTGAAATTCACATAGGCAAAACGACCTCTTTTGAAGTCTACCCGATCTGCTTCCAGCACAAATTCACGGGATTCCAAAGCAGCGACTGCCTGGTTAAAGAGTGCCTAGTCATAAGCAGCCTGAGCCGCTTTTTTTGATTCTTTATCCATTTTCCTGAGATCATTTTCCGCCTGCTGAGCCATTCCTTCAGGCGTATTCGGATATTGATGAGTAGTTGAACAGGCAGCCATCACTACTACCATAGAAAATATAATTAATCCTTTCATATCTATACTTATTATATACTACACTATTTCTTGTTATGTATAGACAAAAAAAGGACAAGAAGTTCAATCAGACTTCCTGTTTTTCAGGTTTTTAACATGCCACCACAAAAAGCCCCAGGCTACAGCGGCTGCCACCAGGTCCGAGAGCGAAGAGGCATACCACACGCCATCCAGTCCCAGGAACGGAGGCAAAAGTAAAATAGCAGGGATCAGGAACAGGACCTGGCGGCTTAAACTCAGGAACATAGCGATCCAGGCCAGGCCAATACTCTGGAAAAACTGGCTGATCGAAATTTGGGAACCTACTATGAAGAAAGCCATCAGACTGATCCGTAGCCCATTGGCGGCAATCCGGGTCAGTTCCGGGTCCTGGGTAAAACCTTTTACGATCCATTTCGGGAACCACTGGCTACCCAGCCAACCGGTTCCCATTACACAGGTAGCGGTTATGATCACCAACTGTAAGGTTCTCTGTACCCGTTGATGGTTTCTGGCTCCATAATTGAATCCTACAATAGGTTGCATGCCCTGACAAATTCCGACAATAAGCATGACTAATAACAGGCTGATACTGGTAATGATCCCGTTTGCTCCAATGGTGAGGTCGCCTCCATATGTTTTTAAGGAATGGTTTAGAATCACATTGACCAGACTTCCCGCCAATTGCATGGCAAACGGAGAAATGCCAATGGTCAGAATACTCCAGATAACAGGTGCATCCGGTTTCAGATATTTCTTTCTTAATCTTACGATACTTTTTTCCCGGAAAAAATGGTTCATAACAAATAGGGTGCTGGCTACCATGGAGATGATCGAAGCAATGGCTGCTCCCCGGATACCCATATCCAGCCAGAAAATAAAAACCGGATCCAGTACCACATTTAATAACGCTCCTATCATCATCGTGACCATCGCTTTCTTCGGATAACCGGAAGCACGCATAACTGCATTGAAGCCAAAACTTAACGACATCAGGAGATTACCGGGAATAATGATATAAAGATAGTCTGTGGCATATGCCATAGTCTGGTCACTCCCTCCAAACCAGCAGAGCATAGTTTCCATACCCCAGAGGACAGGGATAATCGTGCAGACTGAAATAAGAAGGATCAGTATAAAGGCATTTCCTGCCACCTTTTCTGCCATGTCATGTTCTTTTCTTCCTAAAAAAATAGAGACCCGGGTAGCTGCTCCTGCTCCGACCAGCATCCCAAATGCCTGTAAAAACATGAGAATGGGGAAAGTCAGGGTAAGACCTGCAATAGCATACGGTCCCACTCCCTGCCCGATAAAAATACGGTCCACAATATTATACAACGAATTGACCATCGTACCGATCACGGCTGGAATAGCATACTGCAGGAGCAACCGTCCGATGGGTTCCTGTTCAAGTTTCCGGGTTATGGGGTCGGACATAAAGGATCAGTAGTATTTAGAAGGGTTAATAAAGCTTCCACAGAAGGGACTTCCAGCGTGGAGCCTGTAGGATAGGTAATAACCAGGTGTTCCCGGCCCCGGCAATCAATATGGATATATTCTTTCCGGACAGGGGAAGGCTTGAATCCATTCCGGACCAATGCATTTCCTACCCAGTAGGCAGTCAGAAAATCTCCTTCGATCCCGACCGGTATCCCCGGTCTCCGGGCACTCAGCTTTCCGGTGGACGAATCAAACAAAATGCCCTCTTTCTTAAAATAACTTTCAAACTGGCCGCTCAGGATCAGGTCTTCCGGTGTTCCGCACGCCATGGGTTTTTCTTTCTCTAATAACCACAGGTAGTCTCCCATCTGAATGGCAGACTCCATATCATGTGTGGAGAGCAAAATAGTTTTGCCCTGCTCTTTAGCCAGTTTCCTTAATAAGATCATGGTCTCTATGCGGCTGGTTACATCCAGAAAAGCCGTAGGTTCATCCAACAGGATGATAGGGCATTCCTGTGCCAGAGCTTTCGCGATCATCACCTTCTGCCGTTCACCATCACTTAACTCCCCTACATATTGCTGTGCTTTATGAGCGATCCCGGCAGCCTGCAGCGCTTCCTCTATGACCGCTCTGTCATGAGGTTTCAACTGCCCGAAAAAACCTGTATAGGGATGCCTTCCTAAAGAGACCAGATCATAGACCGTAATCCCTCCGGCACTGGTCTTTTCTGTCAGGACTACTCCAACGGTTAAAGAGAACGTAGTCTGGGAATAGTTTTTCAGAGGTTTTCCCAACAGGCGGATTTCCCCTTTCAGAGGAGGTTGAAATCCACATAAGGTACGTAGTAACGTAGATTTGCCGGCTCCGTTAAGCCCCAACAGACAAGTCACAGCTCCTGAAATTAACTGAAGGTCTAAGCCTTCATGGACCACTTTTTTCGCTCCTTTTTTTAGTGGATATCCAATACTTAATCCGGTGGTTTCTATGGCAGGTTGTAGCTTCATCTTTAATTAAAATACTGAATATTTTTACGATTAATGATCACATAGATCACTACCGGTGCCCCGATAATAGGAGTTACGGCATTTAAAGGCAACAGCGTATTAGTTCCGGGTAGCACCATCAGCATATTACAAAGTAATGCCACGCAGGCACCTGTCAGTAAAGTTACGGGTAATAACATTTTATGGTTAGAAGATCCCAGTAGTAACCGGGCAATATGGGGAACCGCCAATCCAATAAAGGATATAGGCCCGCAAAAAGCAGTGGTAGTGGCAGTTAATAAACCGGTGCATAACAGGATAAGGGCACGGGTACGTTTGACTTTGATCCCTAAATTGGCGGCATACACCTCTCCTAACAACAGGGCATTCAAGGGCTTGATCAGTAAAATTGCCAGGAATAGTCCGGTAAGGGTACACAGGGAAAAAAAAGGTAACAGACTTAACGAGACACCGGAAAAGTTACCCAATCCCCACATTACGAATGAGCGTACCCTATCGGCTGTAGCATAAAAATTAAGGATAGAGATCACAGAAGAGGCCAGATAGCCGATCATAATACCGATAATCAATAACATGACATTACTTCTGACTTTAGAAGAAAAATAGAGGATCAACCCTAAAACAGCACATGATCCGATAAAAGCTGCAACTATAATAGCCGGATAACCACTGACGGGAAGATCCGATAAATAGCCAACAGCCCCGCCCAGATAAAGCATTACCACGGCTACCCCTAAATTAGCTCCATCACTGATTCCTAAAATAGAGGGACCGGCCAGAGGGTTCTGGAAAAGGGTTTGCAGTAGCAAGCCACTGACTGCCAGCGAAGCTCCGGATAACAGGGCGGTAACTGCCTGTGGTATTCTGGTCTGTAACACAATATTTTGCCAGGACAAACGTTCCGGTTCTTTGCCTAGTAAAATGTTAAACACACTATCGACAGGTATAGAGACTGCTCCATACATCAGATTCCCTATAAAGAGTAGCCATAAAACCAAAATTAAACAGGAATATACTGGTGCCGGTTTATTCATAACCGCAAAGGTAAAGGTTTTAGGTATTTTCAGTAGTAAAAAAGGAGTTTTTAAAAGTAAAAATAATCTAAAATTTTATATTGGCATAATTTCACGATTTGCTTTTGATATAATTTATCACAGTTCATCCAGAACTTATGGTTACTTCTACTATTTGTTTATAAAATTTAGTCCTCAAACCAAAGAAGTTAGCTAAAATAAACAACAAAAAACAATTTTTATTGGCTTTTTTTAAGATTTAAATATACATTTGCATACTATACAGTTAATAAACTAAGAAAATACATTATTGTTGACTTAAAAAATTGTAATTATGCAAAGAAAGAGCTCATTTACTTCTTTCAGACCATTATGGGTAATTTTCCTGCCCATTTTGATGATTTTCTACATGACACCAGCTTACGCCCAGTTCGGCAGTATAAAAGGGAAAGTTCTGGATGAACTTGGCGATCCGATTATCGGAGCCAACGTTATTGAAAAAGGTACTACTAACGGTACCATTACTGATTTGGATGGAAATTATACAGTAACTGTCAGCAATCCAGAAAGAGCTGTGCTTCAGTTTTCTTTTATAGGTTATAATACTATAGAAGAGAATGTCCGGGGACGTGCCACCTTAGATGTTAAATTAGACCCTTCGGTAATAAACTTAGGAGAAGTAGTTGCTATCGGTTACGGAACACAGACCCGGCGTGAAATTACCGGATCGGTTACCAATGTTTCCGAAGAGAATTTTAACAAAGGGTTAACCCGCGATGCTGCAGATCTTCTGCAGGGTAAAGTAGCCGGTTTGACAATCACTTCCGGTTCCGGAGATGTTACCCGTGGAAGCCAGATCCGTTTACGTGGTACGTCTACCCTGCAAAATGACCAGGGGCCACTTATCGTTATAGATGGTATCCCTGGTGGTGATATGTCCACTGTTCCGGCTTCAGACATTGAAGCGATCTCGGTGTTAAAAGATGCTTCTTCGGCAGCCATCTATGGTTCCCGTGCAGCAGGTGGTGTCATCCTGATCACTACTAAAAAAGGCTCAGGTTCCAAAACCCAGGTAAATTATGATGGATATGTAGCCTTTGACCGGATTGCCAATAAACCCGATTTAATGAATGCGGATGAATGGAGAGCGTATGCTGCCTATTCAGGCCAGGACCCATCCGTGTACGACCAATATGGTGCCGATACAGACTGGTTTGATGAGTTAACCCGTACCGGTGTTTCTCACAGTCATGCCCTTTCTCTGTCTGGAGGTAGTTCAAAAAGTAATTACCGTGCCTCCTTTAACTATCTGAACCGGAACGGGATCATGCGTGACAACTCCATGGAACGGTATAATTTCCGTTTCCAGATGCAGCAACGTGCTTTGGAAGACCGGTTACGTTTTGGTTTCCTTGCTTCTGCATCCCTGATAGATCATGAAATTCCAAACGGAGATAATTTCGTATTAGCTTACAGCATGCTGCCGGTATATCCGGTTTATAATGAAGATGGCAGTTACTTTACTAAAGTAAACTCCGAATATGACCAGGGAAACCCGGTACAAAACCAGGATTTAAATGAAAGAAGAAGATCCAGTTCATACTTCTACGGATCCGGAGACATTCAATATACGATTATGGACGGATTAAATGTAAAAGTAAATCTATATAAAAGCCGCTGGAGTTCTGAATATAGCAGATATGACCATTCAGAAACCACTTTCGGACAGTCCAATAATGGGTATGCTGAAAAATCCAATACAGTCCGTGACCGTAATTTAATGGAATGGACCGCGGATTATGAAAAAACATTTGGTGCAGGCGATAAACATAAAATTCATGGTATGGCAGGTTATTCATGGGAAGATAATATCTATTCCAAATTTGAAGCTGCAAACCGAAACTTCCTTATCGATGACCTGAGCTATAATAATCTGCAATCCGGAACAGGTCTTAAGGATGGAGATGTAAAATCTGAAAAGAATTCCTATAAATTAATTTCCCTGTTTGCCCGTGCTCATTATAGCTATGACGAACGTTATATGATCACTGCAACCGTACGCCGGGATGGTTCCTCTAAGTTCGGAGCAAACCATAAATGGGGAACTTTCCCTTCAGCATCTGCCGCATGGGGTATTTCCCAGGAGGCTTTTATGCAGGATGTTTCCTGGGTAAACGACCTGAAATTAAGAGTCGGTTATGGAGTTACCGGTAACCAGGATGGATTACAGCCTTACAAAAGTTTGCAGTTATATGATTCCGACGGTACCTATTTTGATGATGGTGAATGGTTGGCCGCTTATAAGATCAGCCAGAACGCAAATCCTGACCTGAAATGGGAATCCACGGCGATGCTTAATATCGGGGTTGATTTCTCTTTCTTCAATAACCGTTTCGGAGGTACAATTGAATGGTATGACAAACGGACTTCTGATATGTTGTATACTTATCGGGTACCCACTCCTCCGTATGTATATGAAAGAATGCAGGCCAATGTGGGTGATATGAAGAATACCGGTATTGAAGTATTATTAAATGTAGATGCGATCCGTACAAAAGATTTTAACTGGAACATCTCCCTGAACTTAGCACATAACAAAAATGAAGTAACCAGACTATCCAGTGATATTTACACTACCAGCCGTATTTATACAGGAGACCCCTGGATTCGTGGAGCATCCGGAGTAACCTCCCACGTGGTGGAAGAAGGTTATCCTATCGGTCAGTTCTTTATGCTGGAATGTTTAGGTATTGATGAAGATGGTAAATTTATTATCCGTGATGTGAACGGCGACGGTGAAATTACTAATGACGACCGTACCTATGTAGGTAGTGCTCAACCTAAATTAACGTATGGATTGAATAACTCATTCTCCTGGAAACAGTGGGATTTCAGTTTCTTCCTGCGGGGAACATTGGGCAATAAAATTTTAAATAACCCTCGTGCGGCTTACGCAAATAATACCTATCTGATCGGGACCAATGCATTGAATGATCCATTAGTATATCAACTGACGGAATCTTCCCGTATATGTTCTTACTATCTGGAAAACGGATCTTTTATGCGTTTGGACAATATGTCGTTAGGATATACATTTAACACTAAAAATATAAAAGGTGTAGAAAAAGCCAGAATCTATTTTGCAGGACAAAACCTGTTCGTAATTACCAAATATAAAGGTCTGGATCCTGAAGTGGAATTGTTCAGAGGGGAAGCTACAGATGATGATGCCGGATTATCCCCGGGTATCGAACCTCGCGAGTATTTCCCTAAATCAAAAACTTTTACAGTCGGAGTTAATTTAACGTTCTAAATTCTTAAATGAGTAATATTATGAAAATCAAAACAATATTTTCGATTTTATTAGGAACTGCCACTGCCTGTTTTATGCCTTCATGCATGGACTTAGATGAGGATGTATACGACAAAATCCAGGTAGATGACTTTGGAAAAACAAATGCAGAGATCAATTCGATTATCGGACCTGCCTATAAAACATTACGGGAAGTTTTCCCAAGTAATTTTCTGTATCTTTCCGAATGTACAGGCGATATGGCCATTACTCCTACCCGTAGCGGAGGTGACTGGTATGACGGAGGTCAGTACAGAGAGTTACATATGCATGCATGGACTTCCAATACAAGTGTGATTAATGATTGCTGGAAAGCGGCTACCGAGTCTGTATCTTCCTGTAACCTGATCTATGAAACCGTAGCAAATTCTGTCTTAAACGATGAAGATAAAGAAAAAGCATTGGCTGAAATTCGCGGAGTCAGAGCGTTCTGGCTATATATGCTGATGGATTACTGGGGAAATATCCCTTTAACGATTGATTTCCAGGATACCAGTCTGCCCACCAATACTTCCAGGCAGGAAGTATACGATTTCTTAGTGGCAGAACTGAATGAGATTAAAGATCTGCTTCGTTCGGATGTATCTACCACCAGTTATGGAAAATTCACTAAAGGGGCAGCGTATACCTTATTAGCAAAAATCTACCTGAATGCGGAAGCCTGGGGAGTAGATTCGCCTAGATGGCAGGAAGTAGTAGATGCCTGTGACGTGGTAATGAGTCTGGGATATGTGCTGGAACCGGATTGGAAAACCAATTTTCAGGTATATAATGAAACTTCTATGGAAGCGATCCTGGCAGCTTGTTTCAGTGCAAACGATACAGATGATGACACCCGTAATCAATTACATTACCGGACTCTTCATTATAAAGACAACATTGCTTTAGGTGCCAGCTTCGAGGCCTGGAACGGTATTTGTGCACAAGCGGATTATGTAAAATTATTTGATGAGGAAGATCAACGCCTACATGGTTCATTCTTATTAGGCGAGATGATCGATCCGGCAACCGGTGAGATCATTATAACGGCTCATGATCGTCCATTAATTCACTATGTAGATATTACGATCATACCGGGAACAGAAAAAGACGGAACGACCTGGGGTGAAGTGGAACAGGAAGATGGGGGAAGAGCATACAAATGGCCTTATGACAAAAGTACATTAGATGCGATGGAAAATGATTTTCATATTTTCCGTCTGGCAGATGTGTATTTAATGAAAGCTGAAGCTTTGGTCAGATTAGGAGCTAATAACAGCGAAGCAACCCGTTTGGTAAATGCGATCCGTGAACGTGGCTATGGCAATTCCGATCATAATTATGCATCGGTTACCTTAGAGGAAGTAGCCCTGGAACGGAAACTGGAATTAGCATGGGAATGTCATGCCCGCCAGGATAATATCCGTTTTGGAACTTTCCAGGATGCACGCTTCTTAAAATTAAGTACACATGGACAGGATTATAAAAATATATTCCCGATTCCACAGGAAGCATGGCAGACCAATCAGAATCTGGTACAAAACCCAGGTTATGCAGCTTTCTAAACGCCATGAGAGTAAGGATTAATTGACTTATCTTTTAAAACCCCCACTTCTTTTATCAAAGAAGTGGGGGTTTGTATAAGGAACCGGTCTTACTTCATTTAAATTTTATTTGTTCTGCTTGCCCCTTAGTGGAAACATGCTGTATTTGATAAGGATTGGTTTGGATCTTACCCCTGGCTAATTCCGGAATATTATAGGAATACAATAAATAATCATAGAAATCCGGATATTTTTGAGGGAGTAGAAAGGGTTTAGAAGGTTTACCCTGTTCATCGATATAAGCAATATAAGGTAAGGTATACAGTCCGTTATCCCGACGGCTGCTGATCACGACCCACCGGCTGTTACTACTCCAGGAATGATAACTTTCCGTATCTTGACTATTCACAGCAGACATATCCATCTGGCTGCCTGTTTTCAGATCGATCATGCATATTTCCGCATCTTTATGCCAGATCGGAAATTGTCCATAAGCTGTTTCCGTATACATGAGAAAATGGCCATCCGGAGAGATTCTGGGGAAACTGGTACTTACGGAATCTGCATGCACTAACGTATCAATAGGCATGTGTAGTATCCCCTTGTTTTCATCAAAAGCCATCCGGCATAAATGATAGCGTATTTGTTCATACTTCTCCGGCATAGTTGTTGCAGGAGTAGTGCAGAAATAGAGCCATTGTCCGTCCGGCGAAAAAGAGGGAAAGGTTTCAAAAGCATCTTTTGTCAGCAAAGAGGCCCGGGATAATATAGTTTGGTTTTCCACATCATAAATGACCACATCTGATTCCATATCAAAGACTTCCATCTTTTTATCTTTTACCGCATGAAAAAACTGGTGGGTATCGTTCACCGAAGCTGTGATATACTTTCCTGAAGGATGCCAATAGGGATATACCAGATTACTGATAGTACGATCTGTTTTAGTCCTTAACTTTTCGATCTCTCCCTCCCGGATGATATAGGTTCCGTCATTTGCTGCACGCATATGGAAAAGGAACTGTTCCGGATCTCCGTTACAAAAGGAGTGACAATTTATACATCCATAGCCGGTCATATCATTCCGTATGACCGGTGTCTCTTCAAAATTCTCCAGAGAACGTTGGTAAATGCCCACAATATGCCATTTCTCATAACCGGGTTCGATCAACCGGTACACCAGATAGGGATCAATAGGTGAGTTTTCCACCTGAACAGAAAAGTCCTGCCAGGCAATCCAGCATCCCTCCTGTTTGGTAAATAACGAGAAAGTAAGGCTACCTCCCTGATTGGCGGAGACTAACTGTTTCCATTTTTTTTCTTTAAAAGAAATCCGGTCCTTTCCAAAAGATTCCATTTCCCCCTCATGGCTTCCTGTAATCTTCAGGTAAACTTTCTCTGCGGCTTCTTTAACCACAAAATTCAAAGGGGCTATATTGGGGGGAATAGAGATGTCTGTATAGTCCGGATAGATATCCGGCACGAAAAGCCTTTTTTCACATATAGCGGATGGTTTTTCGCCATACTTTACAGAGCAGGACAGCGTACCGGTCCATAAAGTAAAAAAGACCAGAAAAGCATAGATGGTAAACTGAAAAGCGGAAGAATGCATCATCAGAAAAGTTCTTTAGGGGTAGTAACAAATTGAGCATAATAGTAATAGGTATCTCCGTACTGTTCATAGATAGCTTCCGGAGATAAACGGTTGACGGATGTAAGGAATGTTCTAAACCGTTCATATACTTTAGTATCAATAGGATAGGAACGGAAAGTTTCCGGATCTCTGTGTATGGCGGCAAAATAGAGACAAAGGGCTTCCTGGTACAACACAGGAAAAGAGTTCCCAGCCTCTTTTAATTGTTCCATATAATACATAAAAGTCTGAAAGTCTTTATAGAGTAGCACATAGACCATGGCATAGTCAAATGCCGGTTTGTTTTCCGGATGATCGTCTAACAGGTAAGCCAGACTTACCGGAAATGCTTTGGTCAGGTCATAGATATTATCATGAACCGGGTTCCATCCTCTTTTCTGCCTGATCCATGCTACCGAATCTGCAATCTCCGGATCT
Organism: Tannerellaceae bacterium; assembly: GCA_021201295.1. Lineage (GTDB taxonomy): Bacteria > Bacteroidota > Bacteroidia > Bacteroidales > Tannerellaceae > UBA4116. The sequence continues at coordinate 9,378 of JAJQFE010000040.1, read as the reverse complement.
AATACGCTCCGTTGGCTCTGTGCCCATTCTTTATAAAAAAGCGAGGATTCCAATATTTTTATATATTTTTCAGCCAACCGGTACTCTTCATTGACCAGATAAGTTTCAATCAAGCGTTTCATTAAACGGGGTTGGATACATCTCTCTGCACTCAAAACCCCTACAAACGCAAAACGTTGGCTACTATTCGTATGATTCAGATGCCAGGCGACCTCGGAAGCCTGTATAAGTTCCAACCGGGTTTTAGGATCGGATGGAATCAATCCTTCCAACCCGGACTGTTGAAAAGAGAACAGGCAATCATTCAATCGCCCTTCATAAGAGAGAGCCAGATTCACATATCTTTGAGAGGACAAATCCTTAACACCGTTTTGCAGGGCATGCTCCACAATTTTATCCCACTGCTCAGAGCGGGCATAATAATCATACCGGTAAGCCTGTTCAAGCGGATTCTTTCCGTACATCAGTGCTAAACATATAAACCCCACCAAAACAATCCAAGAGAAAGGATATAGATATTTTTCTTTCAGGAAGCTGACACGTATATTTCCCATTAACCTTAGCACAATTGCAATCGAGGAAAAAGAAAACCATATCCAGTAAAAAGAGGTAGGGATAGAAAACTCAGGATGAAACAAATGACGACTAAAAAACACCTCCCTGACCGGCAGGATATAAAAAAAACGAAGACTGATCAAAGGAAGCAACAAGCTATAAACCAACCAGCAAAAGCCGGTCAGATATTTCCGTTTCGAGTGAATGGAAAACTCATATATACTTAGCAAAAGAGTAATAAAAAGATAAGAAGGGGCAAATAAATAATAGGCAAAGGTGATCCCTATCGTCCCTGCTATATATCGTCCTACCGGTTGCCGGATCCATGTATACCCATTCACCAACACTAAAGAAATAAAAATAGCCACTACAGAGGCTATGGATTCTAACGGAAAGATCCAAAACATTCCGGCTGGCAAGAGGATCAATGGTAAAAAGATTTTACCGCCGCATCGTTTTACAAAAAGATAAAACAACCAGCTACTTCCCCCTATTAATAGGGAAAAAATAAGAGAGGCCATATAAGGCAGACAGAAAAATTGGGTCAGGAATTCTGCCATATAGCCACTCAACCCTCCGGGCTGTTTAAGAAACCGGATAAAATAAGCGGGCTTATATAAAAACAATCCATATTGTTCCATAAAATAAGACCAGTACCGGTAATTGATTTCAAAATACAGGAAAGTACCAACCGTAAATGTCAGAAAAAAAGGGATAATATATCTGGATGTAGTGTTTTGCATAAAGGGTGGAAAGCCTCCGGCATAGAAGTAAAGTTTTACAAATCGAATTTGTTTGTAAAGATACATTTTATATTAGTTTTTCCCACGAGGCCGAACGGATAAAAACAAAAAAAGCAGCCGGCTTTTATCCAGCTGCTTTTTTTATTTTTATCCGGAGAGGATCAGGAAGGTCCTCCTCCCATATTTCCGTCATCGTTTCCTTTCATATCATCATTGGAGATGCCTCTTCTGACTTTTTTGATCGAATCTTTCAACGTACCAAACCGGTAGGTCACTGTAATCCGGAAATCCCGCATACGTAACCGTGTCACATATTCACTAAAAAAGGTCTCGTCCTTCGTCGTAGTGATCATATCAAATGTTTTCCAGAATGAACTTTGTGCAGCCAGCGAAACCGTTAGTTTTTTTATCCAGGAACTCTTTGTTCAATGTAAAGGAGGTAAAGTAATGTGTGGAACGTTTGGTTTGTAATTCAATCCAGGGAGTAAAAAATCCGCCATTCAGATCCACCCGGAAGTCTTTAGGCAGATAAATCTGGCTTCCGGCAAATAACCGGCCACTAAAGCCACTATTGGACATATTATTTGCCCGGGCATCTATATCCGTATAATCTATTCCCCCATTCATATAAATATTAAACAGAGGAATAGGATTCCAGCGGGCATATAAAAACATTCCTACATTATTATTTTTACCCATATTATCAAATGTAGTTTCTGTCCTACCATTCTGATCTGTATTGATAAACGTATAACTGACAATCGCATTATTTACAAAACGGTAACTGGCACTCGCATTCAGGTTAAATTTCTGGGTGAACATACTATAATTCAAATTGATCCCATGACTCTTTTCCAAATTCAACAAAGGATTACCGTAGGAGACCCTGTCCGGATTGGTCTGGTCAATATAGGAATTTAAATGCCAGATACCCGGACGGTAAATCCGCATATTATATCCCAAACGGATTTGTTGAGCCATATTGATCTGATAGGAGACAGTCCCATTGGGAACTACGTCGTAGTAATTCTTATCAAAATTCGTTTCCGGTGCATAGGCAAACCTGACATTCAGCGCTGTTCCTTCTGCCCGGACTCCTGTCTTGAAACCAAAACTTTTGTATTTGATCGCATATCCCAAATAGGCTGAATAGATATGTTGCGTATGCCGGAAATCACTATTCGCATCCCGGAAATCCACCTCATCAGGCACATATCCATCTAAATAGAAGCGATCCGTATGGCTTTTACTTTGTCTCATAATATACTTTGCACCTACCTCTACCGTATGATTTTCTATGAAAGAAGTTGTATAGTCAATCTGTGCCGTATGCTCATTCGTGGAGGCATCATTGATATTTTTTTGTATATAGCCTTCATAGTTTTCCACATTATCCACCCGAATATAACTATCATTATCACTCGGAGAATGGCTAAAGCGATACGAGACCGTTAATAACTCATCCGGCTTACTGGTGGAATGCTGATAATCCAGATTCATATCCATAGCACCATACGTATAACGGGAATCCGTATTCAGATCATATCTATACCTATACTCTTCCATCAGATCTATCCCGGAAACTCCTACCTCTGAACGTTGTTTGGAATTTCCCCGGTGAATATTAGCCCCCAGGCTAAGCAGATTCAGGAAATCTATCTCATAGGTAGCCTCCAAGGAGCCATACTGGAAAGGCCCGCGATATCTGTTCCGGCCATTCTGAGACAATACACTACGTGGATTTCCATCTGTCTCATAACTTTCCCGGAATGATTCCAGATCATTCCAGGGCATATTCTGGTAGTGGTAATTGTAATTCCCGGTCACTCCCAGGTTTCCCACTTTAGTGGACAAATAGGCTCCCCCATAATACCGCCCCAAAGCACTGGCTCCGGCTCGTACATTTCCGGTATATCCCTGTAACGCATTTTTGGTAGTAATAATATTAATAATTCCCCCTACTCCTTCAGCATCATATTTCGCTCCGGGATCTGTGATTACTTCTATATGTTTTACCGAACTGGCCGGCATACTCTTCAGGACATCCGAAGCATTATTACTGGAAAGCATATTAGAGGGCTTACCATTCAGATAGATTTTATAGTTACCGGAACCTTTCAACTGAATTTCATCATCCCCGTTGACCGTTACCATAGGAACCTTCCGAAGCATATCCAGCGTACTGTTTGTTTGTGCCTCGGGATCATCTTCCATACTGTAAGTAAGCTTATCAATTTCTACTTTTACTAATGGTTTCTGGGCGGTTACTGTCACCTCTGCCAGCCGTTGCTGGTCTTCCGTCATATATACGGTTCCCAGATTGATCTGTTTTCTATCGTCTGTAATTGAAAACGTTTTTTGAGCAGGGTTCTTTCCAACGGATTGCAGGAAATAATATATTTTCCGGGACTATTCAGCGAAGTCTCAAATTTCCCGTCTATGTCACAGGCTAACAATTTAACGGATTCCTGCGGGCTATTTTCAAAGGCAATACTCAGGGTGGCATACGGAACAGTTTCATTGGTTAACGAATCTATGACCTGTCCTTTAATGGAATATAAACCGTTTTTTTCATTCTGGGCATACAGGGAACATATACAACACACAAACCAATACAGGATACAAAGTTTTTTTCTCATGGATCTCATTCATTAAAAAGGATAATAATAGACTTACGACATTTTAGTAAAGAGCACAAAAGTAAAGGAATAAATACCTCATAGATGATCTGGTTCTTTAAAAATATATAAATTTTGTATTTTGATGTTTGGATAAATCCATGGTTGACCTATTTTTGTAAATAGAAACCATTAATAATATAAAAACATGAGAAAAGTATCCTTTCTTCTTTTTATTTTAGGAGTAGCATTTAGTATGCACGGACAGGAACTAACCACTATCCAACTTAAATCTCCGGACATTACTCGGGGAACAGGTGTAATGAAAGCACTCAACGACCGTCAGTCTGTGCGGGAATATAGTGATAAGATGCTGAGTGACCAGGATCTTTCGGATTTATTATGGGCTGCTAACGGGATAAACCGGCCGGATGGAAAACGTACGGCTCCATCAGCTATGAACAGGCAGGATGTAGATATATATGTGTTCCTTAAAGAAGGAGTATATCTATATGCGCATACAGAACATGCACTGAAACCTGTAGCTACAGGAGATTACCGGGCAGCCGTAGCCGCCGGACAGGATTTCGCAAAAGAAGCTCCCGTCAGTCTGGTCCTGATAACTGACTTATCCCGTTTCGGATCTGACATTACAGAACATACTAAACTGATGGGAGCCGTAGATGTGGGCATAGTGAATCAAAACATTAACTTAGCCTGTGTAGCGTTAGGATTGGTAACTGTCCCAAGAGCAACCATGGATCAGGCGATCCTGAGACCTCTTTTGAAACTAAATGAAAACCAGCTTTTACTCATGAATAATCCGGTAGGATATTCTAAATAAGACAATAACCATAGACATACATAAACCACAGTAAAAAGAAACTGTTTTTTATCTGTGGTTTATTTTATTTTTCCATTTCATCCATTCCGGAAGGAAACAGATAATTAGTATCTTTATTATCTTTGTCCCAAAACATGTTTATATGCTGATATTTTTTCTTCTGATCTTCTCCGTTTATTTAGGTGAAAACCTGTACGTTTTTTTAAAAGTCTGGCATAGTATGTCCGGTTTGCCTGTAAACCTGAAAGTTTTTCTGAGTGTCCTGTTCTGGCTCTGTGCCATCTCTTTTCTCTCCCTGCTCAAACTACGGGATGCACAACTTCTTGATTCTATTTCCCATATTCTCTATGAAATAGGGACCGGATGGTTAGTATTTACACTTTATATGGTACTGCTGTTAGCAGCTGTGGATATTTTAAAATTATTTCATATTCAGTTTGCCTATAGTTTGCCTATAGTATTAGGGATTGTTTGCTGTGTTTTATTGTATGGATATATTCATTATAACCATCCTAAAACCGAAGTTATCAACATAGTTATAAACAAACCCAGCGCACAGGTAAAAGATCTAAAAGTAGTAGGAATCAGCGATATACACTTAGGAGATGGCACTACTAAAAAAAGATTGGCCCAGTATGTTGAAAAGATCAATGCACAACAAGCTGACCTGATCCTGATTGCAGGAGATTTAATTGATAATAGCGTGCTTTCTGTCCGGAAAGCACACATGGAAGAAGAATTAGCTCAGTTGAAAGCCCCCTTAGGCATTTATATGGTCTTAGGAAATCATGAATATATCAGTGGGGTAGAACCCAGTATAGATTTTATAGCCCAGACACCTATCCGGCTTCTGATAGACTCGGTCATCACCTTACCGAATCAGATCCAGATCATCGGACGGGATGGCCGGACTAATCCTTCCAGGGCTTCCCTGAATACTCTTATGGAAAAGGTCAATCCGGATCTGCCTGTCTTTTTACTGGACCACCAGCCGTATGATTTGCAGGAAAGTGTAGATGCCGGAATTGATTTACAATTCAGCGGGCATACACATCGGGGGCAGGTCTGGCCTATTAGCTTAGTGACGGATCAACTATTTGAATTAAGTTACGGTTATTTACAAAAAAAGAATACACATTTCTATGTTTCTTCCGGTTTATCTCTCTGGGGACCGCCTTTCCGGATAGGCACACAAAGTGAATTAGTGGTATTCAACATCACTTTTGAGTAAGTGTACCGTCTATGAAAGTATTTATTCAATCCATAATCGGACAATTAATACTGACTCCCTATATTTTCCGGAGGGGATACCAGGCTATTCCTCCTAAAAAAGGCTGGAGAATTCCTTACATCACCTTCTTTATTCTGGAACTGCTCCTGTTCTTTACCGGTTTCCTTTTCCGGAAAGAATTACCGGATAACTGGATGATCCCTATTATGTATATCTGTAACACCTGGTATATTGCCTCCCTATATATTACGATGGCATTGCTGGTGTTGGAAGTAGTCCGTTTTTCCAACCGGTTATACCCCTGGTATCCTGCTTATATCCGTATCCACTGGAATAAAATCAAACTCCTGTTATTTTTTGGTATTATAGCAGGCATTACCCTACTCATGATCCATGCATATCATATGGTCGCTTATCCGACCGTTAAACATGTATATATTACTTTACCCAAAGGGAATTCGGAAAGAGATAGTCTTACCATTTCCATGATGAGTGACCTGCATATAGGAGAAGTTGTCGGAAAAAAATGGGTAAAACGCTACGTAGCACTCAGCAATGCCCAACATCCGGATCTGGTAGTTATGGTCGGTGACATTATAGATTATGAATCCCGGTATGCAGAAAAAGCACATATTGAAGAGGATTTACAACAACTCCAGGCTCCTTTAGGTACTTATATAGTAAACGGAAATCATGAATACCGTGCGAATCGCTATGCTAAGTTCCGTTGGTTCCAGAAAACAGGAGCCATACTACTAGTAGATTCGGTCGTCATGCCTGATTCCACCTTCTACCTGATCGGAAGAGATGACCTGGTCAATAAAAAGAGAAAATCCTTACAGACACTGATGCAATCCGTCCATGAAGATAAACCTGTCATTGTGCTGGATCACCAACCCTGGTCTTTTGCGGAAATGGTGATGAATAAAGTGGATCTCGGATTGCACGGGCATACCCATAACGGACAATTATGGCCCTATCCTTTGTTAATGAAATTCATATACGAATGCCCGTATGGTTACTATCAAAAAGGACCTACCCAGTTTTATGTCTCCTCCGGCATCGGGGTAGCAGGACCACCCTACCAGGTGGGTACCTCCTCTGAGTTAGTAGTACTACATATCAGATTTGAAGATATAGAGGGATCAGACAAGATCCGGAGACAGTGTCCCGGAAGATATTCCGTCCTGCCAGGCCAATCCTTTTTTAATCTTATGCCGGTGAGGAAGATTCTCGCCGGAAAGAGTTTCTCCATCCATAGCAGGAGGACTTAATGTTTCCCGGATTAATACCGGATCTTTTAAAACTTCCAGTGCTTTCTGTAATACGGCATCCTCTTTCAGGTTTTCCTGAAGTTCACCTTTCTGATAATAATACCGCTTAACGATTTCAGAAGCCATCACCTTTTTTATATCGTCTTTAAAACGGTCAAAATCACGATCCAGATCCGGGGTTAATTTGGATTCCAATTCTTTGAACAAAGTGGAATCACTGTCCAGATATCCTTCAAACTCCGCTACTTCCATCAGGTTTTTCAGCATCTTTTCACTTTGACGATCATAGCTAAATTCCTTTTCTTTAGCATACGCCTTAAATGCTTCGAAATCCTGGTCTGTTACCACAAACTCTTCCACCGGAGGAATAACCGGATGGCTCTGGACCCAGTCCGTAATAAAATCAAAGAGCACATTATCCGTTAGTAAATAATACATAATCGTGGGCATCTTAGGTTCTTCTACCTCAAATTCAGGACGGACACCACCTCCATCACGCACCGGACGACCATTAGCTGTATAAAAAACAGTGGTTAAACTATCCGGAATAGCCGCAGCACTTTCGTCTGCCTGGCGGTGGGAATAATCTATTTTCTGGATACAGCGTCCACTGGGGATATAATATTTACTGACAGTCAGTTTAATATTGCCATTATAAGGCAATTCTCTGGTACTTTGTGCCAATCCTTTCCCAAAAGAACGCTGTCCCACTAATACGGCACGATCCATATCCTGCAAAGCACCGGAAACAATTTCCGCAGCAGAAGCAGAGGAACCATTGATCAGTACGGCCAACGGCATCACCGTATCCAACGGCTCAATAGAAGTACGATAAGTTCTGTCCCACTGGCTTAATTTGCCCCGGGTGGTCACCACCTCTTTTCCTTTCGGTACAAACATATTCACAATCTGGACAGCACTTTCCAACAAGCCACCTCCATTATTGCGAAGATCAAGGATTAAGGAAGTGATCTGATGATTATTTTTCAGGTCCTCAAAAGCACTTTTTACCTCGGAAGCACTCTTATCTGTAAAACCCCTTAAATAAATATAGCCTACATCCCCATCTTTTACTCCATAATAAGTAACCTGATCTACGACCACTAACTTCCGGGTCACTTCCACCTGGATAGGTTTCTTCTCTCCCGGCCGCTGAATCTTCAGCACTATTTTCGTATTAGGCACTCCTTTTAACAGTTCACTGACACGTTCCGTACTGGCATTTTCAACATTCACAGTGTCAATAGCAAGGATCACATCGCCCGCCTTCAATCCGGCTTCTGCCACAGGAGATCCTTCAAAAGGCTCTACGATCATCACTCCATCTCCTCTCTGGCGAATATAGGAACCTATCCCACCATATTCTCCTGTAGTCATCATCTTTAATTTATCGATGCTCTGCTCCGGAATATATTCCGTGTAAGGGTCCATCCCACTGAGCATGGCATCCATCCCACGACGTATGGTAGTTTCCACATCGATAGTATCTACATAAAACAATTCCAGTTCTTTGACTAAAGCATTGAAGATCTCTAAATTCTTACTTACCTCAAAGCGGTTATCCTGTTGTGCTTTACCGGAAAAAGCCCCTAAAAGAAAAATAAAGAAAAATAAACCTATTATATTTTTAGTATTACTTAGTCTATACATATATTCAGTATGTTAATTTAAGATGTAAATGTATACAATAATATATCTCTTCCTATCATCTGTTTTCTACTTTTAACTTTATTTGATCCCATTTGGGAAACCCGGATTCTCTCAAACACTGATCAGAAGGGATATTTAACAGCATCCTCACCCCTCTGTTTTTCTGTTTGCTCAAGGTGATCTTTTAAACTTTTTTACTCAAATATATTGCATATTTGGAAAACATCCTGTACTTTTGCAAAGCATTTTCAGAAAAGCGTTCTGATAGGCCTGAAATAGAAAACATTCTTTCTTAGCTCAGTTGGTTAGAGCATCTGACTGTTAATCAGAGGGTCCTTGGTTCAAGTCCAAGAGGAAGAGCATAGACATTGGGAAAGACTAAACAGAACATTCTTCCTTAGCTCAGTTGGTTAGAGCATCTGACTGTTAATCAGAGGGTCCTTGGTTCAAGTCCAAGAGGAAG
>JAJQFE010000002.1 GCA_021201295.1 Tannerellaceae bacterium | reverse complement strand
TATAAAGAGTTCACTTCCTTATAGGAAGTATTCTTCCCTTTGTCTCTTTCTTTTCACCTTCCTGCCGACAACTACCCGGTAGGGTGTAGAGGGTAGCGGAAATAAGTAGGCATGAATGGGAGAATAGGTAAGCATTAAATAAATTTACAGTGTACAGGGTACGGATAGTTTATGGGCAGGGGTGGTCAGAAAGATGCCGGATAAGTAGGAGTAAATCCTTTTCTTTCGGGTAACCCTTCTATCGGGGAACAGATAAAAGCTATGGATAGGGTAACGTTTTTGTGATTCAATTTTAATACAAGCGAGGCAACTATTTTTTATATTCGCTGTTTTTAAAAGAAATAGGTTTAGTTTGTCTGCCAATTTAAGAGATCAACGAATTTTATATAAGGAAAATAAAATGAAAAAATACCTGTACTTGCATTTATTATATGGTTAGTGGTAAGTGGTAGTGTATATGCACAAATGGATACCGCTTTTATTAAAACTACTCATTTGTTTAGTGTCAAAGGAAATGAAAGCCTATATCTCGATCAGTATGCTGCTCGTGAACAATTGGCCCAGCCGGCTCCCTGCGTAATTTTTGTTTTTGGCGGTGCTTTTGCAAGAGGGAGCCGGGATGTACCTAAATATATGCCCTATTTTAATTATTTGGTACAGAATGAATATACGGTAGTGTCAATTGATTATCGTTTAGGGTTAAAAGAGGCTTCCTAGCAACAAGGGTTGAGTGAAGAACAGTTTGCCGGAGCTTTTATCCATGCGGTAGATATGGCTGTGGAAGATCTGTTTGATGCCACAAACTTTGTATTGCAACATGCGCAGGAATGGAATATTGATACCCGGCATATAGTTGCCAATGGCTCCAGTGCCGGTGCTGTGACAGTGCTACAGGCAGAACATGCTATTTGTAATGGCACCTATCAGGTGGCAGATAAATTGCCGGCTGGCTTTAATTACGCAGGTATTATATCGTTTGCCGGTGCTATCTTTGTTCCGGATGGCGAGGTAACCTGGGCGAAAACTCCCTGTCCGATAATGATGCTTCATGGAGATGCTGATCTACAGGTACCGTATGACCGGTTAATTTTCGGGAATATGGGATTTTACGGAGCTAAATCCATAGCAGAAACTTTAGAGACTGCAAATTATCCATATTACTTTTATAAATTTGATAACTACGGACACGAAATAGCCAGTGATCCTATGCAGGATAATAAAGAAGATGTCCTATGGTTTCTACATACTTTGGTAAGGGATAAAAAGCCGTATCAGGTATTTAAAGAACAGAAAGAGATCGGTCGCCCTGAGGTGAAAAAAGATTTTGGATTTCAGGATTATGTGAAAGGTAATTTTGACCGGTAAAATCAGGAAAAAATAGTTGATATACAGAACCTAGACTTTCGCAGAAAAAATAAATATTACCTGTGAATATCTGTGTTCTTTGCTTTATCTGTATTCCGGAAGTTTTTGTTATATCTGTAATCTGCGTGACAATTTATCTATCCATTCCGGTAACGTTTTAATATGGTAGATTCTGTCTGCAAAATACTTAGGTGCAAACATGGCTATCTGCAGGCTTTTACATTTTTCCCGGAGATTATTGGGTACCGGATAATAGCTGGCTAAAATGGCCTGTGAGATATCTCCTCCGTAAATTTCCCGCACAGCATCCACTTTATAAACATCGTTCTGGTTTACTTTCCCTGACTTACACTCTATAATAATAAGTTTCTGCCGGTTATTGACTAAGATATCGATTTCACTTTTAACCAGTTCCGGACTATTCCTGCTATGAAATACTACACTTTGCCAGACCTCTGGTAGTGGTTGTTGTTCACTACTCCATAATCTTACTTTATCGGCTACTAATGTTTCCCACCATCTGCCTTCAAAATAGAGCATATTGGCAAAAGGAGTAAAAATCTGTAATAACACGAGCTCGTTAAGCCGGATCAATACGCTTTGTCCATCCTGCTGGAAAAATAAAGTATTGGAAAAAGTGTGGGTTTTAGGAAGTTGTTCCAGGCGTCGGTTACAATTGGTGTTATAAAAACTCTGGATGCGTTCGTGTTCTTTCGGATATTTTTCAATGAATCCTTTGATCAGCCAGGATGCCTGTACATCTTCTGTTTGCAGCCTGTTGGAATCAAAATAACTGGTGATTACATTACCACTCAGTGTCAGCATCTCCATATTATTCAGGTGGCTGGTCATCGGAAGTTTCTCAAAGGTATTCAGGTAGATAATCTCTCCTTCTTCTGACAGATAGAAGGAAATGGCCCCATAGGATTGAGCGGCAGAAAAAGCGGCGAAAGCCATGATCTTTGTGCCTACGGAAAGATTATAGGTAAAATCTCCGGCAAATTGTTTATGGATGGTATGGCATACTTCGATCACGCTTTTGGCATCGTATGCCTCTACACAGTAAGAGGTGCATTTGATGGATTCCGGCAATAAGGAAAAGATCGGATTAGCCACTTTAAACGTCTCTTTGGTAAACAGTAAATGAATATGATCCGGTTCAAATTCTTTAATCCCATGATAAGGAGTCCATACGTCTTTTCCTATCAGAATGATCTGGTGTTTCATGTAAATAATCAATTATGGAAACAACATCCTGTAAACTTATGCTTTCAGGATGTACTTTATTACTATGAAACACCGGATATTTATCTTTTGTTTTATGCTTCTTTTCTTTCTGAAGTTCTGCAATGGCAATCCACCAGGTGGTCATTGACATAGCCTGTTGCCTGCAGATGAGCATAACATATAGTCGTACCGAAAAATTTAAAGCCTCTTTTTTCATATCTTTACTGATCGCATCGGATAGAGGCGTGGCAGCAGGTATCTCTGCCAGAGTAGTCCAGTGGTTAATAACCAGTTTCCCATCCGGTAAAAAAGAATGGATATATTTACAGAAACTTCCGAATTCCTGTTGTACTTCTATAAACCGTTGGGCGTTGTTGATGGTGGCTTCAATTTTTCTCCGGTTGCGGACAATGCCTGGATCCTGCATCAGACGGTCTACATCTTCTGTCGTAAACCGGGCTACCTTTTGGACATCAAATCCGGCAAATGCTTTCCGGTAATTCTCTCTTTTACGCAGGATGGTAATCCAACTTAGTCCTGCCTGTGAACTTTCCAGTACCAGAAATTCAAACATGGTGGAATCATCGGTTACTTCCCGTCCCCATTCTTCATCATGATAGCGTATATACAGCAGATCATTTCCACTCCATCCGCAACGTTTTATATTATTTTCTTGTTCCATACTTATCAGATAATTAGTTAAAGGAGTGATAACTCCAGGGAGTTCAATTGGGAAACGCTTAACTCTCCGGGGCTTCTCAAACTTATTAGGTTTTTTAATTAATGAGGCAAGATACTAAAAATAAAAGGATGTTGTATCTTTAACTCGCAGTAATGGAAACAAAGTATGGAATTACGGACAATTAATGTAATAAGGTATATCACTCCGTTACGGGAAGGTGGTTCCTTGCCTGCTGTAGCAGAAGCAGATGATGAGTTCAAATATGTAATTAAATTCCGGGGGGCGGGCCACGGTGCCCGGGCACTTATTTCCGAACTGATAGGCGGGGAGATCGCCCGGTTGCTGGGACTCCGGGTTCCTGAAATTGTTTTCCTGAATCTGGATGAAGCTTTTGGTCGGACTGAAGGAGATGAAGAAATTCAGGATCTGTTACAGGCAAGCCGTGGTTTAAACCTGGGGTTACATTATTTATCGGGTGCTGTTACATTTGATCCGGTAGTTACTCAGGTAGATCTCGGCCTGGCTTCCCAGATTGTCTGGTTAGATAGCTTTCTGACGAATATAGACCGGACTGTTAAAAATACGAATATGCTAATCTGGAATAAGCAGCTTTGGCTGATAGACCAGGGTGCCTGTTTATATTTTCATTATACCTGGACGAACTGGGAACAACAGGCACTTAATCCTTTTCCGATGATCAAAGAACATGTTCTGCTCTCTCAGGCTTCCCTATTGGCAGAAGTGAATGAAGAATATACCAGTAAATTGACACCGGAAAAGATCCGTGACATAGTTGAATTAATCCCGGATGGCTGGTTGAACTGGGATGATATGCAGACACCTCAGGAAATGAGAGACGTTTATTTTGGTTTTCTGACAGAGCGTCTTGCCTATTCCGGACGATTTGTAAAAGAAGCACAGGATGCAAGAGCAATACTTATATGAATATGCAGTGATCCGGGTCGTACCCCGAGTAGAGCGTGAAGAATTTTTTAATGTGGGTCTGATCCTTTTTTCTAAACCTGAAAACTATATAAAGATCCGTATATTTTTTCCTGAAGAAAAGGCAAAATTATTCTGTCTGGATATGGATATAGACTTATTACGGGCGCATCTGGAAGCCTTTGAGCAAGTCTGTGCCGGATCTCCGGAAGGAAGAAGCATAGCCCGGATGGATATTCCGGAACGGTTCAGATGGTTAACCTCCATAAGAAGTGCTTCGATCCAGACTTCCCGTCCCCATCCCGGAGTTTCTTCCAATCTGGATGCTACCTTTGAGAGACTCTTTGCAGAATTAGTCCTTTAATCCTGCTTTTTCCTTTTTCTGTAAAAACATACATTCTTTTTGTTTGTTACTAAATAGATAGAATCGTATGTAAAGAATGGTGTTTCCAAGGATCAGGAATTTAAAAAAATATGTCATTCAGAGATTAATCCCTGCTATTTTGATTTCCATAGCGGGCATTCTTTTCCTGAATTATTTTTTTTGCGTACCGGCTGGAAACGTATCTGAAAAGAGAGTTGGGCCAGAGGACCCTGGAAGCAACAGACGGATTTTACCATTTAACCTTTTCGGATCTGTCTATTCGTCTGTTAAATGGAGAATTAAAAATAGAAGGTATTGAACTGAAACCTGATAGCGCGGTTTTTAGTTATTGGGAATCTATTGACAGCCTTTCGCTTACGTATGTGAATGCCCGCATCGGATCTATTGATTTTAAGGGGATTAATTTGATCTGGTTAAAAGATTACAGGCGATTACACTTTGAAACTTTTGAGATCGACCAACCGGATATTGATATATATGATGCTTACTATTCGGAACGCTATGAGAAAAAGACCAAACAGGTCCGTTCCAAAACCCTCCATGAAATGATCGCTCCTTATATAGATGTACTAACCGTCAGAAAATTAAATCTGGGAAATGCCTCTGTTTCATTTATGGTTGAGAATCCTTCGACTCTGATCCTCTATAGATTGGAAGATGTTACTCTGCATGCTTATAATTTCCGCCTGGATTCTATGTCGTATGAAGAAGGAAAATTACTGTATAGTGAGTATTTTGATTTTACGACTAACCGGCCTCAACGGTTACTGACCAATAATGATTTTCTGTTGGAAGCCGGTCTGATTCATTTAAGCACAAAAGATTCTTTGATCCGGATTGCCGACATACAGATGGTCCCGCAGGAGGCAGTCTGGCAGGAAAGAAAAAAACGGCCTGTTAATTATATGGAAGGAGAAATAGAGAATATAGAAGTGCATGGGATCGTTATTTCACGGGAAAATGCCCGGAATTCACTGTATGCCCGTTCCTTTGATCTGGACTCCGCAGATATCCATGTAGTTAATCTGGTAGATCGTGATACGGTACCCTCTCACAAAAAAGAGAAAGAACCTATAAAAGTTACCCCGAATTCGTTGGTTCAGGCTCTTTCGTTATATGATATTATTTCTCCTGTATTTGCCCGTGTAGCCATAGACCATATCCGGATAGGAAATACTCAGATGCAATATGCGCAGACGGTGCAGGACTCTGTAGAAACATATTCCATGGAAGAGTTTGAATTCCATGCATATGATTTTCTGATTGACTCGGTTTCTGAAAGCAGGCGGGGATTATGGTATGCCCGGAATTTCACATTGGATATATCTGGCTTATAGGGAAGAATGGCTGCCCGGAATCACCGGGTAGAAGTAGACCGGGTTTCCCTGGATACCCGGAGAGGATTCCTGCATATAGAAAATATAGAGTTGGATCCGTTATCGACAAAGACAGAAAAAGATTTTTTGTCTGCCCGGATTGATACTTTATCCCTGGAAGGTCTTTTATATGAAGAGGGAATCAGTGTGTAATCACTCCGGGTGAGCTCTCCTGATATAAACTATACGCAGGCTGTAACCCTCAACGAAGAAACCAAAAAGAAAACCGGAACTGTGGAAGATATTTTTAGTCCTTTACTGTGTTATCTGGCTATCCGGGATATACGGCTTACCAAAGGTCAATTACAGATTCATGAAAGAAATCCGGACGGAGGTAATTCTTTTGATCTCAGAAACTTTAATTTCTTTGCCCGGAATTTTCTGCTGAATGAACAAACTTGGAATAGTCCTGACAGGATTTTGTTTACGTGTGATGAATATGGTATTTCTTTCAGGGACTTTGATAATTATCTTCTGAATAATACCTACCGGCTAAGTATCCGGAATGGCTCTTTTTCTAATCGTCAGGGCAATTTGTTTTTACAGGATGTAAAACTGATACCAGAAGGGGATTTGTGGGAAAAAACATCTGCTCCCTATATAAGTTTTATAACCCCTGCCATTCGGGTGAAAGGACTAAACGATCTGCTGAGGGATTTCAGTTATATAAAAGTAGATGCTATCGATATAGAATCTCCCCATATAGAAATTATTCAGACGAAAAGGCCTGAACAAAAAGAAATAAAATAGGTTTCCACAAACTATACTCCTTTTACTCCTTTCAGGAAAATAGATATAGGAAGATTAAATCTGACCCATACACAGTTGGCATATGAGAATCGTTCTGCAGGAGAAAAATTGCGGATAGAGTATGATGATTTACAGATGAATAAGGTGCTATGGAATACCACAGGAGACCGGACATTCGATATGAACGAGTTCCGGGTCAGCTCTCCCAAAGTGGACTGAAAGGTAACCACCTATCATTCATTACCTTCTTCAGGGGAATCAAAAACTTTACGAGAGATCTTTTATCCTTTTGCAGAGACAATTCGCATCCAGAAGTTTTATAGTGACCGGATAGAGGTCTCGGCTACCCAACCTTATCTGGAAACTGCTTTTCAGGTAGAAAGTTTTGAAATAAATGATTTAAACTGGCAACTGAAAGAAGATGCCCGTACGATGGATATAGGCGGGATTCGTATACAGGATCCGGACATGACTTTTCATAAAGCCTTCGCACCTGTACAACATACTGAGGAAATAAGGGATACGACCCGGACCAGTGTGTATGAGCAGTTAAGTATAGTCGGAGAAGAAGTAAGGGTTGGCTCCATCGATATCTTTAATGCAACTATTGATTATGAAAATCTATGGAATGATACTGTAAAGAGTACACAGACCATTAATACGACCAATCTTCAGATAGAAGGGCTTGCCATAGACAATACAAAAGAAACGTTTTCTTTGGGAGATATTAAATTTTATACAAAAGACCTCAGATTTCCGATTAACAATGGATTTTATGATATACAAATAGGAGATTTATCTTTACAGAATGACCGTTTGGAACTGAACTCTTTTCAGATGGTTTCTCCTTATCCCAAAATATATTTCGCTTATTTGCATCCTAAACACCAGGATTGGTTTGATGCAAGGGCCCGTAAACTGGAAATTGAAGGAATAGAGCTTCCGGCTTTGTTTTCAGGAGAAGGATTATATGCAAAAACTGTCAGAATAGCGGATCCGGTGTTGCAAAACTATAAAAACAGGAATATATATGTCCTTCCCAGATGGATGCCGATGATTTATGAAGGACTACAAAAAGCACCTGTAAAAATTGATGTGGAAAAAGCCTATGTGCATAATCTGGAAGTTATCTATGAAGAATTAGCTCCAAAAGCAGTTGAGCCGGGAAGGTTGGTATTTACGGAACTAAACGGGACTTTTTCCGGCCTTACCAATATTGTCTCCTCTCCGGAACAATATTTCCGGCTGGATGCAGATGGTAAATTGTATGGGAAAGGACATTTTTCTGCTGTTTGGCTATTACCGGTAGACTCCTTAAATGACCGGTTCATTTTGGATGGACAATTGCCTCACTTTGACCTGACTGCACTGAATGAGATTATTACTCCGCTGGCATCAGCAGAATTAACAAGCGGAACACTGACAGGATTTAATTTTTGTATGGATGCTTCCAGCCAAACAGGAGCGATTTATATGCTATTGCTATATGATGATCTAAAAGTAAATATCTTTAAATTGAAAGATGGAGAAAAAAAGGATCAACGTTTTCTGAACTGGTTAGTTAATGCAGTCGTACGGGATCATAATCCCCGCCATCCCGGACGAAAAAACGCTAAACCCCATGACGTATATACGGTAATTGAACGGGATCCTTACCACTCCTCTTTTAATTATTTATGGCAGATACTACGTCCGGCTCTGATTGAGTCTGTGGGTATTACCAAAACAGAACTGAATATTGCTAACGGAATAGTCGGGTTTATAGGAAAAATAAAAAAACTCTTTGGCAAAGGGAAAAAAGAAGAGGAGCCGGAAACTCCTCCTGTGAAAGATTAATGCTTATCTCTATTCATTCCTTCCCATTTCATTCCTGTAAATTCCTGCTTGTCAATATATTCTTTCTTGAAAATATTGAAACACAGTAAAAACATAGACAATAATAAAGGGCCGAAGATAATCCCCATAAAACCGAATAGAGATAAACCGATGAATACACCGAAAATAGTGATCAGTGGATAAATACCTGCCAGTTTCTTTTGTAACATAAACCGGATCAGATTGTCAGCATTGGAGATAATTATAATAGCATAAATAGCAAGTCCTAAAGCATTGATCCATTCTCCGGACAGCCCTAAATAAAGAGATAACGGAGCCCAGACTAAAGCGGTTCCTATGACCGGGATGATAGTTGCCACCGCAGTAAGAAGCCCAAATAATACAGGAGTCGGGACTTTAAAAATATAATAGCCGATCAGGGCAATAACTCCTTGGATAATCCCTAACAAAGGAATTCCTATTGCATTGGATTTGACCATTATATTTACCTCTTCCAATACCTGCTTTTTATTTTCTGAACTGAAAGGTAAAATATCATAAATATATCTTTCCATCGATCTACCTTCAATCAACATAAAATAGAGAACTAAAACCAGAACTGCCAGATTAATACCAAATCCGGTAATCCCGTTCATCACTATCTGCGCTACTGAAGGAATCAGGGCTACTACGGATTCCAGGTTTTTAGGGAGGAGGACATTATACCCTGTTTTTTCCTGGATCAGCTTCGCTACATGATTCACTCCGTCTACTAATTGATTCAGATCTAAATTAAGATCCTGCGCCTTACTGACAAATAACCAGACGGCACCTGCCAGAGGGATCAAAAAACAAAGTATGGATTCTATTAAAATCAATGTGGCAGCAATCCCTCTCCCTACCTTCTTTTTTTCAGTCAGCTTAAACATTTGTTTTCTGACGAGAATATAAATGGTACAGGCTCTCAGGATACCGCCCATATATGGAATAAATTCCCTGAACAGGATATATCCTAATACTAACAGGATGCCGATCAGGGAAAATCTCCAGTATTATAATCTACTATTATTCATAAACATTTGTGGTTGGCAGATCAATTGAATATATCAAGTTTAACAATCTGGCTATTGAAATGTTTATGCCCTTACCCATTGATAAAGGAGTTTAAGAATCTTTCTTATTTATCCTGCTTCCATTTTTCACGGGCTTTCAGCCGTTTGATCTGTACGATACGCAGGACAATGATCACGATTACTGATGCACCAATAATCACACCATATTGTATATAATCCGGATCCAGTTTATTTCCCGGCCATCCGAAAATCGCCATAACAATCAGGTAGATCAATAAAACTGCTGTGCTTATATTAATTCTTTTCATAATTTTCTGTTGGGTATGAATGAATTACAAAGATAATAGTTTAATTCCTGAACTATTGGGTTATAATGAACTTATGTTGGGTCTGATAAGTACCGGATGATAACTGTAACAGATAGAGTCCCTTGGGTAAAGGTATATGAAGAGTATGATCTCCGGAAGAAAGAGGATAAGTCACCACCTTCTTTCCGGTTATATCATATATGGAAACCGTACCAGACCCGGGCATATTCCTGATATATAATTGGTTTTCATGAATGCTGTATTCCGGTAAAGCGTTTCCGGAATGGCCGGACGGCACGTGGCATAGGATCGGTTCGGTAACAGCGGAATTAGCTGCTATCATTTTATTTACGGACCGGTTGACCGGCACTGCTGTCGCATCTTGAAGTTGAATCCGGACAGCTTGTTTTACTTTAATAAAGAAACTTCCGGCAGGAGGAATAACCGGATCTTCTTCTACCAGATGGATTTGATACTCTGATCCGTCATATATATAAACAAACGGTTCTAACTCCGGATAGTTTTCTAATTGTTTCAATGAAAGTGAACCCAGGAAAGGGTTACCACACAGGTACCATCCGTAATGTCCGGTTTCATGTGTAGCCGTTTTTCCGGGAAGTCAAGGAAAACACTATGGGTTTTTAAATAGCCGGAAGAGTAATTACTGGTCACAGAAGAAAAGACAAGCGTGTTTTTAGTGGCTTTTTCATCTATGGCGATCAGGTATCCTTTTCCTTTTTCAAAAACAGGCTGATTGCCGTTCATCGTGGAAATGATTTCCCAATTCCCGGTAGAGCGGTTTTGCATACTTCTTTTTATTCCATCATAAAAAAGTATATATAGAAAATTCCCTCCCGCATTAGGTTGGTCATCTTTTAATTCAAAGTCTTTATCAATCCCGTCCATATATACATCAAAAGGGAAAGAGACAAAATACCATTTCCCTTTTTCATCAAAAGTTTTATACACATGCATTTGATCCTCTACAACCAACTTCCCCTCTGTTTGTATAGAGATTTCAGAGTCATAGAGATGTAGTTCCCGGCATGTCAAAGCAGCCTGGTCCCGGATTGTCAGGAGACTTTGGTGTAACCAGCTTTCCCGGCAGTGAATGGCAGACGATAAGGTGATTTCTCCCTAAATTAGAGCATTCCGGTTGCGGTAGGCTGGGAGATGGGTCCAGAGGAATTCATCTTCCCAGTTCCCTTTTCCTGTAAATAGGCTGTAAGAAGGTAAGTCCGTAAAAGCAAATACATGATCTAAACAGTAATATCCGGAAGTATGCAAGTCGCTTACTTTAAGTTTGAGGTTCATAGGTTTTCCTCTTATCTGGATAGGGTTGGTTTTTTTACTACCATCTACTATAGAAGGTTCTGAATAATGGATAGAATAATCCGGATATTGTGCAACTGCCCATATATGGGATTCGGGATCCTGGCCTTCAAACTGGGTTTCTATAATTAGGGCTTCATCTATCCCTAATTTATTTCCGGCAAAGGATGCTTTAATATATAAGTAATCATACCAGGTAGAATTAAATGTGGAGAAAGTAATCTCACTGCCGGGGAGAAGTTCATAGGAATACAGTCCGGTTTGATTTTGAATTCCTTCTTCGGAAGCATTAAATAACCTGAAATTCTGGGGAGTATATTCCCAGTTGTCGGTTTTCCTGTTCTCAAATGTTTGGGATAGGAATGTGTCTCTTACTAGAATATTTTTGCCGGGATCAGAAACGAACGTCTCCCACTGGTCAGGAAAAGGAACCTGGGCATAAGAAGTAAACCCGGTAAAAGAAACAGAGAGAAAGATCCATATCATGGATCTGCTTAGCAGCTGATTTTTCATAATTAAAGTTTTTAAAGGTTTGGTTCTGCAAATGTATTAAAATGTTATTTAAAAGCAAATTGTTTATGAAATAAAGGATTTTATTTATCTTGTTCCATCATAACTGGAAGCCAGAGACATGATTTTAAGGAATGTTCCTGGATAGAGTGTGATGAATAGAACATATAGAAAAGACCAATGGACTAATACCTAAATAATACTTTTATGATAACAAGAAGAACTTTCCTGAAAACTTTGACAACCACACTGGCTGCCGGACTTGCTTCCCCATCTGTCTGGAGTAAAGAGTGGGTGGATATGAAATTATCCGGGCCTAATGACAGAATTCATGTCGGATTGATAGGTTGCCGCAATATGGGCTGGGCTAACCTGACAGATTTTTTACTTCTTCCGGAAGTAGATTGTATAGCTCTATGTGATATAGACCAGCGTGTTTTGCAGGAAAAAGCCAAAGAACTGGAAAAGATCAGGAACAAAGCTCCCCAATTGTTTTCGGATTACCGGAAGATGTTGGAATTAAAAGAATTGGATGCCGTAATCATCGGAACTCCGGATCATTGGCATTGCCTTCAGTTTGTGGATGCCTGCTCTGCAGGAAAAGATGTTTATGTGGAAAAGCCGATTGCTAATTATATAACCGAATGTGACTGGATGGTGCAAGCTGCCCGCCGGTATAACCGGGTAACCACAGTAGGGCAACAACAACGAAGTGGTAATCACTGGAAAGAAATGGCAAACTATTTGAATAGTGGACAATTAGGTACCATAGCCCGTGCGGATATCTGGGCAAATTTTGCTTATGGGGCATTGGATAAACCTATCCCAAACACACCTGTACCCGCCGGTGTAGATTATGAAACATGGCAGGGACCGGCAGCAGAACGTCCTTTCAACGAACAGCATTTTCATGGCTCCTGGCGGATGTTCTGGAATTATGGTGGCGGACTGATGACTGACTGGGGCGTCCATTTGCTGGATATGGTACTGTGGGGTATGAACATCCGGAATATGCCTAAAAGAGTAGTAGGGATCGGAAATAATTTTGCCTATCCGGAAAACTGCCCGGAAACATTTGATACACAGAGTGTGATTTATGAATTTGATTCGTTCCTGATGAACTGGAATCATACCGAAGGAACTGAGACAGGACCTTATAACAGGCATTATGGGATTGCCTTCCGGGGAACGAATGGGACATTAGTTGCCGACCGTGAAAGCTGGGAAGTCTATGCAGAATGGGATCCGGCCAATAAACGGAAAAAACGGAAGAACGTTCCGTAAAAGCGGATCATCAGGATCACAAAGACCATGTGGCAAACTTTATTAATTGTATGAAATCCCGGAATCCGGAAACAGCCTGTACGATTGAAAACGGGAGTCTTTGTGCCAAATATGCCCATTTAGGAAATATTGCTGCCCGCACCGGATCCGTATTGACCTGGAATGACCAACAGACCGGTTTTGTAAATAATCCGGTAGCCGACCAATTTTTGACTCCTTCGTACCGTTCTCCCTGGAAATTACCTAATCTATCATAAATCTCACCGATCATGAAAAGACGTACATTTTTAAAAACAACGGGCTTATTAACAGCCGCCATAGGAATACCGGGCTTACTTAAAGCCAGTTCTTCTGCAAGTGAAAATTCTTTACCCGGCTTTGGGATTCTGACAGGGAATACGGGAGGAAAATGGGTTGAGAGTAATCCGGAAGCGGCCCTGCGGGAAATAGTCCGGATGGGCTACACGGATCTGGAATTCGGAGATACCTATGGTATGGAACTTGCTTATTTAAAGTCTTTGCTGAAAGAATTAAAGCTAAATGCTCTTTTAGGACCTACTTCTATGGGAGCCATGTTAGATGAAGCACAACTGAGGAAAGATATCCGGGCATGCCAGGAAATAGGAAAGAAATATATTGTTTGTTACTGGCCCTGGGTAGACGGAGGACAAAATAAGACCATAGAGGACTGGAAACAGGTGGCACACCGTTTAAATACAGGAGGAGCCATTTGTAAAAAAGAAGGATTACAACTGCTCTACCATGACCATGATATGGAATTTTTGCCGGTAAACGGACAGATCCCGTTTGATGTACTGATGGCAGAATTGGATCCGGAGTCTGTAAATATAGAACTGGATCTCTACTGGATCACTAAAGGAGGAAAGTCTGCAGAAGAATACATTCGTAAGTATCCCAGCAGATATCCAGTTTTTCATGTTAAAGATATGGATAAAACCCCGGCAAGAAGTTTTGAATGTGTGGGAGAAGGATGTATTGATTTCCCTTCCATTTTTACACTAAATCAGACTGTGGGAGTAAAACATTTTATTGTAGAACATGATGAACCTGCTGATCCGGAAGCCTGCATACGTACAGCCGCGGATTATCTGTCCCATGTAAGGTTTTAAGGGATTATTCAGGTAGAACTTTCTATTCTGCGGTCATCATCGTTTTTCAAGAATATATGGACATCGGAAAAGGGTGCATCGATTTTAGGAAAAGGGTGCACCCTTTTTACAAAATTGATGCACCCTTTTTATGGATCTGAGAGATTAGACTTTTTTATTCAGATTATTCAGAATATCTACTTTGCCTTCATTTACCAAACGATAGATCATTTCTCCGAACAGGGTGTTTACCCACGCAAACCAGGAACGGGTAAAATCTTTCGGATCATCTTTATGGAAAGATTCATGCATAAAGCCGGTGTCCGCATCTGTATCCCTCAGCATTTTGACGCATAAACGGATCTCTTCCGGATCATGGGTCGTATTACAACGCATAATAATACTCATAGGCCAGACATAATTGAATCCGATATGGGGACCTCCAATACCTTCTCCGGCAGCTCCATTAAAGAAATAAGGATTCATGGGGCTTAACACTAATTTACGGGTGTTCTGATATACCGGATCGTTTACGTCTACACATCCCAGGTAGGGAAGGGCTAATAAACTGGGAACATTCGCATCATCCATATATACATGATTATAAAAACCATCTACTTCAAACGCATATACTTTCCCGAACTCAGGATGTTCTATAATCGCATATTGCTTTACTGCTTTTTCCACTTCGTTGGCTAACGCTTCACATTTATCTGCAAAATCGTTATTGCCTTTGATCGTACGCATCATTTCTGCCAGTTGGCGTAAAGAAGTAATGGCAAACAAATTTGATGGGATCAGGAATCCAAACAATGAGGCATCATCGGAAGGACGGAAAGAAGAAACAATAAGTCCCACAGGACGGACCGGGCTACCATATCCGAAGTTTAGCAGCGTATCTCCCTGGCGGTCAGTTACACGGGTGAAGGAATAAGGACTCAGGTTATCTTTCCGTTGTTGTTCTATAAAGGTTTTGTAAACCAGTTCCATGGCTTTCACCCAATCCGCATCAAACGGAGTGGTATCATTGGTTTTCTTCCAGAAATGATACGCTAAACGGATCGGATAGCAAAGAGAATCAATTTCCCATTTCCGTTCGTGAAGCTCTTTTTTCATTTCCGTGTTATCGCTTTCCCATTCACTGCCTTCCTGATTTTCATTGAACCCATTGGCATACGGGTCAATCAGGATACATTTGGTCTGACGGTTAATTACACCGGCCAGCATGGTTTTTACTTTAGGGTCTTCATTGGCAAAGATAATATGAGGGAATACCTGTGCCGAAGAATCCCGCAACCACATCGCGTGGATATCTCCGGTAATCACAAACGTGTCTGGTTTTCCATTCAGCATTTTATGTTCACAGGTCGTATCCAATGTGTTGGGAAAACAATTTTCAAACATCCAGGCCAGTTTGGGATCTTTTAATTTTGCTTTCGTTTCCCGGATCGCTTTTTCCACTGCTTCACTGGTGAACTGGCGTTTTTCCGGAGCCGGGCGTTGTGAAACATATTGTAAAGTTCCCGGCACCAGATTTTCCGTTACCTCTGTCAGACGGGAAAAACCGCTTTGGCTGGCTACTAAACCTGCCAGTGAAAGACCACTGGTCTTTAAGAAATTTCTACGTGTTGTCATTGTAAAGTACTATTTTTATATGTTAGATGAGATCAAAGTTTGCTTATTTCTGAGTAAAGCTCAATCATACAGGCATTATCCAGTAGCCATTTATATTTTTTATTTTCCTTTCCGGTCCAGTCGTGGCCCAGTAATCCATTTTCATCCCGGGTATGTTCCCATGCATACCGGGCATTTTCTGCCATGGTTTGAATATAGAGAGGATAATGGTCTGTTTCATATAAAGCAAGCAGGTCACGTGATAGGATCACATTGAACCAGGGACTGGCCGGATAGAACCTCATTTGTGTACTATCGCTCCCGTTTTGTATCTGAGTGAAATAGTGATAACTCCCTTTTGCTGTTTGTTGTGCATCCTGTAGATAAGCAGGATCGCCGATTTCCTGATAAAGCAGTACGCCAGCCTGGATCATTTGTCCGCTGTTGTAGGTATACTTTGTTTTATCCACATACCCATTTAGATGAATATTATCCCAATAGGTATGATCTTCCGGGTCACGTAGGTTTGTTTTTGTCCATTCATACGTTGCCATTGCCTGTTCCAGATATTTTTTATCCTGGGTCTGGTTGTAGAGCTTCATACATAGTACGGCGGCGGGAGCATTTGAACAGGTATTTTTAGATTCTTTTTTTTGTTCACACCAATAAATACCTCCTCCTAACTGTTCATCCCAACCACTATATATATAAGCATGTAATTCCTCTGCTTTTTGAAGATATATTTTGTTCTTTGTCAGTTCATACAGATCACAGAAATCAATGGCCAGCCAATCATTATCATCATAAAAACGGTCGCTTTCTCCGTTAAACATAGGATAGCTCTGATAACAGTATGGTGGGCGGGTAGTATTCCAATACAGTTCCAGACCCGGGAGGATCCTGTTTTCTAATAATTGGAGATATTTCTCATCTCCTGTTGTCCTGTAAAGTGATACGCATCCCGATACCATGCCCGAATAGGGCCATAGATAGGAAACTTCCTGCTCTTTTTTCTGTTCGGCTCCCTCTGCCAGATAGGTTACCTGATTTTCCGGATCCACCGGCCAGGTTTCTTCCAGCAGACCATATTTTTTAACTTCATAAGTTGTCAGGATCCGGGTCAGTAAGCTGTCCGCCCGCTGTTGATCCGGATTTTCAGCCATAGGAACAGATTGGCAGGACGCAGTAGAAATAAGCGCTCCTACACCTAATAGGATAGTAGTAAGTTTCATATAAATTGTGTTTTAAGCTAAGCCGCTTATTCTTTAAATATACTTGTGTTTTCCTTTATGTTTTTTTGTTATATAGAAAGCAAAAGTAATAAAAAAGTGATTCTATTTAACGTTTATGAAGTTAAAAGCATTACTTTTGTGGTTTATAATTAGTTGAAAGATTTAAATAATGGATAAAGTTAGTTATGCGCTTGGGTTAAGCATTGGAAATAATTTCCAGAACTCAGGTATCAATGATCTTCAGGTAGAAGATTTTGTAAAAGGCGTAAAAGTCGTTTTACAGGGAACAACGCCTGAACTTAGCTATGATGAAGCTAAAAATGTAATTAATGAGTATTTTACTAAACTTCAGGGTGAAAAATTAGAGCTTAATAAAAAAGCCGGAGAAGAGTTCCTGACGATTAATAAGAATAAAGCCGGTGTGGTTGAATTGCCCAGCGGACTGCAGTATGAAATATTGAAAAAAGGGGAAGGACCTATCCCAACGGCTACGGATAAGGTAAGATGTCATTATCATGGAACATTTATTAATGGCATGGTTTTTCAAAGTTCTCTACAAAGTGGTGAACCTGCTGTATTTGGTGTTTCCCAAGTGATTCCGGGATGGGTAGAGGCCTTGCAGTTAATGCCGGTAGGTTCAAAATGGAGACTTTTCATCCCTTCTGACTTGGCCTATGGAGAACATGGAGCCGGTAAAGCGATCGAACCGAACAGTACCTTGATTTTTGAAGTGGAATTGTTAGACTTAGTAAAATAAATAACATCAATAGAATAAAAATAATAGCATAAAGAAAAATGAAAAAAGTTAGTGTATTAGTTGCTACGGTTACCGTAGCATTAGGTATTTCTGCTACTTCCTGTGATTCAAAAAGAAGTGTAAATCTGAAAAAAGATCTGGATAGTGCGAGTTACGCTTTAGGATTGGTTCAGGGTGATGGGTTTCGGCCAAATATTGCAACTTTACCTGGTGAACCTCTTAATGTAGATTTGTTTCTTGCAGGTTTGGAGGCAGGTATGAAAGAAGATACCAAATCTTACAAAATTTCTGTTGAAGAGGCTCAGAATTATCTGAATACTTATTTTCAGGCTGCTCAGGAAAGAGAAATGCAGGCGAGAAAAGAAGAAGGGGAAAAATTCCTTGAAGAAAATAAAGCAAAATCCGGTGTGATCACTACTGAAAGCGGACTACAGTATCAAGTCGTTTCTGAAGGAAATGGTCCGAAGCCAACTGCTGATAATATTGTAAAAGTTCACTATACAGGAACTCTTCTGGATGGAAGTGTATTTGACTCTTCAGTGGAAAAAGGAGAACCTGCTACTTTTGGTGTAACAAAAGTAATTCGTGGATGGACAGAAGCTCTTCAATTGATGCCGGTAGGTTCCAAATATATTATTTGGGTACCTGCAGATTTGGCTTATGGAGAACGGGGTGCTGGACAGTTGATCAAACCTAACAGCACCCTGAAATTTGAAGTGGAATTGTTAGAAATTGTAGAGTAAGAAATAACTACCTATTTAATAGGTAAAGGTGGGTGAAATATGCTTAAAAACATGGTTTCACCCACCTTTATTATTTATTTATCACTTTTCTCTTTCAATATGATATGTAATTCAAAATAATTACATACTTTTGATATTATATTTGTAGTAAAACACACAAAAGCGATTGGCATGGAGAAGATAGACAAGCTGAATAGACAGATATTGAACATTATTTCTAAAAATGCCAGGATCCCTTTTAAGGATGTGGCTGAAGAATGTGGTGTATCACGTGCTGCTATTCATCAACGCGTTCAGCGGATGATTGATATGAACGTGATTGTCGGTTCAGGTTATCACATTAACCCGAAAATTTTAGGATTTAATACCTGCACATATATTGGCATTAAGCTGGAAAAAGGATCTATGTATAAAGATGTGGTTCCGGAATTTGAAAAGATCCCGGAAGTAGTGGAGTGTCATTTTACTACCGGTCCTTACACAATGCTTATTAAACTGTATGCCCATGATAATGAACATTTGATGGAATTGTTGAATTCTAAAATACAGGAAATCCCGGGAGTCACAGCAACCGAAACATTGATTTCTTTGCGTCAAAGTGTAAAACGGGAAATTCCTATTTATACCCCGGAAGAGTAGAAAGCGATTTATATATTTTTAAAAGCCCGGCCTCCTCAGGAGTAACCGGGCTTTTCCTTATCAAAGTTCTTTTGCCAGATTTCCGTAGGTTTGTTATCTTTGCTAAAATAAATTTTGTGCAAACATAAAATGAATATCCGATTTTTTATTCTATGTTTTTTTCTTCTGTCCTTTCCGGGGCTGTATGCAGGAAACGGATATTGTTTCCGGGTGTATCTGAGCGATAAAGGAGAAACAGGATATACGCTGGAAAATCCTGAAACCTATTTATCACAGGAGGCTTTGGAAAGACGCCGGATGAGAGGTGTGGATATTTCTCTTTCGGACTTGCCGATCTCACCTGCTTATATAGATACGCTGGTAGCTTTGGGAGGAAAACCTATCATTCATAGTAAATGGTTTTCCACAGTAGTCGTGGCAACTAAGGATAGTGTATTTGCTGACAGAGTGCAGGAACTGGACATAGTGGATTCTGTAAAATGGGTCTGGAAAGGAGACCCGGAGGTTCCCTATTATGGGGAAAGGGTTTCCATGGACCGGCTGGAACCCAGGGATATTCCTTTGAAGAATATATATGGCTATGCGGAAGACCAGATAAAAATGTTGAACGGGATCCAGTTACATGAAGCCGGGTTTCAGGGCGAAGGGATGAAAGTGGCAGTCCTGGATGGTGGTTTTATGAATGTAGACCGGATTAGTGCTTTTGATTTGCTCCGGCTGATCGGTACACATAATATGGTTTTTCCGGATAAAACTGTTTTTGAAGGGGATGGTCATGGCACTAAAGTACTGGCGTGTATGGCCGCTAATCTGCCGGGAGTGATGGTCGGAACGGCACCGGATGCTTCTTATTTATTAATAAAAAGTGAAGACGGTCGTACGGAATATCCGATAGAAGAAGACTATTGGGCAGCTGCAGTAGAATATGCAGATAGTGTGGGCGTAGATGTCATCTCTTCCTCACTGGGGTATTTTCATTTTGATGAAGAAGCCATGAATTATGATCCGGAAGACCTGGATGGAAAAACTTCCTTTATTAGCCGGGCTGCCCAGATGGCTGCGGAAAAAGGAATCCTGATAGTGATAAGTGCCGGAAATGAAGGAAACAGCCCCTGGGGAAAGATTACGTTTCCTTCTGATGCAACAGATATTCTGACCGTGGGATCTATCACGGAAAATAAAGAGAAAAGTACGTTCAGCTCGGTTGGTTTTACAGCGGATTACCGGATAAAACCGGATGTGGTCGCGCTGGGGAGTGGATGCACAGTAATTGATGCGTCCGGAAATATCTGCTATGGGAATGGGACATCTTTCTCTACCCCTATCGTAGCTGGTTTAAGTATCTGTTTATGGCAGGCCTTACCCTGGCTAACCAACCGGGAACTAATTTATCTTTTACAGCAAACCTCTTCTCAACATAAAAGACCGGATGCTGAATTGGGCTATGGAATACCGGATATGTATAAAGCTTATAAAGAAGGAGTAAAACATGCAAAGAAACACCCATAATATACAGGCTGAGCGTCAGGAATTTTCTTTGCTGGAACTGAACAGGCTGGTAAAAGGCGTAATTTGTGACCGGTTAGCCGAAACCTACTGGGTGCGTGCTGAGATGAGTGACGTATGCATGAATGCTGCTTCCGGTCATTGTTATCTGGAGTTCGTGGAAAAGAACCTGGTTACCGGACAGATCGTGGCAAAAGCACGGGGCAATATATGGGCTAAAACATTTCGTATGTTAAAACCTTACTTTGAAATGGAAACCGGACAGGCTTTTTTCTCGGGAATTAAAGTGTTGGTAAAAGTAACGGTAGAATTCCATGAAGTGTATGGTTTTAGCCTGACAGTAATAGACATCGATCCGGCTTATACGTTAGGCGATATGTTACGGAAACGGATGGAAATCATTCGTAAGTTGCAGGAAGAGGGAGTATATACCTTAAATAAGGAACTTACTTTACCGGAACTAACTACCCGGATCGCTGTGATCACTTCGTCTACGGCAGCAGGATATGAAGATTTTATGAACCAGTTGATCCGGAATAACCGGGGATATACATTTTATACCAAACTCTTTCCCGCTGTTATGCAGGGAGAAAAAACGGAAAGCTCCATCATTACAGCTTTGGAACAGGTATATCGATATATAGATTATTTTGATGTAGTAGTGATTATCCGGGGTGGAGGAGCTACCTCTGACCTAAATAGTTTTGACTCTTACCTGTTAGCTGCTAATTGTGCCCAATTTCCTCTTCCGGTCATCACAGGAATCGGACATGAACGGGATGATACCATCCTGGATTTAGTAGCGCATACCCGGATGAAAACTCCTACGGCAGTGGCAGAATTTCTGGTTCACCGGATGGATCAGGCAGCAATGGAACTGGAAGAACTGCAACAAGGGGTGAGTACAATGACAAAAACAATCCTGCAGCAGGAAAAAAATGTCCTGCAATCTATGGCCGCACGTTTACCGGTCGTTATATTAAACCGCATAGAACAGCATCGTGTTCTGTTGCAATTTTTAGGAACCCGTTTTCCTATGGCCTCTTCCGGCTTATTATCCGGGAAACGTGCAGGATTGGAGCAGTTAAGCCAACGACTACAACAGGTCTCCCGGGCTAAACTGGCAGAAGCGTCACAATTTATACAATTGACTGAACAATTTATGAAACTGGCTTCACCGGACTATATTTTAAAGAGAGGATACAGTCTGACATGGAGGGAGGGAAAGCTGGTAAAAAAAGCTTCAGACCTGTCTCTTGGAGATCATTTAGTGACACGTTTTTCAGACGGAGAGATCCATAGTAAAGTAGAATAAATAAACAAGAAATATATGGCAAACAAAGAGGAAACATATAAAGAGGCAGTAGAAAAACTACGTCGTATTGTGGCAGATATTGAAAGTGGGGATCTGGATGTTGACCTGCTTTCGGAAAAGGTCAAAGAAGCGACCCGGCTGGTTAAACTTTGTAAGGAGAAACTATATAAGGTAGACGAAGAAGTGAAGAAAGTGCTGGAAGAATTGGAATAATGAGAAAATATGTGATCATAGTAGCTGGAGGTAAAGGGCTTCGGATGGGTTCCAAATTACCCAAACAATTTATTCCTTTTCAGGGAAAACCTGTATTGATGCATACCATGCAGGCTTTTTACCAGTGGAATCCTAATGCCTGGCAGATCCTCGTACTTCCCCGGGATCATCAGCCTTATTGGCGGATGCTGTGTAAAGAGTTGAATTGCCCTATCCCACATCAGATAGCAGACGGAGGTAAAACCCGGTTCCATTCGGTTTTAAGTGGCCTCCAATGGGTAGATTCGGACAGTTTGGTTGCGGTGCACGACGGGGTACGTCCTTTTGTAGCACCGGAGGTAATTTCCGCCTGTTTTGAAGAAGCTGCCTGTTCAGGGAGTGCTATCCCGGTATTACCCATGATCGAATCGTTACGCAAAACAGAAGACGGAAAAAGTATGCCCGTAGACAGAACCTTATATCATACTGTCCAGACCCCGCAGGTATTCCGGAGTAATCTTCTGCAGGAAGCGTACCAACAGTCGTTTACTCCTTTATTTACAGATGATGCCTCTGTTGTGGAAGCTATGGGAACGGCGATCCGGATGGTTCCCGGTAACCGGGAAAATATCAAAATCACAGATCCTTTTGATCTGATTATAGCAGAAGCACTTTTTTCTAACTCCAACTAAGTTTCCGGAAAATGCTTGATCTTCATAATCGTTCTATTACGTATCTGCTGGGAGTAGGTCCTAAAAAGGCGGAAATATTGCGGCAAGAGGCCGGTATTTCTTCCTATGAGGATTTGCTGTTCTACTTCCCTTATAAATATGTGGACAGGAGCCGGTTTTATAAAATAGTGGAGATCCGTGGAAATATGCCCTATATCCAGTTAAAAGGACGTATTCTTTCTTTCGAAACCGTGGGAGAAGGAAGAACCAGACGGTTGATTGCCCGTTTTACAGATGGAACGGGAACGATGGATCTGGTATGGTTTAAAGGTATCGCTTATATCAAAGATAAATACCAGATCGGCAAAGAGTATATCATATTTGGTAAACCAACTGAATTCGGTAATTTTTATAATATAGCCCATCCGGATATAGATCCGGTAGAAAATGCAGACCAGGTGGCGGGTGGTTTAACCCCTTTTTATAATACTACGGAAAAGATGAAGAAATCTTTTCTGAATTCAAAAGCAATCCAGAACTTGCAATACACTTTATTAAGCAGTTTGAACTGGCAGGTCCCGGAAACCCTTTCTCCGGATATACTGGCACGTACCCGGATGGTCTCTCTGACAGAAGCTATTCGTAATATCCATTTCCCGGAATCTGCAGAAAAGCTTAAACAGGCACAGGTAAGATTAAAATTTGATGAACTGTTTTATATACAATTGAATATCCTGCGGACAGCGACTACACGTAAATTGAAACTAAAAGGAATTGTTTTTCCCCAGGTAGGGGATTATTTCAATGAATTCTATAAAAAGTATCTCCCCTTTGAACTGACCAATGCGCAGAAACGGGTAGTACGGGAAATCCGTGTAGATATGGGAAGCGGACGGCAAATGAACCGGCTGTTGCAGGGAGATGTCGGAAGTGGAAAAACCTTGGTAGGTCTGCTGGCTATGCTATTAGCCGTAGATAATCATTGTCAGGCCTGTATGATGGCTCCGACGGAAATTCTGGCTAATCAGCATTATGCTACTATCATGGACTTTCTAAAGGATATGGATATCAAAGTAGCTTTATTGACAGGCTCTACTAAAAAGAAAGACCGGAACCAGATCCTTCCGCAAATTGCCAGTGGAGAAATCCGGATTGTTATCGGAACCCATGCGCTGATTGAAGAATCGGTCGTTTTTTCTTCCTTAGGACTGGCCATCATTGATGAACAACACCGTTTTGGGGTGGAACAGCGTTCCCGGTTGTGGACAAAAAATAAATGGATACCTCATGTGTTAGTGATGACCGCAACTCCTATTCCCCGTACCCTGGCTATGACACTCTACGGAGATCTGGATGTTTCCGTGATCGATGAACTTCCTCCCGGGCGTAAACCTATCCAGACGCTACACCGCTATGATACTAAAAAAGCACAGCTCTATGATTTTCTCCGGAAAGAGATTGAACTGGGAAGACAGGTATATGTAGTCTATCCATTAATAGAAGGCAGCGAAAAACTGGATTATAAAAACCTGGAAGATGGATTTGAAACCTTTAAAGAGGTATTTCCGGAATATACGGTCTGCATGGTGCATGGAAAGATGAAAGCCGCAGATAAAGAATCCGAAATGCAGAAATTTATTTCCGGAAAAGCGCAGATTCTCATGGCTACTACGGTAATTGAAGTAGGCGTAAATGTGCCGAATGCTTCCGTGATGGTTATTGAAAGTGCCGAACGGTTTGGATTGTCCCAACTCCATCAGTTGAGAGGCCGGGTAGGTCGGGGAGCCAAACAGTCTTACTGTATTTTAGTCTCTTCCTATAAACTGAGTAATGAAACCCGGAAGCGTCTGGAAATTATGGTAAATAGTAATAATGGATTTGAGATTGCAGAAGCTGATCTAAAGCTTCGCGGACATGGTGATCTGGAAGGTACCCAGCAAAGTGGGATAGGAATTGATCTGAAAATTGCTAACCTGGGAACAGATGGGCAAATTCTCCAGTTTGCCCGGGATATAGCTATGCAGATTCTGGACGAAGATCCGGAATTATTGTCCGAAAGGTATCGGATCCTGAACGAAAGGTTGCGCATGTTGTTCACAAGAAAGGTTAATTGGGGGTTAATTAGTTAATATGTTTTATAACATGTTTATTGGGTAATATTTTGAATATTAGTTGTTTGGGTTTGTTATTTGATTTTTTGTTACATATGTTATAAAAAATTAGTCTGGCGATAACTTGTGTGTTTTTCCGGAATTTACGAAATTTGTTTAGCTTAACTTGCAGAAATATGTTTCTCTTTTTCTGTTAATGAGCTTTCAATTCAAACTGAACTACTATTTTGTAATGAGTATAAGAACACTATTTATAGTAGGTTGTTCTGCTTTGTTAACGATGACTTTACAGGCAGAAGAACCGGAAAAGAAAGAAGTCCAGATCCAGGCTCAGCAATTAGTAGATGAGCGGATAAGCGAACTGATGGCAGACCGGGTAAATGGTAAAGAAAGTATCCTGAACGAACTGGCAACAATTGATGAAGCCGGAATGAAAGAGGTATTAGAAAGAGAAAGTCTGATGTTCCCCGCAGATGAATTATATGCCTCAAACTGGGATAACCGGTATGTCAATCCTTTCCAGACTACTAAAATTAATTTTCCTGATTCGTACGAAATTGACTGCTCCAGCTTTGTCATTCCTATTGATGGAGAGGTAAAAGTCACTTCTAAATATGGACCGCGCAGACGCCGGATGCATAGAGGAATTGACCTGAAAGTCTATACGGGAGATACGATCCGTGCTGCTTTTGACGGTAAAGTACGGATTCGCAGTTATGAACGGGCAGGATACGGCTATTATCTGGTGATCCGCCATCCGAATGGACTGGAAACCGTATATGGGCACTTGTCTAAGTTTATCGTAAATGTAAATGATATCGTTCGGGCAGGAGATTCAATCGGCCTGGGAGGGAATACCGGCCGTTCTACCAGTTCCCACTTGCATTTTGAGACTCGTTTCCTGGGACAGGCGATTGATCCGGCTGAGATTATTGATTTTGAACATGGAGTACCTCATAAAGATCTCTATGTTTTTAAAAATATCAAAGTCAACGGACGTAACAGTAATATTTATACTTCTTCAGACTCAAAAATGGTCTACCACCGGGTAAAATCCGGCGATACTTTAGGAGCGATTGCCCGGAAATATGGCACTACAGTAAATGAGTTATGCCGTTTGAACGGAATAAAAAGTACTTCTATCCTGCGGGTAGGACAATCTTTGCGTTGTACGGCTGGAACAGAGGTAGAAGTGAAAGAAGCTCCGACACCGGAAAATAATAAAAATCAGGGTCTGCAACAGGTAGCAGCAAAAACAACTACTGTTTCTACCGCCCAGTCTCAGTCTACGGAAGGAGACGGACAGGAACCTGTTTATCACCGGGTAAAATCCGGCGATACTTTAGGAGCGATTGCCCGGAAATATGGCACTACAGTTAATAAATTATGTGAACTAAACGGTATCAGTAAGACTACCATTTTAAGATTAGGTCATACACTCCGTTGTTCATAAAACAGAGAATCCCAATTCTTTTGATTTACAGTTTTCTTCAGGTGTTCCATTCAGGATGGAATAGGCTTTATATTCTCTGGGGTGAGCATAATGTGCCCTGAACCATTCAAATTTTTCCGGATATTTTCTTAATTGCCGGTCCACAGAGACAGGATCAAATGTTTGTAAAAGCGCATGCTCAATCCGGTATTGCTCAAATTTATTCAGATTTATGATTGCATCTGCCGGCGGAGGAAGAGAAATCTGCTGTATGCCAGGAAGACACCTCCCATAAAATTCTTCAATATGTTCCAGGCACATACGAGTGGCATTGGCCTTTCCGTCTGCAGAAAAACTGGCAATATGAGGAGTGGCTATGGAACTCAGTTGCAAAAGTTCCGGATGAATCATCGGTTCATTTTCCCAACAATCCAGGATCAGCTCACTGATCTTTCCGGTTTTTTTAGCGTATAAAAGAGCATCGGTATCATGTACACTTCCCCTGGCCGCATTAATGAACCAGGGCTTTTTTGTAGTCGCTCAAAAAAGCCTGGTCTGCCAGATGAAAAGTGGCAAACTCTCCTGCTTTAGAAAGAGGAGTATGTAAACTAATGATATCCGCTGTTCCGGTAATGGTATCTAAAGTAACAAAGTTCTCCTCTCCCTCTTTCCGGGCTCTGGGCGGATCATGTAAAAGTACCTGCATTCCTAAAGTGTGGCACACCTTAGCCACCTCTGTCCCCACATGACCGGCACCAATAATCCCTATGGTTTTACCGGAAAGCGGTGTCTGA
Organism: Tannerellaceae bacterium; assembly: GCA_021201295.1. Lineage (GTDB taxonomy): Bacteria > Bacteroidota > Bacteroidia > Bacteroidales > Tannerellaceae > UBA4116. Next base: position 29,544 of record JAJQFE010000002.1, on the reverse strand, counting down.
GTTTTCAGACTAAGCCAGGCCAGGCAACTCCCTATGTATTGGCCTACAGAAGCAGCATTACATCCGGGAGCATTTTTCTAAAGGATTCCATGAGATTCACAATAATCCGTATCTATATGGTCAAAACCGATCGTAGCACTTGTAATAAGTTTTACTCGGCTGCCTTCCAGCAATTCTTTCGTACATTTGTCAATACTACGAACGATCAGAATGTCAGCCTCCTGGATCTGGTCAGGAGTGAACTGATCAGAAGAAAGATACTGTATATCAGCAAAAGATTCCACAATTCCTTTCAGATAAGGAATCGTACGATCTGCAATTATTTTCATTTCATTCTATTTGGATTACAAAGATAGTATATAGGATGAATTATAAACTCTTCCTGTCTCCGGGAAAAGAAAAATAACTATTCCGAAGAGTGAGCCAGACAAGATGACTGATAGTGTAAAAAGATTTTCTACCTTTGTAATTATTATTCAGAAAGTAAATAAAAACTATGACATTCAGCGAGCTAAGCGTAAACATATTTGAGCAGGCAACGGGAGATTACCATGTGACAGATCATGTAGATGCTCCGATCCGTAACCCTTATAAAGAAAAAAGTATTGAACACTATTTATATCTTAAAAACTGGATCGATGCAGTTCAATGGCATCTGGAAGATATCATCCGGGATCCTGCCATCGAACCGGAACAGGCGCTTGCCACCAAAAGGCGCATTGATAAATCTAACCAGGAACGGACAGACCTGGTGGAACTGATAGACAGTTACTTTCTGGATACTTATAAAGACGTTGTGGTCAGGGAACATGCCACTATTAATACGGAAAGTCCGGCATGGGCAGTAGACCGCTTATCTATTCTTGTATTAAAATTATATCACATGGAACAGGAAGCTGCCCGTACAGATGCTTCAGAGTTACACGTAGTAACCTGTAAACAGAAACTGTCTGTTCTGTCAGAACAACGAAAAGATCTTTCTACAGCACTGGATCAGCTGTTAGAAGATATTAAGGTTGGAAATAAATACATGAAAGTGTATAAACAGATGAAGATGTATAATGATCCGTCTTTAAACCCGGTATTATACGGTAAAAAATAATGACCCGGGTACTCGTCATCCGGCTATCGGCTATCGGAGATGTTGCTATGACAATTCCGGTGATTTATTCGGCTGCATTATCCAATCCGGAAGTCTCTTTCACGGTTCTGACCCAGACCTTCCTTCTTCCTTTATTTATTAATAAACCAGCCAATGTGGAACTCTGTGGTATGGATATAAAAGGGAAAGAAAAAAACCTCACAGGATTAGTCCGGTTTGCTGTTTCTTTTTCTTCCGGACATTCTTTTGATTTTATATTGGATTTACATAATGTACTCCGCACCCGGTTAATCTGTACATTCTTTCGTTTAAGAGGTAAGAAAATATTTGTGCTGGATAAGGCAAGAAAAGCACGAAAACTGCTGACCCGGAAAAAAAATAAAGTGTTGGAACCTCTTATTCCGGTGATTGACCGGTACGCAGACGTCTTTAAAAAATCAGGATTAAAGTATAAGGAATCTTTTATTTCTTTATTTTTTAATGATCCCGTCAAACTATCTTTTCCGGAGCTATATGGATTGGAAAAAGATATAAAAAAGGTTGGAATTGCTCCTTTTGCTAAACATCAGGGCAAGATTTATCCGGTAGAGAAAATGAAACAAGTGGTAGAAGCACTTTCCGCAAGAAAAGATTTGCAGATATTTTTGTTAGGAGGAGGTATTTTAGAGAGGAACTTATTGGAACAATGGGCTGCTGAATATCCAAATGTCAGGAGTCTGGCAGGCTGTTATTCTTTGGATGATGAATTAAAGCTGATTAGTAAACTGGATGTATTGATCAGTATGGATTCTGCCAACATGCACTTTGCATCCTTAGTAGGAACCCGGGTGATCTCTATATGGGGAGCTACTCATCCATATGCGGGTTTTTACGGATATAAACAGCGCCCGGAAGATGTAGTTCAGTTAGATCTTTCCTGCCGCCCCTGCTCTGCTTTCGGTCAGAAAAAATGCTGGCGGGGAGATTGGGCATGTATGGCTTTGTTGTCCCCTGGTGAAATAATCAATGCAGTAGGTCTGAAACTAAAATGAGAAGTTATACGCATGTAAAAATTCATCCTTCCTATCTTTTTATAACAGATTTTTTGTCTACCCTTCCGGATAGATTTGTTACTGAAGGAAAAGTGATTTATGAAGGACGTAATATATTAAAATTATATACAGTAGATGGTCTTGAACTGGTAGTAAAACGTTTTAAAGTACTATTCTGGATTAACCGGATTGCCTATTCATTTGTAAGAAAATCAAAAGCTTGCAGATCATATGAATATTCTCTTAAAATTTTGGAAAAAGGTTTGCGGACTGCCCAACCCATAGGATATATTGAGAAATATGCAGGTGGCCTGTTATCGGAAAGTTATTATATCTCTATGTATGAAAAAGATATGGAGACTGTCCGGGAATATGTTGCAGAGAATTCTCCTCAGTATCAGTTATTCAGAAAAGCATTTGCAGAGTATACGGCTAAAATGCATGAAATGGAAATAATGCACATAGATTATTCGCCTGGTAATATTTTAGTAAAGGAACAAAACAAAGATTTTATTTTTTCTTTAGTAGATGTAAATCGTATGAAGTTTCAGCGGGTTTCTTTTCAAACTGCATACAAGAATTTTGCTCGCTTATCTACTTCCAGAGAGGCGCTCAATGAAATAAGCTCACACTATGCCCGGTTCAGAAAATTTGACGTGAAAAAATTTGTGATCTGTACAACACAATATAGTGATAATTACTTTAGACAATATGCTTTTCGTTTGGCGTATAAACAATGGAAAAGAGAAAACCATAGTTGGTTCACCCAGCCGCGATTTCGATATTTATATTATCGTCAAATGAGCTCTTTTTTCTGGCTCACTCAGAAAGCAAGAGCGCATTTTACACAAAAAAATTATGCTTTGTATAATCGTTATATAAAAATGTATGATTTCCGGCAGGTTCTACATCCGGAAAGTAAAGATTAAAATTGAATGATCGGTTTCCAGAATGCTTTCATTTTTCTTTTATACCAGGAATGACAACCAAAAGGTAACTGCTGATTAATCAATTGATAGCAGTAGGCTGGATATTTGTCAAAAGCAAAATGAATTGCTTCCATCAAAGGTGGATAATGAAAGTTAATGGGCTCAGTAGCCCAGAAAATATCTTCATTATAAAAATGGTTATTTGGATGTGATAAATAATATTTTATTTTTTCCTGTAAAGAGTGTGTTATGTCATAATGGCTTTTTACTCTGCGAAGCGAAAAGCCACCATTCCCTATTTTATTATATAAGGCTTGCTTATAAGGCTTTTGAAGAAGTTTATGATATAGTTTGGATAACCACGTAAACTGAGAAATTCCGGGAAAACGATAAATTGGTTTTTCTAACCAGGGGGCTCCTATATAATCATATTCTTTATTGCACCATTCCTTTAGTTCATCCCGGAAAACAAAGGCATCTAATTGATAAATCAGAATATAATCCGTATCCAGAAACCTTTTATAAAATTCTTTTGATAACATCAAGCGATTATATCCCTTGATTCCTTCAAAATAAGTATCGCTAAAAGATTGGAATGTCAAAAGAGAAAATTCTATTTGTAAAGAACTCAGATCTAATTTATCAGGTTTAATAACTACCAATGGATAAGATCCCAAAATTTTATATACCTGTTTTAAAGATAATAATTCCAGTTGAGTCAGCTGGGTTTTATAAATTGGGATAACAATTTTTACTAAGTTCATGATACCTGAATTTTATTCCATTAAGTTTACAATGATATGCATTATGCATAAGGAAAAATCTGTCTACACTAAATTCGTATTTACTTTTTTATTTGCGCCCAAAGTCAGCCGGGATTTCTCCCCACTCCTTGGTTTCCCATTTATAGATAGGTGTAGAATATGTATTTTCCTGCAGCCATTTTTCAGCTCTTTCAATCAAAATAAATATCGGTTCATTTTCTGGCAGTCTTTCCAGCGGGGTTTTACATTTTTTCTTTTTCACCCACAGCATGGCATTCCGGCTATCCGAATAGATGGGTAGAGAACTTCCCTGTTTTTTCAAAAAAGCTAATCCGTGGACTAATGCCAGGAATTCCCCGACATTGTTGGTCCCTTTTTTTAACGGTCCTACATGGAAGATCTCCTGTCCTGTAGCTGTATATACCCCCCGGTATTCCATATCTCCCGGATTCCCACTGCAAGCAGCATCCACTGCAATACTTTCTTGAATGACAGGAAGTGTGGCAGATGGCGTTTGTCCCGTGAATTTCTTTTGGGTAGGTTTATTTTTTTTGATGTATGTTTCAAATCCCTGTTCATATGCCATAGTAGCTTCCTCACGTGTAGGAAAAGCTTTATATTTCGCTCCGTCCTGGCCTTCCACCTGTAATTTGCATTTAGACCAATTGTCGTAAATGCCCGGGTTCAGTCCTTTCCAGACTACATAAAATTTACTTTTGGTTTTCATACCCTGCAAAGATACGGTTTAATCCCGGGATAGGGGAGGTATAAAAGAAAAAAGCCGTCCTCGTTAGTAACGGGACGGTTTTTTGCTCCTCAAAAAAGCAATCTCACGATTCCTTCATTGTAAAGACTTGTTAACCTTAGATCTAAAATACTATAAAAAAAACTTTGCAACAAATATAAAATGAATTTATAGCGGGTTTTTATATAATTGTAACATAAAATATAAGAAATGTCCCAGTGTATTTGTCAGAAAAATGTCAGTGTATTTTTTATCGATTTTATCGTATATTGTATTTCTCTGGTATCTCATCCAGGATGTCAAAAAGTTTCTCCATTGTTTCGGCTCTTAGTAAAGCGATCCGTGTTTGTTTGAAGTCCGGAATCCCTTTAAATAAAGGAGTTGCAGCTAAATGACGACGTATATGTAGGATTCCCCGGCGTTCATCCAGTTTTAAAACACTACTTAAGACTTGTTGTTTTAAAATATTAATATACCATTCGAACGATTCGGGTGGAGCTATTTCTCCTGTTTCCAGGTATTGTTTGATTTCACGGAATATCCAGGGACGGCCTATGCTTCCCCGGCCAATCATGATGCCGTCCACTCCATATGTGTCAAAACGCTCTTTGCATATCCGGGCGGAAGTGACATCTCCGTTCCCTATAATGGGAATATGCATCCGGGGATTATTTTTAACTTCACCGATTAACGTCCAGTCCGCTTCTCCTGTATACATCTGGCTTCTGGTACGGCCATGAATGGATAAAGCTGCAATTCCGCAATCCTGTAACTGCTCTGCCAGATCAACAATAATCTGACTGTGGACATCCCATCCCAGACGGGTTTTTACAGTAACCGGGAGTTGGACGGCGTCCACAACTGCCTTAGTAATTTTCAGCATAAGCGGGATATTTTTTAACATACCCGCACCTGCTCCTTTTCCGGCCACCCGTTTCACCGGGCAACCGAAATTAATATCTATTATGTCCGGTTTAGCTGTTTCACATATACGGGCTGCTTCTGCCATAGCCTGTACATCCTTTCCGTAAATTTGTATGGCTACCGGTCTTTCTTCTTCTGCAACGACCAGTTTTTGCTGCGTTTTGTTTACATGGCGTATCAAAGCATCACTGAAAACAAATTCAGTGTATACCATATCGGCACCAAATTGTTTACACATTAAACGGAAAGACATATCGGTGACATCTTCCATGGGAGCCAGGAGAACAGGGCGTTCCCCAAGATCTATAGAACCTATTTTCATATCTGTATAAATAATGGGCAAAAGTACATCAAATTCTTTATATGTAAGGACGATAGGCGTAAGTGAATCCAATCAGGCCAGCAGGTTGATGGTAACCAAACGGTAAAATTTTAGAGGCCACCTCTTTATCTTTTAGCCGTTCGGCAGTTTCTGTTTTGTATGCAGGACTTTTTTATAAATAACTGCTTCCCTTTTGGTTTTATGTCCTGATGATAAATCACTATCATCAGGACATACTAAATTATCATCAGGACTTACAATAGAAAAGTGCCTGGTTTTCCGGATGAAAGAGCAGAAAAAAGATCGGGGAATGGATAGTGCATTACTGACAAACAGAAGTCGGGCTTTCTTATACGGGGAGTTGTCTTATCCCTGCTGTTTTTAATAGAATTACAGGAAAATACCTGTATCTTTGTGGTTTTAATGACGGTAATGGAAATGTTGAGCGAAAAAGATTTTGAAATCATGTCGCCGGTGGGTTCTTATGAGAGCCTGATGGCGGCCATACAGGGCGGAGCTGACTCGATCTATTTTGGGATTGAGGGGTTGAATATGCGTTCCCGTTCTTCTAATAATTTTACGATTGAAGATCTTCATAAAATAGCAGGTATCTGTAAAGAGCATGGGATTAAAAGTTATCTGACAGTTAATACTATTATTTATGATGAAGACCTATCTTATATGTATCAGATTGTGGATGCGGCGAAATCTGCCGGTATATCCGCTGTTATTGCTGCTGATGTGGCTGTTATGCATTATGCCGCTACTATTGGGCAGGAAGTTCATCTTTCTACTCAATTAAATATTACGAATGTAGAGGCGCTTAAATTTTATGCCCGTTTTGCTGATGTGGTTGTACTGGCTCGTGAATTGAATCTGAAACAGGTGCGTGAAATCTATGAACAGATTGTGGAGCAGCAGATAAAAGGGCCGAAGGGAGAGTTGATCCGTATAGAGATGTTTAGCCATGGTGCTTTATGTATGGCTGTTTCGGGCAAATGCTACTTAAGTCTGCATGAAATGAATTCTTCGGCAAACAGAGGAGCTTGTATGCAGATCTGCCGGCGGGGTTATACGGTTAGGGATAAAGATAGCCAGATTGAACTGGATGTTGAAAACCAATATATTATGTCGCCCAAAGATCTGAAGACGATCCATTTTATGAATAAACTGATGGATGCCGGGGTCCGGGTATTTAAAATTGAAGGACGTGCCCGGGGACCTGAGTACGTTAGAATCGTGACTGAGTGTTATAAGGAGGCAGTCGTTGCCTATTGTCAGGGTACTTTTGATGAAGGGAAAATTGCTGATTGGGACCAGCGTCTGACAAGTGTTTTTAACCGTGGTTTCTGGGATGGTTATTATTTAGGGCAGCGTTTGGGGGAATGGAGTAGTAGATATGGCTCCGGAGCGACCCGTAAAAAGGTGTATGTGGCTAAAGGAATAAAATATTTTAGTGGTATTGGTGTGGCGGAGTTTGAGATGGAATCCCAGACGCTTAAAGTAGGGGATGAGATCCTGATTACCGGTCCTACTACCGGAGCTCTTATGCAAACTATAGAAGAGATCCGGGTGGATTTGCAACCAGTAAAAGAGACGGTAAAGGGGGAGCGTTTTTCTTTTAAAGTAAAGGAAAAGATCCGTCCTTCGGATAAATTGTATAAGATGGTTCCTGTGACTGTAAACGAAAGAGAGTTAATATGAAAAAGAAATACGTATATGAACTCCTGCTTAAAGTGAGGGATTATGAATGTGATTTGCAGGGAGTAGTCAATAATTCCAATTACCAGCGGTATATGGAACATACCCGGCATGAGTTCCTGGAATCTTTAGGTGAGAATTTCGGCCGGATGCATGATAAAGGGGTAGATGCTTTTGTCTCGCGGGTGGATATCCAGTTTGAAACTTCTTTACGTAGTGGGGATTCTTTCCTGTCCTGTCTGAATGTCTCGAAAGTCGGTCCAAAGCTGGTATTTGACCAGGATATTTACCGGGTGGGTGACCAGGTTCTGGCTGCCAGGGGCCAGGTGGAAATTGTAGTGGTAGAAAACGGGAAATTAACCAGAGAGGAATATTTTGATGAAGTATTGAAAAAATTAGAATAGATACACCTATTGTTACTGCTTATATGAATAACCAAAAACTTTACCAGATCGGCCTGACTATGATCAATGGAATAGGGGATATCCTGAGCCGTCAGCTTTTAGAGTCTGCAGGATCGCCTGAAGCAATTTTTAGTGAAAAACCAGCCTTGTTGGAAAAGATCCCGGGTATAGGGAGGACGTTGGCTTCGGAAATCAAACGTCCGGAAGTCCTTCGACTGGCGGAAAAAGAGTTGTTTTTTATTGAAAAAAATGGTATTGCCGCTGTTTTCCTTACGGATGGGAGTTATCCTGCCCGGTTGAAGGAGTGCCCGGATTCTCCGGTTCTGTTTTATGTGAAAGGATGTCCGGACCTGGCGAGTAAATATGTCTTAAGTATTGTTGGAACCTGGAATGCTACTTCGTATGGCAGGGAATGTACGGATCATCTGACCCGGGAATTGTCTCAGGCTTTACCGGATCTGCTGGTGGTGAGTGGCCTGGCATATGGTGTAGATATTTATGCGCACCGCACTTCACTGAACTATCATGTCTCTACGGTTGCTGTCCTGGCACATGGATTGGACCGGATCTATCCCCAGGTTCACCGGGCGGTGGCTGTTGATATGCTGGAAAGAGGAGGATTGCTGACCGAATTTCCCAGTGAAACCAATCCGGATAAACCTAATTTTGTCAAGCGGAACCGGATCGTTGCCGGTTTATCGGATGCCACTGTGGTAGTGGAGTCTGCTCATAGGGGAGGATCGTTGATCACTGCGGATATTGCTTTTTCTTATGGGCGTGATGTCTTTGCTTTTCCGGGTAAAACCACGGATCCTCAATCCCAGGGATGTAATCAGTTGATACGAAAAAATAAAGCGGCTCTTATTACCTGTGCGGAGGAACTGATCACGGCTATGTGTTGGGATATCAACAGGAAAAAAGAGACGGTGGTGCAAGGGCAACTGTTTTTTCAGGGGGATGAGAACAGTAACCGGGTGATGCAGTTGTTACATTCGCATGGTGAGTTACATATTAATGTATTGGTGCAGGAGTTGCAGCTTCCGGTGTATGAATTGTCCGGGATCTTATTTGAACTGGAAATGGGTGGGCATATTAAAGCTCTGCCGGGGAATATGTACCGGTTGCTGGTGCCGGGAAGTTAATGATTGAACATGTCTTTGTTGTAGAAGTTCAATATATCCATTAACATGTGGTGGGCTTCTACTGCGGGGCTGTCCGGGTTTAGTTCGATAGTGGTAAGATAGTTGGTTAAGGCTTCTTTGAAGTTTCCGGTTTTTCTGTAAGCATTTCCTCTGAGGTAGTAGGCTTCGTCTGCGGACTGGTTTTTTTCAATGAATTCATTCAGTAACCGGATGGCTGTATCTGTTTTCCCTTCAGATATTAATTGTTTGATGTAATCCATTTGATTAAAAATTCTGTTATACGTAAGATCTGTCACAAAGATAGCGGGTTACTTTATAGGAGTAGCTAGTAACCGTTTAAAAAATGGTTTTTTTGTTACTGCTATGTGCTTACGTTAATTATTTGTGTAAGTTTGCAATCGATTTCTAACAGGAAATATTTAATATATGCAAAAGAATCTGGTAATAGTGGAGTCTCCGGCCAAAGCCAAGACTATTGAAAAATTCCTGGGAAAGGATTTTAAGGTTTTGTCCAGTTATGGCCATATCCGCGATTTGAAGACGAAAGAATTTAGTGTTGATATTGAAAATAATTATACCCCGCAATATGTAGTTCCTACTGATAAAAAGAAGTTAGTCAATGAATTAAAGGCGGAAGCGAAGGCTGCCGACCAGGTGTGGCTGGCTTCGGATGAGGACCGTGAAGGAGAGGCTATTTCCTGGCATTTATATGAAGTCCTCAAACTTCAGCCGGAGAAAACCAAACGTATTGTGTTCCATGAGATTACAAAAAATGCGATATTGCGGGCGATAGAAACGCCGCGTGCTATTGATTTTAATCTGGTGAATGCGCAGCAGGCACGCCGTGTCCTGGATCGTATTGTCGGATTTCAGTTATCTCCTATTTTATGGCGGAAGGTGAAACCGGCTTTGTCTGCCGGACGTGTACAGTCGGTGGCTGTACGTCTGATCGTGGAACGTGAGCGTGAGATCAATGCTTTTGTTTCAGAAGCTGCTTTCCGTATCATTGCCGGTTTTATTTTACCGGATGGAACTACTGCTTTGAAGGTGGAACTTAACAAACGGCTTAAGACCAAAGACGAGGTACATGCGTTTCTGGAAGCCTGTAAAACGGCTACGTTTACGATTGAGGATATTGTCACTAAACCTGTCCGGAAATCTCCGGCTGCTCCGTTTACTACGTCTACTCTGCAACAGGAGGCTGCCCGGAAATTAGGTTATTCTGTTTCCCAGACTATGATGATCGCTCAGCGTTTATATGAGTCCGGGTTGATCACCTATATGAGAACGGACTCGGTCAATCTGAGTGATCTAGCATTGGCTACGGCTAAGGAAGCTATTCTGGATGCCTATGGTGAAAAGTATTATAAGTTCCGAAAGTATAATGCTAAAACTAAGGGTGCCCAGGAGGCTCATGAGGCAATCCGTCCTACTTATATGGATAACGCTGATATTAGCGGTAGTGCTCAGGAGAAGAAATTATATGAATTGATCCGTAAGCGTACTATTGCCAGCCAGATGGTTGATGCGGAACTGGAACGTACTACTATTTCCGTAGATATTTCCGGGCAGAAGGAAAAATTTGTTGCAACGGGAGAGGTCCTTGTTTTTGATGGTTTTCTTCAGGTGCACCGGGAAAGTACGGATGAGGAAAATGAGAAAGAGCAGGAAAATGGTCTTTTACCGGCTGTTAGTGTCAAGGAGATCCTCTCTTTAAAAGAGATGGTAGCCACAGAGCGTTTTACGCAACGTCCTCCCCGGTACACGGAGGCCAGTTTAGTACGCCAGTTGGAAGAATTGGGTATTGGCCGGCCTTCTACCTATGCTCCTACGATCCAGACGATCCAGAATCGAGAATATGTGGTAAAGGGAGATAAAGAAGGGGTCGAGCGTACGTATACGGTTATTTCTTTGGATGCACAGCAGATCGAAGAGCTGGAGAAAAAGGAGATTGTTGGAGCGGACTGGAATAAGCTAATGCCTACAGATATTGGTACGGTGGTCAATGATTTCCTGATGGAGTACTTTCCGGATGTGCTGAATTATAATTTTACGGCTAATGTGGAGAAGGAGTTTGATGCGATAGCAGAGGGGGACATGGAATGGACGGATGCAATAGACCGTTTCTACAAAGTCTTCCATCCTATTGTGGAAGCTACTGCTGCTGTAAAGACCGAACATAAAGTAGGGGAAAGGGAGTTAGGGATCGATCCTAAAAGTGGTAAGCCTGTGTTTGTTAAGATTGGTCGTTATGGACCTATTGCACAGATTGGCCAGGCCAATCCGGATGATAAAACTGCCCCGAAACCTCAGTTTGCTTCTTTGATGAAAGGACAATCTATTGAGATGATCAGTCTGGAAGAGGCTCTTAAATTATTTGATTTACCTCGTACGGTAGGAGAGTATGAAGGGCAAATCGTAGTGGCGGCAGTCGGGCGTTTTGGTCCGTTTATTCGTTATGACAGTAAATTCATCTCTATCCCGAAACACTTGAATCCCCTTTCTATTACCCTGGATGAAGCGATTGAGTTGATTGGAGAGAAACGCCTGAAGGATGCTCAGAAATATATTAAGAAGTTTGAGGAAGAACCGGAAATGGAGATCTTAAATGGCCGTTACGGACCTTATATTGTGTATAAGGGAAAGAATTACCGCATTCCTAAAATGGTCAAGAAACCGGAGAAGTTGTCGCTGGAGGAGTGCCGGAAACTGGTTTCCGGAGCAGATGAAAAACCTGCGGCTAAAAAACGTACGACTAAAAAGAAATCCTGATCTTTTTGTTATAGAATAAAAAACAGCCTCTTTTTGGTCTGATCAGAAGGAGGCTCTTTCTTTATAGAGCTGAGTAAAGTACACTTACATTCTTTCCGGGACTTCAATGCCTAACAGTGCCATGCCTGACTTAACTATTTTGGTTACATTTTTGGAAAGTACTAACCGGAACTTTCTGATCTGTTCGTTTTCTTCTTTCAGGATAGAGAAATTGTGATAAAACTGGTTATATTCTTTCACTAATTCATAGATATAATTCGCGATCAGTGCCGGACTATATTCTTTTCCTGCTTCCTGAACAATAGTAGCATATTCGGAGATTAACTGGATCAGGCTTTCTTCCTTTCCAGAAACGGGTAAGTCTGTATGTATCTGTTCCGGCAGTTGAATGCCTTGTTCGTTTGCTTTTCTTAATACGGAACAGATCCGTGCGTAAGTATATTGGATAAAAGGACCTGTATTGCCATTAAAATCAATAGACTCTTTAGGGTTGAAGGTCATATTTTTTCTGGGGTCTACTTTCAGGATAAAGTATTTTAAGGCTCCTAATCCTACGATCCGTGCAATATTCTCTGCTTCTGCGGCTGATAGTCCATCCAGTTTACCCAGTTCTTTTGAGGTGTCTCTGGCTGTTGAGATCATTTTCTCCATCAGGTCATCTGCGTCTACTACTGTACCTTCACAGCTTTTCATTTTTCCTTCCGGTAGTTCTACCATTCCATAGGAGAAGTGAACCAACCCTTTTCCAAATTCAAAGCCTAATTTGTCTAACAGGATGGAAAGTACCTGAAAATGGTAGTTCTGTTCATTGCCGACTACATAGATCATCTGGTTAATAGGATAATCATCGAAACGTAATTTTGCCGTACCGATGTCCTGTGTCATATAGACGGATGTTCCGTCTGCCCGTAATAGCAATTTTTCATCCAGGCCTTCCCGGGTCAGGTCTGCCCAGACTGACTGATCTTCTCTTTGGTAAAATACTCCTTTTTGTACTCCTTCCAGGACTTTTTCTTTTCCTTCCAGATAGGTTTCAGATTCGTAGTAGATCTTATCAAAATCTACTCCCATTTTCCGGTAGGTTTCGTCAAAGCCGGCATAGACCCAATTATTCATGGTTTTCCAGAGGGAAACTACCTGTTCGTCTCCCGCTTCCCATTTGCGAAGCATTTCACGGGCTTCTGCCATCAGGGTAGACCGGCTTTCGGCTTCTTCTTTTGTGCATCCTGTTTCTTCCAACTGCCGGAGCTCCTGTTTGTACTGTTTATCAAACAGGACATAAAAATCACCGATCAGGTGGTCTCCTTTTTTACCGGTACTTTCAGGTGTTGCTCCGTTTCCCCATTTTTCCCAGGCCAGCATGGATTTGCAAATATGAATCCCACGGTCATTGACAATATTTGTTTTCACTACCTGGTAGCCATTTGCCTTCATGATTTCTGCCAGACTGTATCCTAACAGGTTGTTCCGTACATGCCCTAAGTGAAGTGGTTTATTGGTATTGGGGGAGGAATATTCAATCATGACTAACGGAGCCTGCTCTGTTACCGGAATGATTCCGAAGGCCGGGTCCTGATCTATTTCATTTAGCAACCGGATCCAACAACCAGGTGCAATGCACAAATTGAGAAAGCCTTTAATCACGTTGAATGAAGCAACAGCAGGCTCATGTGACGTTAGATATTCTCCGATGTCCTGCGCGGTTTGTTCCGGAGACTTTTTGGAGATTCGGAGAAATGGAAATACAACCAGTGTTAAATGACCTGTAAATTCTTTTTTTGTTTTTTGAAGTTGTAGTTGATCTACGGTAATCTCTGCACCGTATAACACCTGGATGCCCTGAATAATTGCATCCGTAATTTTTTGCTGGAAACCCATATTCTTGAAGAACTTATATTCGGAATTTATTTTGCCTGTAAAGGCACATGATTATTTTCATTTACGGGCATAAAAAAGACGCAACGTATATTGCATCTTTTTTCTTTAAGTTTAATGGTTTCTTATTTAATAAGATCTGATAATTCAGCACCTGCTTTAAACTTAACTGCTTTACGAGCTGGAATGTCAATAGGTTGTTTCGTTTTAGGATTTACTCCTTTGCGAGCGGCTTTTTCAGCTACAGAGAAGGAGCCGAAACCAAGAAGAGCTACTTTACCGCCAGCTTTTAATTCGGTAGAAACTGTTTCAATAAATGCTTCCATAGCTTTTTTAGCATCCACTTTGCTTAGGCCAGCTTTTTCAGCTACAGCACTGATAAATTCTGTTTTGTTCATGATGGTTTAATTATTAATTAATATATTGAGTAATTTTATAATAGCCTTTATTTATACACACTGTAGTTCGGCATTAAATGTAGTTTTATTTTGAAATACCACAAAGAAAAAGTTTGTTTTTTTTTCTGATTTACTATGTTTTAGTACGAAAGCCGGAGAAAATAGTAAATAATAATTACCTTTGTCTTATTAAATATGTTTATATATGATGAGTCAAAATAGCCCGGGATTTCTCAGTTCGATCCCGATGGTCACTAAAAACCTTATTATTATTAATCTGCTTTTCTGGTTTGCGAGTATCGTTTTACCAAGAGTGGGTATTGATTTGGTACACTTGCTGGGATTACATATCCCGGGTGCTGAGGATTTTAATCCTATCCAGTTTGTAAGCTATATGTTTTTACATGATACGCGTTCGTTTGCCCATGTCTTTTTCAACATGTTTGCGGTGTATATGTTCGGACGGGTACTGGAAAATGTATGGGGGGCCAAACGTTTTCTGATATTTTATATGATTACCGGTATCGGGGCAGGTCTTATTCAGGAGTTAGTCTGGTTCTGGGATTTGAGAGATGTGATCTTTTCAGGACAGGACATGATCAACCTGAACGGGGTTCAGTTACTATCTAAAAGCCAGTTCCTGAATTTATTTATTACGATCGGTGCTTCAGGAGCTGTATTTGGTATCTTACTGGCTTTTGGAATGTTTTTCCCGAATGTCCCTTTATATATTATGTTCCTTCCTATTCCTATCAAAGCCAAATATTTTGTTGTATTTTATGGTCTGGCCGAATTATTCCTGGGTGTAGCTGATTTCAGAGGTGATTCGGTTGCCCATTTTGCCCATCTGGGAGGAATGCTTTTTGGCTATATTATGATTCGTTACTGGAAAAAGAAGGATGCAGACAATGGAAGATTTTTTTACTAATCTGAAGCGTTCGTTTCGTAGTGGGAGTATCCTCACGAAACTTATCTATATCAATGTCGGTTTGTTTATTCTGATCCGGTTGACGGGTGTATTTTTACTTCTTTTCAATCTGGATGGGTACTCTGTGCTCCCGTATCTGGAATTACCTTCTTCTCCTTCTTTATTTCTGTATAAGCCCTGGACTGTGATCACTTATATGTTTACGCATTATGAGGTGTTGCATATCCTGTTTAACATGTTATGGCTGTATTGGTTCGGTCAGTTATTCCTGAACTATTTTAATCCACGGCAGTTGGGTGGAATCTATATATTAGGCGGTATAGCGGGGGCTGTCTTTTTTATGCTTGCTTATAATGTGTTCCCTTATTTCCGGATGGTTGCCCCTTTCAGTTCGTTGATCGGTGCGTCTGCGTCTGTCATGGCTATTATATTTGCCATCTCTTTCTACCGGAAGGACCTGGAAATAAATTTACTGTTGATCAGACGGATTAAACTGATCTATCTGGCTGTTTTTACTTTTTTAATTGATCTGTTAGCGATTACTTCCCAGAATGCGGGGGGGCATATTGCTCATTTGGGAGGAGCGTTGTTTGGGATCTGGTTTGCTTCTGCTATCCGTTCGGGTAAAGATTTCACAGCTCCCATGAACAGAGTGCTGGATAACATTATAAACTGGGGGAAACCCAGGCGTAAAATGCATGTTTCTTATAAACGCTCTGAAACAGACCAGGAATATAATGCACGAAAATATGCGGAGAATCAGGAGTTGGATGCCATTCTGGATAAACTGAAACGTTCCGGGTATAATAGTCTGTCTGCGAAAGAGAAGAAAAAACTGTTTGATGCGAGTAAGAAATAATTCTGTACATGACTGCCAGGGCATTAAAAACTATATTTAATTCATTTTTTGTTATAATCAATCTTCTGGTTGTAGTGCTTTTTGTCATGGCTGCTTTTTTGGATAGGATCGCTCCGGATCAAAATTTGTTCTTTTCTTATTTAGGACTGGGTTTTCCTATTCTTTTCTTTTTGAATATCTGTTTTTTATTGTGGTGGATATTAATAGGGGAGTGGCGTTTTATCTTTATCAGCCTGGTCTCTTTTGTAGTCTGTTGGAATCCTTTGTCCGGGTATTTCCCTTTTCATGGAAGAGTAAAGGATATTCCGGAGGAGAATACGCTTAAGGTTTTGACCTATAATGTGATGGGTTTTGCTTATAAGGATCATACGAAAGATGTTCCGAATGAAATTGTCCGTTATATTGCAGAATCCGGAGCAGGCATTGTCTGTCTACAGGAATATGTGGTTCATACATCGGATAAATTTCTGACGGCTAAAAAGCTGAATGCTGCTTTGTCCATGTATCCGTATCGTTCTGTGATCAATCTGAAATCTTCTTCTTCCCAGATATGGGGGCTGGCTGTCTATTCCAAATATCCTATCTCTAAGTCCAAACGTATTCCGTATGAAAGTATCAGTAATGGTTCTTCTATCCATGAGATTAATTTCAAAGGAAAAAAGATTACGTTGATAAATAATCATCTGGAATCTTTTAAACTGACGATGGAAGATAAAAACCGGTACTCTGAATTTATTAAAAATGCAGGTAGTGAAACTTTTGATAATCTCAAAGGTACTATTCAGCAGAAGCTGGGACCTGCTTTTGTCAAGCGTGCGGAGCAGGCCCGTTTAATTGCTGAGAAAATAGACAAAACTACCAATGCATATGTGTTGGTATGTGGTGATTTTAATGATACGCCTATTTCCTATGCTCATCATACGATCCAGGGACCTCTTCTGGATGCCTTTTCTGAGTCCGGCAGAGGGTTTGGAATTACTTATAATGAGAACTTTTTTTGGTTCCGTATTGATCATATTTTATATTCTCCCAATATGAGATCCCTGAACTGTACGGTAGATAAGGTGAAATATTCAGACCACTATCCGGTGTGGTGTTATCTGGAAATAGAGTAACTCTTTTTATTTTTCTGCTTCGCTGGCTGCACTGAATACATCTGCAAACAGATTCTCTACGAAGAAGAAGGTTGCATTACAAAAAAGTTCGGGATCGGTAATCGCGGCTATGGTATTACTTTTGCCGTTATTGGCAATTACATCTTCTGCTTTGTAGGATTTGAGTTTTTTATCGTTTTCCGGAGCATATTGATAAGTAATCTCCCGGGTTTCCACGAGGTACTGATTGTCCTGACAGGTTATATACATTTTGAATTTGATGAATGTTTTTTCCGTATCGTTCAGTAGCATCTCGATTTTGGAGCTTACTAATAGAGTTCCTTTATTTTTATTGGCTGACACATTGGATAGGAATACGTCTTTTCCGTAATTTTTAGTGGCCCAGGCATGGATGGCATCGAATATCCGGTTCTGTGTGGCGTCTATTTCCACCTCGTCTGTGTAACAGATCTTACCGTTTTTCATGGGTGCACATTCTTCTACATTGCCTTTATGTCCCTGTGCCATTCCTATGATAGGAATAAAAAAATATAGAATAATCAGAAATCTTGCCATAGTTTATTTATTTTATCCAAACGTTAATAATCTCTCCTATATACATCTTATGGAAGGGTTTGTCTTTCCATTCTTCTTGGACTGTTTCATTATGAATCGCGTCTACTTGCAGATCCTGGGAAAGTAACTTCCTGCATTCTATGATCATCCAGGCTTCCTTAAATGCTTTACTCCCTTCCGGTGTGGAAACTGGTGTAAGTCCGGAAGCGGCTATTTTGTCTTCTGACTTTCCGGAATGGGTACCGCAGTATTGCAGAATCTCCCGGTAAGCTTCCGTATAGAAGGTTAAGGTATAGGTATCACTTTTCTCTATAAGCTGGTAAGTGTAGCGGGTAGGATGAATAAAGCAGTAAGAAACTGGTTTGCCTAATACATATCCTAAACCTCCCCAACTGGCAGTCATCATATTGAATGCTGTTTCATCTCCGGCAGTGACCAGCATCCAGTCTTCGGATAGAAGTTTGATAATATTACCGGGTATTTTTTCCAGTGTAATGGATGTATAACCTTCCAGTTCACCTGTCATTTCCGGTTTGGAGATGGCTTTGGTAGATTGGAGAGTCTCCTGGTCGATGGTAACAGGCTTTTCCTGCATTACAGGAGCCGGCTGGCTTTGCAGGGATTCTCTACTCAGGTGTAAAGCCTGCCGGCCTATGTAGGCAGACAGATCCTTTTCCAGATCGTTTACAAAATCAATTGTTTTGGTACGGAATTTCCCATTTGTCCGGTTCAGTTTTCCTTTAGTCAGGGCGTGTTGGTCTGTGATCCATTGTTCTGCCGTATATTTTTCTCCGGTACGCTGGTGAGTGACGTCGTACTCATACCGGATACGTGAAAAAGAAAGCGTACAGTATTCATCTTTACATACTATCTGGATTGTATAATTCATCAAGGACCTGTCTAAGGAAATAGCTGTACTGGTAAATATCAGGTAGTCTTCTCCGGTGATTCCTATCGTTCCTTCTTCCGGATTGCGGTACACCACCCGTTTTTTAGTCTCGTTGAATTTCTCTTCCGCCCATTGCAGGACTAAATCATAGATTTTTTCTTTGGTAAAAGTAGGGATCTGAAATTCTTTGGTGAACACCACTTTCCCATCCACTTCAGAGACTGCCCCTTTCAGATAAGACGTATCCCGGGAATCCTGTCCCCATACATAAACCGGAATAAAGAGTAAAAGCCAAAGGAGGTGTTTCATGGTATCCCTTACATTTTAGAATAATAACAACAAAGATAAATATTTACTCCTTTTATTATTCTTTTCGGGTAAAATATTCTTTTTTCCGGAGGTAAGTTCCGTATTTTTTATCTGAAAAAGGCATCCGGATAATCATCAGGTACATATAAGATATGGGCTTGGCTTCTTTGGCAAAGAAAAAAAACCTATATTTGCACCCTGTGAAAAAACAAATAATAAATAATGTAATAATAATAAATATAAAATTCAAATGCAAAACAAAGGATTTGTAAAGGTCTTCGCGGTACTACTTACGCTTGTTTGCTTGTTTTATTTGTCCTTTTCTTTCGTGACAATGCACTACAACAATAAAGCCGCTGAGTATGCGGGTGGGGATCCCGTAAAAGAGAGTCTTTATCTGGACTCGTTATCTACTCAGAAAGTATGGCTGGGCTATACTCTTAAGCAGGCCCGTGAAATGGAAATCAGTCTGGGGCTTGACCTGAAAGGGGGAATGAATGTGGTTCTTGAACTGAATGTTCCGGATGTGGTCCGTTCCTTATCCAATAATAATCAAGATGAAAATTTCAACAAGGCTTTAAGTTTAGCGTATGCGCGCCAGGCGACCAGTCAAAGAGACTTTATTGATCTGTTTGCTGAAGAATATAAAAAATTGGATGAAGGGGTCCGCCTTTCAGCTATTTTCAGCACATTTGAATTAAAAGACCGAATCACTCCTCAGAGTACGGATGCTCAGGTAGTTGCGGTTCTGAAGAATGAACTGAAGAGTGCCATTGATAACTCGTTCAATGTACTTCGTACCCGTATCGACCGTTTCGGTGTTGTGTCACCTAATATTCAGCGGCTGGAAACAGCCGGACGTATTCTGGTTGAATTACCTGGAGTAAAAGAACCGGAACGTGTGCGTAAACTACTTCAGGGAAGTGCTAATCTTGAATTCTGGGAAACGTATAACCTGGATGAAATTTACCAGCAGTTAGTGGCGGCTGATAATGTATTGGCTAATTTATTGAATACCTCGTCTTCGTCTTCTCCTACTGCAGTAACTGAAGAAACAGAAGAAACTCCGGAAGTTGCAGAAGAAAATGATGCAGATGCTCCGGTAAGTGAAGCGGATGCTTTATTAGCAGAAATAGGTCAGGATAATGAAACTCTGGATGCTATGCAAAGTCTGGAAGAATTTGCCAAACAACATCCTTTATTTGCTGTTTTGCAGATCAACCAGTTTAACGGACAAATCGTTTCCGGCCCGGTAGTGGGGATTGCCCATACGAAAGATATGGCTAAGATTGATGAATATCTGGCTATGAAACAGGTTCGTGATATTTTACCACGTAATCTGCAATTGAAATGGGGGGTAAAAGCCATTGACGACAGAGAACAATATTATGAATTATATGCTATTAAATCCGCTAATCGGGATGGTAGTCCGGCGTTAAGCGGAGATGTGGTTACAGATGCGGTAGCAGATTTCCAGCAGCAGGGTGGCCGTACGATTCAGGCAGTTAGTATGACTATGAATGCAGAAGGCGCTAAGTCATGGGCTCGTCTGACCCGGGAAAATATTGGTAAATCCATTGCGATCATTCTGGATGACCTGGTATATTCTGCTCCCCGGGTGAGTGATGAGATTTCTGGCGGACGTTCTCAGATCACCGGTAATTTCACTCCGGAAGAGGCAAAGGACTTAGCGAATGTCTTGAAGTCAGGTAAAATGGCTGCTTCCGTACAGATCGTACAGGAAGATGTGGTGGGACCTTCGTTAGGTCAGGAAGCGATCCGTTCCGGAGTTATTTCCTTTATTCTTGCCCTGGTTCTATTGATGTGCTATATGTGTGCTTTCTATGGTATTTTACCCGGTATGATTGCTAACTGTGCATTGATCGTTAATATATTCTTTACTTTGGGAATTCTTGCCTCTTTCCAGGCTGTGTTGACTTTACCCGGTATTGCCGGTATGGTGTTGACGCTGGGTATGGCAGTGGATGCGAACGTATTGATCTATGAACGTATCAAAGAAGAACTTCGTGCCGGTAAAGGGATTGGCAAAGCGATAGCAGATGGTTACAATAATGCTTTCTCCGCTATCTTTGACTCTAACCTTACCTCTATTATTACCGGTATTGTATTATTCTACTTTGGTACAGGACCTATCCGTGGTTTTGCTACTACCATGATCATCGGTTTATGTGCTTCTTTCCTGACTGCTGTATTCCTGACCCGTATTGTATACGAATCTTTAGTGGCAAAAGATAAATTAAAGAACGTAACGTTCACTACTTCTATTTCCAAAGACCTGTTGACTAATCCTAAAGTTAACTTTTTGGGAATGCGTAAGTTGGGTTATTTAATTCCTGTAACTATTATTGTATTAGGTGCTATTTCTTTAGCTACTGTCGGATTAAATAATGGGATTGACTTTACGGGAGGACGAAACTATGTGATCCGTTTTACTCAGGATGTCAATACGGAAGAAGTTCGTAGTTTGCTGGATGAACAATTAGACGGATCGGTAAGTGTCATTACTATTGGTACGCCGAACCAGGTCCGGGTGTCTACCAACTATAAAATTGCCGATACGGATCCTTCTGTCGATGAAGAAATCGAATCTAAATTGTTTGAAGGATTAAAATCGTTACTTCCTGCGGGAACCACTATGGAGCAATTTACCGGCCAGGTAATTCAAAGCTCTCAGAAAGTAGGACCCAGTATGGCGGATGATATTAAAAACAGTGCTATCCTGGCAGTGATATTTGCCATGATCTGTATGGCTGCTTATATTTTACTGCGTTTCCGGGATGTATCTTTCTCTATCGGGGCATTTGCTTCTGTGGCAGTCACTACGTTCTGTATTATTTCATTCTATACACTGCTTTGGAAGATCTTACCATTCTCTATGGAGATTGACCAGACTTTTATTGCTGCTATTCTGACTATTATTGGTTATTCTATTAATGATACAGTGGTTGTGTTTGACCGTATTCGTGAAACAATCGGTTTGTATCCGAAACGGGACCGTTACCAGGTCATTAATGATGCTTTGAATTCAACTTTATCCCGTACGTTTAATACATCATTGACTACGTTAGTGGTAGTCTTGTGTATCTTCATTTTAGGAGGTAGTACGATCCGTAGCTTTACGTTTGCTATTTTGCTGGGTATCATTGTCGGTACATATTGTACTTTATTTGTGGCTACCCCGGTTGCGTATGAATTACAGAAAAGAAAGCTTGCTAAAAATAACCAGGCATAAAACTGATATAGAGTCTATACTATAAATAAGGAAGAAGCGGATTTATTAATCCGCTTCTTTTTTGTATTGGGTTTACATACAACTCATTTGAAAAATAAGATATTCTTTTTTATTTACCGGATGTCCGGACGCGTTGGGTGGGAGGTTTTTGCTGATTACGTAGTTCTACCTGTTCAATTAAATGGCTTGCCAGTGTGTGGAAGGCATTTCCTGTGATGGTATCCGGTTTCAGTGCTACAGGTTCACCGTTATCTCCTCCTTCACAGATACTCTGGACTATAGGGATTTGTCCTAATAAAGGAATGCCTAACTGGTCTGCCAGCTTTTTCCCGCCTTCCTTACCGAAGATATAATATTTGTGGTCCGGAAGTTCAGCAGGGGTAAACCAGGCCATATTTTCGATTAAACCTAAGACCGGCACATTGACTTTTTCTCCTGTAAACATGCTGATCCCTTTTTGTGCATCTGCTAACGCTACTTCCTGTGGAGTGGTAACGACCACTGCACCTGTAATCGCTAATGTCTGTACTAACGTAAGATGTATATCGCTGGTTCCGGGAGGCAGATCTATTAAAAAGTAGTCTAATGCTCCCCAGTTAGCCTCTCCGATCAATTGTTTCATGGCGTTACTGGCCATGGCTCCCCGCCATAAAACAGCATCTTCTTTGTTCACAAAAAAGCCAATGGAAAGGACTTTTACTCCATAATTCTCTGCCGGCTGGATCAACTCCCGTTCTCCCACTTTCTCCATATAGGGCCGGGCCTCTTCCAGGTGGAACATTTTGGGTTGGGAAGGACCGAAAATGTCTGCATCCAATAAACCTACCTGGTAGCCCATCTGAGCAAGACTAACCGCTAAATTGGCGGCTACCGTACTTTTCCCGACTCCTCCTTTCCCGGAAGAGATGGCAATGATATTTTTCACTTCAGGAAGTAATTTCTCCGGGACCGGTTTATTGACCTGTTGAGGGGTTACAATAGAGATATTTCCTTTTATTTCTATCTCTTTTCCTATGTAAGTCAGAATAGCCGCTTCGGCTGCTTTTACTACGGATTTAATAAAAGGATCGTTCGGCTTTTCAAATAATAGGGAAAAGCTTACTTTGTTTCCTTCAATCCGTATGTCATCTTCTACCATACCGGCGGATACCAGATCTTTTCCGGTACCCGGATAACGCACTTTGGATAAGGCGTCGAGGATTAACTGGGGATATATAGTCATCATATGATAAGTGTTTCTTTTATTTGGAGGAAGCTAACGCACTTCGTTTACTCCGGTTAAAACTCCTGTAAGGATCTAATTCTATTTCCACATCCGGTTCTATTAAAGTTTTACGTTCTTCACAGATAAACTGAATATATTTAATCGTGAGCCCTCTGTCTAACCATTGTTGTTCGTAATATGTTTTAATGCTAAGGATCTCATCTGTTGATCCCGAGTGATAGAGATCATCCGTATGAAAAAGTATAGGATATTTATTTGCCTTTGTCATTTCCAGCGTGTAAGTATACATGAACTTACTGTCTGTTTTCAAGTGGATAATTCCCTGCTCGGAAAGGATTTCCCTGTACATGTTTATAAAACGGGTAGAAGTTAAGCGTTTGTTTACTTTTTTCATCTGTGGGTCCGGAAAGGTTAGCCAGATTTCATCCACTTCTCCGGCAGCAAAAAAATGCGTGATCAATTCTATGCTAGTGCGCAGGAAGGCCACATTGGGCATCTGGTTTTCATAGGATTCTTTGGCACCACTCCACATGCGTGCTCCTTTTATATCTACTCCTATAAAGTTTTTTTCCGGAAACAGTTTTCCTAACCCTACTGTATATTCTCCTTTCCCACAACCTAATTCCAGTACCACAGGATGATTGTTTTTAAAAAACTTTGTTTTCCATTTGCCTTTTAATTCAAATCCTTTTTCCTGAAGTGTAGCGAATGGATATTGAAAAACATGGGGATACCCCGCCATATCATCAAACTTTGCTAATTTATTCTTTCCCATAGTGCAAAGATACAAGATTCGGCTGATACATCAGATGCCGGAGTGGATTCCTGTATGAGTCTGAGTTGAACCGGCCAGGAAATGAATAGTAAGGTTTTCCCGTACTTCCTGATGGCTTTTTCGTCATGGATTCCTGTTTATTCCTTCTATTTTTGAAAAAGATTTATTTTTTCTGAATACCTGTTTTTGAATTATGAAGAAATGTTGAAGTCTAATTTAATTTCCTGAAAGTTTTTGCTTTTTATAAAGAAGGGTTGACCTTAGCATTAGTACTCCCTGATTGAATGTTCGAACTATTAAATTCCTCATAGGTGATCTATGGGGAATTTTTTATATATAAATCGTTTTAACAGGTAGGTAGCATTAATATAATTAATGTATGGAGATAATATAAATTTAAATCCTTATAGTAGTTAAATAAATCCGAGAAAGATATCTTAAATGGTTGATATAAAGTAAATGAATGTAAAAAAGGATCGTTTTATTTAGCCACTGATTTTAAACTAAAATAAATTTGATAACAAAAAGGAAGAATTAGTACTGAATAAGGCATACTATTGATAAAAAAGAAGATACTAAATGAAAAAAAATTACAAAAAATGATTGGCAATTATAAAGATATCCTTATTTTTGCCAAATAAATAGAACGATCCTTCTTTTAGGTACGTTATTTTTCTATGAAAGGTCATTGAAAAACTGAATATTACATACTATTATTAATATTAAATTAAGTGATTATGAAGAAAAAGTTTTCTACTTTTTTAGCAGGATTTGCTCTTTTAGGAGCAGTATTTTCTGTAAATGCGCAATTAACTGATCATTCTATTGAGTTGCGTAGTGTTGATACTATCCCTCAACTGAATGCAGTAGAATCTGTGTCCACGGGGGGAAATGCAGGGTTATTTGTTTTATCGGTAGCAGATGACGCCGGGGATCCCACTACTACTGTTTTAGGTATTAATTCTGCTACAGGTCAAATCGAAGCAGTAGATATGAGTACTGATTCTTTTTCATTAAACTCCAATATTCTTTGGTGTGTGGACGTTGAAAAAGAAACGGCAAATAGACCCTATACGTATACTTTCCTGAATAAAGGCCAAGGTGAGTATTTAGGACTTGATATTGATGATGAAATTAAGGGCCTTGCCACAGGAGATTCTTCAAGTACTAAAACGAATGGTAGTGAAGTCACAAAATGGTCATTATCTTCAATGATTGAAGCTATGGTACCTGGTGCTATGTATTCGGCATTACCTTATCAGGGAGATTCTGTTGTGGGTTTTGTTGTTAATGGTGAAGATGTAGTTTTTATTAAACAAAGTTTTGATGAGGCTTTAACTGGAGATGCTAGTTTTACCACGTTCGTGTTGGCTGAACTGGAAGATGTCCTATTGACTGAAGATCAGTTTAATACTAAATTGAGTACATTAACAACTCAGCAAGCTCAGAACGGTATTACTTTGACTTTCTCAAAAGATGTTCTTAATTCTGAAAATCCTTTTGAAACAGCTTTATTTGCTGTTGCTCCTTTAAGTGGAACTACTTCCTATGTGAGCTTAACCAATAAAGATGGTGAATATTTAGTAGCAGATACTGCTTATCATAATGAAAAAGGTACTAAGTTTATCAAATTTAACTGGTATGCTGCTGAGATTGTAAGTGATACAACAGATACAACATTATTAGCGCAAAGAGGAAGTTTTGCCCTTACTTATAATCCTACTTATGACAAATTATATATTCAGGTAGAAGAAGTTACTTTGAAACAGGATAGTGTAGAATACTGGGCTGATGATGATTCCTCTGATGTTTATATTAATGCTTATGTACAGATTCAGGATTTATTTCCGGGTGAATATGATGTAGTTACAGTAGGTAACTGGCAGAACTTTGAAATCTATTTAGGTATTGAAAGTTGTACACCGGTCGATGATAATGATAAGATTTCTCTGGATAACGATCTGTATTTGATCAAAGACGGTAATAAATATCTGGCTGTTCCAATTCATGGAGATAGTATTGCTTCCTGGGTAACTATTGAAGATAACTATCTTCAAGATCCATGGCAGATGCCAGCCTTCCAATGGGTAGTTGAAAAAACTCAGACATCTTCTTCTGTTTCTTCTGTGAAGATTACTAACCGTGAGTTTGAAGATGTAAGTTTAGGTACTGTTCAATTATATGCCAATAATGCCGTTACTTCCGGTGTGACTATTCTGAATGGTGATGTTTTTACTGGTAGTACCAACATAAGAGAAAGTTACTTTGTAGCTGACCCGGCTAATTATAAAGCTGATGAATATCTGGGTTACAGAAAATTTGATGATGATTCTATCCGTGTAACTTCTTATACATTAAGATATATACATGGCTTAAGTGACGATACCTATGTATATGGTGACTCTATTTTGGCTGTTGATGCAAATGGTAATAAAAACATTTTCTCTCTGGATATATTAGTTGACACAACAGGTGTAAGTACAGTAAAAACTTATGGTTATGTAACAGATGCAGTAGAAGGTCTGGCTCAGTTGAAACGTCAGGCTTACAGAATGAAAGTGAAGAGTGTAAGAGAAGATAAATATGTGGGTCATAATATAGAAGATCAATATATTATTTCTGCTTATAATACCTTGACTGCAGGTGATACTACCAATAATAATGCAGGAAGAGTAGGTGTATTCTATTTCAAAGCAAATAACTATAAAGAAGACAATGGTCTTACTTATTATGCGTTAGTAGATACATTTGGTTACTATGGTATTGCTGCTGATTCACTGCGTAAAGTGAGTGTATCTGACGTATCTATCATTCTGAAAGGTGAAGAAATGACAGAAACCCGTACATCTGCATTTGCTATCGAAATTAATGATACTCCTGTTTACAGAAATTTCAATGTTGATCTTCCTGAAGGAACAGTAGCTCCAAATAACGGAAGTGATACAATCTGTTTCTATGAAAGATATCGTAAAGAATATCTGCAGATGGAAGGAAATGAAAACTTTATGGTTGCCGGTATTGACTTCCTTGGAATTGATGCTTTGGAAAAAGCGCCTAACGGTGTAGCCTTTATCGTAGATACAGCATGGGTAGGTCGTGGTTTAGGTTATATCAAACCTCAGTACCTGATCTCAATTGATCGTAACGATCAGGAATTTGTTGATGTAATTCCTTGTCCACTTGAGCATAACCATGGTTATGATAAAGATGGTAATCCATTAGATGCTTACACTTGTTCTCATGCAACTCCGGCAGTTCCTGCATTTAACCGTGGTAAATACCTGGTTAACTTCAGAGATTCAGCGGATGATGATTACAAATGGAAGAAATTTGACCGTGCCGGATTCGTTGATGCAGCACATATTGGAGATAGCCTGTATATCCTGAAAGGTATGTTTGCAGGTTTAACCAATGATTATATTGACACCGCTGCTATCAAAGCAGCAGATGCTCGTGCAACTACAGTTGTCGACCGTTATATCGTTGACCTGACAGGTGATCAGCATAAAACAGTAACCTGGTCAATGCGCTACTTTGATATTGAAAATACAGCAATTAATAATGAGTTCCTGATTGAATCTATGCCTCGTGATATAGCAGACGAAATTCAGCCGATATATGCTCAGTGGTTGAAGATGAACAATGGCTGTCTGGTATTATCAGATGCTACAGAATCAAAATTTGATGAAATCACAACTGGTGGTGACGATGCATTGATCTTCAATGTGGTGAAATATGAAGAAAATGACGATGACGCAACTGATGACGAAGTGATTGCTGAGACTTCGGTAGTAGTGATCGCTGGCCAGGGAAGTGTGACTGTGAAGAATGCAGCTGGTAAGAAAGTATCTATCAGTAACATTTTAGGTCAGACTGTAGCTAACACAGTGGTAACATCAGACAACGTGACTATCGCAGTACCTGCCGGTGTTGTAGTAGTATCCGTAGAAGGTGAAGCAGCTGTCAAAGCAATCGTAAAATAAAAAGATGAAACTATAAATAATAGAATTCATAATTTAAAACGACCTGCACTGTATTCCCCTCCTTTTCGGGGAGGGGAATTACAAGTTTGCTTGTGAGAGTAGGCGCAGGATATTAATACTAAAGTTAAAAAAATATCAAGTTTGTTATTACTTTTGTGAAAAAGGAGGACAAAGAACTAAAGGGTCTTCGGTAGTAAATCTACCGGAGACCCTTTGTTTTAGTAGATTCATTTTATAAATCCATTAAATAAATTCCTTTTGAAAACTACTCCCTACATGGAAATTTATGTAATTCTGCTTTTATCTCTTGTAATCCTTTCCTATCCTTGTCTGCATGCGGATTTGGAGTGCTCGAGATGTCAGTTTTTTATCTCCTGCACTTTTTTATCTCAAGCAGTTTGATCCGTTTCTTCTGATAAAAAACACTGCTTTCCCTGTGGAATAGGTGGTTCCGGACTATCCGGATTAACAATTAGCCAAAGTCAGAAGAGTGGGAGAATGCCGTACGGAATAGAATATGTTACAGCACATCTTATCCCATCTTTATCCCGAAGGGAATTCCATGTGAATCACCGTGGGATGCAGATCCCACGGCATACAGAGAACTCAACTCCCCTGAGCCCCGGAAGGGGATCAACGAACAGTCATTCACTTCCTCCGAAGCTGAAAGAAGAGGAAGTATCACAGCCCCGGGATATGCATCCCGGGGTTAAGCACTGACTATCCCTTATGGGGTCATAACCTGGAGGTAACGTATAGCTTTGTTGGAGATAGTTATGCTCTTCCGGATAGGACTGGGTGGTAATGGACCGGCGGAAAACACGGTTTTCTTTCAGCTTACACCTGTTCTCTGCTGTTCTACCTTACTTTAGAGATGACATCCATCTGAAAAGTTATCGATATCGATTTCTGCTGATCGGTTTCTGCTTGGCTTCCATCAAAGAGTCCGGCCCTCGGTGGCGGGCTGTTGGGCCCTCCGCGGGGTGCTGTTAGTCCCTTCACCGTGGGCTGTCGGTCCCCTGACGGAGGGCCGGAGAATAGAGGGTGAAGAGCTTGTATCTTTTCCTTAAGGAAGCCGTATCCGGGAAGGGCTGTTTGTGGGTTTGGTTGAAGTTTTTCTATGGAGCCGGCAGGGTTGTTATAGTGCTTGAGATAAAAAAGTGCAAAAGATAAAAACTGCCATCTCAAGCGCTCCAAACCCGCATGCAGACAGCAATAGGGAAGGTTTGCAAGAGATAAAAGCGGATTTATGAAAAACCCCGGGAGGGGAGAAAGAAAAAGGAGTAGACGGAAAAAATACTAATAAAGACATACGTATAGCGCTATAAAACCATAAAAATAGGTAATAGATAGATTGGACGATCTTTTTAAGACATACGGTTTATAAAGATGGATTTAACGGATAAGTGCTTGTATAGGGAATCAATTTCTGTAAAGGATTAGGTAGAGGCAAACAAAAAAGCAGCTATCTGCCTATAGATATCTGCTTTTCGCTCTTCCTCTTGGACTTGAACCAAGGACCCTCTGATTAACAGTCAGATGCT
>JAJQFE010000043.1 GCA_021201295.1 Tannerellaceae bacterium | reverse complement strand
GTCTATATCAATCCCATCCAGTTGGAATTCTTTTACAACCCGCTGGCAATCCGCAGCGAAACGTTTCCGGTTCTGTTCATCGGCAGCCATTTCACTGAATCTGCCACTGCCCCAGCCACCGATGGAAAGAAGCACTGCTAACTCCGGATGGTTTTGCTTCAGGGAGACAATCGCTTTTAACCGTTCTTCATGATCAATTCTTACTCCATCAAAGGAATCATTGACATGTCCGAACGCATAATTAATATGAGTCATATAAGCCGGATCAGGCATGATCTCACTCCATGAGGTAACATAGGCAACAATTATTTTTTTGTGTCCGCAGTCTACCGGTTCTTCACTACTTGTTTTACCCAGGGTACATCCGGTACAAATTCCTATAAACAGGAGCAGTTTTGTTAGTGAACTCATAGATTTCTTTTTTATGATTAGTTATTCTTCCATTCCTGACTATCAAATTCGATCCGGTCATACATCCAGGTAACAGCAAGTTTATTCCCGGATTCATCCGTAGAGAATTGGCCATCCTGGAAATAACGACGGTACAATTCATATTTCCCGTCCATATTCCGGTCTTCCAGGATAAGATCCCTCTCTGTGGAGATCGTTACATCAGAAATATATTTTACCTCTTTCGTATAATGGTCTAGGATAACATAGTAATTCTTGAACAGGTCAAAATAGGGATAATGTCCGTTATGGGCACTGAACAGGATCACCTCTTCCAAAGCCGGATCATTATCCATCTGAACCAGTTGAGAGGTATGAGAACCGAACCCCGGCTTCTGCACTTCCGGAGGAAATCTGTCCCAGTCTCTTGCCGGGGACACCTTATACTGTGCCCATCCCTGCAAAAAGCAGACAGAGAACAGGAGAAGATAAAGGACTTTTTTCATAAGCATATTTTTTTAGTAGGTAAAGGAGTCAGGTAGTCAAAGGAGTTAAGTGGTTTTTCCTGTCTCCTTAACTCCTAAGGAGCGGAGCGACTGATAACTCCTTGGACTACTTATTCCTTGACCTTTGACCCAATCAAAGCATAATATAACATAAATAATTCCCCAAAGATAACTAATAACCACGACCATCTCCATCCACCTAACAAGTCAGCGACCATGCCTTGCACAAGAGGAAGAATGGCTCCGCCTACCACGCCGATCATAAAGACACCGGAAGCAATCGATGTATATTTCCCCAGTTTATTGACAGAGAGGGTAAAAATGGCTCCCCACATGATAGAGTGGAACAGGCCTACTGCAGTCAGTAACCAGGGATTATTCAACAGGATAGCCAATAAGGTCAACACAGTAGCGGACACGGTAGTAACCGTTAACTGAATCCGGGGAGAGATGCGGCTCAACGAACTTCCGACCAGCCGTCCGATCAGCATACCTCCCCAGTAGAGAGTCGCCATCAAGGCCGGAATAGCAAAATTGATACCAAATACCGACAGTGAATGATTCCCTAAGAAAGAGAAGGACCCATGGAGGTTTTCCTGCTCTATGGCATATAGATTAATGTTGGCGCCAATACATACTTCTACTCCTACATAAAAGAAGATCGCAATCACCCCTAATTTCAGGTGGCGGAAAGACCAGATGCTTTTTTCTAATTTTCTCTGGCTGCTGCTTTCGTCCCCTCTATATCCGGTAAGGACAAACGAAAGAGTATGGTAACGATCAGTGAAATAATCACCATTAAAGAAAAGAAAGGGATCATTAACTGGCTTACCTGGACATCCTCCATCGCCAGGCCACCGAATACAATCCCTGTCACAAAAAAAGGTGCGATCGTGGTTCCTATCGAGTTGGCCGACCCACCGATTGCCAGCCGTTGTACAGGTTGTATACCTCTTACAAAACAAGCGGTTAGATACGGATTGATCACTACCTGCAAAATAGTGGCGGAAGCCCCAACTACAAAAAAACCTACTAAAAAGATAAAAAACCGATGGAAACGATGTTGCTCCCTATATGTAAATGGGCGTTTGGAAAATGTACAGTAAACAAAGAAGATAAAAAGAAGAATCCCAGTCCGGCGATCATAATAAATAACGAGCGGATCAACGTTCCTTTATAGCCGTACCTGGTGGTCAAGGCAGATCCTATTCCTCCAGTCAGGGGATAAGCCAGGAACCAGGAGAATGTAATTAAGGTAGCAAAGGTGTTCTTCAGGTCACCGACCCCTTCTAAAAAGGCCTCTTTTAACGGCCCCTGGAACTGGGTATTCGCTGTCGTAAGAAACCCTACGATAAAGAAAAGGAATATCATCGTAATAAAGGGACCTATATAACTGATCTGTTTTTCCTGTTGTGTCATATGGAAATGGTATTAGATAAAAAGGTAAAAAATTAAACAATATATTTTGCCGCATCTGCATCCAGCAGGAACTCACAGTTCGGATGCAACTGAAGGACAGAAGCCGGAATATCAGTCGTTACGGGCCCTGCTACCATCTGCCGGACGATGGCAGCTTTATGTTCCCCTTTGGCGATCAGTACGATCTTACGGGAATGCATGATGTTTTTGATCCCTAAGGTCAGTCCGCCCAGTTCATGATCCGGTGGAGTATTCGTCTCTTCCCTTACCCTTTTTTCAAAGTCCGGATCCATAGGAGACACCCAGGTTTCACTTTCAAACGGAGTGCCCGGTTGGTTAATACCAATATGTCCGTTAGTCCCTAATCCCAGCATTTGCAGATCAATCCCGCCACGGTCTTCTAACGCCTGCTGGAAAATAGCGGCTTCCCGGGCAAAGTCATCGGACAGGGTAGGAGGCATAATAAAGTTTTCTTCCTTAATCCCTAAAGGCCCGGCAATCTGGTCTTTGATCATGGTATAACAGGCTCCTTTATATTCACGGGGTAAATTGGTTAATTCATCCACATTGAACAGGGTAATGCCGGAGATATCAAAAGGATACTGGCGATAAATATCACTTACAATAGCGTGCATATTTTTGGTGGTCTGTCCTGTGGATAAACCGATCACCGCTTTTGGGTTGGTAAGCATAGCCGTAATAATACGCCAGGCAGCTATTCTGTCAAATTCCTCTTCGTTCTTTGCAATGGTAATGTTTAGTTTCATATCTGTTTTATTGATGGTTGATTTTTAGTAGTCAAAAGAGTTATCAGTCGCTCCGCTCCTTAGGAGTTAAGGAGTGAGTAGAAACTAGACTACTTAACTCCTTGACTCCTTTAACTCCTTATTCCTTCATGGCTAATGCTCCTGTACCGATCAGGCCGATGAAGTCGGGGTTGAGTTTGGTGAGTACCACCCCGTTTTTGACGAAACGGATGGTAGTGGGGTTGAGTTTCTCTACTACTTTTGTATGGATATACCCATCGGACACAATGCCTCCCCCTAACACCACAGTATCCGGATCGCTGACCCTGACCAGATTCATGATCAGGTTGGCTAATGCTTGCGAAGCATTCTCCACTAACCGGGAACATAACGGATCTCCTTCCCGGCTCAGGTTGAAGACCTCTTTGACCTCTACCCAGTCGGCCAGGTCTTCCGGAATATGGAGTTGGGTAGGATACTGATCTTTCAACAAACGTGCGGAACGGTCAAACCCAATCCCGGATGCAATCAACTCTACGCAGTCCATCCGGCCGCATCCGCAGGGAATACCGATATTTACCCCTACCTGGGTATGTCCTACTTCTCCGACATTGAAATGACTGCCTCTGATCTGCTTCCCATTCACTACAAACCCGGCGGCGATCCCTGTTCCTACATTAATATAAATAAAGTTCTCTGATATCCGTCCAAAACCAAATAATTGCGCAGCCCGGGTAGCACTTTTGACATCGTTATCGATATAACAGGGCATGTCATATATTCCGGATAATTCTTTGGCCAGATGAATCGGATCGGTCCGTTTGGGATCTATCTGCAACCAGATACTCTGCCGGGGATCTACCCGGCCGATTAACTCGACCCCTATGGCCCTGGGTTTTTTATCTACCCAGCCTACGGTGGCAATATAATCGTCCAGCGATTTTTTTATGAACTCCAGGGCTGCCGGCTGGTTAAAATACCCTGTATCATATTTTTTATATTTCAGAATATTTCCGTGTCGGTCCATTTCTCCTATCAGCAGTTTGGTTCCTCCTAAGTCAAGAGCTAAATATGTCTCCATACGTTATGATTAGATTTTCGTGTTTATTCAGGTTACAAGATTAATAAGGATCACTTAATAGGTGGTTTGTTTACTCTCAAAAAAGGTTTGATATCTCTCAAACCTCACTATTTAGCAGGATTTAAACCCATTCCTGAAAGATTTTAAACCTTTCTCCAGGTGCAGGAAAATAACAAAAATGATCAGGGGGGCTAACCGGAAAGATAAGGGATATAAGTGGGATACCTATGGGTGCTAACTTATTTAACCATGGTTAAATACCTATTGCACCCGGGTTAAATACCTATTCAACCATGGTTGAATACTAATTACACCATGGTTGAATGAATTAGCTGTCCTGAGAAACGGACTTACGGGTCCTTAGGCATCTGCATAGATGCGTGCAGGAGTCGTTTACTGTCCGTTTGGAGTTAGCTCATCGATTTTGCTGGGACTTACTCCAAACTGTTTTTTAAAGCTGGTGCTAAAGTATTTGGCGTCGGAAAACCCTACCATCATGGACACTTCTGCAATACTATATTTTTTGCTCCTTAATAGTCCTTTCGCTTTTTTCAGCCGGATAATCCGGATAAAGTCATTGGGTTCCTGGTCGGTCAGGCTTTTGATTTTATTGTAGACAGAGGTCCGGCTCATACCCAGTGAACGGCAGAAATCATTGATGGAGAATTCCGGGTTGGCTAATTCTTTTTCGATTACTTCAATAGCCTTGTCTAAAAATTCTTTATCTAATGAGTTGGTGTAGTCCGCCTCCTGCGGGGTATAGTTTTCGGATAACATCCACTGGCTTTGCTTTTTCTTATTGACTAAGATATTCCGGATACGTGCTTTTAAGACGGTGGTATCAAATGGTTTGGTGATATAATCATCTGCTCCGCTTTCCAGTCCCTGAATAATATTTTCTTTTTCATGAAGGGCGGTTAACAGGATCACTGCTATATGGCTTGTTTCCATAGACGTTTTGATGATATGACACATCTCGTCTCCCCGCATGCCCGGCATAATAATGTCGGAAATAATAATATCCGGATTGATTGTTTCTAAGAGAGTAAGTGCCTGGGCTGCATTTTCCGCACTGATTATTTTATACTCCTGCCGGAGGGTTTCGGCCAGATATTCCCGTAAGTCCCTGCTATCTTCTACGATTAATACGGTCTCTTCCGGCTGGGGATTGTTTGCCTGTTCCTGGCTGGCACTTGCCATGTCTTCCCGGGAACCGGGTTTTTCATAGGGGAATTTCGGGAAAGTAAGCAAAAAGCAGGAACCTACATTTTCTGTACTGGTAAAAGTGATTGTTCCCTGATGGAGCTCTACCAGTTTCCGGGTAAGCAGGAGACAAATTCCCGATCCTGTTTCATCAGACCGGATCGCATTCTCTGCCCGGTAGAATTGCCGGAACAGATTCTTCTGGTCGGCTGCCGGAATACCGATCCCGGTATCTTTGATTTCCACAGACCAGGTCTCTGCCGTGTGGCGTAACCCGATGGTAATGGAACCCTCTTTTGCATATTTTACTGCATTAGACAAGATATTGTTGAGGATCTTATCCATTTTTTCTACATCTAATCCTACGGTTAGGTCTTCAAAGTCTGCCTGTAAATTGAACAGGATGTTTTTCCGGATGGCTGCAATATTGAATGTATTCAACTTCTCCTGCATATACCCGTATAATTCCTGTCCGGAAATGGATAATCCATTATTTCCTAACTCTGCTTTCTGGAAATCCAGTAGTTCGGTTACCATGGTAAACAGCTTTTCCGTGTTGGCCATGGCCAGTGCCAGAAACTTTTTGCCGGCTCCGGACAGGTGTTCGCTACTTTCTATCTCGCTGAGGGGAGCTTTAATCAGGCTGATCGGGGTGCGGATGTTATGGGCTATTTCTACAAATGTACGGATCTTTTCCTGTGTTTTTTTCTCTTTGTTTTTATGCCGGATATAATGGATACTTAATACGGTAATTAAAGTCACCAGGCAACTGTAAAGCAGGTAAGCCCATCCAGATTGCCAGAAGGGTTTGCCGATCCGGACTACTAATTCTTTTTCGTCATAGTGATCCGGTGAATAGGGGTTGATCGCCCTAACTTTTAAGGTGTAGTGCCCGGGTTTCAGGTTGGTGTAGCTGACACTTCTTTCCCGGCTGGCAGGATGCCAGTCTTTGTCAAATCCTTCTAATTTACAGGTATATTCTATTTGCCAGGGATAGGAGAACTGAATGGAAGAAAAAGATAAAGAAAAGGAATTCTGGTTATAGGAAAGTTCCAGGGAGGATGTCTCATTGATCGCCTTTTTTAAAGGGGATGCTTCGCCGGCTACCAGCGGTTGATGGAAGAGGCTCAATCCCGTAAAGACCAGATGCGGGCTATCCGGTTGATCCATGTTAAAGGTCGGATCAAACTCCATGACTCCATCTGCCGTACCTATGACAAAAAGCCCGTTCTTTTTTTGGTAAGCGGCTCTGGGGTTAAAATTACCGCTTTGAATCCCTAACATAGGGTTCATATGGGTGATTTCTCCGCTTGCTATGTGTAAACGATATAAGTTCTGGTCTGTGCTAAACCACAGGTCTCCTTGTGCATCCATTACCATTTGTTGGATGGAATGGGAAATAAATTCTTTATGAAAGGTCATGTGCCGGGATTGGCCTGTTTCCGGATTCAGATGAATGAGGCCTTTTCCGTCGGTTGCCAGGAACAAGTCCCGGGGAGAGGCTTGCAACAGGCTGCGTACTGCACAGCCTAATTCTTCTCCTTCAAATTCTTTGTACCATTGTAGTTGCCGGGTCTCTTTGTTTATAATAGCTAATCCGTCGCATGTCGCTAATAGTAACGTTTCATTTGTCCCGGGCAGGATATCTCCGATACAATCTACCGGGTAATAGGTATAAGTCTGTGTCCGGGGATGATAGGCGGTTAATTCCCCTTCTATACCTCCAAAAAACAGGGATGTCCCATCTGTGTAGATGGCGTAGATATAGTCACTGGTCAATCCTTCATCTGATGCTGCTGTTTTCCTGGGAACCGGCTGAATGGATTGCTTTTGTTTGTTGATTTTTCATCCTCCGGTGCCGAACCCTCCTGCCCAGATATTCTTTTCATGGTCTTCACAAAGTGCTAATATGACAGGGGTCTGGTCTATTTCATCCGGATGGCTCTGCAGAAAATGGGTCCAGCGGTTTTCTTTAGTGAGGTGTAGGCTGATCCCGTGGTTGGTCCCATACCACATGTCTCCGTCCGAATCTTCGAGGATCACATTGACATGGTCTGACAGGAGGGATTGATTGTTGCCACTTTCGTTTCTTTTCCACCGGATATCCGGTGTGTGGGGATCCAGTATACTTACTCCGTTAGTAGAGGTGCTGATCCAGAAGCGGTTCCGCTCATCTACCAACAGGTCAGAGATGGTATTGCCGGATATGCCATGGATCCCTCCGTCATGGGAGGAGTACCGTTTGATAAGCTGATGACTGGAGGCATCCAGACAGTACAGTCCGGAGCCATCTGTTCCGATAAGGATCTGGTGGTCTTTGGATGCTTTGATCGTACGAACCAGAACCTGCGGAATTACCTGGGCTAATGACCGGATGTGCCCGGAATGTGTATCGAGCAGGTAGGCACTGTGGGAGAAAGTACCTATATATAACACTGTGTCATGTAAACACATTGACTCTACTTTAACAGGCAATGGAAGGTCGATTTTCTTCTTTGTTATTTCTTCCCCGGGTTTTTCCGGCAGGGTGATCTGATAGACCTGTTGATTTGTTCCGGCAAAATAGCAGAACTCATTTAATTGGGTAATAGTATGTACGGTTTCATCCGAAAACTGTTCCACCAGGTATAACCTGCGGTTTTCCAAATCAAATGTATACAGACCGGATGAGATAGCTAACCACAAGGTGTTGGTGTGGTCAAAATAGATATGGTTCAGCACAGGATCGCTTCCGGAGCTATATTCATTCAGATCAATAGATAAGAGAAATTCATCTTTTTCTTGGGAGTAGGAGTAGACTTTCCCATTCCGTAACGAGAGCCAGAGACCCTGGTTAGTGTCACAGGTCATCACGCTGAAAGGAAGTACATTCTCTTTGACCTCTTTGATCCCTGCCAGCGGGTAATGCCGGATCTCTGTCCCGTCGAAACGGTCTATGCCCATAGAGGTCAGAAACCAGACGAAACCTGTGCCATCTTTTTCTACCTGGTAGACACGACGGCTACTCAGGCCATTATCCGTATAGATATGTCTGAACGATTCTGCATGGTTAGGGAGGGTGAACAGGAGCAAAAGGGTGATCCATCCGGCTGTTCGGAAAAATGTTATCATGGTATAAGGTTATTTTATGATAGAGTTTCTTTCATACAAACTTAACTAAAAAAGCTGAGAAGTTATCTATAGGTAGGGGTTTTAACATCTGGCCGGAAAGAAGTCCTATTGAAAAATTATCCCTACATTTGAGCCAATTAAATGTTTTACATGTATGAGCGGTATACCAGACTATAAGGATCTTGTGTTCAGGGACACTCCGTTTGCGAACCTGATGAATAAGCGCATATTTAACGTATTGCTGATCGCTACGAAATATGATGCGTTTATGCTGGAAGATGACGGACGGGTGGATGAACAGATCTTTAATGAATACACAGCGTTAAGTCTCCGGTATCCACCTCGTTTTACGCAGGTGACTACCAAAGAGGAGGCATTGGCTGAATTGAAAGACCGGAACTTTGAACTGATTATCTGTATGCCCAATATGGATGACCGGGATATCTTTGCGGCTGCCAAGGAAATCAAGATCCATTATCCTTCCATCCCTATTGTGGTGCTGACTCCTTTTTCCAAAGAGGTATCGAAATGGGTGGCGGATGAGGACCTGAGTGCAATTGATTATATTTTCAGTTGGTTGGGGAATGCGGAGTTGCTGCTGGCGATTATTAAACTGATCGAGGACAAGATGAATGCTCCGGATGATACGGAAAGTGTAGGTGTGCAGATCATTTTGCTGGTGGAGGATTCCATACGGTTTTATTCTTCCGCCTTGCCTTACCTCTATAAATTTGTGCTGAAACAAAGCCGTGAGTTCTCTAAAGAGGCATTGAATGACCACCAGCGGACGTTGCGTATGCGTGGCCGCCCCAAGATCAAATTAGCCAGGACATATGAAGAGGCTGTCCGGATCTTTGACCAGTACAGGGATCATATGCTGGGAATCATTTCAGATATGAGTTTTATGCGGAATGGAGTGAAGGATCCGTATGCCGGTTATAAATTCGGGCAATATGTCCGAAAGACCGGTTTGATTATTCCTTTTATCTTAGAGTCTTCTGAAAGTTCCAATATGATCTATGCCAGGGAATTGAAAGCTTCTTTTATAGATAAGAATTCCAAAAGTTATCCGCAGGATCTGAAGAAGAAAATCATGGAACGGTTTGGTTTTGGTGATTTTGTGATCTTAGATCCTCATACCAAACAGGAGATCATGCGTATTAAAGACCTGAAGGATCTTCAGCGGAAGGTGTTTCAGATTCCGGATGAGTCGCTGATCTATCACCTGTCCCGGAATCATTTTTCCCGTTTCTTCTACTCACGGGCTATGTTTCCTCCTGCGGAGGTGCTGAAGAATGTGGATGTCAGTGATTATAAAGATATGGATAAGGCCCGGAAACTGATCTTTGACCTGATCGTGCAATACCGCCGGATGAAGAATACGGGAGTGGTTGCTGTATATCAGAAGGAACGGTTTGATGAGTATAGTAACTTTGCCCGTATCGGGAATGGTTTTCTGGGAGGTAAAGGGAGAGGACTGGCTTTTATCGGTACTATGATCAAACGTCATCCGGAACTGGATATGGACAATTTTCTGGTTACGATCCCTAAAACGGTGGTGATCTGTACGGATATTTTTGATGAGTTTATGGAGACGAATGAACTCTATTCAGTTGCTTTGAATGATATAGAAGATGCCAGTATCCTGAAATATTTCCTTCATGCCAGCCTGCCTTCCTCCTTGATTGAAGACCTGATGGCTTTCTTTGATGTGGTGAAGGGGCCTCTGGCAGTCCGTTCGTCCAGTTTGCTGGAAGATTCCCATTACCAGTCTTTTGCCGGGATCTATTCCACGTATATGGTTCCGAAAAAGGAGGATAAATATGAGATGCTGAGAATGGTGAGTGATGCGATCAAAGCGGTGTATGCTTCTGTCTTTTACCGGGATAGTAAGGCTTATATGACGGCTACTTCCAATATCATTGACCAGGAAAAGATGGCAATTGTTCTGCAGGAAGTGGTCGGTTCGGCTTACCATCATCATTATTATCCGACTGTCTCCGGTGTGGCCCGTTCGTTGAATTTTTATCCGATTGGCAATGAAACTGCGGAGGATGGGATTGCCAATATCGCTTTAGGGTTGGGGAAATATATTGTGGATGGCGGGCAAACCCTTCGTTTTTCTCCTCGTCACCCTCATAATATTTTGCAGATGAGTTCTATGGATTTTGCTTTACGGGAAACCCAGACCCGGTTTTATGCATTGGACCTGGAACATTTACCGGAGCAGTTTTCTGTGGATGATGCGTTTAATTTGTTGAAGTTGAACTTAAAAGATGCGAATGCGGATGGCTCTTTGAAGTATATTGTCTCTACGTTTGATCCGTATGATCAGATCATCCGGGACGGGTATTATCCGGGTGGCCGGAAGATCCTGTCTTTCGTAAATATTTTGCAGCATGATGTATTTCCGTTGGCGGAGACACTGGATAAGGTGTTGCAGATTGGGCAAAGTGAAATGGTTCGTCCCATAGAGATTGAATTTGCGATGAATATCCATCCGGATAATCCGAAACCGGCGACTTTTTATCTGTTACAGATCCGTCCGATTGTAGATAATAAAGAGGTAATGGATGAAGACCTGACGAATATTGATCTGGCGGAAAACCTGTTATATTCTGAAAGTGTACTGGGGCATGGGATTATCCCGGATGTACAGGATATTGTGTATGTAAAAACGGAGGCTTTCAACTCTTCCAATAATCAGTTGATTGCTTATGAAATAGAGAAACTGAACCGCCGGTTTACGGAACAGGGTACCGGATATGTGCTGGTAGGACCGGGACGGTGGGGGAGTAGTGATACCTGGTTAGGTATTCCTGTTAAGTGGCCCCATATCAGTAATGCCCGGGTAATTGTGGAGTGCGGGTTAGAGAACTACCGGATAGATCCCAGCCAGGGCACTCACTTCTTTCAAAACCTGACTTCGTTTGGTGTGGGCTATTTCACGATCAACCCTTTTAAAGGAGATGGCTGGTTTGATGAAACCTACCTGAATGCATTACCTGCGGAACTGGATACAAATTTTTTACGGCACGTTCATTTTGACGAACCGATTGTGGTTAAAATGAATGGAAAGAAAAGTTTAGGTGTGGTGCTGAAACCTGAAGAGAAATAGGGGAGCGGGAAGAATACATGGCGCACAGATGACACAGATTAGACAAGATGACCACTGATTATTAATTAATTATTTTTTAATTTCTATCTGTGGAAATCTGCTTTATCTGTCTCACCTGCGTGGTATTAAATTTTATTTCTTTAGAAAATCATCGGGGTAGGTGACGTGTTGGATGGTTTGATCATCTTTTAGACGGATCCAGGTTTTGAAGCTGGTGGATCCTTCTGTTAACTCTATGATTCTTGCTCCGTTACTACCCAGATTGTTATATACTGTGTTACCTCCGGTGTATCTGTCGTATCCTAACAGGATCCCTTTCCAGTTGACTACGTAATCGCAGTCGTGGTCATGTCCGACAAATACTCCCATAATATCTTTATTTTCTTTCATTGCTGCAAACATCCCGGTGTTGAGTTGGGGTGCACAGGCTTTTTCCTTCCGGGTACCGATCAGGATGGCCTGTTCGTCTGCTGCTGCCTGATTATATTCCGGTAGTGGGATATGGAAAAAGGCCAGGGATGGGAGAGGGATACCGCCGTTGGCTTGTGTGAACCTCCTGCTGTTTTCCCGGTACCATTGGATCTGGTCAAATTTAATATAATCATATCCTTCTATTCCTTCAATAGAGGAGTAGGCGTGGGAATCCAGGCAGTAGAGGATGGCGGCGTCTTTATCACCCATTGCAGATTTTAAAGGTACAATGTAATTCCCTACTCCGGAAATACCCAGAGCTGTGGTAGTGATATTACAGGGAATGGTTTGTATTAGTTCCAATAATTCTGCTCTGGACAGGTCGTGCTCGTCATCATGGTTTCCTAAGGTTACTCCAAAAGGGATATTCCGTTTGGAGACCTGCTCTAATACGGTTCGCATGCCCTGTTCCACAGGTTTACTGAAAACGATATCTCCGGTTAAGAGGACCAGGTCCGGTTTCTCGTTATCCAGTACTTCATTGATCCTTTCCAGTGCAATATCGGACCGTGGATCTTCATAAATAAAATGTACGTCTGTAAACTGTACAATTTTAAATTTTCCTTCTTTGTTAAATCTTAGTTCAGGCTTTTGTGCAAAAAGTCCCTGTAAACAAATACATATACAGGCTAAACTGGTCAATAAGCGTTTCATCGTTTTTTGTTTAATA
Organism: Tannerellaceae bacterium; assembly: GCA_021201295.1. GTDB lineage: Bacteria > Bacteroidota > Bacteroidia > Bacteroidales > Tannerellaceae > UBA4116. The sequence continues at coordinate 46,867 of JAJQFE010000043.1, read as the reverse complement.
GATGAATCAATATGTAGTCGGGTTGTCACTTTTCTTTAGCCATTCTTCCGCTTGTGCCAGTGTTTCCGGCTTTCCTATGTCAATCAGGTTCAGGTTTTCTACCGGATAGGCTTCTATCTTTGTTTTTGCACAGATGGACAGGTAAAAGTTTATGATGGAAAATTTTCCTGTCCATTCTTCCATCCATTCAAAGATAGCAGGAGAGATCACATGGATACCTCCGAAGGCGTATTCATTGTATTGTTCCGGGTCAAAATCCGGATAATGGGATTTTACTTCTCTGGTATCATGATTACGCCAGCCGCATAACCGGTTTTGCTGGTTGAATAGTAAATAGCGTGAAGTCTGCCGTTCACTGACTAAAAGTGTGGTAAGCGGATTGGTTTTTATATGTTGTTCATACATCGCTCTAAGATCCACATTGGAGAGAATATCTACATTGTGGACTAAAAAAGGTTCATTCCCCTGTAACAGGTTTGTTGCCTGTTTGATTCCTCCTCCGGTGTCCAACAGATAGTTCCGTTCATCCGAGATATGGATCTGGATCCCAAAATTTTCTTTTGCCTGTAGAAACTCTATGATCTGTTCTCCAAAATGATGAATATTAATAATCACTTCATGGAATCCGGCCTGTTTTAACTTGGAGATAACGTGTTCCAGCATAGGTACACCGTTTACCGGAATAAGTGCTTTCGACGTATTATCTGTAAGCGGCTTGAGCCGGGTACCTACCCCTGCCGCGAAAATCATTGCTTTCATATGGTTGGTTCAAAAATTTCTTCAATATTTTGTTCTCTGTGTATCAAATGTACTTTAATTCCGAATTTACTGTGGAGATGTTCTGCTACATGTTGGGCAGAATAGACCGAGCGGTGTCTGCCGCCTGTGCAACCAAAGCAAACCATCAGGTTGGTAAATCCTCTGTCCATGTAACGTTTAACGGAATTATCCACCATGTGGTAAGCCTGTTCCAGGAATTGAGTGATCTCTCCGTCTTCTTCCAGAAAATGGATCACGGGTTCATCTAATCCGGTGAAGTGATTGTAGCGCTCATATTTACCGGGATTATTGATGGCCCGGCAGTCAAAGACAAATCCTCCTCCGTTTCCGGTCGGATCATTGGGAATACCTTTCTTATAGGCAAAGCTTATGACTTTTACTTCCAGCATTCTCTTTTTCAGATCGTCGGAAAATTGTTTTAGTCCGGTTAATTCCCTTAGCACTGCGCAAAGATAAGGATACTCCACATACTCTTCTTTCAGTAGCTGCCGCAGGTTATCGATGGCAAAAGGAACACTCTGTATGAAGTGGGGTTTCTTTTCGAAGTATCCACGGAAGCCGTATGCTCCTAATACCTGTAAAGTACGGAAAAGTACAAAATGACGTAACTGGCTTAAGAAGTAGGTTTCGTCTACGGGAATATATTTTTTGAGTGCATGGATATACTCTGCTACTAATTCTTGTCTCAGTTCTTCCGGATATTTGGCTTTCGCCTGCCATAAAAAGGAGGCTACATCATAATAAACCGGCCCTTTCCTGCCTTCCTGAAAATCAATGAACCAGGGTGCTCCGTCTTTGATCATTACATTTCGTGACTGAAAATCACGATACAGAAAAGTAGCTGAGGAGTTACGGAGTAACACATCACTCATCTTCTGAAAATCATCTTCTAATCTGTCTTCCTGAAATTCCATCCCGGTAGCTTTCAGGAAACAGTATTTAAAATAGTTGAGATCCCAGAGGATGGACCGCTGGTTGAATTCTGCCTGTGGATAGCATTGGGAGAAGTCGAAGCCGTCAGCTCCGGCAAATTGAATGGTGGGAAGCAGGGTAATCGTTTTTTTTAAAAGCTCCCGTTCCTGTTCATCAAAAACAGAACTGGTCCGTCCCTTTTCAATGGCATTAAAAAGTAGCATATCTCCCAGGTCTTCCTGTAAGTAGAAAGAATGGTCTTCGGAAGCACAATAGACTTCGGGAACCGGAAGACCTTTTTTGCGGAAATGTTCCGCCATATATATAAAGGCTTTATTTTCCTCTATGGAAGTACCACTGACACCGATCAGGTTTTTAACGCCGCTCAGACGAAAATAGCGCCGGTTGGAACCGGAAGAGGGAAGTTCTTCTATGGTTTCTGCCGGATTCCCGGTATAGGACTGATAAAGATTGTTGAGTGCTTCTGTGATCATGTATATAATTAACAGCTGTTTTGTGCAGCTAAGGTAAGATTTAATTAATAATTGGCAATTGCCGGCGGATAATTAAATTATGGGTTTTGGCTGGAAACTGAAAAAAGGAGAGAACATAAGAAGAAAATTTTCAGGGTCGATGAAGATTTTTTAGACAATGAAAGTTCAGTTTCCTGACGTTTTTCTCTTATGCTCTCCTTTCTATACACACAATTTTAACATATGATTCAGAATGCTACTGCAGAATCACCGGCAGTATATTTCTTTTGTGAACGTTCACTGGTCCGGTATTGATGAATCAGTTCATAAAAAGCCTTTCACAGTCTTCCAGACTGATTCCCTGTTCCGGCTGGTTCCAGTACCAGGGAGTCGGCTGCTCTGATGTATGGTTATTACTATTCATAGAATGATAGGATTTACTTACCTGTTTTATGAGTAAGACAAGGGAATAAGGAAAAACCCCTATTCATAACAGATTTTTTATGGAGATTTTATAGTATAGATATCCGGGATCAGGCTGGATTAACGGGACCGGATATATGTGGGAAGGTAAAAGAAAAAGAGGTATCCTATGATTCACAGGATACCTCTTTATAACATGATCATTAATATTTTAGAAAATAATTATCGTTTCTTCTCAGGCAGATAATTACAGCACTCCTTGTGCCATCATGGCTTTTGCTACTTTCATAAAGCCTGCAATGTTAGCGCCTTTTACGTAGTTGATAGTACCGTCTGCTTCTTTACCATATTTTTCACATTGCTCGTGGATGGATTTCATGATGCTTTTCAGTTTCTCATCTACTTCTTCCTGGCTCCAGCTCAATTTAATAGCGTTCTGTGTCATTTCAAGACCTGAGACAGATACACCCCCTGCATTAGCCGCCTTACCCGGTGCATATAATATTTTAGCTTTCAGGAATTCTTCAATGGCTTCCGGCGTAGAAGGCATGTTGGCTCCTTCCGACACAGCGATACAACCGTTGGCTAATAAGGTTTTTGCATCATCTCCTGTCAACTCATTCTGAGTGGCACTTGGTAAGGCAATATCACATTTTTCAGCCCATGGACGTTCTCCTTCCACATATTTGCAGCCGTATTTTTCAGCATATTCTTTGATACGGCCACGGTACAGGTTTTTAAGTTCCATGATGTATTCCAGTTTTTTGCTGTCAATACCTTCCGGATCATAAATATAGCCGTTTGAGTCAGACATCGTCACTACTTTTGCCCCTAAGCTGATCAGTTTTTCTGTGGTATATTGTGCTACGTTACCGGAACCTGAAACAGTGACTACTTTACCTTTGATGTCAATATTACGTGTTTTCAGCATTTCCAGCAGGAAATATACATTCCCGTATCCGGTTGCTTCCGGACGGATCAGTGAACCTCCGAATTCAATCCCTTTATCGGTAAAAGTTCCTGTATTTTCACGAGCCATTTTTTTGTACATGCCATACATATAAGCTACTTCACGACCTCCTACACCAATATCACCGGCCGGAACATCTGTGTCAGGACCGATGTGATGCCATAACTCCATAATAAAAGCCTGGCAGAAACGCATGATTTCAGTATTGGATTTACCTTTTGGATTGAAGTCTGAACCTCCCTTACCACCACCCATCGGTAGGGTAGTCAGAGAATTTTTGAAGGTTTGCTCAAAAGCAAGGAATTTAAGAATAGAAACATTGACAGAAGCATGGAAACGCATACCTCCTTTATAAGGACCAATAGCGTTATTATGCTGTACACGGTAAGCCATATTGGTATGGACCTGGCCTTTGTCATCCATCCAGGTCACACGGAAGGTGAAAATACGATCCGGAATACAAAGACGTTCGATTAAGTTTGCTTTTTCGAATTCAGGATGCTGATTGTATACTTCTTCAATCGATCCTAATACTTCTTCTACTGCCTGATAATACTCAGGTTCATTCGGAAATCTTCTTTTGAGGTTGTCTAAAACTTCACTCGCTTTCATTGATTTGAATATTTAGAATGTTATACCAATTATATTATACCAAATTGTTATCCGCATGCACTTTTATAAGTGCCGTGCAAAGGCAAGCTAAAAAATGGAGCAAACAATAAATAAAAGTAAAAATATGGAAAAATATCCTTTTGATATTTTAAATGGTTAAAAGTTTCGAATTGTTACTCATTTCGTCTTTTGACATTTTTGTAAATAGGTACAAAAACAATTATCCCGGAAGCAACTAAGGTAAAAATTACATTAAAATCTATCTTTTCGCTGTATGCAAGAAGCATATAACAAAGGACCCCCCATAAGAGTACAATGCAGACGATCTGACTATTTGATATTTTTCTCCGTGCCATGGTTAAATAGGGTTAGCCTGTTCCAGTAATAATCACAGGCCGATAAAGAGTGCCAGGGCCAGAATTACTAAAATACTTAGCAGGATCATTTGTACAGGCAAAGAATATTTTTTCAGGAATGGGATATGGCTCATCCAGTTGGCTGCATTGTTGATAGCTTCCGGCGATTCATTTTCTCCGGGAATTTCAAAGCCTCCTGCTTTCATGATCTCCATCGCACGTGGTACGTCACTTTCCAGGATTTCCAGCCGGGCTCCTCCTACGTCAATATGGCTCAGGATCTGCGTGCTGAGTTCATTTCGAAGGTAACATTCAATTCCTTCCGATTTAAGGAGTGCCATCAGTACCTGAGCATCTGCCGGATACTGAAACCTCGCTATTTCAACCATTCTATCCATTGCACAACTCTTTTATACAAAGTAAATCTTTTTTTCTTAGTTGCCCAATAGATCCTGTAGAAAGAATAGGTTCTTTTACCATCTAATTATAATCTTTTGCTAATCCTGGTTCTCTTCGTCCGGTTCCTTTCACCCGGGTCAGGTCATCCCCCAGATCAGCCCGGATCTCCTTCGCTGCTTCCGAGAGTCGGAGAACAATTTCCGGATGCAGGCTGATTACATTATACCGTTCGCCCGGATCTCTTCTCAGATCATGTAATTCATTTTTAGTAACTTCTTTAAGAGACATGTTTTCTGGTTTACCGTCCCTGCCCGGAAGATGGTCTTCATAACTGAAATATCTGTGTGGAAAGACCAGCTTATATTTCCCGTCTGTGATGGCTTCCAGGTCATTATCCCGGAAATAATAGGCAAAATAGCTTCTGGGATTAGCCTCTCTGGCTCCTTTAATGAGTGGTAAAAGACTGACTCCGTCTATTTCTCTTTCCGGAAGGGGAGCACCACTTATTTCAGCTAAAGTATGGAAGAGGTCTATATTTGCACTGAGCCGGTTGCAGGATGTGCCAGGTTCTGTGACCCCTTTCCAGTACATGATACAAGGAATCCGACTGCCTCCGTCAAAGGTATTGGTTTTTGCTTCCCGCAAACCTCCGGTTGAGCTGGCATGGTTACCATAATTGATCCACGGACCATTATCTGAGGTAAGAATAACCAAGGTGTTTTCTTCTAATTGAAGTTCTTTAAGGGTTTGTAGAATTTCCCCGACACTCCAATCCAATTCCATCATAACATCACCATATAATCCCTGTTCGCTTTTCCCTTTGAACTTATCGGATACGGCTAACGGAACGTGTGGCATAGAATGGGCCAGGTAAATGAAAAATGGAGTATCCCTGTTTTTCCGGATAAATTGCGTGGTCCGGTTAGTATAGTCCGTGGTGAACTGACTCTAGTCTGTATTGTATCCGATAATCTCATTTCCTTCATATAAAGGCAGATCGGGAAATGTATAGACTTCTCCCTGTTGTGGATAATAAGGCCACATATCATTCGAGTAGGGAAGTCCGTAGTATTCATCAAATCCATTTTGTAAAGGCATAAATTGTTTATGGTCCCCTAAATGCCATTTACCATATATAGCTGTTTGATATCCTTTCTGTTTCAGCAGTTTTCCCAATGTCATTTCATCAGGATGTATGCCATATTCGCAGCCTAGCAACGGTGCCCCTTCAAAACCAATCCGGTTTGGATAACAACCGGTCAGTAATCCTGCCCGGGAAGCTCCACTGATGGGCTGAACAGCCAGGAAATGGGTAAAACGTACGCCCGCTGCTGCCATCTGATCGATGTGGGGAGTGGTATATCCGATCGCTCCGTTATGGGAAAAGTCTCCGTAGCCGGCATCATCTAAATTAATAATAATAAAGTTAACCGGTTTTTCAGTATGATCCAAAAACGGAATTATGCCTAAAACCGGAAGTAATAAATAGCCTTTATTCATAATAATAGTGGTTTTTAATGGATCTTCAAATATAGCAAAACAGCTCGTCTGCTCAAACTCTTTTGAATAGATTTTAGTGATAACAATCAGGTAAAAGGAACTTATAAACGGGAAGCTATCTCTACACCCTGCCGGATCCGGTCTGCCATACCAATACCATTCCGGATATTTCCTGCCAGCGTAAGTCCAGGATAGTGGTGTTCTGTCTTCTGTATGGTCTGAAAACGTAATCCACTGCTTACTCCATATTGGGGAATAGCCCGCTGGTGACGGAATATACGAATCATATCTGGAGACATAGTAGGGGGAAATTTCAGCATTTGATGAAATGCCCGTAAAAGGATGTTCTGTAATTCTTCCTCTGTTTTATCCATATATTCCGGATGTCTTACTCCTCCCATAAACACGGAAATAAAGCACCCTTTTCCGGTGCACGTCCTTCAAAACAGGCTGATGGATAAAGAATCCCCAGTATTTCCTTTTTCTCACAGGAAGGGACTAATCCCCCGAATGCATTGAAAAAGAGTCCCCGGGTATCTTTTATTCCTATACTTGCCTGGATGATGGGTACATAGTCCAGATTGCTGATAGCCGCTAAGGTTTGTTGAGGAAGGAAAGACAATAACCGGGGTAAACTATAGGCTCCTGTTGTGGTAAATACTTTTTCTGCGACTATGGTCCGGGTTCCTTCCGGACCTGTATAATGGACAGACCAGTGGGTTCCTTCCGGCTCAATCCGGATACCGGAGGTAGAAAGAATAATTTTTTTCCTCTCCGATCTGTTTAGCCAGTGCTTTTGTTAGATTTTCTAATCCGTTCCGGGCCGAAAAAACCTTTTTGGTGGCTAACCTGTCACGGTCGGTTTTAGGTTGTCTTGCCTTAGCTATACTTCCTTTAATAAAGCTACCATATGTCTGTTCCAGATTGTACAGCTTCGGTAAGGCATACCGGGTCACTAATTGATCCGGATCTCCTGCATAGACGCCTGACACAAATGGATCTACTGCATAATCCCGAAAAGATCTCCCTAAACGCCGGGTCGCTAAATCGGCCACCGATTCATTGGCATTGGTCCCTTTTTTACGGAAAGGTTCCCCTAAAATATGGAATTTGTCATAGAAGGAAAAAAGAGGGGTAGTAATACCTTCGATTAAACCGGAAGGAAGTGTATGAAACCGGTTCCCTTTCCATATCAGACGCCGTTTGGATTCTTCCCGTGCTGTTTCTAATTCACAGTCCGGGGAGAGCAACCGGAATAACTCTGTTACTTCCGGGTAGGAAACCGCTCCGGTATTAGGACCACTTTCAAAGGTAAATCCATGTTCATGGAAGGTTTTTATCTGACCGCCTACGCGATCTGCCTGTTCTATTATCCGGATATTTTTTCCCTTTTGGGTCAGATGAAACCCTGTAGTCAGTCCGGTCAGTCCGGCACCAATAATGACTATCTCTGTATATTCTTTTGACATATGATTATATCGGTTTTGAAAATGACCGGGTTGTTTGTTGTATAAACGGATCCAGTGACGCAGCTACATTGCGTACAAAGAGAGCTCCTTCCGGATTGACCCGGAGTTCTTTTTCATCTAAAGTAATGATCTGGTCTTCTGCCAAAGTGAGTAATTGCTGTTCGTTATATCGGATGGCCTGTTTAATTGTCTCTGCCGGTAGAGAAAACCGATCTCCTATTTCTTCCCAGTTTACTTTATAATTACACATTAATGTTAGAATCACTTCCCGTATGATTTGTTCTTCTGGACTGAGTGTATATCCTTTGGCTATAGCAAAAGAACCGGATTCGATTTGCTGAATATAGTCATCTATATCTTTACTGTTCTGGATATAAGCTGTTCCTAACTGGCTGATTCCGGTTACACCGAAAGCATATACCTGTCCTGTGGTGCGACGTGTACAATATCTCTGGAAATTTCGGTGGAGGATCCCATGCTGAAGAGCCTGAAAAAGCTCATCTTCTTTCCTGACAAAATGATCCAGGCCAATAGTCTGATAACTAGCCTGCATTAATTGGCTTTTAGCGGTTTCATAGATCCGGCTCTTTTCCTGGTCTGAAGGAAAACCTGTTTTTTCAAGGATCAATTGCCGTTTGTTTACCCAGGGAACATGTCCGTATGAAAAGTTACCATCCGGTCAGGTTTCAGATCGATTGCCTGATCCACTGTTTCCGTAAAGCTCTCTACGGTTTGCAGGGGAAGCCCGTAAAGCAGATCTATATTGATGGTTGTTTTTCCCTGGCGAAGGATTTGGAAAATCTGTTCAACCGGTAGTAAGGAAGGTCGTCGGTTGACCACTTTCAGGACTGCCGGATTAAAATCCTGTATGCCCAGGCTAAATCGGTTAAAACCTGCTTGTAGTAATTGCTCCCAATCCTTTTCATTCAAATAGCCGGGATGACATTCAATAGCTATTTCCGGATGTTCGATTGTCCGGAAAGCCGATAGTAACCGGTCATTGATCCTTTTCAATACCTCTGCCGGTATGGAAGTAGGGGAGCCTCCCCAGTAATGGATCTGTGCGATCCGGCGTTCCGGATCGATCTTTCCGGTTATGTAGTCAATCTCTTTGTGTAGGGCTGCTATATATTGGTCAATCTTTTCCTGTTTTTGCATGGGAAAAGAGTTACATCCGCAATAATGGCACAGGTGCCGGCAAAAAGGGATATGAATATAAAATGAAAGATGTTGGGGCTGGATCTTATTCGATACTTGAATAGCTTCTTCATACATTTCATGGGTGAAGTTTGTATGAAAATAATTTGCCGAAGGATAGCTGGTGTAGCGTGGGACCGGTATATTATATTTTTGAAGTAATTTTTCTTTGAGCATAGTGTGCAAAAGCATTAATTAAAAAATGATAGTAAAATCCGCCCCGATTTGAAAAGGTTTACCTCTCTGCATGAATGGGTTATTAAATGACTCAAAATAAAAAGCTGTAAATTGTGTATCAGTCAGGTTCTTACTCCAAAGGTCCACTTTTACGCTTCCTTTTCGTATACCTATTTTAGCCTGGACTGTGCTGTAAAATTTCTGGAATATATCATTATATTCTGTCCAGAAGATCTTTCCTGCTCCGTTAAACTGTGCAGAAGCGGTAAACTGGTCAATCAAAGCATGACTAACCAGTTTGTTATAATGAATCCCTGCACTTAAGGTATGGCGGGGAGCATAAGGAATAAATTTCCCTTTAAAATTTTCTTCCCCATTATTATAATTCCGAAAAGTTGCATGTGTATACCCGTAGTTCAGATCTGCGGATACATTCCGGATTGACGTTTTTACCGAAGCTTCTACTCCGTAGCTTTGGGCTTTGCCTGCATTGGTTAAGATGCGTCCGTTCCCACTATTGACAAACTGAGTGATTTGCACATCTTCTACATCCATATAGAAGAAGGTCAGTTCAGAGGTCAAATAATTTTTTATTACTTCACTTTTTATCCCTAACTCATAATTCCAGCTATGTTCCGGTGTATAAGAAGCCACATCTTCTACGGAAGCCGGTTCTATAGCCATAGAAGGTATAAATTGATTCATCAGTTCATACTGCATCTGGCTCTGCATCAGGTCGGCAGACATCTGTACATTATATCCTCCTGTTTTATAGCCTTTTGCAACAGAGATATAAGTAAAGGTTTGCGGAGTGCATGTATATTTCAGCGATACTTTAGGAAGTGCCTGCCAGAAATCCTGTGAGGTATGGATATCCATAACAGTAGGTTCAATCCCCTGAAGTTCCGTATGGTTTCCTTCCGGACTACCTCCAATCCCTAAAGACATCTTTGCTGCTGACTGGTAATCCATTTGTTGCTTTTCATAACCTAGACGGATACCTGCTGTCAGGGATAAACCTTTTGTAAACAAATTATTGTAAGTGGATTGATGGAAAAGGGCCACCCCATAGGAAGGCGTATCAAATGAGCCGGGTATATAGACTTCTTTATCCATGACTTTCAGGTGAACGGGCATACTGGTATGATAGTATAAGTCATCAAATACTTTTTGCAATACCTGGCTCACCCCATCTTCTTTAAAGGTAACCGGCCCGTCTATATGCAGATCGTTATAAAAGCCATAGAGGCCGAATGACCATTGATAATTCCTGGTTAAATTACTTTTAATCGCAAATTCCTGACTATAGGCATTTTGTTTTTGTTTCTGGTTAAGTATAAAAATGGAAAGAGGAGAAAAATCCTGGTCCATTAACATATCATCTTTCAGATATTGGTATCCTGTCGTACTGGTCAATACAAAAGAAGAAGTCTGGTATTCCAGTGAAAGATGATTGGATAACATATTCCGTTGGTAGGAAACCAGATCATTGATATTCACCGGATCGATATTTCCTGTTTCCCGATGATAGAGACCGTAAGGAAAAGCACCCTGGTCTGTATAATCATAAGAAATGGTATAACCGGCTTTAAAGTTTGGAGTGATCTGCCAGTCTAACCGGATCTGGCCTCCTGCTAATTTTTCCGGATCCGCTTTTTTATGGGTATATATATTGGTGAAAAAACCGTTGTGCTGATCATAATATCCTTCTATGGAAATTCCTATCGTCTCACTGAGTTTGGTATAGTGGGATAGTTTGCCTTTATAGGTCCCGTAATTCCCTACAGAACCCGATAGACGGGTTCCCTGATAATTCATGGGAGAAAGAGTGTAGACATTGATGATACCTCCCATCGCATTTCTTCCGTAAAGTGTACCTTGTGGCCCCCGCAATACTTCGATTCGCTGGATATCCGTTAATTCAAAATCAAAGGTACTTTTATCTAAATAAGGAACATTATCTACGTATAGTCCTACGGACTGCCCGCTACTTCTTGCACCTATACCACGGATATAAATCGCAGATGTTAATCTCGCCCCATAATCCGGAATATAAAGATTGGGCACCAATGAACTGATATCTTTTAAGGCCTCAATCTGGCGGTTCGCAATAGTTTGTGGAGAGATCAGGGAAACCGCACCAGGCAAGGTCCGAAAATCATTGGTCTCTTTCGTTGATGAAGTAATGATCACTTCATCGATGTTATAGGTTTTGATCGTATCTTTAGGGGTAGTATCTTTCTTTTCTGCACCCAGAGAATGGAAGCTAATCCATAAGGTAAAAATAATATTCCAGTAGCGTTTATTCATTCTGACGGATGTTTATATAAACGGTTACAAAAAAACAAAAATCCCTCTCTGTCGGCAATCACTATATGTAGGGATTTTCTTTAGCATAACCGGTCTTTTCTAAAATAAGGTTTTGTCAAAGAAATTAAGTATGGATTGTTGGACCTCTTTATGAATAGAGTTTCTGTTTATGGAATGATGGTCATTGTAATAAATTAGATTTTGGTTTTTCAGGTCACTCACAGGTTCACTTAGAAATATGTAGTGACCTATGGGGTGAGCCAATTCTTTATATATAGCGTTCGAAATTAATCTATGATAATTTTTTGCATTTGTTTGTATCGGCGCAATGTGGTCACCGGCAGCTCCGATAATTAGAACCAGAGATTGTATGCTTAATGTTTGTTGTAGGTTCTCAAAACCTAACCCTAATGCTGGAGCCATAGCCACGAATACTTTGATACGGTCGTCTTTTAATGAAATAGAAGGGACTGATTCACATGAAAATTCTTCCATTAGATTCGATAGTCCTTCCAGTTTCGGAATTTCAAATTCCTTTTTCCCATTTTCGCTTTGAGCATTTTTCATTAACACAGAACAATTGAGATTAGCTCCGGCTAAAGCTAATGAGGTATACCCTCCTAATGAAAAGCCGGCAATTCCTATTTTCTTAGGATCAATCTGTCCGGACAATATAGGATCTGTACATAATTGTGTGATCAGAAAACTGATATCTAAAGGACGCTCCCAGTAACGAAGAAAGTATTCAGGGATTATATTATCAAAAGTATTACCCCAATGATCCGGAGCTGCTACGATATATCCTTTCTCTGCTAAAGCTGTTGCTAACCAGGCCAGTCCAAATCTGTTTCCTCCTGTACCATGAGATAATAAGATTAGCGGGCTTCTTTGTTCTATAAAACTTGCTTCGCGTATGGTAGCAGGTAGAATAAAGGGCAGATCCGTTTTACTATTTTCTTCGATATCCTTATCGAAGGTTGGATACCATATCTCTGTGATTAGAGGTCTATCCCGGGTTTCATCCACATATACCAAGGTTCTTTCTCCTATATTGTATTGTGCATACCCTAAAAATGAAATGAATAAAAACTGAATAATAAATAGCCTCTTGATTCTCATTTTTTATGACAAAGGTATTAATTTTATAATTCCATATTATCCGCAGAGATCACCCCATTCATAATGGCATAGAAGGTAAGGCCGGAAACTGTTTTGATGCCTAATTTAGCGGTAATGTTTTTTCTGTGTGACAGGACCGTGTTCAGGCTGATATGTAGTTTATCGGCAATTTTCTTATTAGTGCTTCCTTTAGCAATCAGCTGGAGCACATCTGTTTCCCGTGGAGACAACTCTTTATTCCCTTCATAGGGTAAGGTGTGATTGTCGGCTGAAAACATAGTTTGCAATTGTTCTATAATCACTTCCTGGGGAGTATTTACACCTATATAGTAGGGGGTAAGCGTATGGGGTAGAGGATCACTTTGGTGAATCAGAATACAGGCTTTCATTTTCCGGGGAAGGAAGAAATCTGCATTTATAGTAAATGTTTCAGCATCTGTAAAATAATAGTCAAAACTATCATAGGCAACTTTGGCGAAAAGGGAGAAGCCGGGATAATATGAAATCTCAGCCGGATGAAAGTAGTCCATGATCAGGCTTTGTAATCCCGTACTTTGTAAAGTATCAGAAAGTATAATCGCTATATGTTTGGTTCGTTGCATTAAGAATTCTGGTTTGAAACATGCTGTTCCATGGCAGAAACCATCGGGACCAATATTCTGTATCGTATACGGTTATGTTGTTTGATATCTTTTTCCAGACTGCTGATTGAAAATAGTACAGCATAACACAGATTCTGGTCATATGTTCCGGACAGATGCTTGATCATAATACTTTTTAAATCTGCTAAAAGAGCTTCAATGGTATCTTCGCTATGTTCTTCCGGGTCTAGTAACAGGTCTGGTTCTTTGTGTTGGTCTCCTTTTAATTTTTTACTTAATCCCAGGCAGTAAGGAAACCATTGCTGCTGGTCTTTTTCAATCCGGGCAGTCAGTTCATTTTTAAAAGAAGCAAAAAATTTTCCGATCAGTTTCAGGGATTGGTTGGTCGGTTTACTCATTGAAATAAATGAGTTTAAATGTCGTTCAATGTTGGGTAACTGGAATTTCAGATAATAGAAATTCATTTTGGTCAGGTAATCAATAATCTGTGAAGTATGGAACGATTGTAATTTCTTTTCCGGAAAATATTCTTCATTCAGAAAGGTATTGATCACCGATAAAAAGAAATCCGTATCCAGCTCATATTCCTTACAAATCTCTTTGACGGATTTGTCCCCTAATCCCAGTTTTATTCCGAAACGGTTTAAAACAGGAATAAGTGAGGAGTGGCTTTCCACTACCTCACTTAACTGTATGTTTGCATCTACTAACGGCATATCAGGCTTTTTTCCATTGTTCGCGTAACAATTCTAATGCGGCAGGTACTACTACGTTGTGGTCACCCTGGCATCCACATTCAAAACTTACATAATTCGTGTAGTTGAGCATTTTCAAGCCTTTGAAACCATTGATATAACAGTCTGCTTCTCCGTCTTCTCCCGGCATGCTCCGGCGTTTTCGACTGGCTACGTGGACATGTTGCAGGTAATCTCCTCCGGAAAGAAATGCTCCCATATCAGAAGTCTCTTCAAAAGTCATATGCCAGAAGTCTCCCATGCAGCGTACTCCCGGATTATTGATATCCCGGCAGATAGAAGCTGCATCTGCTACCTGGCGTAGATAGAATGCTTCTCCTCTGTTTAAAGGTTCTAAGATAACTGTAGTACCATGTTGGGCCGCGAAAGTACCCATTTCATTGAATTGCTCACATAAAAAGTCACGGGTTTCCTGCGTATGAGGTTTAACCGGAAGCTGCTGGTTAAAGGCAGGCACGATAATGACACCTGTAGAACCTAACTCTCCGGCAGCAGTAATAATTTCCTTCATGGTATCCATACATTGCTTACGGACAGCTGGCTCTTCTGAAAGAATAAAGCCCTGAAATCCTGCACAAATGGCACTTACTTTAATATTTCTATCCCGTAAGGCTTCTTTAAGTTCATTCACACGACCGGCTAAACCACCGCCACCCGGTTCAAAACCGACTACTCCATGTTTTTCCATGAAATCCAGTTTCTCATGAAGAGTTTCTCCCGGAGCAATACCCTCCTGAAAGGAGAGGTTTAACTCTGCTTTGCTCTCCGTACAACAGGTTGCTTTGCTAGAGTCTTTCGTATCAGAAGAAGTCGCCTGAGGCGAACAGGCCCCTAATGCTGTACTTCCAACGGATGCTACGGCTACACTGGATAAAGTGGTCTTTAGAAAATTTCTTCTATTAACAGTCATAAGATCATTTTTGTAGTTAGGAATTGTAATGGTCGTTAGTAGTAGAATTATTCTCTTTACATCAGTAGTTGATAGATATAGTAAAACCATCATTATTTCTACTATCTACCAACTACCGGCTACTAACTACAGCTTTTGGTCAACGACCGGAAAGCCTGTTTATTTTTTATCGAGAGGTTTGCCCGGAACAGGAACTATCATGCTACTCATATCCATTTTACCTGTTAAATTCAGGTCTGCCGGCATATAATCAAGCGAAGAAGCTGACATAGCATCCCAGGTAGTTTCTGTTCCTGTGTAAGCTGATTCACGTCCCATGATAGCAGCCAGACAGGCAATTGCATTCTCAGAAGCCTGGTCAATAGGAGTTTTGCTGCGGATATGGTTAATCCAGTTGACATGCTCTAATGTATAGGGGTCTGTTTGTTTGAAGTTGGCCTTTTCTGCTTCAATATCCCATCTCCAGAGTTCTTTACCGGAGAAATCCCGGATCACGGCAAGGCTACCCTGATTGGTTTCACAGGAACCTTTCGTCCCCTGAATGAATTCGCTTACGTTGGTAGCTGTACCATCAATCTGGCGACACATACTATGCAGGTGAATACCATTTTCCATCGTGAAGTCCACACTGAAATTGTCATACTGGTCACCGGTTATGCGACGTTGGCGGGAACCAAAACCAACAGCCTTGGCAGGTTTCAGGCCAGAGAACCAGGTAAATACGTCAATGTTATGAACATGTTGTTCTACAATGTGGTCACCGGATAACCATTTCCAGTTTACCCAGTCTTTGATCATCCATTCGCAATCGCTCCAGCCGGCTTGTCTTTCGCGGAACCAAAGCATGGGCTGATTCCAGTAAACCACACCACCCGTAATTTCACCGATCATACCATCCATTACTCTTCTGTAAGCTTCATTATAACTACGTTGGTGGTGGCGTTGAACACCTGTGATCACACACAGGTTTTTAACGGCTGCCTGTTTAGCTGTTGCCACAATTGTGCGATACCCTACAGGATCTACACAGATAGGCTTTTCAAGGAATGAATGTTTTCCTTTTTCTGTTGCGTACTGGAAATGGAGAGGACGGAAGTTAGGAGGAGTGGCAATAATTACTACATCCACACCACTATCAATTACCTGTTTGTAAGCATCCAGACCAACGAAACGTTGACTTTCCGGAATATCTATATTTTTTTCAGATTTCAGTTGACCAGCCAGTTCATCTACTCTTTCCTGAAAGGTATCTCCCAAAGCTGTGATGGTAACACCATTGGCAGCGTTCAGGAAGTTGAAAGCTGCCCCTGAACCACGGCCCCCACAGCCGATAATACCGGCTTTCAGTTCTTGTCCGTCATTAGCAAAATCTACTAAATTAGGGATATAATAACTTCCGGGTGCTTTCAAAGCCGCAGATGCATTCCCTGCATTTCCACCACCTTCTCCACAGGAAGTTAAGATAGCTGCGGTACTACCTGTACCTATTGCTCCTGCTGCGCCGGCTAACGCTGAGCTTTTTAAAAATGATCTTCTACTGATACCGTTTTCTTTTTTCATGATATATATATTTAAAGTATTTTGTAAATAGTTGTTTTTCTTATTTTGCTCCGATAGCAGAATCGGGTTCACATACGACACGAAAACCAATGCCACGGATATCGGAATACCACCAGATACTTTTAGGTTGTTGCGGGTCTGTTTTCAGCCAGGCTTCATGTTTGGTATAGTCACGGGCTGCAGAACGCACATCCGCTGCATCCGACGTATAATTTCCTCCTCTTACTACCCATTCTTCTCCGGTAGTTACCCGTGGATCTGTCACATTTTCCGGTGTTTTGCCATAAGCTTCCGGATCATATTTGTCACAGGTATATTCCAGAACATTTCCTAACATATTTTTCAGTCCAAACGGATTGGCCTCTACTGCAGATGGTTCCTGTGTTCTGTTCTTACTGTTTTTGCTGTAAATGACATAGTTGGTGATTACGTCTGTATCCGCATCAAAGAATTTACGCCAGAAACCTTCATCAGAGAATTTTTTAGGATCTCCCGGGAAGAAGTAAGGCGTTTCTGTGCCGCCACGGGCTGCATATTCCCATTCGGCTTCTGTAGGCAGACGGTAGGTCTTTCCTGTTTTCAGGGATAGCCACTGGCAGAAAGTTTCTGCTGCATAATGAGTCATGGTAATTGCAGGACGGTCTCCGGAACCCCATCCCTGATCCGGAAAACCGAATGGAGGAGTAGGACCTGAAACAGCATCCAGGTCCGGACGGCTGTTATTGGCATAAATGGTTTCAGGAGGAGTACGTCCTTCACTCATAGTGTTTCCATAGAAAGCCCAGTACTGATCCCAGGTACATTCCACTTCAGCCATAAAGAAAGGACTCAGGGTCACATTACGTACCGGAGCTTCATCGGGTTTGTGGAAAGGCTCTTTGGGCGAACTACCCATCTGGAAGGTTCCGCCGGGAATAGCCACCATTTTGAAAGAGACCGGTGTACCCGGTATCTGTTCTATATAATCGGTAAAAGAGGTAACTTCAGTCGCTGTCTTGAAATATAAGCTGGTATCTACAGGAGTGGAACTATTGGCAGAACCTAATCCCGGGATACCTGTCATTTTAGAGTGGCTGTAATTTGGATTATAATGACCTACATCTAGGTGACAACTAATACATTGTAAATCTAATTTCTTTTCGTTTTCATCATAATACAGATGAGCCGTAATTTCATCCTGCGTAATGCCTTCCGGAAAAAGATTATAATGACATTCCTTACAGGATTCATTCGGAATAAATTTAACCGCATGTTCCAGCTCGGATTTTAGTTCCCAGTTAAAATCTGCACTGTCCTTGGTCAGGTATCCCCAGACATCCCGGAGTCCTAATTTAGCTTTGGCCGTATAAAAGTCCCAGGTATTGTTTTGTGGAGGTAAGTGGCAGGAAACACAATTGGTTTTAGTGCCACTTTTATTATTCATATGAATAGATAAACGCCAGGTTTCCTCCGCATGAGGGTGTACGTGACACATCATACAGGATTCATTGGTGTTAAAATATACAGATGTCAGATAAACGCCGGTAATAGCTCCGGCGCCGATAAGAAGACCTATAAAAAAGATAAAGGATTTCTTTTTGAAAAAATTTCTTTTTTTAGATAAGTAGCGATTGGAATTTCTATTAGTCATGTTACCTAAGGTACCTTATTAATGTTATTTATTAATTTAGGGCAAAAATGGCAATAAAAATAACATAATCCTTCATAGGAAGAAAGTATGCCTTTCTTTATTTAACAAATATGGATTCTCATTACCGTTTTTTATCATAAATTAAGATTAGTCAATCCATTTCTGCCATTTTATTTCGTCATTATACCCGGCGGCTACCATGGTCTCAATAAATTGCATTCCTCTTACTCCATCATATACATTGGGAAAATCCATATACTTTTCCTCGGGTTTCTGCCCGTTTTTCACAGCTCTGAGCGCAAAGGCAAAATTCCTGTAAATATTGGCAAAGGCCTCCATAAAACCTTCCGGATGTCCTGCCGGAGTGCGGGTATAGAATTTACCGGCATCATTTAGCGTGGTATTATTCCCTACTTTAATAATTTCCGTACAGCCATTCCCGTGTTTCAGATAGAGTGAGTTGGGCTCTTCCTGACGCCATTCAAGACCGGCTTTTTCTCCATAAATACGGATTCTTATATTGTTAGCTTCACCGGCAGCGATCTGGGAAGCGGTCAGCACCCCTTTGACTCCCTCGTCATATCTGAGTAAAGCTGCCGCATCATCATCTATAGGGCGGCCCGGAACAAAAGCATTTAATTCCGCACAGACTTCTACTACTTTTAATCCGGTTATATATTCACTCAGGTGCCAGGCATGAGTTCCGATATCTCCCACGCAACCTGCTTTTCCTGAACGCTTGGGATCAGTCCGCCAGCCGGCATTATTACCGCCTTGCAATTCAATCCGGTCTGCCAGCCAGCCCTGGGGATATTCCACATACACCCGGCGGATTTTCCCTAATTCTCCGTTGGCAATTCTGGCTTTGGCATCTTTTACTGCCGGATAGCCGGAATAAACATGGGTCAACGCTAATAAAAGCCCGGTCTCTTCAACTTTTTCCTGCAATAGCTTGGCTTCTTCCAGAGAAAAAGTTATAGGCTTATCCACTACTACATGAAAACCCCTTTCCAGTGCCATCATTGCGGGTTCAAAGTGCCAGCGGTTCGGAGTAACGATCGTGACAAAGTCCATCCGTTCACCTTCCGGTAAAGCCACTTCCTTTTCAAACATTTCCTGGTA
The DNA here is from genome assembly GCA_021201295.1 of Tannerellaceae bacterium. Lineage (GTDB taxonomy): Bacteria > Bacteroidota > Bacteroidia > Bacteroidales > Tannerellaceae > UBA4116. The sequence goes on along the minus strand of JAJQFE010000043.1, from coordinate 27,591 downwards.
GTTTCTGTAAATCCGGTTTTCCGGCAGATAATAAGAAAGCCCGGAACTAAGAGAAATGTCCGGATCGACACTAAAGCAACCACATACTAATTCAATTTGATTATCTAAAAAAGCGGCGCAACGATGGATCGCTCCGATAAAGGCATCACTACCTCCTCCCACCATACCCATTCTGAGTTTTCTGTTTTCCATGATATTCATTTTCATTTATTAGTTAACTTATACTGAATGATTGTAGATTATTTTTGGATCAAAAGTTTTTCACTCTTATCTATACATATGTTTTTAAAATTAGTGTATTTATTGCAATAAATACAAGTTTTTGCCTGAAAAATTTCTTTTTATAGAAAATAAGCCGGTATTGAATAAGAAATATAATCACTTAATTATAAGACCTTATAAAAATAAAATAATAAATGTAAAATAAAAAATGTGCATTTATTTGTTAATAGGACTATAAATTATACATTTATACGCGTAATGCTATTGAGAGAATAAATATTTCTGATACGAATATTTCGTTATTTAAATCTAATTGTTAACCTGATAGATGTTCAGAGAGAGTGTAGATGGATGAATAGCTATTTTCATATTAATTTATCCTCTGTGTAGAAAAGAAAAATAGCTGGTCAGAACAACTGATAGGTCTTCCGAACAAATCCTCCTGTTATAAAGCTGTTTTATAATAGGCTGATTGGGTTAATGTATGAATAAATTGAAAGATGATATTTACTACATGTCCAGTAATCATATTAATCCGTTTTGCCTATGAAATAAAATGCTAATCCTATGTTTAATCCGGATATAGCAAATCCTATATCCATGTGTTAGTTAACCCTATAATCATTTAATTACAAAAAACATGAAAAAATCAATTGTAGATGTACAGCTGAAAAGGTGTCATCTTAAACACTATTTATTTAGTCTGTTAACCCTGTTGCTTTTGCCATGGTTTACCACCCATGCTTTTGCACAACAGAGAACTGTCACAGGAAAAGTGATAGATCAGTTGGGCGATCCTCTGATTGGTGTAAATGTGTCAGTAAAAGGTACCACAACCGGCACGATCACTGATTTTGATGGGAATTACAGTCTGGAAGCTCCTTCCAATGCCGTCCTTCTTTTTTCTTATATCGGATATCGGGTACAGGAAGTAGCTGTAAGTTCCCAATCAATTATTAATGTCACCCTGACAGAAGATACCCAGCGCCTGGAGGAAGTCATAGTGGTAGGATATGGAGTGCAGAAAAAAGTAACCGTTACCGGTTCGGTAGCCAGTGTCTCCGAAGACGAATTAACAGCTTCTCCTGCCAGTAATTTGTCTACAGGTATGGTAGGACGTATGCCGGGTGTGATTGGTTTTCAGAAATCAGATGAGCCGGGAGGTGGTGGAACGACTATCCGTATTCGTGGAACCAATTCATTAGGTAGTAATGATCCGTTGATTGTAATTGATGGTATTCCGGATCGTGACGGGGGGGATGAACCGTCTGAATCCGACAGAAATTGAATCGATTTCTGTTTTGAAAGATGCTGCGGCAGCTATCTATGGTGCCCGGGCAGCAAATGGGGTAATTCTGATCACTACCAAACGGGGTAAAGAGGGAAAAGCAACCGTAACCTTTAACGCCAGTGGTGGTTTTTCTCAGGCAACCCGTTTACCTAAGATGACCAATTCCTATGAATATGCCACCATGTTGAATGAAGTGCTTTCCGGTTCTTTCTCGGAAGAACAGTTGGAAGGTTACCGGACGCATGCCAACCCGTGGAAATATCCGGATACGGACTGGTTTGACACCGTATTAAAAAATGCATCACCTATTTACCGGGCAGATGTAGGTGTCAGCGGTGGTACGGATAAAGTGAAGTACTATGTGAATTTCGGTGTCAATGGGGAAGATGGGATTTATAAAAACTCAGCCAACCGGTATGACCAGTATAGTTTGCGTACCAATCTGGATATTAAAACCAGTGAGTATGTAAATTTTTAGTATGGGATAATCGCCCATTTTGAAGATACACGTTATCCCGCAAAATCTGCTGGTGATATTTTTGCCGGTATTCGTCGTAGTACGCCTACTTCACCGGCCTTTTGGCCTACCGGAGAAGCCGGGCCTGCTATTGAACGTGGAGATAATCTGGCTGTGACTTCTACGGACGAAGCGGGAAGTGATCATCATAAAAATTATTATGTGCAGAATACCTTATCCGCTACTGTTCAGATTCCCTGGGTAGAAGGTTTAACTGTACGGGGAAATGCTGCCTATGATGTCCACTTTTTAAACTGACATTTACTCAGAAAACTGGTTTATTTATATAGCTGGGATGGTGTGAATGAAAACAGTTCCGGATTAAGTGCTTCCAAGCAATGGATTGATTCTTCGGAGCTGGAACGTAAACATACGGAACAGGTGGACTGGATGGTAAATGGTTTGATTGACTATAACCGTACTTTTGGTTTACATACCATTGGCTTCACCTTTGGTATGGAAGCCCAGAAAAAGCAGTTTGAAGAAACAGTTGCTTTCCGGAAAGAATTTATTTCCAATAGTAAACCGGAATTGAACTTAGGAGGCGAGCAGGGGATTACCAATAGTGGATATTCCTGGAAGGAGACCCGTTTGAACTATTTTGGTCGTGTAGGATATAATTACATGAAACGTTACTTGTTCGAATTTGTATGGCGTGTGGATGGATCTTACCGTTTTCCGAAAAATGAACGGTATGGATTCTTCCCGGGTGTTTCCGTTGTATGGCGTGCTTTTGAAGAAAAATGGTGGAAAGAGAAAATCACTTTCATTGAGTATTTCAAGTTGCGGGCCTCTGTTTCTCAGACAGGTAACGATGCGTTACTGAATGATGATGATGAATATGACCGTTCGATCCAATACCTGAATACGTATCAATTTAAAGACAATGGGGGAACTGTTTTTGGTGGTGAAGAATATAAACGTTTATATCCCAGTCGTACACCAAATCCTAATATTACCTGGGAGGTAGGTACTACTTATAATGTCGGATTGGATTTCAAATTTTTAGCTAATCGTTTGAGCCTGGAAGCAGATGCCTTTTATCATAAACGTACCAACATGCTGATCAAGCGTAATGCTTCATTACCTGAAATTACCGGTATTACCTTACCTAAAGAAAACATCGGTGAGATGAAGAACCGGGGAGTTGAAATGTTGCTAAGCTGGAATGACAGAATAGGAAATGTGGAATATTATGCTTCTTTCAATATGACGTATGCCCGTAATAAGATACTCTATTGGGATGAAACCCAGAATATTCCGTCTTATCAGTTCTCAACTGGTAGATCTGTAGGTAACGAATTATATTATATAGCAGACGGGATTTTCCATAATCAGGAAGAGATTAATAGCTATCCCACCTGGGGGGGGAATCACAGGATGCAAACGGAAATCCTATTCTGGATGAAAATGGAAATAAAATAACCAGTACGGTTCCCGGAGATATCCGTTTCAAAGATGTGAACGGTGATGGTAAGATTGACGGAGATGACCGCGTGCGTTCGAATAAAAATAAAGAACCTCGTATGGTGGCCGGTTTAACTTTGGGTGCAGCCTGGAAGGGATTTGATATTATGATGTTATTCCAGGGAGCAACCGGTGGTGAAATGTATATCAGAACCTGGTCCGGTTTACAGGGTAATTATCTGAAGAGTTATTATGATAAACGCTGGACACCGGAAAATCCGAATGCAAATGGCCCCCGTACGTATGACCGCGAAAACCAGTATTGGTATGACAACCTGAATACTTATTTTGTAAGAAATGCCAACTATATGCATTTGAAAAATATAGAACTGGGATATACATTCGCCTCCGGAAGCCTTCAGAAGGCCAGTATTTCCAAATTACGTGTTTATACCAATGGGTCCAACCTGTTTACTATTGACGGGGTAAAAAATGCGGACCCAGAACAGCGAAGTAAGGATATACAGGATTTCCCCCTGAGACGTATTTTCAATTTTGGAGTTCAAGCAACATTTTAAAACTTAAATCACCATGAAAATAAAATTCAAACATATTTACCTGACAATAGTTACAGGGTTGGTATTGTCGATGAGTGCCTGTTCCGACTTCATGGATCTGACACCGGAAGACCAGTATGATGATGAAACGGTCTGGTCGGATGCTGAATTGGTACAGACGATAGTCAATGACATTTATGGGTATCTGCATCATGGTGCGGAAGAGGTAAACTCTTCCGCTATCACTGATGATGCTTTTTTTACCCATGTATATGGTACACGGGATTGTAATGAGGCTACTGTAAATAGTAGTTCTTTAGGTTGGTATGACCGCGATGATTGTCCGTTCAAATGGGAAGTTCGCTATAAAGGGATTTATCGTGCAAACCTGTTTTTTGCCAATATTGATAAAGTACCTGAGAAAGTCGGTTTTGACCTGGATGTGATGAAAGGAGAGGTCTATTTCCTTCGTGCTTATCTGTGCTCAGAACTGGTTCGCGGATTCGGAAGAGTCCCTTTGGTAAATAAAGTGTATACCATAGAAGAGGCGTCCAATCTGGAATTACCCCGTAGCAATATGAAGGAATGTCTTGATTTTATTCTGGCAGATCTGGAAAAGGCTATTCAATTGTTACCGGAAACTGTCAGCAGCTCTAATCTGGGACGGGCCACAAAAAGTGCAGCCAAAGGTTTGAAAGCACGGATGCTGTTGCATGTGGCCAGTCCTTTATATGCAGACCGCACGGTTAATACGCTCGAATGTAATTAATACAATGGAGACCGTAATGCCTTATATGAACAGGCATTGGCGGCTGCAAAAGAGGTGATCAACAGTGGTTTGCATTCCTTAGTTCAATGTGATGGCTCAACAGTTCAGGAAATTGCTGACAAATATCACCAGATGATTATTACAAACAATACGGAAACGATTTTTGCCAAGCAGTTTGTTAACAAATCCCAACAGGCAGATAACTATGTAAGAAACCGAGTAAGTTTACTGCATGGTCCTAACGGTTACCATAACTGGGCGGGTACAACCCCTACCCAGGACCTGGCAATGGCCTTTGAACTGGAAGATGGCTCCCTTCATACCTCCCTCCTGGAACCGGGTGAATCCACTACCCAAAATTCGTATGAAAACCAGGAACCGCGTTTTTATGCTACCATTGGATATGACGGAGCTGAATGGGGCCGTCCCCGTGGATCTGACGGTACTATTTTTGATCCGACCGATCTGGGTAATCTTCAAATGGGTTACTATGAATTGAGTAATGGAGGTGACCAGATAGACGTAGCAATTGCTTTGAACAGAGAGGGACAGGCCACTGAAACATTGACTTTCAGCGGTTTTAATGGTATGGATACCCGCAAATCTACGATTGAAAACTGGAATGGTTCGTATACGGGATACCTGGAGAAAAAACTGATTGACGGAACGGTTGCGGCTTCAGAAAATAATTTCCAGACCAATCCTTATCCGTATATCCGTCTGGGAGAAATGTACCTGATTGCAGCAGAAGCCTGCATTGAATTGAATCAACTGGAAGAAGCAGCCACTTATCTGGATGCCTTACGTTCCCGTATAGGACGGCCGGATACCAAATCAACTCTGGCGGTTCGTTCCCAGTCTTTCACCCAAAGTGACATGCGTGAATTCCTGCGCCAGGAGCGCCGGGTGGAACTTGCGTATGAAGAGTCACGTTATTATGATATCCGTAGATGGATGACTGCTCCGGAATCGGGTAATAAACCTTTGTTGGGTATTGTAGTGGTAGGTCGTCTCAAACCTGGTAAAACAGCTACACTTCCGTATGTACGTGATGAAAATACCTGGGACTATACTTATACTGTCCTGGATTTATCCTACATTGAAAAACGCAGATGGGATAATAAGATGTATTTTGCGCCTATTAAACGGGAAGAAATCAGAAGAAATCCTGCGATGATACAAAATCCGGGTATGGATTGATCTTTTTTGATATTCTATTATAAAACAGGGCTCCGAAAGGGAGCCCTGTTTGTTTCAGCTTATTTTTTACAGGCATGTTGATGGATTACATCTGCAGCCCAGTTGCCGAATTTGTCGGCTTTACATTTTTCCATATCCATTCCTGCATGGAATTTTCTTTTTAATTTATGGAACAAATGATCCGCTTTCATATGCATATTTCCATACATCATTTTTTCATGCATTTCTGTTGCCAGATATGCGATGGCAGCCCCTGCAAGAGCACCTATAATTACATTTTTCATATCTATAATCCTTTTTAATTTTGATAGAGTTAGAACACAAAAAGGAAAACATTAGTTGAGATAAGAAATGTTTAATAGACGTAAAAACTGCAAAGTGCTCCTTTTATACCCATGTATTGAAAGGCAAAACAAAAAACTTATCTATGCCGGAATTGTTTATTTGAAAAAAGGATAATACAATGAATCTGAACATACCGGATATAGATGCCAAACGGGTAGTCATCATAGGGGGAGGTTTTGCCGGATTAAACCTCGCACAGAAACTGAGCAAAAGTACTTTTCAGGTAGTCCTGCTGGATAAAAATAATTACAACCAGTTTCCGCCGTTATTCTATCAGGTAGCTTCCGCCGGCCTGGAAGCTACGGCGATTGCGTTTCCCTACAGAAAGATCCTGCAGAATCATAAAAACTTTTATTTTCGTCTGGCCGAAGTCCTATCTATGGATATGCTGGGTAAAACGGTGCATACTACAATAGGGGATCTCTCCTATGACTATCTGGTCATAGCTGCCGGTACTACCACGAACTTTTTTGGAAATCAGCATGTGATTGACCACGCCTATCCTATGAAAAGTGTAGAATATGCCGCTTTACTACGGAATGGATTACTCTCTAATTTTGAACATGCCATTATCTGTGAAGATCCTATTGAAAAACAGGCTCTTTTAAATGTCGTCGTCGTAGGAGGGGGACCTTCCGGAGTAGAAATTGCCGGAGCCTTATCCGAAATGAAACGATTTATCATGCATAAAGATTATCCGGATCTGGGAACTTATCAATTAAACATCTACCTGGTAGAAGGAGAACCGAAAGTGCTGGCGAATATGTCATCCAATGCTTCCGAACACGCTGAAAAATATTTAAGAAAGATGGGTGTGGAGATGATCCTTGGAAAAAGGGTCATCGATTATGACGGACAGACGGTTACGGTCAGTGACGGGATCACTATCCAGGCCAGGACATTGGTTTGGGTGAGTGGAGTCACAGCCCCTACATTCCGGAATATCGATAAGGATATGTTAGGAAAAGGAGGGCGTTTTCTGGTAGATGAATATAATCAGGTACAGGGAACCACCCATGTGTTCGCCATAGGGGACATTGCTTTATGCCTGAAAGATCCGGACTATCCGAAAGGACATCCGCAACTGGCACAGGTAGCTATCCAACAGGGAAAACTATTGGCAAAGAACCTGAAAAGGATGACTGAAGGAAAAACACCGGACGTATTTCATTATAAAGACCTCGGGACACTGGCCACCATTGGCAGGAATAAAGCAGTTGCTGATCTGGGAAAGATCAAACTGGAAGGGCTGATCGCATGGATGATCTGGTTATTTGTTCATTTAAGATCCCTGTTAGGGGTTAAAAATAAATTTATTGTCCTGTTAGACTGGATCTCCAATTATATGACCTACAATAAAGGAGAACGGTTTATTATGTATCTCCCGGAAGATCCGAAAAAAGTGCAGAAAAGAAAAAATAAAGAACTCTGCCACTGCCTGTATGCCGGAGATGGCATATACCCGGTACGGTGCATACCCCATCTTTCGGCCTGTAAGGCTTCCGGTTTCCTATTCCGCCGGCCTGTTAATAATTACTATATAAATACCGTTTAATACTTTTTTTGGGAGTCTTCTCAAACTCCATAGGATAGAGCTGTAAAGAAGAGATACTTTCATACGGAGCCAGCAACTTATTCAACTCCTGCCGGTTCTCTTCCATGATTAGGGGCAGGCCTTCATAAGAAACACCGGTACTGTCCACCGTGTCGTAATCCGGATACACCAGACCGATCAGCTTCCCGTTTTTCTCGATCACCAGACTTTCCATAATAAACGGAAGATTATTGATTTTGGATTCGATCTCCTCCGGATAGATATTCTGTCCGCTGGCTCCCAGGATTATGGTTTTGCTTCTTCCCCGGATATAGATCCGGTTATTCTTGTCTATGGTTCCCAGGTCACCCGTATGCATCCAGCCATCTTCCGTAAAAGCCTCTTTCGTTGCCCCCTCATTTTTATAGTAGCCCTGCATCACATTTTCACCCCGCACCTGGATTTCTCCCACCTTATGATACGGATCGTCAGAGTCGATACGGACTTCCATGATTCCTTTCAGGATCTGCCCGCAGGAATTCGGCACAAAATCCTTATGGTTATCATAACTGATCAATGGACCGCACTCCGTCATGCCATACCCGATGGTAAAAGGAAATTTAATCTTATATAAAAAGTTCATTACCTCCTGGTTCATCGCGGCTCCTCCCACAATCACTTCACAGAAATGGCCTCCCATCGCATCTACCAGGTGCTTCCGGATCTGGACATAGATCTGGCTATCCAGCAGGGGAATACTCAGAGCCAGCTTCATCGTCCGTTTGTTCAACTGCGGAAGGATCATTTTCTTATAGATCTTTTCCAGGATCAGCGGTACGGTAATGATGAGGTTAGGTTTGATCTCTTCAAACGCCTTTAGCAGGATCTTCGGGGAAGGAATTTTACCTAACATATAGACATGTGCCCCTACTGCCATAGGAACCAGGAAGTTAAATGTGCAACTATAGGCATGCGCCAGCGGAAGGAAACACAACTCCTTATCTCCCCGGTACATTAACCCCAGGGTTTTGGCGTAGGTCACATTTCCTGCCAGATTATTTCCGGTCAGCATGACGCCTTTACTAAACTCGGTGGTCCCGGAAGTATAATTCAGTAAAACGACCTTATCATTATCCAGGTCAGCATATCGGATATCTTCTTTCTTAAACCCTTCCGGATATTTAGCCTCCATTTTCTCCTCTAAAGCTCTCAGGATCTTCTGGATGCTTTCGCCGTCCCGTTGATACAAACAGCGGAAATCCAACAAAGAAAATACCCCTCTGATATTGGAGATCTTTTCTTCCTCCAGGGAATCCCAGATCTGGTCACTTACAAATAAGAATGTAGATTCGGAGTGATTAATAATATGATGGACATCATTCGGACTGAAATCCTGCAAAATGGGAACAATAATAGCCCCATACGTAATCGTAGCCATATAGGCAATACACCAGCGGGCACAGTCTTTCCCGATCAGAGCCACTTTATCACCGCATCTGACCTGGCATTCTTCGAATATAATATGGATACAGGCTATTTCTTTGGCCACATCTGCAAAAGAGAAATGAGTTCCTTTACTGTAATCAGATAGAGCCGGCAGTTCCCAGTTATCTTTAAAACTCTCCTCATATAACTTTATAAAATTCTCTTTAATCATTGGGTCAAAATGTAAAGTTTGTGTAAAAATAGCGAGTATTACGCAGATATACAACTAAAACTGTCATTATTTTAGGGGTTTTATGTAACTTTGTTGTTTGTTTTATTCTATTTGCCATATAAGCAAATGGGGTAGTCAATGAAAGTTTACAGTTACTTTGTAAGGAGTTAAAGAAATAAAAAGAAAAGCATATCTCCTTAACTACTCTGACTCCTTGACTACTTTAACTATTAACGAAGAAATGATTGACAGAACCGTTTTTGAAAATAAGAAAGCTGCCTACTACACGTTAGGATGTAAGCTCAATTTTGCTGAAACCTCAACGATTGGTAAAGTGCTGGCTGAACAGGGAGTGCGGAAGGTCAGAAATGGGGAAAAAGCTGATATTTGTGTCGTAAACACCTGCTCGGTAACAGAACTGACAGACAAGAAATGCCGCCAGACGATTCGCCGTATAGGCAAACAGCATCCGGGAGCATTTATTGTGGTGACCGGCTGTTATGCCCAGTTAAAACCGGAAGAGGTCTCCCATATAGCAGGAGTGGACCTGGTGCTGGGAGCAGAACAAAAGCTGGACATCCTTTTATATCTGGATGATTTAACCAAAAAGCAGGAAAGCGGGGCAGTGATCGCCTCCCGGACCAAAGATATCCATACCTTTTCTCCCTCCTGTTCTTCCGACGACCGGACCCGGCATTTCCTGAAGGTACAGGACGGATGTGACTATTATTGCTCCTACTGTACGATTCCTTTTGCCCGGGGAAGAAGCCGGAACGGATCAGTCGCCAGTATGGTGGCACAAGCCCGGGAAGTGGCAGCCCACGGAGGCAAAGAGATTGTGCTGACAGGGGTAAATATTGGCGATTTCGGTAAAAGTACGGAAGAAACCTTTATGGAACTTATCCGTGCTTTAGATGAGGTAGAGGGAATAGACCGTTACCGGATCTCTTCTATTGAACCCAACCTGATTACAGATGAAGTTATTGAATTTGTGGCAGCCGGTAAACGTTTTGCCCCCCATTTCCATATTCCCCTGCAAAGCGGAAGCGATGAAGTGCTGAAACTGATGCGGCGCAAATATGATACGGCCCTGTTCCGGTACAAAATAGAAAAAATAAAAGCAGTGATCCCGAATGCCTTTATAGGAGTGGATGTGATCGTAGGTACACGGGGAGAAACCGATGACCTGTTCCGGGAAACCCTGTCTTTTATAGAGAGCCTAGATATTTCCCAACTCCATGTGTTTAGTTATTCCGAACGTCCGGGAACCCAGGCATTAAAAATCGCTATGTCCGTGGATCCTAAAGTGAAACATGCCAGGAGCCAGCAATTGTTGGATCTGTCCGACAGGAAACACCGTGCGTTTTATGAACATTTCATCGGAAAAGAAGCCCGGGTTTTGTTTGAACACACCAAACGGGGAGAATCCATGCAGGGATTTACGGAAAACTATATAAAAGTGGAAGTTCCTTATCACCCTGCTTTAATCAACCAGACCCGGAAAGTAACGCTGCAGGGATGGAATGAAGGACAATCAGCGCTAACCGCCCAATTAACCGGATATGTGGAATAATATAGCATACGGATTCCTGTATATATGGGTAAAGCTGCATGCCCTCTTACCTATGAAAGTCCTGTATATCCTTTCGGACATCCTGTATGTCCTGGTATATAAACTGGTCGGTTACCGTGTCAAAGTGGTACGCAGCAATATGCAAAGGTCATTCCCTGAAAAACCGGCAATAGAATTACGCCGGTTGGAACGGGCTTTCTATCATCATTTCTGCGATTATATAGTAGAGACGATCAAACTGGCGCATCTGTCAGTAGAAGAGGCACAGACACGGGCGTATGTAAAAAATCCGGAATTATTGGATCAACTGACCGGCGAAGCCGATGGCAGTATCATTATGCTCATGGGGCATTACGGAAACTGGGAATGGTTTACCTCCGCCAACCCGCTTTTGAAAGAAACTACGCTGTATCAGATTTACCGGCCTTTAAGTAACCAGGCTTTCGACCGGCTTTTTATTAAACTGCGAACCCGATATGGTTCTAAAGGGATCCGGAAGAATGATACGATGCGGGAAATGGTTCATCTGAAGAAAAACAAAACCCGGGCCGCGGTTATCTTTCTGGCGGACCAGGCCCCTAATCAGGCTAATCTGCATTACTGGACTACTTTTCTGAACCAGCCGAGTGCCATGCTGACCGGTGCGGAAAAGATTGCCCGTAAACAACATCTCCCGGTCATTTTTCTGGATGTACAGAAAGTTAAACGGGGTTATTATATGGTAGAGATTAAACTGATCACCCGTACCCCACAGCATACGCCTGAATTCTGGCTGACAGAAGAGTATACCCGGCGGCTGGAACATATGATTTTACGGAATCCGGCCTACTGGCTCTGGACACATAAGAGATGGAAATATAAACAACAGAAAGCATGAAAAAAGTAGCAGTCGTTATTCTGAACTGGAATGGAAAAACGCTTCTGGAAGAATTTCTTCCGTCTGTCCTGCAACATTCTTCCCGGGAATGGGTGGACGTGGTCGTGGCCGATAATGGTTCCGGAGATGGTTCCGTCGCTATGCTCTGGGAGAAATTCCCGGCTGTGCAGATCATCCCGTTAGAGAAGAATTACGGGTTTGCGGAAGGATATAACCAGGCACTTGCCCATATAGATGCCGAATATACGGTCTTGCTGAACAGCGATGTGGAAGTGACTGCCGGCTGGCTGGATGCACCGGTAGCCCTGTTGGACCGGGAACCCGGTGTAGCCGGTGTGCAACCTAAAATATTGGCCCGGCGTAATAAAAAAACATTTGAATATGCCGGAGCCGCCGGAGGTTTTATGGACCGGTATGGCTATCCGTATTGCCGGGGACGTGTGTTTGATGTGATAGAAGAAGACCGGCAACACTATGATACACCTATGGATATTCTCTGGGCAAGCGGAGCCTGTCTGTTTATACGCACCCAAGTCTATAAAACCGAAGGTGGCCTGGATGCCCGCTTTTTTGCCCATCAGGAAGAGGTGGATCTGTGCTGGCGGTTACGTTGCCGGGGATACCGGCTGGTGTGTGTGCCGGAGTCAGTGGTCTACCATGTCGGTGGGGCTACCCTGCATGCAGAGAGCCCCCGAAAGACTTTCCTTAATTTCAGGAATAATCTCCTGATGTTGTTTAAGAACCTGCCGGAAAAAGACCTGGCGCATGTGATGCATGTCCGTTTCTGGCTGGATTATATCGCAGCATTCAAATTTCTGGTAACCGGACAACCTCAAAATGCATTAGCAGTCTATAAAGCCAGAAAGTCTTTCCGGCAAATGAAATCCTCCTACGCCCCGGTACGAAAAGAAAACCTGGCTAAAACCACTTTATCGTCCATCCCGGAGATCATGGAAAATAGTCTGTTATCTGCCTTTTACTTAGAAGGCAAAAAGACCTATGCAGACTTGCATCCCCAATCTCCGTCCCGCCCCTGAGCAGGGACCATACAACCGGTCCCTACTCAGAAACCAGCCCCATAGCGGCTTAAATACCATTGTGCGCAAATGAATTGTACATAACCAATAATTTCTCTCCTAAGGAAAGTTTTTAGGTATTCATCTATTCATTTTTTAATTAATCGTCTGATTATAAAGAAATAAGATATGCATACCTGGTTGTTGCAGGTATGCATTTTTAAGAGTCAGGTATGCATGTTGAGGAGTAGGAAATATTCATCCCCCTGTCCCTTTCTTTTCTTCTTCCTGCCGACAAACAATCGGTAGGGTGTAGAGGGTAGCCGAAATAAGTAGGCATGAATGGGAAAATAGGTAGGCACTAAATAAATTTACGGTGTACAGGGTACGGATAGTGTATGGGCAGGAGCTGACAGAGAGGTGCCGGATCTTCTTCAACGATCCCTTATCTTTCAGCTTACCCTTTAGTCAGCCGGATAAAATAGCACTGATAACTAAAAGATGATAGCTATCCAAAGAAAAGGTAGATCCTATCCCAACGGGATAGGGTCGAAGGAGATTTGCAATCTGGCAGGGCCAACACAGAACAAGTCTGGCAAAATAGCTGAAAAATGCATACCTGACTCTTAAAAATGCATACCTGCAACAACCAGGTATGCATATCTTATTTCTTTATAATCAGACGATTAATTAAAAAATGAATAGATGAATACCTAAAAACTTTCCTTAGGAGAGAAAAATACATTGTGTGAGATTATAGAGTACGAAATGGAATTTATAACAGCATGTATACATCAGAGGAAGAGTATGGGGCTTCTTTTCACAAGATAAGGGTCATAATTTCCCCGTATGCAGGAACATGTTTAAACGCATCTTTGAACTCCACCTTTTTAGCATATACCTGTGCGCAGGTCTGTACGCCTCCATGAGTGAAAATGGCCACTCTTTCCATTCCGGAGGTGCGGATCTCCTCCAGGAAAGCACTGACCCGGTGATATTGGTCCATATAAGATTCTCCTTCCGGAGTGGACACATACATCCAATCGTCAAACCAGGTTGCCGCATGGGGATCGGCTGCAACTTCATCCCAGGACTTCATTTCCCAGGACCCGAAATGCAGTTCTTTCAGGCGGTCGTCCTGACGGGCATCCGGATATCCGCAATAACCGGCCAACCGGACACACCGGCTTAGGGGACTGGTGTAGACCTTATCAAATGATATGCCACTCAATTGTTGCAGGACCTGTTTAGCCCCTTCTTCGAAAGAAGATTTCAACGGGACATCGGTCTGTCCATAGGCATAGCCTGCCGGAACATCCACAGCTGTATGCCGGATTATATATAATTCCATCGGATACTTTTACAGTTGGTTATACAAAATAACGACTCCCAGGTAAAAACTTAGTTCGCACAACAGGAAAACCGCTCCGCAACAGTCTCCCGTATAGCCCTGTATCTTTTTTTATGAATCCGGTTAATACAAACCAGGTACCAACAGGAAACAAAACGGCTCCTACATACGGATAGGAAGGTAACCAGCATACGGGTAACAGTCCTCCGGATATACAAATCACATATTCCAGGGGGGGTCATACGGGTATAGACTACCTGGTTTTTCGCCTCTGTTTCTTTTTTGGCATAGGGTAACCGGTTAATGGTCATGGCGGCTATACTTTTGGCTAATGGATCTCCGACTAACCATATGGTACCGGCTATTTCTAAAGGAAGAGATGCCAGCAGTGCGTAGAAGAGGGTAAAATATCCTATTAATCCGATCACTCCGTAGGTTCCGATATGGAAATCTTTCATGATCGTTAGTATGCTTTCCCGGCTGTTATCGCCGCCAAAACCATCTATAAAATCTGCTAACCCATCTTCATGCAGGCAGCCGGTAACGAATAAGCGGGTAAGGATGGCGAATACTAAAGCGATCCCGGTGGGAACTATCAGCGAGGAAAGATACCAGACCAGGACGGAAAGGCCGGCAGTCAACCAGCCTGTGAGCGGCCAGTAGGGAACTACCCGTTTAAAACAGGAGGAAGGCACTTCCGCCAGTCTCCAGAAGGGCAGGCGGGTAAAAAACAGGCAGGCGGCAAGTAACTGTAACATTCCTTAAAAGTATTTGGTTACCGTAGCCTGGGAAAATGTATGCATCTCATTGAACATCCGGACGGCCGAATCCACGATAGGATAGGTACAGATTGCGCCGGAACCTTCGCCTAACCGCAACCCCAGATGTAAGACCGGACGTGCTTGTAATACCTCCAGTAACCATTTGTGGCCGGCCTCATCCCCACAATGTCCGAAGATGCAGTAGGGCAACACCTCCGGATAGAGACGGGAAGCTGCCAGAATACAGTTGGTCATGATGAATCCATCAATCAGGATAACCATTTTTCGTTCTGCCGCTTTGAGCATACCGCCTACTGCCATTACCATTTCATATCCTCCGAAATAACGCATGACCTCAGTCACTTCCCGACTACCCGGATAATTATCCAGGGAAGCCTGCAGGATCCTGTATTTATGGTTCACTCCGTCCCTGTCCAATCCGCTACCGGCTCCTACACATTCAATCAACGGGATATCTGTCAGGCAGGTCATCCACATACTGGAAGCTGCCGTATTTCCGATTCCCATTTCTCCGAAACTGATCACATTCGAACCGTTCCGGTAGCACGCTTCCACCACGTCAGCACCTGCGCGCAGGGCCTGTTCCATTTCTGCCCCGGTCATGGCTGCTTCGTACCGGAAATTACGGGTGCCTTTCCTGATTTTTCGGTCTATCAGTTGCGGGACAGGTGGAAAATCAAAATCCACTTCACTATCCACAATTTTTAATTCAAAGCCATGCTGGCGAGCCAGAAAACAGACACCGGCTCCTCCATTCAGGAAATTGTGGATCACCTGCCGGGTAACCTCTTTAGGGGATTTGCTTACTCCTTCGTCAGCTATCCCATGGTCAGCGGAGTAGATCACATTCACAGGCTTTCGTAAACCGGGGGTCAGGGTTTGCTGGATTAAGCCCATCTGCAAAGCCAGTTCTTCCAGCATGCCTAACGACCCTTTGGGTTTGGCCAGGTCATTGATTTTATCTTCAAGCGCTTTTCTGATCGTATGATCTGGTTTCTCTATAGTAAACGTTTGCATGGTATATGTTTTATTTGATTTTCATAGGGAGGCCGCTAAACATACAGATCACTTCATCTGCCTGCCGGGCAATAAACTGGTTGAACCATCCGGACAGATCCGTAAACTTACGTTGGATCTCATGGGAAGACGTACCCCCTAAACCAATCTCATTCGTCACAAAAATGAAGGTGGCCGGCTGGGCAACCAACTGGATAAATTCTTTTTTCAGTTCGGCTAATGACTGTTCCACATCCGAGTCATTGTCGAAAAAGAAATTCGTAGCCCATAGGGTGACACAATCAATGACGATTGTTTTCCCTGCCAGGGCATGCCGGAAAAGGAATTTTTCCTCTTCGATATTTTCCCACTCGTTTCCCCGGTCCTGCTGGTGCCGTTCAATTCGTTTCCGGTGTTCTTCGTCCCAGATCCGGGAAGTGGCCAGATATACCGGATGGTCCGACAAGGATAACGCTAATTGCTGGACATAGCTGCTTTTTCCGGACCGTTGCCCGCCGGTGATCAGTATAATTCTTTTCATGCGAATACTATATAAAAGCTACCATTACACAAACCCATAAGCCCATCCACATTTCTGTCTGGTTATTCACACGGATCGCTGTCTGAAGGTCTTCCATCGTGAAGGGGCGTTCATGGACACCAATAAAGGGTTTTTCCACTACTTCTCCAAAATAGGTATGGGCGCCTCCGAACCGGCCGTCTAAGATCGCCGCTAAGGCAGCTTCCGGATATCCAGCATTCGGACTGGCGTGTGCATGGCCGAATTCTGCCAGGAACAGGCGTTTATGCCAGTTGCCGGAAACGATTAACATCAGGTAGGCCGTGATCCGTGCCGGAAGATAATTCGCCGCATCATCTATTCTGGCGGCCGTGCAACCGAATTCTTTATATCGTTCGTTCGTATAGCCGATCATGGAATCCAGGGTATTGATCATTTTATAGGTCAGCATTCCCGGAAGTCCCAACAGGGCAAACCAGAACATCGGGGCAATGACGCCATCACTCAGGTTTTCAGCCAGTGTTTCCAGGGCTGCCGTTTTAATCTCCTGTGTTGAAAGTCCGGAGGTGTCCCGTCCTACAATACGTCCCACCTGTTTCCGCCCTGCTTCTACACTCCGGTCTGCTGCTTCAAAGACCGCTTTTACTTCCGTAATGAGGGTTTTTCCTGCCAGACAGAAAAAACACCTATACCGGTTAAGAGACTGGCCAGTAACGGATGGATTTTTCCCGCCAGCCAAAGCAGGGCCGCACAGGAAATAAACGTCCCGGTAATCAGTAAAATAGCCCATACAGTTCTTTTCAGGAATTGCCTGCTTCCCGTGTTCAGCCTTTTTTCTCCGAATGAAATGAGGCTACCAAAACCCACTACCGGATGAGGCCAGGTCTCCGGATCTCCTAACAAACGATCAAAGAACCATCCGGATAAAAAAGGAAGGGTCCGGAACCCGTGTGTTATATAAAAAGTCCAGAGCATATACCTTCATATTATTAGGTTTGCAAAGATAAAATAACCTCCTGCATTTTATTCATTTTCTGTCCGGATATATTTCATCTCTCTTCCGGAAAGTGTTCGAACTTTATAAATCCGCCTGTTGTTCTTGTATATTCAGTCAGCCGGTTCTGTATCTTTTGGAAAAATAGGGTGGTTGTTTTCAGATTATCATGTACATTTGTAATCTGTAGAACGAGATCAACCATATGAAACAGATAGCGATATGTATAGTGCTTCTGGCAGGTCTCCTGACAGGATGCAACAACAGCAAAAAAGAAGCAAGGTCCAGACTGGAACAGGCTCGTCAGATGTATGAGCAGAATGAATTTTTTGCAGCCAAGAGTGAGATCGATAGTCTCCGTGCCCTGTATCCGAAAGAATATAACGTCCTGAAAGACGGGCTGGAACTGATGCGGCAGATTGAACTGAAAGAATGTGAGCGGACCATCGCCTTTTGTGATAGCATGATTCCTGCCAAAGAAGAAGAATGCCGGAAATTGGTCAAAGGGTTCGTCCTGGAAAAAGACAGCATCTATCAACCTGTCGGTAATTACATCTGGAAACAACAGACGGTGGAAAGGAATTTGCAACGCTGCTATATCCGCTGCGGGGTGAATGAAAAAGGAGAAATGTTTCTGGCAAGTGTATACTACGGAGGACGGCCCATCCAGCATACCAGCCTGAAAGTAAGTATACCGGACGGACTGTTTGCCGAAACTGCCGTTATTCCCTATGACGGAGGTGTAAACTACCGGTTTGAGGATCTGGGAAGCACTACGGAGGTGGTGACTTATAAAGGAGATAAAGGAATGGATGCCGTCAAATTCATTTATGCTAATGAGAAAGAGCGTATCAAAGCTGAATTTACGGGAGGGAAGCCTTATACGATTTATATAGCGGAGGGGGATAAAAGGGCGATTGCGGCTACTTATGACCTGGCTACTGTGTTGAGTGATATAGAGAATATGGTTACGGAAAGAGAAAAAGCCCTTCAGAGAAAGGCCTATCTTCAAAGTAAACTGGAATTAGAGTAAACGAAACGAATCACGGGGAAGAGGATTTAACTATCTTTGCACCGTTCAATTAGTAAGAAAAGCATGAAGAAATCGTTACACCGTTTAGGTGAGTACACGTTATTGATGATAAAATCCATCTCTATTCCCGATCGCTGGAGCATGTTCTTCAAGCAGTTGGTCAAAGAGATCTATAAACTGGGGTTAGACTCTCTCTGGATTGTGGTCATTATCTCAGTTTTTATTGGTACCGTAATTGCGATCCAGATCTCTCTGAATATCAGTTCCCCTCTGATCCCTAAGTTTACGATTGGGTATACTACCCGTGAGATCATATTGCTGGAGTTTTCCTCCTCTATTATGTGTCTGATCCTGGCCGGAAAGGTAGGAAGTAATATTGCTTCCGAAATCGGGACCATGCGGGTAACCGAACAGATCGATGCGATGGAGATTATGGGAGTGAATTCCGCCAATTTCCTGATCATGCCTAAAATCGCAGGATTGATGTTGTTTATTCCTGTTCTGGTGATTTTCAGTATGTTTACCGGGATTTTAGGTGGGATCGGAGCCAGCCATCTTTCCGGTAACGGAATGACGCCGGCTTCTTTTGAATATGGACTACAGCTCTATTTTAATTCTTTTTATGTCTGGTATTCCATCGTTAAATCCATCGTATATGCTTTCATTATTTCTTCCATTGCTTCCTATTTCGGCTATTACGTAAAGGGGGGAGCTCTGGAAGTGGGAAAGGCCAGTACCAATGCCGTAGTCATGAGTAGTATTATGATCCTGCTGGCCGACGTAATATTAACCCAATTAATGTTGACATAGTATGGTTGAAGTAAAACATATCATCAAATCCTTTGACGGACGAATTGTACTGAATGATATCAGTGCTGTCTTTGAAGACGGGAAGACCAACCTGATTATCGGACGAAGCGGTTCCGGAAAAACCGTATTGATCAAGAATATCATTGGGTTGATGAAACCGGATTCCGGAGAGATCTTATATGATGGACGTGAACTGACCGGCATGGACAAACATGAACTCAATATATTGCGCCGGGAAATGGGTATGCTGTTTCAGGGATCCGCCTTGTTTGACAGCATGACCGTACTGGAAAATGTGATGTTCCCACTGGATATGTTTTCCAAAGACTCTGTGAAAGAGCGGAAAAAAAGAGCGAAGTTTTGTTTAGAAAGAGTCAACCTGACGGAAGCGGAACACCTGTATCCTTCCGAGATCAGTGGGGGGATGATGAAGCGGGCGGCTATCGCGCGAGCGATTGCCCTGAATCCGAAATACCTGTTCTGTGATGAACCCAATTCCGGGCTGGATCCCAAAACTGCGTTACTGATTGATGACCTGATCCATGACATTACGAAAGAGTATAACATGACGACGATCATTAATACCCATGATATGAACTCTGTAATGAATATCGGAGAGAATATTATATTTATTAAAGAAGGAGTCAAGAAATGGCAGGGAACCAAAGAAGAAGTGATTACTTCTGATAATAAGGCTCTCAATGACTTTATCTTTGCTTCGGACCTGTTCCGTAAAGTCAAAGAAGTAGAAGAAGAAGCACTCGAAAAGAAATAAACAGGAGGTCCGGACTTCTGTCAGTACAAAAGGCTGTTCTCAGGAAGAACAGCCTTTTGTATCTTAAAGCCCGAAAGCCTCTTTGATCTGATCTACATAATCCAGTTTTTCCCAGGTAAAGAGTTCGACTTCACATACCACAGGAGCCGGATTATACCGGGAACTAAATGTTTTGGTTTTCATTTCCGGTGTACGTCCCATATGTCCGTAAGCCGCAGTTTCCAAGTAGATCGGATTCCGCAGTTTCAGGCGGTCTTCAATGGCCTTCGGTCTCATATTAAACAGATGCCAGATCTTTTCTGCAATCTCTCCGTCTGTAAAAGGCACGTTTGACCGGTCATACGTATTGACAAAGATATTCATAGGGGTAGCTACTCCGATAGCATAGGAAACCTGTACCAATATCTCATCCGCTACTCCTGCTGCCACCAGGTTCTTGGCAATGTGACGGGCGGCATACGCTGCCGAACGGTCTACTTTGGAAGGGTCTTTTCCTGAGAAAGCACCGCCGCCATGTGCCCCTTTGCCACCATAGGTATCCACAATGATCTTGCGTCCGGTTAACCCTGTATCTCCATGTGGGCCACCGATCACAAATTTACCGGTAGGGTTGATATGATACACAATACGGTCAGTGAATAACTCCCGGACATGCGCCGGGTATAAGGCTTTTACACGCGGGATGAGGATAGCCTGAATATCGGCTGCTATCTTTTGTTGCATAGCCTGGTCCGCCTCTTCCTGGGTAATTCCATTCGGGAGGATAAATTCGTCATGCTGGGTAGACACCACAATGGTATCAATCCGTAACGGCTTCCCCTGGTCGTCATACTCGATCGTTACCTGGCTTTTGGCATCCGGGCGAAGATAAGGCATTAACTCGATCTCCTGTTTACGGATAGCGGCCAGCTCCTGTAACAGACTGTGGGAAATATCCAGCGCCAGCGGCATATAATTCGCCGTTTCGTTTGTTGCATACCCAAACATCATACCCTGGTCACCTGCTCCCTGGTTATAGGCGTCTTTCCTCTCCACTCCGCGGTTAATATCACCACTTTGTTCATGGATGGCAGAGAAGACACCACAGGATTTCGCTTCAAACTGGTACTCACTTTTGGTATAACCGATTTTTTCGATCACACTACGTGCAACTTCCTGTACATCTACATATGCACTGGATTTAACTTCTCCGGCTAACACTACCTGACCGGTGGTAACGAGCGTTTCACAAGCTACCTTCGAGTCTTTATCATACGCCAGGAACTCATCTAATAATGCGTCTGATATCTGGTCTGCTACTTTGTCGGGGTGTCCTTCGGACACAGATTCGGAAGTGAATAAATATCCCATTGTAGTAATTATTGAATAAAAAATTAATAAGTAAGGGAATATGATTTGGAGGGTTGAAATACCGGGATAAAGCATCTTTTTAGCATTTTTTACCGTGGTTGCAAGCTGTCCAAATTTTTCCACATGGATTTATAATTACAAATATAGTATTTTCTGCTATATCTCTCCGAAATAAGAACTATTTTTTTAGTTTTAATTGGATGAAAAGCTCTTTTATAGGACGTTTTAACACAGGATGGATCAATTCAGGGGCTATTTCGGCCAATGGTTCCATCACAAATAACCGTTCGGTCATCAGCGGGTGGGGGAGAGTAAGCTGCGGATGAACCAGGATCTCTTCGTCATAGAGTAAAAGGTCAATATCTATGATCCGGTCTGTATATATGCCGTCCACCGATTTTTGTGCTCTTCCGGATTCTATTTCTATCTGTTGGGTGATTTCCAGTATGTCAAAAGGGGAGGGTAAGGCCTCTATTTCTATCACTGCATTTAAAAAAGAGTTTCCGGAAGTAAAACCCCAGGGGGCTGTTTCATAAAAAGCAGATAGGGAAACACCTGTTCCTATCTGCTTTTCTATCTTATGGATTGCCAGGTTTAAGTTATGTTGCTTATCCCCTAAATTGGTTCCTAACCCCAGGTAAACCTTAGCCATAGTGTCTGTGTCTGTTAATCCAGGATTAGCATGGCATCTCCGTAAGCCCCAAAATGGTATTTCTCTTGAATGGCTACTTCATAGGCATCCATGATCAGATCATATCCTCCGAAAGAAGCGGTCATCATTAATAAGGTCGACAGAGGCATATGGAAATTGGTGACCATACTGGTCGCTGCACTGAAATCATAAGGAGGAAAAATAAACTTATTGGTCCATCCTTCAAACTCTTTCAGATGCCCGTCCGTACTGACTGCTGTTTCAATCGCACGCATCACCGAAGTGCCGACCGCACAGATCTGATGGCCGCCGTCTTTACCTTCATTGACTGTTTTGACCACTTCTGCGTTAATGACCATCTGTTCGGAATTCATTTTATGTTTGGTCAGATCTTCTACATCGATTTCACGAAAATTGCCTAAACCTGAATGAACCGTCAGGAACGCAAATTTACAATCTTTGATCTCTAAACGTTTCATTAATTCCCGGCTGAAGTGCAGCCCGGCAGCAGGAGCAACCACTGCGCCCTCTTCCGTAGCAAAAATATTCTGGTAGCGGGCTTCATCTTCCGGTTCCACCGGACGCTCTATATATTTAGGCAGGGGAGTTTCTCCTAATTTATATAAAGCCTCTTTAAACTCATCATGATTGCCATCATAGAGGAAATGCAGCGTCCGTCCGCGGGAAGTAGTGTTGTCAATGACCTCTGCTACCATGGAATCATCTTCACCAAAATACAGTTTATTCCCGATACGGATCTTCCGGGCAGGATCTACCAGTACGTCCCACAAACGCAGGTCCTGGTTCAGTTCCCGTAATAAAAAGACTTCGATACGGGCACCGGTTTTCTCTTTATTCCCATATAAACGGGCAGGAAATACTTTGGTGTTATTAAAGATGAACACATCATCTTTGCCATAATATTCAAGAATATCTTTGAACACTTTATGTTCAATCTTTCCGGTTGTACGATTGATGACCATCATCCGGGCTTCATCCCTGTTATGGGTCGGGTGTAATGCAATTAACTCCGACGGAAGATTAAATTTAAATTTTGAAAGCTTCATACGTCTATTTTATTTTCTTCTATTTCTATCATTTTATCCAAAAAGGAGTCTATCTCCTCAGTGTCCATACACTGCTCCAGGGTGATATCTCCCACTCGTGTCCGTTCCAGACCTGTTAAATGGGCCCCTGAGTCCAATGCCTGCCCGATATCTCTGGCCAGCGCCCGGATATAAGTCCCCTTACTGCAGACCACCCGGATTTGAAGGACTGGCAACTCACAGGATAGCAGCTCTATTTCATCAATAACCAAAGTTTTTGATTTTAGTTCTACCTCTTTCCCTTTTCGTGCCAGTTCATAGGCTCTTTTCCCATCTACATTGCAGGCAGAAAATACGGGTGGGACCTGTTGAATCGTACCTGTAAATGTCTGTAGTACCTGCTCCACCAACTCACGTGTGATGTGGTCAGTTGAATAAGTAGCATCTATCTCGGTTTCCAGATCAAACGAAGGAGTCGTTTCGCCTATTTTCAGCGTAGCCACATATTCTTTTATCTGGTATTGGAACTCCTCAATCCGTTTGGTCGCTTTTCCCGTGCATAGGATCATCACTCCTGTGGCAAGTGGGTCTAATGTCCCCGCATGGCCAACCTTTATTTTTTTTATTTTTAGCTTTCGCGATAGTTTATACCGGAATTTATTTACTAAATCAAAAGAGGTCCATCCTAAGGGTTTGTTGAAATAGAGGACCTCCCCTTTTATAAAATCCATCTGTGTCTGTTAAATGAATGAATAGATAATGGCAAACAGGCCCATGGCAATGCAATAATAAGCGAAATAGATCAGTTTCCCGTTTTTCACTAAGTTGATCATCCATTTACAGGCTAATGTTCCCACAATAAAGGCAGCTAAAAATCCGGCCATCAATGCTCCGGTACTTAATCCGGTCTCTACGGAGAAATCTCCTTTCACTAAATCCAGGAAGGCTTCTCCCAGGATCGGGATGATGACCATCAGGAAGGAGAATTTAGCCACCTGTTCTTTTTTGTTTCCTAATAGGATACCTGTGGCAATCATTGTCCCGGAGCGGGATAATCCCGGCAAAACGGCACAAGCCTGTGACAGACCGATAATAAAAGCATCTTTAAAGGATATTTCATCTTTCTGGCGGGGCTTTGCATAGTAAGAAAAAGCTAACAAGGCAGCTGTTACTAACAACATACATCCTACTAACAGGATACCGCTGCCAAATAACTCTTCTACATATTTTTTGA
Organism: Tannerellaceae bacterium; assembly: GCA_021201295.1. GTDB lineage: Bacteria > Bacteroidota > Bacteroidia > Bacteroidales > Tannerellaceae > UBA4116. The sequence goes on along the minus strand of JAJQFE010000043.1, from coordinate 3,083 downwards.
AAAAGACCCCGACAATCCCGACAGGGATCATGGAAATTAAAATTTTAGCGACCATCCGGGTTTCATCGTTCCATTTGAAACTGAAAAAGCCTTTAAAAAGAAGAGAAACTTCACTCCATAACACTACGATGGTGCTTAATACGGTAGCTACATGTACAGCTACGGCAAATGTCAGATTCTCATCTTCTTCCAGTCCGAACAGTGTGCTGCCGATAATCAGATGGCCGCTGCTACTCACGGGTAAAAACTCGGTAAGACCCTGGATAATTCCCAGAATAACTGCTTCAAGTACGCTCATTCTGAAATTTCTTTATCCTTACTGTTTCTTAAAATTCCGACTACTACCAGGGCAAATCCGGCTACGGTTACCAGGGGGGCCAGAACGATCCGGCGTGTATTGAATATCTCCGGATTGAAGGATACTCCGTCGGGAGAACTTCCTCCACTCATTAAAATAAATCCGATTATAATAAGTATAACCGCAGCCCCAAGAATGATAAAGTTTTCTTTACCCAATGCGAAGTCTCTTTTTGCCATATTCTAATTTCTTATATATAGTATAATTTGTCAATTCCCATTCTGAGATACCGGTTTACTGCAAAGAAGGTCGCACTGATCGATAGAATAATCCCTAATATGAATACACTTCCGAATACGATGCCCAGCGTCGGAACGTCAATCATATCAATAAATCCGTCCAACTCCTGCTGGAGATAATAAAGAGCTCCCATTAACAGAAGTATAGCCAGGATAGATGCAATGATCCCACTGACCAGGTTATACCGGATGAACGGTCCCCGGATAAATCCCGAAGTCGCTCCCACCAGTTTCATGGTGTGGATCAAAAAACGTTTGGAATAGATCAGTAGCCGGATGGTATTGCTGATCAGCACAAAAGAAATAGCCATAAGTATGGCTGCCAGTGCCAGAAGTATAATCCCCATCCGTTTAATATTGTCGTTCACCATTTGCATCATGTCTTTCCGGTAGAGGAGATCGGATACGGATGTGTAGGATTTTATTTTTTCTTCTATCATCGGAATACTGTCCGGATTGGCATATTCAGATAATAGCTTTACTTCGATGGAGGCCTGCAAAGGATTAAATCCTAAGAAGGTTTCCGGGCTTTCTCCTAATTCCTCTTCCAATTCCCGGGCAGCCTGCTCCTTGGAGATATATTCTGTGGATTTAATAAAAGGAAGCGCATCTAATTTTTTCTGCATGGCTTTGATCTCAGATTCTTTCTGGTCATCTTTCAGCAGGATAGAAAAAGAAATATTCTCTTTTACATACACTGATAGCTTATTGCCTAACAAACCCATCAAAAAGATCAATCCCAATAAAAAAAGTACCAATGCGATACTTATTACAGAAGTAAGACGGGAGTTAAAGAAAGAAACAGTATTTGTTTTTTTATTTTCTGCCATCAGACACGCCTTTAATGATAATTAAATAAATTGGGGAGATCCGTGAGTACACAGATTCCTCAATTTTTTTGCAAAAGAACAAATAATTTATGTAATACAATAGAAATTACATTTCTTTAACCTTCTGTTACAGGTTCTCCAAATAAAGTAGCTGAAGAAGCACTATGGATCCTGACCATTACCCGCTGACCGACTTTGTACTCTTTTTTGTCGAAAATAACCACTTTATTCTGTCCGGTCTTTCCGAATAACTGCTTCCGGGAGCGTTTCGAGAAACCTTCAATCAATACTTCAACTGTTTTACCAATATCTCTTTGGTTGCTTTCGTCCGACAGTTGGTTCTGCAAATCGATCATACCCTGTAACCGGCGAACCTTTACCTCTTCCGGCACATTATCTGCCAGATGTTTGGCTGCATACGTTCCCGGCCGTTCTGAATATTTAAACAGGAATGCGGAGTCGTATCCGACTTCACGCATCAGGGAGAGAGTCTCTTCATACTCCTCTTCCGTTTCGGAATGGAATCCGCAGAAAAGGTCGGTGGAAATAGCGCAGTCCGGAAGGATCTTTCGAATCGCTGCAATCCGGTCCAGATACCATTCCCGGGTATATTTCCGGTTCATGATTTTCAATATCCGGGAACTGCCTGACTGGGCCGGGAGGTGAATATGCTTACATACATTAGGATAAGATGCCATCACCTCTAATGTCTCATCACTCATATCTTTAGGATGTGAAGTGGTAAAACGAATTCTCATATCCGGTACTTCCTGTGCGATCCTTTCCAGTAATCCGGGGAAATGGATTTCCGTACCATCTTCCATCGTATGTAAATAAGAGTTTACATTCTGTCCCAGCAGGGTGACTTCTTTAAAGCCTTTTTCCTTCATATCCCGGACTTCCCGCAGGATACTTTCCATATCCCGGCTCCGTTCTCGTCCCCGGGTGTAGGGAACAATACAATAGGTACAAAAATTATTACATCCACGCATGATGGAAATAAATCCGGAAATGTGGATTCCTCCGATCTTTAACGGGATGACATCTTTGTAGGTTTCCTGAGTGGAAAGTTCCACATTCATTGCTTTTTCTCCCTGTTCTACGGCTCCTACTAAGTTGGGCAGATCCATATAAGAGTCAGGTCCTACCACCAGGTCTACCTGGTGTTTACTGATCAATTCCTCTTTGACCCGTTCGGCCATACAGCCTAACACTCCAACGATCAAAGACCGCTTTTTACGTTTGAGTGACCGGAAGTATTGCAGCCGGCCATAGATTTTTTGTTCGGCGTTGTCACGGACTGAGCAGGTATTTACAAAGATTGCATCCGCTTTCTCAATCCGGTCCGTTATCGTATAGCCAGCCATCTGCATAATTGAGCCTACCACTTCGGTGTCGGCTACATTCATCTGGCATCCATACGTTTCGATAAATAAAAATTTTTCTTTTCCCTGAGCGGCAAATTTTAAGTCCGTGCTCTCATCGTGAATCTCCATTCTTTAATTTTGTTAATTAAATATAAACCTGTAAACTTTTTGCAAAATACGTTAGAAATGTTTGCACAATTTAAACCTCTAAATTATATTTGTACTGAAAAACGCAAATTTTTTCATAGTTAAGGTTTTGGTTAAATTGAATAAGGGTGGCTGTGAAGTT
>JAJQFE010000014.1 GCA_021201295.1 Tannerellaceae bacterium | reverse complement strand
GAACTTATTACGTACAAATGGGGGGTCCCAGTGACCGACAAGTAATTAATATAAACATTAATTATAATAATATATATATAAAGATATTTTTTAGTTGTTTTTTTGCTGTTTAATATGGATTGAAATCCTACTATCCAATAAGGGAATTTTTGATCCGGATTCCATACAATCTATAAAAAAAGGAGAGGCTACTGCCCCTCCTTGTTAATAAGTTATCTGGTAATAGTTTTTTAGTTGTTAACGGGTACCTCCGGCCCACCATACATTTTTACTATATACATATTGTCCGTCTCCATATAACGCATTTACGGCAGGATTGGCTGTTACTTCTCCTGTTCCGTACGGGCAACGCAATGGAAAGGGTTTGGTATTGATCAGTTCATATACATCATTTCCTTCTGCTTTCAGGCGGCGAACGTCGTTATAAGATTCCACGGTTTCACCGTTTGCCCCCCATAATCCCAAATATTTCTGGATCATGATTTCTTTAAGCGGGTTCGCATCAAACAAGTCGGATATTTCATTCTCAAAATATGCTTCCGCTATGCTTGCTGTCAGTGCTTTTGAATCGGTTGCGTCAATATCCCAGTATGCGGAAGAAAGGGAAGCCTGTACGCTTTTTTCCGTATTTTCCAGAGAGGCTGTGATGGCTTCTTTTAAAGCATTTTTGGCTTCACTTACTCTATTTAAGCGATAAAGCGCTTCGGCTTTCAGGAATAAAAGTTCATGATAGCTTAACAGGTGAGTAGGAGCTGACTGGGAAGCCACGAAAATAGAATTGCTATACAATAGTTGTCCCTGCGTTACCTCCCCGTTAGGCGCTAAACTCAGCTCTTCTTTGTTTTCAGAAGTAATGATTACTTCGTCACCCGGATCCATATAACACCGGTCTAATCTGGGATCATTTCTTTCTGCCAGTTTATTATACAGACTCAGACTCGCTGAAATACCTAAACGGGCATAGAAAGTAGCAAACATCGGATTCAGGTTAGATCCTGTATAGATATTAAGGGACATCTGATCGTCTGCTGCTTCGAATGAGTTTGCAATGTATTCTAACACATTCTGCAGATCACTGTCTTTATCTGCACTACGATTTAACAGGTGCATGGTATAGCGTGCCTTTAAACCGTAAGCCGCTTTGAGCCATTTACCGGCATTGCCACCGTAGATCAGGTCCTAGGAACCCATACCGATCACATCTTCCTTTTGCAGATTGTTGATTGCATTATTCAGCAGTGTAAATACTTCGTTATAGATCTCTTCCTGACTATCTATTCCTGGTGTCCGGTAATCTTCATAATTCCCGGCTTCGGAAAAGGGAGTATCTCCGAACATATCCGCTAAAAATGCACCATTGTAGGCTAACAGGACCTGAGCAATACCCAATGTCACATCATTTCCTTCTTCGTTTCCTCCTTCGGAACATTTGCTAATAGCGGTTTTAATATCTCTTACGGATGCATAGGTACTTCCCCATAAGTTGTAAAGGTACTGGAAGAAGAAGGTTCACCACTGCGAATTTCTGCATTATAGAACTGGTTGTGAACACCGGCTTCGTGTTCAATATAGATGGACAGATAGGAATTCATATCACCTCCTATACTGCCAAAGCCGGTGGAAGTCATGACATCTGTCAGGATATATCTGGCACTTACATCCGTGACATGGTTGACATCTTTATTTACTTCATCCATCTTGTCTTCTGAACAAGCGGCTACTAATGAAGTCAAAAATACAGCCAGTGTATATTTAAAAATTGTCTGTTTCATTTTCAATTACTTTTTAGAATTTAATATTCAAACCGAAGCCATAGCTTGACGTCCCCGGAAGAGAGAACCGCTCAAATCCTCCTGCCATGTTGCTATTTCCCTGTGTTGCTTCAGGATCAAATCCTTTCAGCTCAGACCATAGAATAATGTTGCGGGCAAATGCACTTACGTTTACCTCCATATTTCTTTTTTTGTAGATAGGATAACTGGCAGATAATTCCCGTAATTTGAAGAATCCGCTGCCAGCAACTCCCGCTTCGGAAATGCCACTTAAGGCATTCAGATAATCATAGGCGTCAGCTACCTCGCTGTTATCGTCATCCGGGCTTAACATCCCTTTGATCTTAATGTCATTAGGAGTTCCGTCTGCTTTTACAGCCGCTTTCTCAAAATAGAAATAATCCATATTTCTAAGGTCCACGGAACGTTGCGTTACTCCATAGTAGTCCAGGGTATAATTGGTTCCTGCATACATCTGTCCTCCCTTTTTCCAGTCAAAAGTAGCGGCAATTCGTAGTTTATGTATCTGGAAAGAGGTATTGAAACCTAAGATAAAGTCAGGAGATACGGTTCCGATCACACCCTGTGCTCCGGCCTGTGGAAGTCCACGTTCATCCACCACAATATTCCCGTTATCATCTCTTAAATAGGTCGTACCGTATATAACCGGGAATTTATCTCCTGCGCTGATCCGGATCTGCAAATCTACAAATCCTCCGAGCATAATACTTTCCACTCCGTCTGCCAGTTCATCTACATAATTACCGATTTTAGAGAAGTTAATCCCTAAATCCCACTGGAAGTTTTTAACTTTTACAGGAGTGATATCCAGCGTGACTTCATGCGCGTTAGTATGCAGTTTCCCTCCATTTGTATAAAAATAAGAAGAACCTGTTAAAGTGGCCAGCGGCACTGCAAAGATCTGGTCCTGTACGTTTTGTCGTGAATAGGTATAACTTAAAGAGAATAGTCCGTTCAGGAAAGTAAAGTCTGCTCCTAACTCATACGACCGTGTGTTCTGAGGTTTTAAGTTTGGATCATATACATAACTGTATTGGGTAAATGCCGTTACGCCATCAAACGGATAGGTGATAGGATATCCGCTGTAAAAACCACCGCTATACGTAGGTGTACGGTAATAATCCGGAAGATATTCCCCGGCCTGTCCTACTTCAGCATAGGAAGCACGGACTTTACCATAAGTAAGAATATTATTTTTCAATGGTTCCAGTTCGGTAAAGATCCAGCCTAACGAAACCGAAGGGTAAAAGAAGGAACGGTTTCCTCTTGGCATGGTGGATACCTTATCATTTCTTCCTGTCACATTTAGGTAAAGCATATTATCATATGCCAGCGATAGGCTGAAGAAGTTACCTACGGTCCATTTCCGTTTGATCTTTTCTGTGGCAGTAAAGTTAGTGGCATTATCAATATGATTCCATCCGCCGAAGTTATAGTTTTCACCATATTCTTCGTAATATTTTCTTTTTCTTTCTACAAATTCGTTACCAATCAACGCATCGAATACCCATTGATCATTCATATCCCAGGTATAGGCTGCAGTCAGCAGGGAGTTCATTTCAGTAACTGAATATCCGAACAAGGTCATATAACCATATCCGTTGGCATGTCCGTAACCGTATGAATCTGTATAGTCTGTGGTATAAGAATCCACCCCTAACTGATATTTCACATTTAATTGGTGGTTACTTGTGTTAAAACGGGTGGTATAGTTCACATAGCTATTCCCAAAGAAACGGTGAGTGGCTTCTTTGAATTCATTATTCTCTGTTGCCCAGTAAGGATCGTTAAAACTACTGGTTGCACGGAATGTGTTTTGGGTATACGGGTCACCTTCTATGTGAGAGGGGATGCCTTTCAGGTCATAGCTGGCAGGTGCTCCATACACTGTCGCTACTACTCCGTTATTGGCACCGCTTTGTTTATCGATGGTGCTATACACATAATTGCCGGTAAATCCGGTGCTCCAGTTGGTATGCAGTTTGGTTTCCGCTGACAGGCGGGCATTGTAGCGATCCATCCCTGTATTGGGAACAATACCGCTTTGTGTTACATTCCCCAGGGAGAAAGAATAATTTCCATTGTCTGTCGCCTGGGAAACATTTACGGAATTGCTCCAGGTGACTCCTGTATTGAAAAAGTCTTTCGCATTGTTATAGGCCTGTGGAGTTGCCCAGGGATCCAAACCGGCGGCTGCCCGTTGAGGGACATAATATTTTCCGCTTTGTGTACCGTATTCCTGTGTATATTGATTGTTCGTATTTCCTCCATAGGTAGGATCATTTGCCAATTCGGAAATTTTAGGTCCCCAGGTAGTTGAAGCATACGGGCTATAGATATAGTCATAGCCATTGGCCGTATTGGAACGGGTTCCCTGTGCATATTCACTTTGCAGATCCGGCAAAGTGGAATATTTATCAAATGCTACATTGGTATTGATCGTTACCTGAGGTTTTCCTTTCTGCACACCTTTCCCGCTTTTCGTAGTAATAATAATCACCCCGTTGGATACACGCATACCGTAGAGAGCAGAGGCTGCCTGTCCTTTCAGGATATTTACACTTTCAATATCATTCGGATCAATATCGAGTGCACGGGTGGAATAATCCGCACCTGTTACGGAGTTTCCTGTTCCTTTATCGTAAGTAGAGGCAATAGGCATGCCATCCACTACGTATAAGGGAGTATTATCTCCACTGAAGGAACGGGAACCACGGATGGTAATTTTTGCAGAAGCTCCAGGCATACCTGAAGAAGGATAGATCTCTACGCCGGATACTTTCCCCTGTAAAGCACTGGCGAGGTTCGTACTGGCAGCCTGCGTCAGTTCATCCCCTTTGACATCCTGTACGGCATACCCTAATGCCTTTTTCTCTTTTGAGATCCCTATCGCAGTTACTACTACTTCATCCAAAGCCTGGAAAGAAGCATTTAACACCACTCTGATCACAGGAACTACAGCCACTTCCTGAGGCTCCATTCCTACGTATGAAACGATCAAAGTCTGTGCTGAACTAATCTATATATAGAGTGGAATGTGTTAAAATGTCGTTTTTTTTGAAAAAAGCCTATGATTTTATTGTTTTTTATTCCAGAACTGTTACTTTTGCAAAAAAATCGCTATAAATGTATATTTCTCTATACAAAAAGCTAAAATTCATAATTGGTTTATCGGTTTTAACTAATCTGGTTTAAATATATGGTGTGTAGAGTAAATATGTAAAGAATTACTAATGGTGAAATACTATATTCCGCATTGCCTACAATTAACATTCCATAAGAATTTTATCCTTGTTAAGGTGATATTCTTGTCCTTTTGATGCAAATGAGCTAATAATTATAAATTTTAGTTCATTTAGTGTGGTGTTTTTAATTTTTTTATTAGCTTTGCAATTATTTTGGTCATATAAATACGCTGAAAAAATAGTAAAATTAGTTTTTTAATTCATAAGTTAAACAAAAAAGTGTGTCTATGAAAAAGTTGACTTATCTTTTATTTTGCCTTGTATTAAGTATGGGATTGGCTACCGCTCAAACGACCAGTGTAACAGGTACTGTTATATCGGGTGATGACGGTGAACCAATTATTGGTGCATCTGTGGTTGTGAAAGGAACAACTACAGGTACAGTGACAGATTATGACGGTACATTTTCTTTGAATGTACCAAGTTCAGCACAGACTCTGGTCGTTTCATATGTAGGTATGGAACCTCAGGAAGTGGCTGTAGCTCCTGTGATCAGAGTGGTATTAAGTGCTTCTTTCCAGGCTTTGGATGAAGTAGTAGTAACTGCTATGGGTATTTCCCGTGAAAAGAAATCCTTAGGATATGCATTGCAGGAAGTTAAATCGGATGAATTAACTCAGGCGGGACAAATGAATGTTGCGAATTCTTTATCCGGTAAAGTGGCTGGGGTTCAGATTACCTCACAGGGTAGTCAGGTAGGAGCTTCCCAAAACATTGTGATCCGTGGTAACTCTTCTTTTAATGACAACCAACCGCTGATCGTAATAGATGGTGTGCCTGTTATTAATGATAATGGTTATGCGTCTGCTGTAAATATTGGTTCGGGTCTCAATGATATTAACCCGAATGACATTGAGTCTATCTCTGTGTTGAAAGGGGGATCTGCTGCTCTTTACGGTATGCGGGCTGGTAATGGAGTAATTCTTATTACTACTAAATCCGGAAAAAGAGACAGAGGCGTTACTGTATCTTATGATGGAGATTTTACAGTAGATCAGATTTATAATATTCCTAAATATCAGAATAAATACGGACAGGGTTCCGGAGGATCTGAGTGGGACTGGAAGCATAGTGATCTTAGTGGAGAAAGTTATCAATATTTTGCATTAGAAAGAGGTTTTGCGTATGTTGATGGTGCTGGTAATGGGGTAAATGAAGACATGGATGAATCCTGGGGGCCTCGTCTGGATATTGGTTTAATGATTCCTCAGTTTGATAGTCCGATTGTGAATGGCGTAAGGCAGGCAACTCCATGGGTGTCAAATCCTAATAATGTGAAAGACTTTTTCCGTTTAGGATATTCTACCAACCATTCAGTTTCTGTATCCTCTACTTCAGAACATGCTTCTACGCGTGCTTCTCTTTCTTATCGTGGACAGGAAGGAACTATTCCTAATACAGATCAGAAACGTTATGCTGCTTCTGTTAGTTCCAGATTCACAGTAAATCCATATATTGATTTCGATCTTTCTGCGAATTATGTGCATACGGCAAGTGATAACCTGCCAGGTAATGGATATGACGGAAGAAATGTCATGCAAACTATTGGTCAGTGGTTTGGACGTCAGGTTAATATGAAATCTCTGAAAGACAATTGGGATCAGAAAGATGAATTCGGTGAATATACTCACTATAACTGGCAGCAAGAGTATGCTACTAACCCATACTGGGTAGTATATAAAAATCTGAATAGTTATACCCGGGATCGTATGTATGGAAAATCCTCTCTTTGGTATAAACCGACTGAATGGTTGAAATTTGAAGGTCGTTTAGGTCTTGACCATTATGCTTCCGATCAAAATTCAACTGCTGCCTGGAGTACGGATTATCCTGATGGTTATTTCTATAATTATGTTCGTAATCAGACTGAATTCAACGCAGATTTTATTGCTTATTACAACCAGAATTTCGGTGACTTGAATGTAAATGTCTTAGCTGGTGCGAATTATCGTGATAACAGATTTTATAACAAAATATTAGGAGCCGCAAGTTTAGTAGTTCCTGAATTATATACAGTTTCTAATGCATTAGGAAGTCCCTATGTTGCTGAAACGCATTTAGCACGTCGAGCCAATTCCGTATATGCAAATGCATCATTAGGCTGGAAGAACCAGTTCTATGTAGATATTAGTGTTCGTAATGACTGGGATTCAACGATTGAGGATTCATTCTTCTATCCTTCGTTCAGTGGAAGCTGGATTCTGACAGAAACTTTTGAAAGTTTAGCGGATACGGAATGGTTGAATTTCCTGAAACTTCGGGGTGGTTGGGCTAAAATTGGTTCGGCGACAGATCCTTATAAAATTGGTTTCTATTATACTGCCAGAGAAGACTCTTTTGATGGAACTGCTTTGTATTATAATCCAAATACTTTCCCTCCAACTAGTTTACGTCCTGAAATGGTAAAAACCTGGGAAATTGGTTTGGAAACCAGTTTGTTAAATAATCGTTTACGTCTGGATGCAGCTTACTATCAAAGAGTAACTACTGACCAGATTATGGAGTCTAATGTGGCTGCATCCAGCGGGTATTATAAAATGTTATTAAATGCAGGTAAAGTAAGTAATAAAGGGGCGGAACTTCAGATTACCGGTGACATCATCAAAAATTCAAAAGGTTTTAACTGGACTGCTACATTAAACTGGTCTAAAGATAAAAGTAAAATTATTGACTTGTATACTGATCCTGTTACAGGACAGACACTGGATGCGTATACTATTTATAATAACTGGGGTGTTTATAATTATGCAATGCCTGGCAAAAGCTGGGGTACATTAGTAGGTACCGGATTTGTTTATAATGAAGATGGTTCTATTCTAGTAGAAGATGGAATGCCTGTATATGAATCCTCAAGAGAAATAGGGGATGTAACCCCTAAATGGTTAGCTGGTTTGAAAAATGAATTCTCTTATAAAGAGTGGACTCTTGGATTCCTTTTAGATTACCGTAGAGGAGGAGATATTTTTTCTGTAAGTCAGATGTTTGGTGCGTATACAGGAGTATATGATTTTACTGCTGCAGGGGATTTACGTGAGAATGGAGTTGTATTAGGTCAGAATTATATGACTGATAAAGTTTTTAAAAATGCAGATGGACAAGTGAATGATGTAGCTGTTGGTGCACAGGAGTTTTTTGAAAACTACTACACAATAGCTGAAATGTCTATCATCGACGGGTCATTCCTTAAATTGCGCGAAGCTTATATTACTTATACTTTTCCTAAATCTATTTTAGCTAGAACCAAATATATTAATAATGCACGTATCTCTTTGATCGGGACTAATTTAGCTTTATTGTGGACTCATAAATCCAATCTGATTAATTTGGATCCGGAAACTACTATGTATGCTGATAATACAGGTGTTGGAATGGAGTCTAATTCTTATCCTCCTACCCGTAGTTTCGGTCTTAAATTACATCTGACATTCTGATAAGTTTATGTTAAATTAATTAGAAAAGTATTTTATGAAAAAATATATGAATAATATTATAGCGTCTCTTTTGATAATGAGTGCGTTATTGATTACAGGATGTACGGATTCGTTTGAAGATATAAATACAGATCCGGACAGGCCTGTAGAAGCACCCAGAGAAAATATTTTTGCTCAAGCGTTATACTGGACTTCTTATACTTTGTATGACCGTTGGTTTGCTCAGGATGAGCCTATGACTTTCTGTGGTTATGTATCTAAAATGAACTATATTGATGAAGCTAAATATCAATTCCGTCCAGGTGTGCAGGATTCAAACTGGCGTTATTTATATGAATCAGTTGTAAATTTTCGGGATGTTCGGGAACGTTCTTTAGCGAGCGGGGACGAAGCGTTATATAATGCGGCACTGGTAATGGAAGTGCATTTGTTTCAAATTGCAACAGATCGTTGGAGAGATGTTCCTTGTAAAGAGGCAGGTAAATTAGCTGAAGGTATTTTAACTCCTGTTTATGATACTCAGGAAGAGATCTATCCTGATTTGTTAGCAAAATTGAAAGAGGCTGCTGACGGATTTATTATTGTTACAGGAGATGTAGCAAACGCATCGACAGATTTGTTATTTCATGGAGATTCAGAAAAATGGCAAAAGTATTGTAACTCTTTACGCTTACGTTTGGCAATCCGAATTTCAGAAGTAAGTCCTGCTTTAGCAAAGGAAACAGTCGAAGAAGTATTAGGAAATCCGGATAAATATCCTGTAATGGAATCTAATGATGATAATGCCTTTTTCTGGTGGTTAGCAGGAAATAGTGCTTATTATGAGCCCATCGCAGATGTTTACCGTACTCGTACCCTTGAATTTTGTGCTCCGGACGTAATGGTAGATAAAATGAATGAAAATGTAGATCCTCGTATTGGTGTTTATTTTACTCCAACTCCGAGTAGTCAAATAGAAGGAGATGCAGATTATGACGATGGAAAACCTTTATACAGAGGATATACCATTGGTGCAGCATCCAGTCCGGTAACTAAAAACTATTCTGTATGGGGATATAAGTATGGACAGGATCTTGGAGGTTTTTCACCTTACATGCGTGTGGCAGAAGTCTATTTTCATATTGCAGAAGCTGCTATGTTAGGATATAATACCCGTGGTATTACTGCTGAAGAAGCTTATACAAAAGCTATTCAGTTCTCTATGGAAGAAAATGAAGTTAGCACAGCCGATGCAGAAGCCTATTTGGCAGGACCTGGTAAGTTTACTGGTGATATCAAACAATTGTGGTATGAAGAGTGGGTTGCTATGTTTAAACAAGGTATGGAGGGATGGTCTTTATATCGTCGTACCGGAGTACCTGAAGAATTGTATATTGCTCCAGGACGTGCTGCAAAATATGAAAACCATAATGTTCCTCCTTTCCGTTCTCCTTATCCTAATACGGAAAGAAATCTGAATGGTGCTAATAATGCTCCATTTGAAGCAGAGGTAGTAGATGATTTTTGGGGAAAGCAAATGTGGTGGGATACACGCACTGGTGTTTATTGATTAGTAAAAATATTATTTTAAATAAGAAAAGGCTGTTTCATATTGAGACAGCCTTTTTTATTGGGATTAAAAAGATAGATAACTCTGTTTTATTTCTTTTTGAGCCATAAAATAATTCCTGAATCTTATTATCGGATTACTATTTTTTTGATTTTCAATAGTATATTTATCAATATCTAATTTTAAGATATATACTCCTTTAGGAATATTATTAAAGTCAAGGCTTCCTCCTTTATAATCAACTTTACCTTTTGCTGCAATAGTTCCTGTGAGTGCATTTATTAATGTATAGCTTACCAGTGTACTTGTTTGATAATCTGCCGGAGTAAATGTATTATCAGTATAAATAAAACTGAAGACATTTCCTCCATTGTTAGCAAGTGATAAACTACGTCCTTGTCTCACTGTTATTCTTATGCTTCTGGTAACAATCCCGGTTACGCATGGAGAAGAAACCGTGCAGGTAAGTGTGTGTATGTTGGGTTCAAAAGCATCCACTGTCACTTTATTCCGGTTTGGGAATATTCGAACTCGTTTATCCGGTGTTTCATTTGATGTTGGCTCTAGGGTCCATGTATAGCTACCTGCTCTGCTGGAAAAAACGGGTGTAACTGAGTAAACACCGGATGCAAAAATCTCTCCAGCAGGTATATTCAGTTGACTGGGGCCACTAATTGCTGATAAATCTTGTGTTACATTAATTAATATGTTTTTCAAACCAATGGACCAACCTGTGGAGTTTATATTATAATATAAATTTAAATAGGTTACATCACATTCTGTGGTTGTCAGACTGGGAGTAACTACAACAGTTGGAGTTCCTTGCCCGGAAACAATCCTTAAACTTGGCCCTACTTCCCAAACATAATTAGTTCCCGTTGTAACTGTAGATCGGAAAGTGTAGTTTGTTCCTGTTTTAAGGCTTGTAGTTGTTCCTGAGATTCCTTGAGCAAAACATTAAACAGAAATCAAATTAATAAAACTAAAGAGTAAATAATTCTTTTTATGATAAGTTGAATTTTAATTAATAACTTTAAAATACTCTCTCTTAATTAAATATTTGCAAATAATTTAATAGGTTTAGTAAAATACATATTTTTAAAACGAAAATATGTATTTTATTTATAAATAAAAAATAAATGTGCAGAAAGGGGGATAAATATAATGAATAGTCATTTTGTTTCATTTTTTTTATTAAAAAAATGAATATTGCATATGTTTTGCAATTAATCAACATAGTTTCTATGATTTTTATGTGGTAAAATGCAGGAATTTATTAAGATTTCTTTCCCCTCACAGAAGACATATACATCCCAACTAAACACAACCCACTACAAATACTAAACGTCAGTCGCATGCTGGACATGAGTTGGGTATGTGCGTCAGGAGAGAGCTGGATGTTTCCTACATACATTGAAATGGCCATGATCGCGAGACCCATACTGAAGGCTTGTCCGGTCAGGCGCATGGTGCCGGTGGTGGCGGATGCCATGCTGTAATCTTTTTTCTCTACTGAGCTCATGATGATATTGGTGTTGGGGAAGGAGAAAGTCCCGAATCCCAGTCCGAGGATCATCAGTAATCCGACCAGATAAATGTAGGAGGTGTTCTCATGGAGAAAGCATAATCCTACTAATCCCGCGGCAATAATTCCCATGCCGGAGGTGGCTAACAGAGTCGGCGAAAACCTGTCGGATAATCTACCGGAAACGATCGAGACAACAGATTGAACGACTGACTGGGAAATTAGAATAAAGCCGGCATCCTGGGGTGTCAATCCACGTACATATTGTAAGTATAGGCTCAGCATAAAAGCGATGGCGGAAGTGGCGGAATAATTGATCAGTGCGGAAATAGAAGATAATTTGAATACCCGGTTGGAAAGGAACAGATGAATATTGAAAACCGGATGTGTGTGTCTTTTTTCATAATAGGCAAATCCAGTCAATAGTAGAATTCCAGTAAGGATCAGTAGCAAACTTTTTGTTGAGGGTAATTCGGTGAAGCCATAGATCAACGCCAGTAATCCCAGAGCATATAAACAAGCTCCGATCGTATCAAAGGACGTTTTCTTTTCTTCTTTCCATTCTTTTTTAATCGCTATCCAGGCACCGATATACACAATTAATCCGATTCCGGCGGAGACAAAAAAGATACTTTGCCAGTCCAGATACTGGGTTAACAGACCTCCTAAGAGAGGTCCTGCCGCTAAAGAGGCATATACCACTGCTGTATTGATTCCTAATACTTGTCCCCGTTTATGGGCAGGCATGGATGCCGTAAGAATAGCAATGCTGGTGCCAAACATCATGGCACTTCCGGTACCGGCTAAAAACCGATAGATGATAAGTGACAGACCAGATTGCGCTAATCCACTCAACAGGGAGAAGAGCGTAAAAATCAGTACACCGGTGAGAAATATCTTTTTTTTCTTCCTACCATATCGGCTATCCGGGTAAAAGGTACCTGGAAAATGGCTGTCGATAAAATATAAGCTGTGGGAATCCATCCTGAAGTCACTACATCCAGATCTAATGACTGGTTGATATAAGGGAGAGCCAGGTTCAGCGCTGATCCTGTAAAGGGGACCAGTGAGGAGGCCATACATATAATGAAGAGGATGGTATAATTAATAGAGGATGGGGTGTTTGTTTGATTCATATATTATCTCTTGTGCTGCAAATATATAATAGTTAAGGGAAGTTAGGATATTTTTTTATTTGTAATTTAAATCTTCTCTCACAATGTTTAATAGTTTCTGTTTAAACAAATCAGTAAAAAAGGGTGTTTGATGACTACCTGAAAGGTAAAAAGTAGTATTAACTAAAACTGAAAGAAAAGAATTATGGCTAATCTGATGCGAAGAAATGATAAAGAAAACGGAGTATTATCTTCTTTCTTTAATCGTTACTGGAATAATGATTTCTTCAATAATTTTACAGAGGCGGACCTGCCGGCGGTGAATGTGAAGGAGAATGATAAAGAATATAAACTGGAGATTTTGGCTGCCGGATATGATAAAGGGGATATTCAGGTCAAAGTGGATAATGATATTCTGACCATATCCGGGAAAAAAGAGACTAAAAATGATGGAGACGAAGATAAAGATAAGGTATTGCGCCAGGAATTCCGCTCTTCTTCTTTTTATCGTAGTTTCTCTTTGCCGGAAAATATTGATACGGATAAAATAGAAGCTGTACAAAAAAATGGTGTACTGGATATTATTTTACCTAAAATGGAAAAGGTTCCGGAAGATAAGAAAAAACAATTGAAATTAAATAAGGAAGATCTTGTAGTAAAGGGTATTGGAATAGTATTGGAGATTAAAAGTTTGTATGTAATAAATACTCCCTGACCGATTGGGGAAAAGCGTTCTCTACTATTTTAACCCTTTACTACTACTTTTCTGTTTGGAAATATAGAATATAATATATATCTTTGCACTCACAATCCGGAAATGGTTGCCACTATATCGCGGAGTGGAGCAGTGGTAGCTCGTTGGGCTCATAATCCAAAGGTCGTAAGTTCGAGTCTTGCCTCCGCAACATACAAAGGGGATCCTGATCAGGATCCCCTTTTCGGTTTCTTTTTATACCACCTGGTGAACCAGCGTCCCCACCGTTCATAGGTTTGGAATTCATTGCCTAACCATGGATCAGAGAACGTTAAGATTTCGTCCGGATCTCCATGTTGTTCCGGATAGATTACCATCAGGCTATTATTACTGAAATATTTGGTTATTTGTGATGGCAGGCGTTCAAACGATTTATCGTAGGAAAGGTATCCTTTGCGGGCTGTAACGATCACTAATAAATGGTCATAATTAACTTTATTGGATATGATCAACAGGTCATCCCAGTTATTCATTTCCGAATATTCACTATGGACACTGGCATATTTTTTACGGATATAGTCTTTCATATATAGGATCGTATCCGGATGAGCAAAGAAATGGACACGGCATCTCAATTGGCGGCCTATCCGGCAAACCCTTTCAATCCATTTATAAAAGCCTGCTTCAAATTCAGCTTTGGGAGGAACGACGACAATAATTTTTCTCAGTGTATTCACCGGCATCAGGGGTTTAACAATCATTACCTGCCGGTAGGTTCCTTTCAGCAGGTTTTCCGTCATAGTTCCCAGGAAGGTATCCACAATCTTAGCTTTCCAGTGGAGTCCGATCACCACCTCAGTGGCATTATATTCTTTGAGACTATGAATAATGCCGGATGCGATATTCACATCGTACCGGATCGCTGTGTCTACGGTTACATCTGCTGCTGCCGCTATCTTAACTGTTTGCTCCAGATACCGGCTGCTTCGTGCCTTGCCTGCGTCCGTATCATTGTTATCGTTGATGATACTGATGGCCATTATGCCATCTTTTTTAACCGGATTCTTCATTAATAAAGCCATTCCGACCAATTCTTCAATCGTATCCGGATTCGCTACGGGAATTAATATCTTTTCTTCTTCTGCCGGTTTTTCAGACAGGCTTTCTGTTTCTTCACTCATAGCTAATTTCTGAGCGGCCCGTTCTGTTGCAAAAGAACTAATGATACAGGTAAACAGGATCATAACGATTGTACCGTTTAATACATCATCATTCAACAACATCACTCCCGGAGCAATTTCAATTTTGTTTCCTATTAACACGGCTGCCAGGGTTGCAGCTGCCTGGGCGTTACTAAGCCCGAACATCAGCCCCCGCTCATCTTTATGCATATGAAAACATTTCTGGGTAGTAAAGGCTGCTAACCATTTACTGAAAGTGGCTACAATAGTCATGACAATCGCTACTTTCAAGGCTTCTCCACCGGTGAAGAGGGACTGAATATCAATAATCATTCCGACCCCAATCAGGAAATAAGGAATAAACAGGGCATTACCTACAAATTCCAACCGGTTCATTAACGGAGAAAGATTAGGAATCATCCAGTTCAGTACCAACCCGACCAGGAAGGCTCCTAAAATCCCTTCCATTCCGGCCCACTCGAATAATCCTCCTCCGAGAAAAACCATGGCCAGCACGAAGATAAACTGCATGATGTTATCATCATAGGTGCGGAAAAACCACCTGCCGATACGGGGAAGAAAATAAACCAGACAGAAAGTGACCAGAAATATTTTGACTGTCAGGGTAATCCAGAATGCCTGATTGATCTCTCCTTTATAGATACCGGAAATAATTGCCAGAATAATCAGGGCCAGTACCATTGTCACGACTGTTCCTCCGATCGTGATGCTCACACACCGGAGACGGGAAAGGCCGTACCGGCTAACGATCGGGTAGGTGATAAGTGTATGGGAAGAATACATGCTGGCGAGTAAGATGGACGTGGTTAATCCATATCCTAAGATTTCCATACTGCTCCAGATCCCTAATCCTAACGGGATTGAAAAGGTCAGTAAGCCGAAAACCAGCCCTTTTATCCGGTTCTTTTTAAAGTCCTCCAAATCCATTTCCAGACCTGCCAGGAACATGATATAATACAGACCGACTTTACCGAATAGTTCAAAACTACTGTCTCTTACCAGAATATTCAGACCGTCTTCTCCGATCACTATCCCTGCCAGAATCATCCCGATAATATGAGGGATTCGCAACCTGTTCAGGAACATAGGCGCAAACAGAATAATGATCAATACAAGAAAGAATATCCAGGTAGGATCCGTAATAGGCAAATTCCAGGTAAAGTCAAAAAACTTCATGGGCGTTGGTTTTTATAATCTCTTACAAAGAAACAAAAATAAATGATTTTCTGTATTCCGTCAGGCACAATATTTCCAGGGGTTCTTTTTGTAAAACATAAAAATGTGGATTCATGTCACCATTATTCTTGGAAATTAAAAAATAATGTTTACTTTGTGAAACTGAATAACTATAGATAAAAAACACAGTATTAATTCTAATATCCTAAAAAAACGATGACTTTTATTATTGTTATCCTTTGTTTAGCCCTATTGATCGTTTTGATTTCTTACTTTAAAGTGGATGCTTTTATTTCTTTTCTGGTTACTTCTATTGTGGCTGGGATTGCTTTAGGAATCCCCCTGGAAAAATTGCCTCAGTCTATAGATGTAGGCGTAGGTAGTATTATGGGAAGCCTGACCCTGATTATTGTACTTGGGGCTATGTTGGGGAAATTGGTTGCAGAGAGTGGTGCAGCACAGAAAATCGCTTCTGTTATGGTCGATCTGTTCGGGACTAAATATATTCAATGGGGGGCTAATGATAACCGGGTTTATTGTGGGTATTCCTCTCTTTTACGGGATTGGATTTGTGTTATTGGTGCCGCTGATTTTTTCAGTGGTCAATCAATATAAATTATCGGCGGTTTATACCGGGCTTCCTATGTTGGCTGCTTTGTCAGTTACGCATGGGTACTTATCTCCTCATCCGTCTCCGGTAGCTTTGGTAGGATTATTTCAGGCCAATATGGGGATTACCCTGATTTTGGGTATGTGTGTAGCCATTCCGGCTATTATTCTGGCAGGTCCGGTATTTGCCCGGAGCTTAAAAAATATCCAGACAGGTCCGTTAAAACTTTTTGAACAAAAGGAGGAGGTTTCTGCGTTTGATATACCTGGTAAAGCCAATAGTCTGATTACAGCTACTCTACCGGTTTTTCTGTTAATTCTGGTGACCGTTATTCCGTATGGCTTTCCGGATATGCCTGAAAAAGTTGCTTCTGTGATTGCTTTTGTCGGTGCTCCCTCAGTGGTGATGCTGATTGCTTTGTTAGTGGCTACTTATACGCTGGGGATCCGTCAGGGAAGAAGTATTAAGCAAGTGATGGATATTTATACGGATGCCGTGAAAGATATTGCTATGATCCTGCTGATCATTGCCGGTTCCGGGATCTTTAAACAGGTGATGGAGGACAGTGGAGTCAGTCAGGATTTGGCTGTTGCTTTACAACAACTACCTATCCATCCTCTTATTTTGGGCTGGTTGATAGCGGCTATTATCCGGGGATGTGTCGGTTCAGCTACAGTTGCTGCTTTAACAGCTGCCGGTGTTATTATGCCACTGATTGCACAGGCGGATGTTAATCCCAACCTGATGGTACTTTCTTTAGGAGCAGGTAGCCTGATGTTTTCGCATGTGAACGATTCAGGTTTCTGGCTGTTTAAAGAATATTTTAACCTGAGTATAAAAGATACATTGAAATCCTGGTCTGTCATGGAAGCGATTGTCTCTGTCGCAGGGTTAGCCGGAGTATTGATATTAAATCTATTCATATAATTATTTATTAAAAGAAAACGCTATGTTTAACGCAGATGAACAATTTGAAAAATTAGGATTGTCTTTACCACCTGCCCCCAAACCATTAGGGGTGTATAAACCTTGTCTGATCGATGGCAAATATTTGTATCTTTCGGGACATGGACCGGTACAGAATGACAGAACATTGATCATCGGTCGTATTGGCCGGGAGTTAACCCAGGAGGAAGGCAAACTGGCTGCCCGGCAGGTTGGGTTGACGATGCTGGCTACTATAAAAGAGAATTTAGGTAGTCTGAATAAGGTTAAGCGAGTGATTAAAGTCCTGGGAATGGTAAATTGTACTCCTGAATTTGAGAAGCATCCATATATCATCAATGGTTGTAGTGAATTATTTGCTTCCGTATGGGGTGAAGAGAACGGAGTAGGAGTACGGAGTGCCGTAGGGTTCGGTTCGTTGCCGGATAATATCCCGGTTGAAATAGAAGCATTGTTTGAACTCTTTTAACTTTTAATCCTATTACATATGCAGGAATGGTATCAGGTTAAACAGATAGACCGGATAGATACGCCGGCTTTGCTGGTTTATCCGGAAAGGATAGAGGAGAATATCCGGCTGGTAAAGGAAATCGCCGGAGGAGTCTCCATATTACGTCCGCATGTGAAAACCCATAAAATGGATGAGGTTTGCCGGATGATGCTTTCCGCAGGGATTACTAAATTTAAGTGTGCGACTATTTCGAAAGCTGAAATGCTGGCTATATCGGGTGCACCCGATATCCTACTTGCTTATCATCCAGTGGGTCCTAAACTAAGCCGGTTAATTGATTTAATGGAAACCTATCCGGAATCCTTGTTTTCCTGCCTGGTGGATCATCCGGAAAATGCGTTTCAACTTAATCAGGAAGCACAGAAAAGAGGGGTGGTTATCCGGATATTTATAGACCTGAATGTGGGCATGAACCGGACCGGAATCTTACCGGAGAAAGCTCCGGAGTTTATTCGGAAGATTCGGGAATTCTCTTCTTTACGGATAGCCGGGTTGCATGGATACGATGGACATATTCATGATGAAGATCCTATAGAAAGACAAAAGAACAGTGATATTTCATTTACTGCCGCGGAGAACGTTTTCCGGGAAATCCAACCCTGGTTTGATTATCCTTTAGTAATTGTTATGGGAGGAACTCCTACTTTCCCGATGCATATTCACCGGCCTCATAGCGAGGTAAGTCCGGGTACTTTTGTTTTCTGGGACTGGGGATACAGCCATTTACTGGCAGATTTGCCGTTTCAATATGCCGCCCTGGTTGTTAGCCTGGTGATTTCGGTAATAGATAACCAGCATATTTGTATTGATCTGGGACATAAATCAGTCGCTGCTGAAAATCCTTTACCCCGGGTTCATTTTCTGAATGCTCCGGATGTAATACCTATTGCACAGAGTGAGGAACATTTAGTTCTCCAGGTACCTGATAAAGAAGCATACCCGGTAGGATCTGTTTTATATGGGGTTCCTGTCCATATCTGTCCAACGGTTGCCCTCTATGATAAAGCTTATGTAATCCGTGCTCACGAAGTCCAGGGAACGTGGCATGTGGTGGCACGGAATAGATGTATTAATTTATAGTAGTTAGTAGTTGGTAGATAGTAGTTAGTAGTTGGTAGACAAAAGAATATAGTATTCATTGCTTCTATATTCTACTAACTACTATCTACCAATTACTAAAAAAATGAAACAACCATTAATAGTAGATGCGCATCTGGATCTTAGCATGAATGCGCTGGAATGGAACCGTGATTTGCGGAAATCCGTGGAAGAAATCAACCGCCGGGAAGAAGGGATGACAGACAAACCGGACCGGGGTAGGGCAACCACCTCTTTTCCTGAGTTAAGGAAAGGGAATGTCGGTTTGGTAATAGCTACTCAGATCGGCCGGTATGTAGCTCCTGATAATCCATTACCCGGATGGCATTCTCCTGAACAGGCCTGGGCGCAGACACAGGGACAACTTGCCTGGTATAAAGCCATGGAAGAGGATGGGCATATGACCATGATCCGGAATAAAGAGGAACTGGAAGCCCATTTAATTAAGTGGAATGATGGCACTCCCAATGATTACAAACCGATTGGGTATGTGCTAAGTATAGAAGGAGCAGACTCTTTTGTTTCTGCAGAGTATGTAGAGAGAGCTTACAACTATGGCCTGCGTGCGGTTGGACCTGCTCATTATGGTCCGGGACGATATGCAAATGGCACGGATTCCAGTGGAAAACTACATGCGATGGGACGTGACCTGTTGGCACGGATGGATAAGCTGGGGATGATCCTGGATGTTACTCATTTATGTGATGATGCCTTCTGGGATGCGATGGACCTGTATAAAGGTCCTGTCTGGGCCAGCCATAATAACTGCCGGAAGTTTGTGGATCATAACCGTCAGTTCAGTGATGAGATGATCCGGGCATTGATTGAACGGGATGCAGTGATTGGTGTTGCCCTGGATGCCTGGATGATGGTTCCCGGCTGGATCCGGGGAACATCTACACCTAAAGGAATGAACTGTTCGATGGAGATTATGGCCAATAATATTGACCATATCTGCCAGTTAGCAGGAAATACCCACCATGCCGGTATCGGTAGTGATCTGGATGGTGCTTTTGGTAGTGAACAGTGTCCTTATGACCTTACCACGATCGCAGATCTGCAAAAAGTTCCGGAGCTCTTGAAAAACAAGGAATATAGTGATGAAGATATTAATAATATCCTACATGCAAACTTTATCACCTTTTTGCGTAAAGCACTTTAAAAATGGATCATGGATAATTCTTTTGTAATTATCCATGATCTATGGGTATATAGACTTCTGTCAGTAACTCCTCTCCGGGAACTACATCCGGAGAGTTGAGGTATTTTTCAAAAAAGCAGGTATCTCTTAGGTGATAGTTGCTTTCTGTTATCCAGTTACGGTAAATATTACAGTATAATGTATCTAATTCTTTATAAGGGCCCTTATGAAGAAAAACAGCATATAATCCTCCCGGAATAGTCTGTATACCGAATATCCCATCTGCCTGTATTTTTTCAGGACAACTTATGCAGGCATATATCCTGCAATTTTCAGGCCGGGTGATGGTGGAAATATCATGGTTTAGTGTCAGATATTCATACAGGCCACCCGGGATTCCGTTTAGTTTCATAAAGTGTAACAGTTTCTTCCAGGCTTTTATATAAGCATCTGCATATTGGTACGGATTGTGTACCCGGGTGTAGATCACCGTTTTGTCACGTATGGTTTTTATTTTAGGCGACAAAGAGAGTTTTTTTTACCAGATAGACCGGAGCTTTGATATCTTCCGGTTGTTTTCTGAAGACGGTGGGAGTAACTTTGAATCGTTTCTTAAATGCCTTACCCAGGGCCTGGACACTTTGATAGCCGGTTTGTTCGGCAATTTCGGTAATGGACAGGCGAGTCGTCTGTAGCTTAAATGCGCTTTTTTCAAGTCGCAATCGTTGGATATAGTCACCCGGACTTTCTCCCATGACTGCTTTGAATATCCGGTGGAAATGAAATCCGGAAATATGAGCTACAGAGGCCAGGTCAGAGAGCGTAATGGGGGTATGCAGGTTTTTATTGATAAAATCGATGACCTGGTTTACCGCTTTATAATATTCCTGATGAGTAGTTTGGTGGGCTCTCCATCTTTTAACCGGGGCAGGTCTATTTTCATTTTTACCCTTACTTCTTCTCTGCTTAACGCATACCCATCTGCTTTTTCACTTCCATCCATGTAAGTCAGGTTTTCTTCAATGACCTCTTCCATAGTCTTCGAGTGCGTAAATTGACCTTTCTGAAAACAAAAGCAACAATAGTCTTCACTCTTACTATTGTCGCTGTTTGTTCCGAAATGATCGATGGCTGCCATAGGCATGCCACAACTTTGACATATATTAGTTGGGATCATATCAGTAAGCCGGATTAGATCAGTTTTTTCCATCGTTTCAAGGTGGGGAAAAATTGTTTCATTTCTTCGATGGCTTGTTCTTTCGTGTACTTCACTTCACTGTCTTTATTGAACTCCTCTACATATTGGGCACAGTTCCGGATCATTTCTTCCATCGTAATATCCTTTGTAAAGGCTCCCTCTTTGAAGCAATACACACAATACTCTTCATTTTTACTTTCATCTGAATTAGTACCTAATTCCTGTTTGGTCTGCAAGGGCATACCACAACTCTGACAAAATGTTGTTTCCATATTATGATTTTTAATAGTTTATTACCGGGACAAAGGTACAGACTCCGGTCAGAGTGCCAGGTGTCCAATTTTGCCAAATATAACAAAAACATTTGTATACGCCGGAAGCCCATCAGGATTTTACTCCATAATGGGCTTGAGTGAGCCAGAAGGCCCTATAATAAAATGATTTAACCGGGTGCTTTTTATCTACCAGCCATTTACTTCAGAAATTCTCTGGCAATATATTCATAAATAGAAATACTATCCAGGTAATCTTTTATTATTACATATTCGTCAGGTTGATGAGCCATTTCTCCCGTTCCGGGTCCTAAAAGGATCACCGGAAATCTCTTTTTGGCCATGCTAAACTGAGAGCCGTCGGTATAGCCAGGTGAACCGATCTCTTTCTGTTCCTGGCCTGTTATATAGGTGGTTGGTTTTGCTGCCAGCTGGACAAATGGATCATTAAAATCTGTTTGTAAGGCCGGCAAGTCATTGGTGATATCTATTTTTATGTGAAAATTTTTGGTTTTTTTCGAGATTCTCCTACCCAGTTCCTGCAACTCTTCGATCAGATGGGTATGGTCCAGTTCAGGTACTGTCCGGATATCCAATTCTGCCAGGCAATGATCCGGTACGACATTGGTACTGTTGCCTCCCTGTAACACATTCAGACTGGCTGTAGAAACACCTAATATATGATCGGAGTATTTAGCCAGGTTGATCTTTTTTCTGAACATATCCAGGAAATACAGCATATGGTCAATTGCATTTACTTCTAACTGGGGAGCTGAACCATGTGCGGTCTGTCCGGTTGTTTCTAATTTTAACCAGATCACCCCTTTATGAGAAGTCACCAGGTGGTTTCCGGTAGGCTCTCCGATAATAAGCGCGTCCAGGTCATCCGCATATCCCAACTCTGTCAATTGCCTGGCACCGATCGCACCGGTTTCTTCACCAATAGTTGCCAGCAGCCGGATAGCCCCTTTCAGGGGGACATTTTGTTCTTTCAGTTTGACCATGGCTGCTACGGCTGCCACTAATCCGGCTTTCATATCACTGGCTCCGCGCCCGTAGATCTTACCGTTTTCCTCTACTGCACTGAAAGGAGCATGTTGCCAGGGTACGTTGCCTACCGGTACTACATCCATATGTTCACTTACACCCAGAATATTTCCGGCAGTGGTCCCATTCAGGGTAGCGATTAACTAATTCCTTCCGGGAGCATATTCAATTTGCCGGGTTGCAATGCCGGCGTTCTGTAAGATGGAGGTAAGATAGTCAGCGACTATTTTTTCGTTTCCTGTTGTAGAATCCATGCGGAGAATGTCTTTCAGCCAGGTGATCTCTTTTGGTTCATATTCCATAGTATCTTTAGTTCGTTTGGTTGTGAATTCGCTTAATTAACCATTCGCATGAGAAGAATGTTTCCGGCTGAAAAGTTAAAACAGGGATTTAACATTTACTCGTTTTTCTCCTGCTTTACCGCCCGGAAGATTTAACCGGTTAGTAGTCTGATACCTGTATCGTCGGTATCCTGTTTTTTGTTTTTTTAATGGATGGTCAGATAGCTGAATATGGAAATCCCTCTGCTCCTCCACGGTAAGTAAAAATATATTTCTTACTTTTGCATATTGGAATTTAGGCAGGATAGTAAATTATGGATAGAGAAAATAATCCTATATATGACCGGAATACACTCGAATTTGTTACAGTGGCATTAGAGTATTGTACTTTTATTGAAACTGTACCTCAGTTGGGTTTATTTGATTTTGCAGATAAAGCAACCAAGCTATTACCTCTTTTATATCTTAAGGCAAGCCTGCTTCCGGAGGTTCTTCCGGATGAGGAAATAGAGCCGGAATATACGGTAACAGAAGAAATGTATAAGTCTGTACAGACTAAGATCGCAGACCGGTTAGGTGAATATGATACCTATCTGGAGACCTTCCATCCGGATATGCAATATAGTGATGCTCCGATCGCTGCATTTATTTCTGAGAACCTGGCAGATGTCTACCAGGATACCGGGAATTTTGTCTCTCTGTTCCGGCAGGGGCATGAAGAAGTGATGCAACAGTCGATTTCGATCTGTCAGGAGAATTTCCGTTCATATTGGGGACAACGTTTATTAAATGGATTGAAGGCCCTTCATGCCGTGCGGTATGAAATGATAGAGAGCCCGGAAAGTGAGGAGGAAGAATGACACTGTATGTAAATTCTATCACTAAAGTGGAGATTGCGCAGCTTCCTGTAGAGGAGTATACCGGAAGAGTTCTGGTTATTGATACGGAAGCAGAAGCAGAAAAGGCGGTAGCCTATCTTCAGAAACATAAAGTAGTAGGTTTTGATACAGAAACACGTCCCAGTTTCAAAAAAGGACAACGTTACAAGGTTTCCCTTATACAGTTTTGTACGGAAGAGATCTGTTTTCTTTTCCGTCTGAATTACATGGGATTCCCTAAAGCATTAAAAGACTTTGTTGCAGGTGAAGAGACCATGAAGATCGGTCTTTCGCTCCGGGATGATTTCAACGCGATGAAAAAGCGGACGAGTATTGAACCAGCTAATTTTGTCGATTTACAAAACATGGTCGGTAGTTATGGCATTGAAGATTTTAGCCTGCAAAAAATCTATGCGATCCTGTTTGGGAAGAAAATATACAAGGGTCAACGCCTGACTAACTGGGAGGCAGCCATGTTGACAGAATCCCAGAAAAAATACGCCGCTTTGGATGCCTGGGCATGCCTTAGAATATATAATCAACTGAATCAGAAAAAATGAATTATTGCAAAGTTATTCTGAAACCGAAAAAAGAGGACTCTTTGTTGCGTTTCCATCCCTGGGTGTTTTCCGGAGCTATTCAATCTATAGAAGGTAAACCGGAAGAGGGGGATCTGGTCGGGGTATATGGCGCAAATGGTCATTTTTTAGGAGTGGGGCATTGCCAGATCGGCAGTATAGCCGTGCGTATTTTATCCTTTCAACAGACTGTGATTGATGAAAAGTTCTGGGAAGAACGGATCCGGTCTGCATACACCCTTCGTAAATTACTCCGGTTAGCGGGTGTGGAGAATAATAATACCTACCGTCTGGTGCATGGGGAAGGGGATAACCTGCCGGGATTGATCATTGATATGTATGCGGAAACTGCCGTAGTTCAGGCTCATTCGGTTGGGATGCATATGGCTCGTCATGCCATAGCCGAAGCTTTGAAAATAGTTCTGGGAGATGAATTGAAAAATATATATTATAAATCGGAATCGACTCTTCCTTATAAGACAGAACTGGCATGTGAAGATGGATATCTGTATGGAGGTGAAGTCGAGGATATTGCACTGGAAAATGGCCTGAAGTTTTATGTAGACTGGTTGAAGGGACAAAAAACAGGCTTTTTTGTAGATCAGCGGGATAACCGTTCCCTGTTGAAACAGTATGCGAAAGACCGTTCTGTTTTAAATATGTTTTGTTATACAGGAGGTTTCTCTTTCTATGCGATGAGGGGAGGGGCCAGGCTAGTTCATTCGGTTGACAGTTCAGCGAAAGCCATTCAGATGACTAAAAAGAATGTGGAACTGAACTTTCCGGGAGATACCCGCCATGAGGCCTATGCGAAAGATGCCTTTAAATATCTGGAGAAAATGGGAGAGAATTATGACCTGATCATTCTCGATCCTCCGGCATTCGCCAAACACAAAAATGTACTTAAAAACGCTTTACAGGGATATCGTAAACTGAATGCAATCGCTTTTGAAAAAATAAAACCGGGAGGAATCCTGTTTACTTTCTCCTGTTCCCAGGTGGTAAGTAAAGAAAATTTTCGTTTGGCTGTATTTAGTGCAGCAGCTCAATCCGGCAGGAAAGTAAAGATTTTGCATCAGTTGACCCAACCGGCAGACCATCCTGTCAATATTTATCATCCTGAGGGTGAATATCTGAAAGGACTGGTCTTATATGTAGAGTAAAAACGGAAACGCAGAAACTAAAAATACATTGTTTTTTTATCGGGTGGATTTACATAAAATATTTAGAGAAAAATTTCTTTATTCGACAACTCGTTGTAAATTTGTACACAAGTAACAAGCGAAATGAAAATCTCATTTATAAGTAACACATATAAAACTTATTATTATGTCTAAAGTAACAGTTGTTGGCGCCGGTAATGTAGGCGCAACTTGTGCCAATGTTCTTGCATTTAATGAAGTGGCCGATGAAGTGGTAATGCTGGATGTGAAAGAAGGTGTTTCCGAAGGTAAAGCAATGGATATGATGCAGACCGCTCAACTGCTTGGTTTTGATAGCACAGTAGTTGGTTGTACTAACGATTATGCTCAAACTGCAGATTCAGATGTGATCATTATTACTTCTGGTATCCCTCGTAAACCTGGTATGACTCGTGAAGAGTTGATCGGTGTGAACGCTGGCATTGTGAAAACTGTGGCTGAGAATGCTTTGAAATATTCGCCAAATGCTATTATTGTGGTTATTTCTAATCCGATGGATACCATGACTTATCTGGCACTTAAATCTTTAGGATTACCTAAAAACCGTATTATCGGTATGGGTGGTGCACTGGATAGTTCTCGTTTCAAATATTATCTGTCTCAGGCATTAGGTTGCAACGCTAATGAAGTAGAAGGTATGGTAATTGGTGGTCACGGTGATACGACTATGATCCCATTGGCTCGTCTGGCTACTTACAAAGGCATTCCTGTAAGCGAATTACTGAGTACTGAAAAACTGGAAGAAGTGGTAAAAGCTGCTATGGTAGGTGGTGCTACACTGACCGGCCTGTTAGGTACTTCTGCCTGGTATGCACCGGGTGCGGCAGGAGCATTGGTGGCTGAATCTATTATCCACAACCAAAAGAAACTGATCCCTTGTTCAGTAGCTTTGGAAGGTGAATATGGTGAATCGGATATCTGTATCGGTGTTCCTGTAATCTTAGGTAAAAACGGTATCGAAAAGATCGTTGAACTGGATTTGAATGCTGAAGAAAAAGCGTTGTTTGCTAAGAGCGCTAAGGCTGTAAAAGCAACCAACGATGTATTGAAAGAGATCAATGTTCTTTAATACAGAGATAAAATAACTTTCGAAGACCGGATCTTTCCGGTGATTGGATAAGGATATTTTTTTAGAAAAGCTACAGGTATTTTGCCTGTAGCTTTTTGTTGCCGGGTGGATCTGCGGATATGAAAAATTTCCTGCCATCGGTTTTCGTCATTCGGTGCACCCTTTTTATAAAACGGGTGGTAGAAAATAAAAGAAACGGCAGGCATCTTGTCTCTAGCAACCTGTCCGGCTGTTATTCTTCCCGGCCTCCCCCTAAGGCTTTATATAAATTAACCACGGCCTGCATGTTCTCAAACAGGTCAGAAACTTCATTCAGTTGGGCACTTAGCAGGGATTGCTGAGCGGTCAGGATTTTCAGGTAGGTCGATTCTCCGGAACGAAAAAGAGCTTGAGTATAGGTAACAGCCTTTTCCAGTTCTTCTATCTGGGACCTGCGTTCCACCCTCTTTTCAATAGACGCTTCATATTGATAGAGGGCATCACTTACTTCCTGTCCGGCAGTCAGCAGACTTTCCTGAAAACTGAGGAGCGCCTCTTCCTGTTGGGCCTTGCTTACCCGTAGCTGGGCAATATTAGACCCTCTGTTGAAAAGTGGTTGGGTAAGCGATCCCACGGCTGACAGGATAAATTTTCCGGAATTGGCAATAGCCGAACCCAGGTCATTGGTCCAGCCGGCAGATCCTGTAATACTGATCTGAGGATAAAAGGCTGCCCGGGCCTGGTTGGTTGCGTAGTAGGCGATGGCTAACTGCATTTCGGCATAACGCACATCGGGACGATTAGCCAGTAACTGGGCAGGAATACCCGGTGGCAGGTAATCGGGTAGTTTCTGGCTATACAGATTGCTTCTGGGAATTTCTTGAGGAGCTTCTCCCAGTAGGATAGATAAGGCATTTTCTGTTTCCCGTATCTGCATTTTCAGATCATACAGAGAGGCTTCTACTTCGTAATAATTGGCCCTGCTTTGTACGATCGCAGCTTCATTGGTCGTACCAATCTCTTTCAAGGCTACCATGACCCGGATATTATCCAGCCAGACAGCAGCAGTTTTCTCACTGATAGATAGTTGCTGGTCTAACATCAGGAGCGTATAATAACTATTCGCGATATTGGTGATCAGTTCCGAACGGACGGATTGGCGGTAGGCTTCACTGGCCAGCAAAGATGCATGTTCTCCCCGGCTTGCATTCAGCAAATTCCCAAAGAGGTCAATTTCCCAGCTGGTCACTAAAGGTAGCTGATAGGTTTGGGAGGCTTTTGTGTGATTACGCCAGCTAACCGTTCCTTCGGGAGAAAGCCCGAAAGAGGGAAGATAGGCCAGACGGGCAGCTAATAGGAGCGCTTTGGCTTCATCAATCCGTAACCTGGCTATTTGTAGATCTATATTATTGGCTAATCCTTTTTCTATGAGATACTGAAGGGTGTCATCCTGAAAAATAGTTCTCCAGGCAACGAATCCCAGGTTGGCAGTATCTGTTCCCAACGTATCAACAGGCGAGAAAGGATCACGGTAGAGGCCGGAAATGTTTACTTCCGGTCTGTCGTATGGTTTGTATATATGGCAACTGTTTACCCATACGGCTAAAAAGAGGATATAGAAAATCGTTTTTTTTCATACTCATTTACTTTCCTGAAGGTTTTCTTTTTTTTAAACCGGATGGGTTTGACTTTTTCCTGTAAATACTGAAAAATAATGAAAAATGCGGGAACAATAAATATCTGGCAAATCATTCCTATAAACATGCCTCCGATGGTTCCTGTTCCGAGAGCATTGTTCCCATTGGCACCTACTCCGTGGGCGAACATCAACGGAAGTAATCCGATCACCAATGCCAGGGAGGTCATCAGGATTGGTCTCAGACGGGCTTCCGCACCACGGACAGCTGCCCAGATAATAGAGTGTCCGGCGATTCGTCTTTCCAGTGCGAACTCCACGATCAGGATCGCGTTCTTACATGGTAATCCGATCAACATAATCAGAGCGATCTGTAAATAAATATTATTGGTAATACCCATCATGTGAGCAAAAATAAAGCTTCCGGCTAATCCGAAAGGAACCGACAGGATCACTGTCCAGGGAAGAATATAACTTTCATACTGGGCATTCAACAGAAGATACACAAACAGGATACATAAGATAAATATGATGCTTGTGTTTCCGCTGGAAGTCTCTTCATCTCTTGTCAGTCCGGCAAATTCATATGAATAATCAGCAGACAGGGTTTGTTCAGCAACCTCTTCAATCGCCTGGATCGCCTGACCAGAACTATAACCATCTGCAGCATTTCCGGTAACTGAAATGGCATTATACATATTGAATCTGGAAATATTCTGTGGACCGTACACTTTAGTAAGTGTAATGAACTGGGTGATCGGTGCCATACCTGTCGTACTTTTGACGTAGATATTATTTAACGTTTCCGGATTTCTCCGGTATATATTATCTGCCTGTACCATCCCCGGTATAATTTCCCAAACCGGTTGAAGTTAGAGGCATAATAGCCTCCGTAGTAACTTTGTAAAGTAGTCAGGATATCAGACGGACTGATGCCTTCCCGGACTGCCTGAGGTACATTGACTTCAATTAAATACTGCGGGAAGTTCGGATTGAATGAGGTTTGGGCAGTCGTGATCTCCGGCCGTTGGTTCAGGGCTGCCAGAAACTCCTGTGCCACTCCGTAAAATTTATTAATATCTCCACCTGTTTTGTCCTGCAGGTCAAATTCAAAACCATTCGTAATACTAAAACCCGGTATCATCGGAGGTGCAAAAATCAGGATACGGGCATCGTTGATCACTTGTGTCCTGGCATATAAGAGCCCGATGATACTGTTCACATTTTCCCCCTTGCCTTTCCGGTCGCTCCAATCCTGCAACCGGCAGATGAACGTGCCGTAGGAACTTCCGCTACCGGCAATCAGACTGGTACCCACGATCCGGGTACGGCTTTGCAGGACCGGAACAGAAACCAGGATATGGTCAATCTGGTCCATGACGGAGTCTGTCTGTTCCAGGGAAGTGCCGGGAGATAACTCTACCGTAATAAAAAAAGTTCCTGTGTCTTCGTTGGGAATCAGTCCGGAAGGTGTAGTTTTCATAAGATAAAACAATACAATACAGAATATTCCAAGCAGAAGGAAGGTAATAAGTTTATGACTCATAAAAAACAATCCCTCTTTTATATTTTTTCAATCCTTGGTTATACACATGATTAAACTTATCATAAAAACGGGTCAGGAGATTGGATTTCTTTTGCTCATTCTCTTTTTTAGGTTTTAAAAACATCGCACACAGAGCAGGACTCAACGTAAGAGCATTCAGGGCAGAGATACCGATTGCAAATGCCATAGTAAAACCGAATTGTCTGTAAAAGATCCCGGACGTACTGCCAATAAAACTAACCGGAATAAATACGGCCATCATCACCAGGGTGATAGAAATGATCGCTCCGGATATCTCATCCATAGCATCCAGGGCTGCTTGTAAAGAAGAATCATATCCCTGGTCCAGTTTGGCATGGACTGCTTCCACTACTACGATCGCATCATCTACCACAATTGCGATGGCTAATATTAACGCACAAAGTGTCAACAGGTTCAGACTGAAACCAATCAGATAAATCGCAAAGAAGGTTCCGATCAGGGCAACAGGAATGGCGATGGCGGGAATAAGGGTCGAACGAAAATCCTGAAGAAATATGAATACTACCAGAAATACCAGTACAAAGGCTTCCAGTATGGTTTTGATCACCTCATGGATGGACGCATACAGGAAATCATTGGAACTCATCAGAATTTCATACTTCACTCCCGGAGGAAAATCCTTTTGTGCTTCTTCTAATAATACATTGACATTATTGATAATCTGGGTCGCATTGGAACCTGCTGTCTGATAGACGGCTACAGCAATACCGGGATGCCCGTCAGCACTGGTCTCGATCTGATAATTCAGTCCACCTAATTCCACACGGGCTATATCTTTTACCCGTAAGATCTGCCCATCTTCTGTAGCCCGGATAATAATATTTTCAAATTGATCTGTATCTTCCAGACGTTCTGTATATTTCATCGTATATTGAAAAGTCTGGTCGCTATTTTCTCCGAAGGCTCCCGGAGCAGCTTCAAAATTCTGTGCATCCAATGCAGCCATGATATCTGTAGGGGTCAATCCATATTGTGCCATCGCATCTGGTTGTAACCAGATTCGCATAGAATAATCTTTGGTTGAAAAGGCAGTGGCCTGTCCCACTCCATTCACACGGTTGATCTGTGGCAACAGATTGATTTCTACATAATTCTGAAGAAAAATTTCATCATATTGATCATCAGAACTGTAAATACTGAATATTTCAAGAATACTGATTTGCCTTTTACTGGTGATTACCCCGGCATTGACTACTTCTGTCGGAAGCAAAGCTGTAGCTTTAGATACATTATTTTGCACGTTTACGGCTGCAATATCAGGATCGGTCCCCTGCCGGAAATAAACAGTGATAGTAGCACTACCATCATTGGAGGCAGTAGAGGTCATATAAGTCATATTCTCTACTCCGTTGATCTGTTCTTCTAATGGGACTACCACGCTATTCAGCACGGTCTGTGCATCTGCTCCTGTGTAAGTGGCAGTTACCGAAACCGTGGGTGGAGAAATATCCGGATACTGGGTAATAGGTAACTGTGTCAATCCCAGAATACCCAGGATAACGATCAGAATAGATATCACTGTGGATAAAACCGGTCGCTCAATAAATCTATCGAATTTCATACCTGATTATTCTTTGGGTTTTTTCTTTGTTTCCTCTTTCGTGGCTTTACCTGTTGCAGGTGGGGTCTGGCCCATGCTTTTCACTTTTGCATCATATTCTTCCGGAGTTACGGGTTTGATATAGGTACTATCCCGTAAGCTGCTTACTCCCTCTGCGACAATACTGTCTCCGGCATGTAATCCATTTGTCACCAGATAGTTTTTTCCATCATCCATATCCAGCGTGGACACTTCTGTACTTTTTACGAGGACACTATCTGCTACCGTACTGTTCACTACTTTATAGACAAATTTTTTATCCTGGATCTCATAGGTTGCTTTTTGGGGTATAACTAATGAATTAGGCACCACATGTGGAATCAGCACTACCCCCGTTCCGCCACTGCGGAGTACCTGGTTCGGATTGGGAAAAGTTGCCCGCATATTTACTGACCCGGTAGTCTGGTCTATTACTCCACTGATCGTTTCCACTTTTCCGGTTTGCGGATAAATAGTCCCGTCAGCTAATTGGAGTTGTACGGGTGGCATGTTGTTTATGCTCAACTGAATAGGACCACTTTTACGGGTAATTTCCAGTAGTTGTTTTTCTGTCATGAAAAAGTAGACATACATATCAGAGATTTCTGAGACAGTAGTCAGGGGAGTTGTTACGGAAGAACTTACTAAACTCCCGATACGATAAGGAATGGTTCCTACTACTCCGTCTGACGGGCTGACTACCTGTGTGTAGGATAGGTTCTTTTGGGCGTTGACTAATTGTGCCTGTGCCTGATTTAATAACGCCGTTTGGGAAGCCAGGTCATTTTCAGCAGTTTGTAGTTCGTAATCACTGATGATGTTCTGATCCCGTAAACTCTTTTTATTGGTATAGGTAAGCTGATAGGTCTGTACATTCGTCTGGGCTACATTCACATTGGCCTGAGCCACTTCTACGGCTGCCTGGTATTGTACAGGATCTATATTAAACAGGACTTATCCCTTTTTGACAAAGGAACCTTCATCCACTCTTACCTGTGTAATAAACCCGTCTACCATGGGTCTGATCTCAATATTCTGTTTCCCACGTATGGAAGCCGAATAGGCACTTTTTAGGACACTTCTGGTAGATTTTACGGTGATTACAGCATATTCTTTTACCTGTTGCTGGCTGAGAGCAACCTGTTTATCCTCCTTTTTTTACATCCGTTCCCTGTCATAAGCAGGATCAAACCGAAAAAACAGGATAAAAGCAGACGACCAGTAGTCTTTATTCATTATCAACATATAATGGACTTTCTTTTGAGTTTATAGGTAAAACATGTATAAAATAATTAAGAAGCCGGTTTTGTTCCGGTGATTTATTTAAATATGGTTAATGGAATAAGCGGTTAGAGGATCTATATAGTTAGTAAGAAAGACCAGGATTCTCCATGACGTAGTTTGTGTTTGCTGAAAAAACAATCCTGTTTTCTATAAAACCGTATAGGCATTTTCTTTACCTGGCAGACTTTTTTCCAAACAATTCTGCTAAGGAATCCTGTTTTAATAGAAATGGGAGCCGGAGAAACAAAAAATCTGTTTCCGTGGACTTCATGGCTAAGAAAACTTGCTTTATTCGTAATAAATTATAAATTTGTAAGTCGCTTAATTATAAAAAACTCAAGAGTATGGAAGCTAAAATTGTGATTCCCGAGGTAATGAGAGCTTTGTGGAAATACCTTAAGTCTCAGGTTTGGGTATTAGTAGGATTGTTTACCGGATATGTGTTACTTTATATGATCTTCTGGGGAATTCAGTTATATACACCTCCGTCTTCGGTGACCCGTTTACTTATGAGTTTTTTCCTGGCTGTTTTTTCGCTTATTTTCTATCTGGGCTATTATAAAAATATATTCCAGACGATCGATGGGGAAGAACCCCAGTTCTCCGCTTATGGCAGGCAGGCCGGTAAGTTCTTCTCTACATTTATTGCCGGTATTCTTTTTGCTGCTATTTTTATTATCGGGATGATTTTCCTGGTGCTCCCGGGGATTTATATGGCTATCCGGTTGCAGTTTTATGTGGCGGCTATCGTAGATGATGAGATGGGAGCGGTGGATGCTTTAAAACATAGCTGGGATATTACGAAAGGACATTCCTTATCCCTTATCCTGCTTATGTTAGTCATGTTCCTGGTTTGTCTTATGGGTACACTTCTGTTTGGTATAGGGCTGTTAGTGGCGATACCACTGATCTATATCATGCAATGTTACGTGTATCGTGTATTAAATCATTCTTTGGAGATTATAGAAGATTAATACGGAATCCAATCTTTGTAAAATCTGTTTTTGGATAGGAGAGAGCTGAGATATTCCGGGCTCTCTCTTTTGTATGCTTCATATTTTACTATTATATTTGCGTCCGAACCTTATTTTTCCGTGAAAGAACAGCTCCATATTAATACGGGTAGCCCTTTGTCCGGAAAGTAAAAAATAAAATTAATTATGAGTATTTTCAGTAAATTCCCTCGTACTTTTTGGGTCGCTAATACCATAGAACTATTTGAGCGGTGGGCCTGGTACGGTTTTTTTATGTTATTTGCCAATTACCTGACCGGTTCTTCTGATATGGGAGGACTGGAATTCTCCCAGGCAGAAAAAGGAACGATCATGGGTGTAGGTACCGGTATTTTATATTTTCTTCCTGTCCTGACAGGAGCCATTGCAGACCGGTATGGCTATAAAAAAGTCCTGTTACTGGCTTTTGTGATCTATACCTCCGCATTTATTCTGTTACCTATGTTCTCCACGTTTACCGGTGTCTTTCTGATGTATTTATATCTGGCTTTGGGTGCGGCTTTATTTAAACCAGTCATTTCAGCCACCATTGCCAAAACAACTACAGATGAAACCGCCTCTATTGGTTTTGGTATTTTTTATATGATGGTGAACATCGGTGCTTTTTTCGGACCTATGGTTACTTTATTATTTAAGGGAACTTCCCACCTTATTTTTTATGTATCCGCTGCTATTATTGCAGTTAATTTTATTCTTTTACTTTTCTATCATGAACCTCCACGGGAAGAAAGTGCCCCGAAGGATTCCCTGCTGAAGACATTTGCTACTATTTTCCGGAACATGGGCGGGATTTTCAAAGATACTAAATTCCTGATTTTCCTGCTGATTGTAGCTGGTTTCTGGACCATGTACAACCAGTTATTCTTTACTTTACCTATATTTATTTCCCAGTGGGTGGATACCAGTGCTTTATTTAATTTTTTCAATACCTATCTTCCTTTTATCAGTGAAAATTATAGTGTGTCACCTGGAATTATGGATTCGGAATTTGTGACGAATATGGATGCTCTCTATATTATTGCTTTCCAGATCCTTGTATCCAGTATTGTGATGAAAATGAAACCTTTGAAATCCATGATGTCCGGATTTCTGGTTTGTTCGATCGGTATGTCTTTGACATTAGTTTCCCAGAATGTACTGTTCACTTTAGTAGCCATTCTGATCTTTGCATTAGGAGAAATGGCGGGATCTCCCAAAATTACAGAGTATATTGGCCGTATTGCTCCGGCAGATAAGAAGGCTTTATATATGGGCTATTCCTTTATTTCGGTATTCCTGGGAAATGTAATGGCCGGTTATATCTCCGGAAATGTATACCAGAGGATGTCTGATAAAGTCACTATTGTGAAAGATTATGCGACGGAACAGGGATTACATATTCCGGAAGGACTTTCAAACAATGCTTACTTTGCGGAAGTAGCCCGGCAAATGAATATCAGTTCGAGAGAACTAACCAATATTTTGTGGGATATCTATTCTCCTTCCAGATTATGGATGGTTTTATTTGCCATAGGTTTAGTCGCTGTAATCGCCTTGTTTATTTATGACCGTGTAATTTCCACAAAGGAAAAATAGCTTCTTGCATGCCGAGTGTCCGGTGGTTTAGGAAAGACCTATGGGACCATATAATAACAGCGTTCCTGATAGAGGCTGTCCGGTTAGGACAGCCTCTATCAGACTTATAATACCGGTATCCATTCTCCGTAAATTTCCTATAATTATTTCTACCAACTACCTATTTCCTAAACAGATGTGAATAAAAGAAAAACCTTTTGGTAAATAGATAAATATTCCTTGGAGAAGGTGAAAAAACGTGAACGCTTCCGTTCCAAATTTCATAAAAACAGGAATTATATATATCTTTGCAGTAACCAAATAACGAATTATGAGATTTAAAAAACTATATAACCTACTACTATGTGTTTCAACCTTAGGCGCTTTCTCTACTTGTCATACAATTCAAACTACTCCTCAGGCTAATTTATGAAAACCTGTCGTACAGGTGGAATTCCATGAAATAAACTTTGAAGTACCACAGTTGGAATTGAATGCCTTTGAGTCTGTTGCTATTTTGGACGATAGTGAGTTTATGGATGTAACGAGAATTGATATCACAGACGTATTTACAGCCAGTGATATGCATGATGTTACGATTACGGATCCCAAGCTGTTTACCTGGGATAATGAACTGTTGATTGATCTGACACGGGTCAGGGAGGATGCGTATGCTTTCCCGCTTTCGGGAGCCAAACTGATCTCCGATTATAAAGGAAGCCGTAAAAACCATACGGGTGTGGATCTGAAAACATTTGCAAAGGATACGGTAGTCTCTGCATTTGATGGTATAGTTCGTATGTCTAAACCGTATGCAGCCTATGGCAATGTCATTGTGGTAAGACATTACAACGGGTTAGAGACTTTATATAGCCATAACTCCAAAAATCTGGTAAAGCCGGGTGATCGGGTAACAGCAGGCCAGCCTATTGCCTTAGTCGGCAGAACTGGTAGGGCAACGACTGATCATTTACATTTTGAAGTCCGTATAAACGGACAGCATTTTGATCCGAAGCTTTTGTTCAATATGGAGAACCATACTTTGCAGGATAAAAGTCTGTTATGTGTAAAGTCCGGGAATAATATCCGGGTAAATCTGGTCGATCTATTCCCTTATCAGGCATCTTACCTGAACCAACAGGAACCGTCACAAAATCTTTAAGAAAAATAGGAGTCCGGTAGTGAAAGGAGTCCATTAGACTTCTTTTTTCTACTTAACTTCTCAGGAGCGAAGCGAGTGGTGATTCCTTTAACTACTTTCTTTCTTTCTTTCTTTCTCATGCAGCTTTTTTCCTTCTCTTTTCATCTTCTTTGTAACATTCCATAATTTATTCCGGAACTATCCGTTTATATTATAGTTAAATATTATATAAGCACTTGGAAATCCTGGTAAAATAAATTATATTTGTATATAAATGCGTAGATATTTTTTATAGAGTTAACATGCATTTAAACCCTTGACAGGTAAAGTCAGTCTAATAGGAAAACAAAAGTATTTATTAAAAACAAGAGGAGGAGAAGACGTATGAAACCCATTAAATTAACATCCTTGATCGGATTGTTTCTGATAGCGTTCAATATGAATGCTCAGGAAGAATTCTTTGATGATGTGTATTTTTCTTCAGGTAAGAATAAGAAAAAAGTTGAAGAGAAACAGGTGGTGCAGACTTCGCAGGAAACAACAGATTGGGTGATTGCGGAAGCTGTACAGGATGAGCTTCTGACCACATCCCTTCCTTCTGCAATAAGCAGTAATACGCGTGATGTTGATGAGTATAACCGCCGCTATGTAAGTATGGAAATAGAAGAACCATACTATGAATATGAATTCCAAGAGTTTGACGATGGAGGTGTGAAAGTGCAAAGCGATAAAAAACGCTCATCTGATACTGAATATACAGAACGTATTATCCGTTATCACTCTCCGAGCAAAATTACCATAGCAGGAGCAGACCAGGTAGATCTTTATTTGAGTGATGGCTATTATGCATACGGATATGATACAGACTATTCCGATGGTTATTCTACCGTGAATGTGAATGTAAACCTGGGAACCGGCTGGGGCTGGGGACCTTCTTATTATTATGGATGGTATGATCCATGGTACTATTCCGGTTGGTATGGTCCTTACTGGAGCTTTGGCTGGAGTGGCAGATGGGGAGGTATATATGCCGGATGGTATAGCCCCTGGTATTATTCCTGGTATAGCCCTTATTACTACGGAGGCTATTGGGGTAGTTACTGGGGACATCATCACCATCATCATTATTACACACCCTATGCGTATAACCGTAATGGACGTGCCAGCACAGCCAGAGGACTTTCCAATCGCTCAACTGCAGCCAGATCATCCTCTGCCGGTAGTGTAAGAAGCAGTAATACAAACAGCCGGAACAGTACTTCTCTGAGAAGCAGTTCTTCTAATAGTAGTATAAGTACACGTTCTACCCGCAGTAATAGTACGGCTACCACCCGTGCAGGCAGTAGTAGTACCGGAACAACGGTTCGTTCTTCCGCCAATACTTCTACAACCCGTGAATCAACAACCGGAGTACCCAGCCGTACGCGGGTGACCCGTGAGTCTACCGGTTCATCGGCTACCAATAGTAACCGTCAGAGTGTATCTCCGTCTACAAATAGTAGTACCCGTTCTTCTTCTACCTATAATAGTGGAAGTTCAACCCGGAGTACACAGTCTTATTCTACTCCATCCAGGAGTTCTTCAGGCAGTAGCAGCCGTTCAGGCCCCATCGGAAGTTCTTCTGCAGGAAGTAGTCGCTCCAGCGGCAGCGCAGGAGGAGGATCGGGCCGCTCATCCGGTGGTCGCAGATAAGGAGAAGCTATACCGACTGATATATGTTTAGTAAAAGGGTACGATTTTCGTACCCTTGTTTTAAATCTAAGAATTTGATAATAAGAGTAGCGATGAAGAAGATTACATGTGTAGTAGCGGCTGCGTTATGGGTAAGTACAGGCGCATTGATGGCACAAGGTGAAATGGATGCTTATAAACTCTCTCAGAAAGATATGAACGGTACAGCCCGTTTTATAGGAATGGGTGGTGCTTTTGGTGCTTTAGGCGGAGATGTCTCTGTCATGAGTACCAACCCAGCCGGGTTAGGAGTCTTTCGTAGTTCTGAAATTGTCACATCTGTCAGTTTAAACACGATGAATACAAACTCCAACTTTAATGGTACGACTGCCAGCGGAGATAAAACCCGTTTTAATCTGGATAATTTTTCTTATGTAGGATATTTCCCTACCGGAAATGATGAAGGGATCATCGGTTGGAATTTTGGATTTGGTTATCACCGGGCTAAAAGTTTTGACCGTACTTACCGGGTTTCCGGAAGACAATCTTTTTCATTAGCCGATTATGCGGCAGCTATTTCATTTGGAATTGATGAAAGTGACCTGATATCTGTCAACGGTGGATATGATCCTTATTTTAATCCCAATATTTCCTGGATGTCTGTGTTGGGATATGAGGGAGGTTATTTTGGCGCTAATCCCGGTTCTTCCAGTAATTACCATTCCGCGTTTGGTGAATGGAATCATAGTGGAAGTAAATATAAACAAAGCGGAGATACGGAATGGCTGTATTATGAACCATCCAATTCTACGTTGACGGTGACCGAAAAAGGGGGAATTGACCAGTATAATTTTTCCTTTGCTACCAATATTTCAAACCTGGTTTTCCTGGGAGCTACTTTTGCTGTGACAGATATGAATTACCGGATGTCTTCCACGTATGATGAAACATTCGGAGGTGGTGATTATTTGTATCTGGATAATTCTTTATCTACAGATGG
Organism: Tannerellaceae bacterium; assembly: GCA_021201295.1. Classification (GTDB taxonomy): domain Bacteria; phylum Bacteroidota; class Bacteroidia; order Bacteroidales; family Tannerellaceae; genus UBA4116. The sequence continues at coordinate 21,841 of JAJQFE010000014.1, read as the reverse complement.
TACAGGATATGCGTTTAATATAGGAGCAATTGTCCGTCCGGCAGATTTTCTCCGTTTGGGGATTGCTTACAACTCCCCGACCTGGTATAAACTGACCGATTATTACTACGGACAGGCCGGGACTTCTATAAACGGATATTATGATTTAAATGGAAATCATGCTCCGGACATGAAGGATGCCACACCGGAATACCAATATTCGGAGTATCGTTTCCGCACACCCGACCGCTGGATATTCAGTGCCGCCGGTATTATCGGACAGAATGCTTTGATCAGTGTAGATTACGAATTATCCAACTTTACGAACACCCGTTTATATGATGTAGACGGATATGAGTTGGAAGACAATGAATTTATAAAAGAAGATTTCAGAAGCACTAATACACTCCGGGTAGGGGCAGAATATAAAGTAACCCCACAATTTGCAGTCCGGGCAGGAGGTAGCTGGCAAAGCAGTTCGGCAAAAACTTCTTTGCAGGATGGACAATATGAAATTTATACAGCGGGAACTGTCCCACACTATACCGTAGACCGGGGTGTGCATTCTTATTCAGTAGGTTTAGGTTACCGTTTTACCCGGAGTCTGTATATGGATTTAGCCTATGTATTCAGAGAACATAAAGAAAATACATATCTTTTCTCCAATGTCGCTTTTGCAGATGATGTAAAAGATATTAACGGAGATCAGTTATACGTAAATTCCGATCCTGCCTCTTTGAATACAAAAACACACCGGGTAGCCCTGACATTGGGATACAAATTTTAATTATATAATTAGGTTTTGTTCAGAAATATCCCCTGTTTGTACTGGAAAGTACAGGCAGGGGATATTCTTTTAATAAAAATAAACCAAAAGTTTGGGGGTTTAAATTCTTTTACTTAATTTGCTTCCGATTAAGTATTGTATAACATTTAAATCCTTTAGCCTATAGCATAACATTACTCGATGAATCCCAAAAACAGAAAGCAATGAGCAATTTAAAAATGATGGCTGACGAAGAGTTAGTCGTTTGTTATGCACAAGGTGAAAATGCGGCTTTTGACGTGTTGTTAAGCCGGTATAAAAGCACGATTTATTCCTATATTTATTTTATTGTTCGTAACAGAGATCTGACGAAAGATATCTTTCAGGAGACTTTTGTGAAAGTAATTATGACCATTAAACAGGGTCGCTACACGGAAACCGGGAAATTTAAAGCCTGGATTACTCGGATCGCTCATAATCTGATTATTGATAACTTCCGTCAGGAATGGAGCAAAAATATGGTTTCAAATGATGAGGTAGAAGTAGACCTGTTTAATAATGTAAAACTTTGTGACGGCACGATTGAAGATCATATGGTCCGCCACCAGGTTTTGTCTGATGTGAAAAAACTGATTAAACATCTACCGGACAATCAGCGTGAAGTGCTGGAAATGCGTTATTACCAGGACCTGAGTTTTAAAGAGATTGCAGATATTACCGGAGTAAGTATAAACACAGCATTAGGACGGATGCGGTATGCGATTCTGAATATGCGCCGTATGGCAGAAGAAAACCGGATGGAGCTCACCTTAGCCTGATCCCGGAAAATATTTCCTTTTCCATGCAATAAGTAGCTTGCATATGCGTTTTTTTAGTATAACAATAAAAAGTGCCTATGAAGAATGGTTCTACTCAATGCATGAAAAAGTCGGATAAAAAAGAGAAAAACCAGGTGAAACACAGAAGTACGCCACGAAAAAGAACGTTGGACTTTCTGACTCAGTTTGCCTGGGTGTATCATACAGAACCCACTGTAAACAATGAACTTTGTGGGTTTGTTATGAATTAAGAAATTACAGAAAGAGAATACAAAAAGCTATTCTCTTTCTTTTTTATGCACCTTTGTTCGTTATATAAGAAAAGGGAAGGAAATATGAAACACAAAATAGCGCCATCCCTGCTGTCAGGAGACTTTTTACATTTGCAGCGGGATATAGAAATGATCAATAACAGTGAAGCAGACTGGCTTCATTTAGATGTGATGGATGGAGTCTTTGTTCCTAACATCTCTTTTGGTTTTCCGGTTTTAGATGCTGTGAAAACGGTTTGTAAGAAACCGATGGATGTACATCTGATGATCGTAGAACCGCAGAAATTCGTGCATGAAGTAGCAGAGGCCGGAGCTTACATGATGAATGTCCATTATGAAGCCTGTCTTCATCTGCATCGTACGGTTGCCTCTATCAAAGAAGCCGGTATGAAAGCCGGCGTTACGTTAAACCCACATACACCGATCTGTTTACTGGAAGATATTATTCAGGATGTGGATATGGTATTAGTCATGTCTGTCAATCCTGGTTTCGGAGGGCAGTATTTTATAGAGCATTCGTTAGATAAAATACGGAGATTAAAAGAAATGATCCTCCGCAAAGGATTAAATACCTGGATCGAAGTAGATGGTGGTATTAATCCGGAAACCGGGAAGCTGGCATTGGAAGCCGGCGCAGATATATTAGTGGCCGGTGCGTTTGTTTTTGAATCACCAGATCCTACCCGGACTATTCAGGAATTAAAAGAATTATGAAATAACATAGAAAGCTAACCAACCAGACCTTACATGATAAAAGAAATACAGAAGCGGCCTTTTGTCCGGCCGCTTCTCTTATGGATAACCGGAATCTTACTACAGACCTGACTTTCGTTGGAACGCTGGTCTTTTATCTTACTACTTCTCCCGATAGGTATATTGTTTTATGTGTTTACCCATACAAAAGGGCAGATGGACTTAGCCTATCATGCCCGCTGGGTATGGGGTACAATATTTGTTGCTCTTCTTTTCTTTTTAGCTGTACAAGCCACTTTTTATACCCAACAGAAAGGATATCTATTTGCTTTCAACATTCCCGGACAGGAATCACTCGGACTGTTAAAAAACAGGTTACTTGCCTCTTTTGACCAATTAGCTTTATCCGAAAAAGAACGTTCTGTCCTGCAAACGGTCACATTTGGGTATAAACAGGAACTGGCGTGGGAGACCCGGCAACAGTTTTCCATGACAGGGGTTGCCCATATATTAGCCGTCAGCGGTTTTCATGTAGCGATTGTCTGTAGCTTTTTATCCTGGCTCTTATTCTTTCTGCCGGCTTCCGGGTGGGGAAACCGGATCCGGTATATAGTAACCATTCTTTTTTTATGGATATTTGTTATCCTGACCGGGCTGTCTCCTTCTGCTGTCCGGGCAGGCATTATGTTGTCACTATACCTGACCAGCAAACAACTCCGCAGAAGGGCAGATGGCTATAATACCTGGGCAGCCGCTGCCTTCCTGATGCTGGTTTATAATCCCTGGTACCTGTTCGATATCGGGTTTCAGTTAAGTTATCTGGCCGTTCTTTCCATTCAACTGTTTGTTCCGGTCTATACCAGGTGGGAGATCCGGAATCCGCTGGTTGCTATTCCTTGGAACTGGATGATACTTTCTCTGGCTGCCCAGACGGGAGTGACTTTTCTTTGTTTATATTATTTCGGTTATTTTCCACTGCTGTTCCTGTTAACAAATATTCCGTTGACCTTCTTAGTTACTTTGTTGATTCCCGTTACTTTTCTGTGGCTTTTTCTACCTTCCTGGCTACCCGGTTATGAGTGGTTGACAGGGATAGTAGAAGGGTTATGCCATAGTATGACCTGGGTAGTAGAGGCTTTCAGCCGGATTCCTCACAGTACACTTATCATTCATTTTGACAAGGTTCTGCTGCTGTTAAGTTATGCCGGGTTGTTCATAGTGTACAAAAAATAGTACCTTTGAAGACTAAACAAAAGAATATATGATTACGAAGATCATTCGTGAAGAACAGATCCAGAAAGCTAAGAAATATGTAGAGAAAGGGGAACGTTTTGTGATTGTTTCCCATGTCTCCCCGGACGGAGATGCGTTAGGTTCCTCTTTGGGGCTCTATCATTTTCTGAATGAATACGGCAAAGAACAGGTATATGTGGTCGTGCCCAATCAGTTTCCCTCTTTTTATAAATGGATGCCAGGCGTAAAAGAAGTAGTGATTCATGAAAAATATCCTGAATTTGCAGAAAAATTAATACAGGAAGCCGATGTGATCTTCTGCCTGGACTTCAATGAACCGCAACGGATGGACAAATTAGCGCCCGCAGTAGTAGAGGCACCAGGCAGAAAAGTGATGATTGACCATCATCTGAACCCTGCTCAGTTCTGTCAGGTCACCATGTCCTATCCGGAATTTTCTTCTACTTGTGAAATGGTTTTCCGCTTTATCTGCCAGATGGGTATGTTTAACCTGTTAAATAAACAGGCCGCGGAATGTATTTATACAGGTATGATGACGGATACCGGTGCCTTTACCTATAACTCCAATAAACCGGAGATTTATCTTATTATTAGCGAACTGATCAAAAAAGGTATTGATAAAGATGCGATCTACCGGAAAGTAAACCAGGTACATACTGAATCCCGCCTGAGACTGATGGGCTATGTCCTCTATGAGAAGATGAAACTCTATCCGGAGAAACAGGCTGCCCTGATCACGTTGACTCAGGAGGAACTGAAACGCTTCCATTATCAACCGGGTGATACGGAAGGTTTTGTCAATCTTCCTTTGAGTATACAAGGGGTGCAATTTGTGGTTTTCCTGCGTGAAGACAGAGACTATATCAAAGTCTCCTTACGGTCAGTCGGGGATTTTCCCTGTAATGAATTTGCAGGCTGTTATTTCAACGGGGGTGGCCATAAAAATGCTTCCGGAGGAGAATGTACCGGCACTCTACAGGAAGCAGTTCAGGTTTTTGAACAGGGACTGGAAACATTTAAATACTAATAAATCAGAAGAATTAATTAATCGTATATAAGATATGGCAGAGATTATCTACATTTGTCATATATTTTATTAAAACAGGTAAAAATGAAGAGAGGATTTAATATATTGTTATTGTTTGCTTTTATTTTCGTGATTTTTTTCTTGTAATAAAAATAAATCGTATGCCGACCGGCTGAAAGACCAGAGAAAAGCTATAGAGCAGTTGATGGATGAAAATGGATTTGTGCTTATCAAGGATTATTCGGCCAATGGTGTTTTTGCAGCTAATGAGTTTTATGAACTGAGTAATGGCGTATATATGAATGTTATTGATTCGGGAAATGGAAACCGGGCTGTAGCAGGAAATACAACTATTTTATGTCGGTTTTCCGTAAATGTTTTTATGTCTGCAGAGTTTAATAATGAAAATATTAGTCAGGGATTTCCTGTTGAATTTATTTATGGATATAATACAGCGAGAGGAAATGTGGATCATCTTTTTAATGAGTATTTAGGAGAAGGTCTTACCTCTCCGTTAGCATATGTAGGAGATAGTTCTGAAGTACGACTGATTGTACCTTTTAATGCAAGTAGTGAGTATTTTTCGAATAATTATGAACCTTTATATTTTGATAGGGTAAAATATGCGTTTGAGCCATAAAAACTAAATATATGACACTGATTAAATCTATTTCCGGTATCCGGGGTACTATTGGAGGAGATCCGGAAGATGGTTTAAACCCGTTAGCCATCGTAAAGTTTGTAGCAGCCTATGCAACGTTGATCCGAAAAACAACCACTGCCACTACGAATAAGATCGTAGTAGGTAGGGATGCCCGTATGTCAGGCCCTATGGTAAAGCAGATCGTTTTGGGAACCCTTACCGGTATGGGTTTTGATGTAGTGGATATCGATCTGGCCACTACCCCGACTACGGAATTTGCTGTTGCCAGAGAAAAAGCCTGCGGAGGAATTATTCTCACAGCCAGCCACAATCCTAAACAATGGAATGCCCTGAAACTATTGAATGAAAAAGGAGAATTTCTGAATGCGGAAGAAGGACAACAAGTCCTGGATCTGGCAGCTTCGGAAAATTTTGTTTTTGCAGATGTGGATCATTTGGGGAAAGTAATCCCGGACACTACCTATATGCAGAAACATATTGAAAGTGTCCTGAATCTGGATCTGGTAGATTCGGAACTGATCAAAGCAGCAGGCTTCCGGATTGCTATAGACTGTGTGAATTCAGTTGGAGGAATGGTCCTTCCGGAACTATTATATGCCTTAGGTGTCAAAGAGATTTTTAAATTACACTGTGCTCCTCACGGGAATTTTTCCTATAACCCGGAACCCCTTCCGGAACATCTGACAGAAATCTCTGAGTTAATGAAACAGGCGAAAGCAGATGTCGGCTTTGTGGTAGATCCGGATGTGGACCGTCTGGCCATAATCTGTGAAAACGGAGAAATGTTTGGAGAAGAGTATACATTAGTGGCTGTCAGTGATTATGTGTTAAGTAATACACCCGGCAATACGGTCAGCAACCTGAGTTCCAGCCGTGCCTTGCGGGACGTGACCCATTCGTATGGATGTGACTATACGGCAGCCGCAGTAGGAGAAGTCAATGTAGTGGCTAAAATGAAAGAGATGAATGCGGTGATCGGTGGTGAAGGAAACGGTGGTATTATTTATCCGGCCAGCCATTACGGACGGGATGCATTAGTCGGGATCGCTCTTTTCCTGACCCATCTGGCAAAGAAAAAAATGAAGGTAAGTGAACTCCGTGCCTCTTATCCTCCTTATTGTATTTCCAAACAAAAGGTTGAATTAACTCCGGAGATTGATGTCGATGCGATCTTGGAAAAAGTAAAAGAGAAATTTGCCGCCTACGATATTACGGATATAGATGGGGTGAAAATTGATTTTCCTGATCAGTGGGTACATCTGAGAAAAAGTAATACAGAACCCATTATCCGGATCTATTCCGAAGCGCCGACGATGGAACAGGCAGCTGCATTGGGTGGAGAATTAATAGAGATAATCCATCAAATGTGTAATTAATATATACAATTTATTATGGCAGAACAGCACCCTTCTTCTGTAAAAAGAAGAAGGGTTTTTGTATGGATTTATCTCTCTTTTCCCCGGGAAAGATAAGGCAGAATTACCTGTTGGAATTCCTGTTCGAAATTGGGTGTGAATACCTCTTTTCCTAACCGGGCTTCAATTTCTTTTATCTCCCAGAAACGGCCATCTTCCAGTTCCTCCCTATCCGGAGAGATCCTTCCGGTATATACGGTACAAAACGTATGGACCAATTCTTTCTCAATAGAAGACTCAAAGATATACCGGGTCATAAAACAGGGAGAAAAGTCTGTAATCCCTAACTCCTCTCGTACTTCCCGTACCAATGCTTCTTCCACAGTTTCTTCGTAATCTATGTGTCCGCCCACAGCAGTATCCCATTTCCCGGGCTGGATATCTTTATGCATGGAACGCTTTTGCAGATATAACCCACCAGCCTCATTCCATATGTGTAAGTGCACCACCGGATGAAGCCATTTGCTTCCGCTATGGCATTCTTCACGGGTTGCCTTTCCGATTGTTTCTCCGTTTTCATCTACTACCGGAAACCATTCTTCTTTCATACATATTTTTATGGTAAAGATAAATTTTCTTTCTAACATATGCCTTTATATCTGCCTGTAATCGTATATACTCCTTATATTTTTAGAAAGGTTTTTGGAAATTATTATTAAAAAAATGACTGAAATTTGTAAGTATTCAAACAAAATGTTTATTTTTGCTATCGAATAATAACAATGACGTTTTTCTGATAAGCCATTCATGTTAATTTGGACCATCATTTATAAATCCCCATTACGTCTAAAGTCCCCCATATAACATAGGCTAACCATATAGTTTGGGTTATTCTTTTTATTATTATTCAAATACAAAAGTGTGTTTATGAAAAGGCAAATTGTTTTGTTGCTATGCTTATGTGTTAGCATAGGGCTCGTTTCCGGACAAACCACTCAGGTAACGGGAACAGTGACCTCTGTGGAGGATGGGGAACCGGTAATCGGTGCGTCGGTAATTGTAAAAGGTACGACAACCGGTACAGTAACTAATTATGATGGGATCTTTCAGTTGACTGTCCCACAGGATGCCCGTACGATTGTAGTCTCCTACATTGGTATGCGTACCCAGGAAGTAGTCATTAGGCCGGTAATGAACATTTTACTGGAATCAGATGCGCAGGATCTGGATGAAGTGATTGTGGTAGGGTATGGTACCCAGCGAAAGAAAGATGTGACCAGTGCGATTGCCCGTGTCGGAGGAGATGAACTGGCCAGTATTGCTTCACCTTCTTTCGATACTCAGCTTGCCGGACGTGCAGCCGGAGTGTTGGTATCTACCCCTAACGGTGTGTTAGGAGCTACTCCTCAGTTTAATATCCGGGGAACCAGTACGATGTCTTCAAATTCCCAACCGCTGATCATTTTGGATGGAGTCCCTTTATCTTCAGGAGATATGGGCGTGTTATCCGGTTCCAGTTATAATGCAATGGCGGATATCAATCCGAATGACATTGAATCCATTGAGATCCTGAAAGATGGGGCCGCTACCGCTATTTATGGTTCGCGTGCCGCTAATGGAGTAGTACTGATCAGCACCAAAAAAGGTTCTAAAGGGAACGTCAGGGTTTCTTATGACGGGTATATCGGGATGGCTTCACCTACGAAAACCTATGATCTGTTAAATGCAGAGCAGTTTGTGTTGATCAATAATGAGAAACGCACGAATGTAGGAAGTTCGGAACTGGCTGTATATGATCCGAATGGTCCGGACACCAACTGGAATGACTATGTCTATAGGACAGGTTTCCAGCAAAGTCATAATGTGTCGGCCGGTGGAAGTTCGGATAAAAATACCTATTATTTCTCGTTCGGATATACGAATCAGGAGGGAATTGTCCGTAATAACAATCTGGAACGTTTTAATTTGAAAGGGGATCTCACCCAGGAAGCTACCCGGTGGTTAAAAATTGGTTTGAACGTGTAGGCCAGCCGGGGAACTACTACCGGTTTTCTGAACGGACCGAACAACCTGAGCGGAGCATCTTATGCTACCCTACGTATGCTACCGAACGTGTCCGTGTTTGATGATACCCATCCTACAGGCTATAATATTGATCTGGAAAAAGGACAGGCATTAGGCCGGGGTATTAATAATACCTACATAGACAATAACATACCGAATATTGTATGGGTGCTGGATACCAATAAAATGAAAACTATCAACTCCCGTATGATCGGAGGAGGATGGGCGGAAATTACATTTATGGAAGGTTTGACTCTGCGTACGCAAGGGGGTATGGATTATTCCTCCCTGTCAGATTTTCGCTATCGTGACCCGGCCTCCGGAGATGGGTTTGAAAGTGGAGATATCTATGATTGCCGGGTGACCAAGATCAACTGAAACTGGCAGAATGTCCTGAATTTCTATCGGACTTTCAATGACGTCCATCATCTGAGTGCAACAGCGGTACAGGAATATACCTACAATGAATATGAACGGATCGGTGTATATGTATCAGAACTCTCGGATACCTATTCCCAGGATCATGTCATTTCCGATACCTATTCCAACCAGTTGGTATATGGTGGAAAAACATTTAACGGCTTATCCTCCTATATGTTACGTGCCAATTATAACTATGACAGTAAATATTATATAGGAGGATCTATCCGTACAGACGGTCTGTCCCGTTTACCTTCGGATTCACGCTGGGGTACTTTTTACGGGGCATCCGCAGCGTGGCGGCTTTTCCGGGAAGCCTTCTGGCGGGATGCTCCTGTAGCTAACTGGGTGGATAACCTTCGTATACGTGCCAGCTATGCAACGATTGGTAATTCAGAGATCGGATATGATAAAACCAAAGGAAATATAAGCAATGACTTTCCTTATATGAACTCCTACCAACCTGTAGGTTATGGTAGTTCCGTAGGGATTGCCTGGACCAACTTTGGCAATGAAGCCCTGAAATGGGAAACTACCGAAACCTTTGACCTGGGGATTGACGGTACCCTTTTCAATAACCGGATCACCTTTGAGATGGCCTATTGGCAGAAAAATACAAAAGACCTGGTGATGCAGGTATCTACTGCACCATCACTGGGTATTCCCGGAAATTCCTATTTCACCAATAACGGCAAACTTAAAAATTCAGGATTTGAATTATCCGTAGGAGCGGATATCATCCAAAATAAAACCTTTACATGGCATGCAGACATCAATTTCTCCACCTTAAAGAATGTGGTTAAATCCCTGAATAATGGAGAAGATGTCTATCCGGATTCCTATACGATCATTCGGGAAGGAGAATCGTACCACTCAATTTATGGATATGATTTCTATACGGTAAATAAAGCAAACGGAAATTCCGTATATAGAAAAGCCGATGGCACCCTGGTACAGGCAGTCGGTGCAACAGGAACCTATGCCCTGTATAAGGAAGGAAATACGGAAGATGTATCTGAAACTGCCTCCTTAAATACGACAGACCGGATAGTCCTGGGAAACTCTTTGCCTAAATGGTTCGGAGGATTTAATAATACCTTTACGTATAAAGATTTTGATCTCAATGTATTTTTCCGTTTCTCCGGAGGGAATAAAGTGATGAATGTAACCCGGCAAACCTCTTTGTTAAATATGACCTTCTCCAATAACGGTACGAAAATCCTGAATCGCTGGCAAAGTGTGGACAACCCGGGCGATGGTATTATTCCAAAGATCGGTTACGGAACCACTGTACATAATACCCAGTTGAATGATGGATATTCCGACTCACGCTTTGTAGAAAATGGTTCTTATTTAAAACTGTCCACGCTGACATTAGGCTATACGTTGCCGAGGGAACTTTCGTCTAAGATAAATATTTCCCGGATGCGTTTTTATTTGCAGGGAACCAACCTCTTCACTATCACCGGCTACAAAGGAATGGATCCGGAAACCCTTTCCTCTTCTACCGATTATGGAGTAGGGGTAGACTATAACGGTATGCCACAGCAGACTACGTTTACGCTGGGGGCAAACATTACCTTCTGATGATTTACATATGTATGGTTTTAAATTTTAGTCAACATGAAATTAATGAATATATTCAACGATAACTCCCTGATCAGTTGGAGTAGTCTTACAGCCTTATTCCTTATGTTTACTGCCTGTGAGGATAAAGTGTTCAATAATGATCCAGTCAATAAATTATCCTCCGAAGCTGCATACGCAACTTATGAACGTTGTAAACTGTCAGTGATTGGGGCTTATAGTGCAGCTCAACAGGGAGAATATAACGGCGATGTAACCCGTGGCTATCCTTTTGGAGCAGCCAGTATCCTGCAGAGTGAAATGCGGGGGGAAGATATGAACCTGACCGCTGTCTTTTTTGATGTAACCTATGGTTCCACCTGGTCCCGGACCACGGCTAATAATGTCCACGTATGGACCACCTCATTTGCTGCGATCAGCCGGTATAACACCGTATATGCAGGAATTGACTGGGCTGAATCGGAAGGGATTTTAACGACAGACGAAGCCAATCATTTCCGGGGAGAACTCTTGTTCCTGCGGGCATTGACGTATCACAACCTGATGATCCATTTTGCTCTTCCTTATCATGTAAGTGGTAATAATAATTATGGGCTGCCCCTGTACCTGACAGCGGTAGCAACAGAAGAGGATATTGCCACAGCCTTAACCATCGGCCGTTCCACCGTGGCAGAAACCTATGCCCAGATCATCAAAGACCTGGATGATGCCGAAGAGTTCTTAGCCGAAGGCAATGCCGGTAGAATAAGAGCCAGTAAAGGGGCAGCTATTGCTTTGAAAACCCGGGTCTACCTGCATATGCGGGATTGGGAGAATGTCATAGCAGAAGCAAAAAAGCTGACCGGTTCGGCCACTACAGCTCCTTTTACCAGTTCCATTGCTGACTATGCACTGGAAGATCATCCGGAAACTCCTTTTACTTCCCAGGAAGAAAGTAAGGAAAATATTTTCCAGATTGAAAATACCGTAGAAAATAATCCGGATACCAACGGAGCATTGGGAACGATGACCTCACTCCGGACAGGTGCCCGGTCACTGGTCCCTTCTTCCCCAACCTTATATAACTCCACTTACTGGCTGGCAGATGACCTGAGAAGGGAATCCCTGTTAATGTATGATGAAGCAAATGATTACTGGTATTGTGATAAATACCGCGATCCGCAGACGTATACGGACAATGCGCCTATTTTACGGTATGCCGAGGTCCTGCTTAATTATGCAGAAGCCGCTTTGAGAACAGGAGACCAGGCCTTAGCACTGGAATTATTGAATGCTGTCCGGAACCGTTCGTTGGCAGATTCGGCATCCTAGGCTTATACCCTTGCTGATTTGGGAAGTACCGTTGATTTTATGACCGCTATTGTATGGGAAAGAAGAATTGAGTTCCATGGAGAAGGACGTCGCTGGGAAGATATTCATCGCCTGGTAGCAGATGACCTGGTACCCACGTATGGAATCCCGGCTAAAATTGAATATTCAAACGCCCGTAACAGTGGTGCCTTTGAAATAGGGAAAGCCATTGATCTCGCCTGGTATAGAAGTGATTCGGAAGAAATCATTCCCTATACTGAGTATAAATTCTTATGGCCTCTGCCGGAAGATGAGATGACCTATAATCCTATGCTGGCTACTCAGCAAAACGAAGGTTGGTAAAGAAAGTAAAAGAGGCTGTCCCAAAAGTCTATATGCTCTTTAACAAAGTTACAGCTTGTAAGCCCAAAGGGCTTGAATATAAATAACCGCGGGTGAAACCCGTGGCGGAAAGCAGCCACACGCTATGAACCCCGAAGCGGATTCAACCCTTTCAGGGTTGTTGTGGAGAGGGTTTCGCCTACACCCCGGGTTCCACCCGGGGTTATTCACATGTTACCCCTTTTGGGGTAACTACTTATAAATCGTAACTTTTTAATTTCTTGTTTTACTTTTGGGACACCTTCTTTTGATATACTGCCTGGTATTGGTGTAGCAGTAAGTTATTTCAGGGTACTGATGATTGCCACCAGCTCTTCATCGCTTAATCCCTCCCCGTACGTAGCATAATCCATCTGGAAAGTACATCCGTTTTTATATTCCGCACAGCCATACGCCGTTTTTTCTCTCAGTATCCCTCCCTTTTTGCAGATGGGACAGGTCGGTTTCAGAGGAGCGGACGATTTTTCTTTTTTCTCCTTCGGCTCTTTTCTGGCCCGAGGCTTACGGGGTTTCTTTTCCTTTTTCTCTTTTTTAAGTTCTTCCTTAGCCGGTTGTTCCTGAATGGTAATACTATGGGTAGACTGGTCTGACAGCACGTTGATCACTACCTGGTGGACCAATTGTTTCAGCTCTTCCAGAAACGTGCGTGCCTCATACGTGCCCCGTTCGATCTGGCGCAGTTTCTTTTCCCAGAGTCCGGTTAATTCAGCACTTTTCAGTAATTCTTCCCGGATCGTGCCGATCAGTTCCATACCCGTAGGCGTAGGAAACAGGTTTTTCCGTTCCTTACGGATGTAGTTCCGTTTAAATAATGTTTCTATAATAGCCGCCCGGGTGGAGGGACGACCGATCCCATTTTCTTTCAGGGCATCCCGCAGCTCCTCATTCTCCACCAATTTCCCGGCTGTTTCCATCACCCGGAGCAAAGTCGCTTCCGTATAAGGTTTGGGAGGTTGGGTCCATTTTTCCCCTAAAGTGGGCGTATGAGGCCCACTTTCACCTTTGGTAAATTCAGGTAATACGCCCTCTTCCTCCGTAGGTTCGGCATCCGGGTCTTTCTGTTCCGCACCAAATACCACCCGCCATCCCGGTTTCAGGATCTGCTTCCAGGTGACTTTAAAATCCACTTTCCCCACTTTCCCTAAGACAGTAGTGGTGGAGATCTCACAATCCGGATAAAAAGCCGTAATAAACCGTTTGACCACCAGATCATATACTTTCCGTTCATTCTCCGCCAGGTTCCGGGCCGGAACGCCTGTGGGAATAATGGCATGGTGATCGGTTACTTTGGCACTATCAAAGACCTTTTTACTTTTGGGTAGTTTCTTACCGGCTAAGGGAGCGGTTAATTCCGTATAATCCACTAACCCTTTCAGCGTGGCCGGAACTTTCGGATAGATATCATCACTCAGGAAAGTGGTATCTACACGGGGATAAGTAGTCACCTTCTTTTCATACATGGACTGGATCAGCTTCAGCGTATCATCCGCAGTAAAAGCAAACTTCTTATTACATTCCACCTGCAAAGAGGTCAGGTCAAACAGCCGGGGAGCATATTCCTTCCCTTTCTTCTCTGACACATCCGTTACCGTAAAATCTTCCTGCCGAACCACTTCCAGAAAAGCTTTCCCCTCTTCTTTTTGGGTAAATTTCCCTTTCGTGGCAGAAAAAGTCGTATGCCGGTACACAGTCTTTAATTCCCAGTAAGGCTCCGGAGTGAAATTTTCAATTTCCGCATGCCGGTTCACAATAAGAGCCAGGGTAGGGGTTTGCACCCTGCCGATAGACAGCACCTGTTTATTCTGCCCATACCGTAAGGTGTACAGGCGGGTGGCATTCATCCCTAACAGCCAGTCACCGATAGCCCGGGAAAGCCCGGCTTCATACAATCTGGAAAATTCGCTTTGGTCTTTTAATTTTTCAAATCCTTCCCGGATTGATTCTTCCGTCAGGGAAGAGATCCATAAACGGTAGACCGGACAGTGACAACCGGCTTTCTGCAGCACCCAGTGCTGGATCAGCTCTCCCTCCTGGCCGGCATCACCACAGTTAATCACCATCTCCGCCTGTTGGACCAACCCTTCAATGATTTTGAATTGTTCTTCATAGGAGGGACTGTCAATCAGTTTAATCCCAAACCGGGGAGGGATCATCGGAAGGGATGCCAGACTCCAGCGTTTCCATTCGGGAGCATATTCATGAGGTTCTTTCAGCGTACATAAATGGCCAAAGGTCCAGGTGACCTGGTAACCATTTCCTTCTATGTATCCATTCATCCTTTTTTTTGCTCCGAGTACTTCGGCAATCTCACGGGCAACACTGGGCTTTTCAGCAATACAAACTTTCATCTACAAACAAAATCCCTTCATTAATAAGTAAACAAATGTACGCTTTTTTCTTCAGATATTTCCTCTCATTCCGGAGAAAGCTACCGGGTGGATTTGCTTTTTAAAACAGTAAAAAAGGCTATCTTTGCAGGAGGAACAAAGACACGGAATCACTAAATTAATATACAGATACCATGAAGCATATACTTCTGTTCGTAACGTCAGGCTTATCTTTTTCTGCGCTGGCTGCAGATTACACCAACTTTGTTATTATTAATCTGGATGATGCCGGATTCGGGGATTTCTCCTATAACGGGGCGATCGGATATCAAACATCTAACATCGACCGGATGGCAGCCGAAGGCATGCGTTTTACTCATTTTCTGGTGGCCCAGCCTATCAGCGGAGCTTCCCGTGCCGGGTTATTAACAGGGTGTTATCCGAACCGGATCGGTTTTTCCGGGGCACCGGGACCGGGGTCAACCTATGGGATCAGTCCGGAAGAGATGACCATCGGTGAATTAGTCAAACAGAAAGGATACAGTACGGCCGTTTTCGGGAAATGGCACCTGGGGGATCACCGGCAGTTTATGCCTTTGCAAAACGGTTTTGATGAATACTATGGCCTGCCTTATTCTAATGATATGTGGCCCTATCATCCGCAACAGGGATAGGTATTCAATTTCCCGGACCTGCCTACCTATGAGGGGAATGAGATTGTCGGTTATAATACGGACCAGACCCGGTTTACCACAGACTATACCAACCGTACGGTAAACTTTATACACAAGAATCAACACCAACCGTTCTTAGTCTGTCTGGCCCATTCCATGCCGCATGTCCCGCTGGCTGTTTCGGATAAGTTCAAAGGGAAAAGTGAACAGGGCTTATATGGAGATGTGATGATGGAATTAGACTGGAGTGTAGGAGAGATCCTGAGAACCCTGCGTGAACTGAATCTGGAAGAACATACCTTAGTGATCCTGACTTCGGATAACGGACCCTGGGCCAATTACGGAAATCACGCCGGGTCTGCGGCAGGCTTACGGGAAGCCAAGGCGACGACCTTTGACGGAGGGAACCGGGTGCCTTGTGTGATGTACTGGAAAGGAGTGATCGAACCGGCTACCTCCTGTAACCAACTGGCTGCTAATATCGACCTGTTCCCTACCGTTGCCGGGTTAAGCGGAGCCCCACTTCCCGAACGTACAATAGACAGAGTGAGCTTAGTACCGTTAATAAAAGGAGAGACAGGAGCTCACCCGAGAACATCCTTTGTCTATTATTTTCATGTAAATGACCTGGAAGCAGTGACCGATGGAACCTTCAAATTAGTGTTTCCCCACCGGTATGTTACCTATGGAGCTTATGTGCCGGGAAATGACGGGATGCCAGGAAAACTCACCAACCTGGAAATAAAAAAAGCGGAGCTCTATGATCTTCGCCGGGATCCGGGAGAACGTTACAATGTCCTCTCACACTATCCGGAAGAGGTCGCTAAATTGATGCGGATAGCAGATGAGATGCGGGCAGAGTTGGGAGATGACCTGACCCGGGTCAAAGGAGTGGCCCGCCGTGAACCGGGATTAACGGAAAACTATCCGTAATTCTCCCTCAACAGAAGAAAAAGAAAGAGGGTGTGCCAAAAGTAAAACAAGAAAATTAAAAAGTTACGATTTATAAGTAGTTACCCCAAAAGGGATAACATGTGAATAACCCCGGGTGGAACCCAGTCATGTTCGGAAGATTTTATTTCATCTTTAATGATCTCAAAAACAGGAGATTTATCTCCTCTCTTGAGAGGGGCAGGGGGTGTGTTACGGAGATAAAGAGGCAGGAATTACAGCTGTTTTTATTCCTTTAGGATCCCCATGGAAGCAAAAAGGAGCCGGACAATTGTAATTCATAGGCCAGTGGTATCTGTCACACACCCCTAACCCCTCTCGAGAGGGGAATAGACACTCTGAAATTCAGCTATTTAACGACATGGTAAATCTTCCGAACATGACTAGGTTTCACCCGCGGTTATTTATATTCAAGCCCTTTGGGCTTACAATCTGTAACTTGGTCAAAGAGCATATAGACTTTTGGTACACCCTCTTTCTTCCTAAATAACGGCAGGATCGGTCTTAAATCCTATCCAGCACTTTTTCGATCAGGTCTGTGATGGTTCCTTTATAATTGGTATTCATGTTTTTCTCTACCCTGCCGGCGATGATGCAGCAGACCGTCATGGCTTTGTGGCCCATTAAGGCAGCCAGGCCGGCCAGGGAAGAACTTTCCATCTCAAAATTGGTGATCTTTTTCCCTTCATATCCGAAAGCCTCAATTTTCCGGTTTAGTTGCGGATCGGCTAACGGCAGACGCAGTTCACGGCCTTGCGGGCCATAAAATCCGTTGGCAGCAATCGTTATTCCTTTTACGATGTCATTCCGGATAATCTGTTGCAGCAAATCCGGGTCCGAGTTCACGACATAGGGTTGAATCCCTGGGAGCTGCCAGTCTAATTGATCCGTCAGTTCTTTTTCAAACGAGAGGTCCCGGATCTGTTCGCTATTCGCATAGAAATAGAGCACACCGTCAAAACCGATGGATTTTTCTGCGGCTACATACGTACCGACAGGAACAAAAGGTTGCAGGCCACCGGAGGTCCCGATACGCACTAAAGTAAGCTGGCGGAGTTCCGGCAGAACCGTACGGGTCTCAAAGTCAATATTCGCTAACGCATCCAGTTCGGTCAGGACGATATCTATATTATCCGTACCGATCCCGTGGGAGACTACGGTGATTCTTTTTCCCCGGTAAGTCCCGGTGATGGAGTGGAACTCCCGGCTGGATATATCACATTCCTGCGTATCGAAATAACCCGCCACGGTAGATACCCGTTCCGGATCCCCGACTAAGATCACTTTATCGGCTAACTGTTCCGGTTTCAGATGTAAGTGAAAAGCACTTTCGTCTGCATTGATAATAAGTTCCGAGGGAGAAATCACTCGCATAGGTTAATCTTTTAGAGGTTTGGTGGGTCCGCTGGCCGGTTTGGCGATAGTTTCCCGCATAGACGTATCCGCCTCAATATTTTTCATCTTATAGTAATCCATAATTCCTAAATTACCGGAACGGAAGGCTTCCGCCATGGCTTTAGGCACTTCTGCCTCCGCTTCGATCACTTTCGCTTTGGCTTCCTGCGCCTTCGCTTTCATCTCCTGTTCGAGGGCTACCGCCATGGCACGGCGTTCTTCCGCTTTGGCCTGGGCAATGTTCTTATCCGCCTGTGCCTGGTCCATCTGCAGGACGGCACCGATGTTCTTACCTATATCGATATCCGCGATATCAATCGAAAGGATCTCAAAGGCCGTTCCGGCATCCAATCCTTTGCGGAGTACCAGTTTCGAAATAGAATCCGGATTTTCCAATACGGTTTTATGCGTCTCTGATGAACCGATGGAAGAGACAATCCCTTCTCCCACACGGGCTAAGATCGTTTCTTCTCCGGCACCCCCTACTAATTGTTTGATACTGGCGCGTACGGTGACGCGGGCTTTGGCAATCAACTGGATACCATCTTTGGCCACGGCTGCTACCGGCGGGGTATCGATCACCTTCGGGTTAACAGACATCTGTACGGCTTCAAATACATCACGTCCGGCCAGGTCTATGGCGGTTGCCATTTGGAAAGGAAGATCAATATTGGCTTTTGAGGCAGATACTAAGGCATGTACCACTCGTTCCACGTGTCCTCCTGCCAGATAGTGGGCTTCCAGTTCATCCCGGGTCAGGGATTTCAGACCGGCTTTGTGTGCCTCGATCATAGCCCGTGTAATGACGTATGGAGGTACGTTACGGATACGCATCAAAAATAACTGGATCAGGGAAATATGTACCCCTGATACTTTGGCTGAGATCCATAGGAGGAACGGGACGTAGTAAAAAAAGATGACCAGTAAAATAACGGCCACTCCTAAAAGGATAATCGGTAAAAAATTTAATTCCGCTTCCATGTTTAATCTGATTTGTTATGCTTCATTCTTCATTTTGACAATTACATTGTAGCCGTCTACCCGCACTACGACTACGGGAGTCTCTTCTGGAATAAAATCGCCGGTCGATTTGGCTTCTACTATAAGCCCATTGATCCTGGCCTTCCCGATAGGGGCCAGCCGGGAAACAGACATCCCTTCATCCCCTTCCTGAATGCCTAACTCCCGGCTGGAGGTCAACCGGGAATCCGCTTCGGCATGCAGGGCCACCTGATGAAAAGACCGGGAACGGAGTAACCAGGCAAAGATACCTCCGAAGATAACCAAAGACAGGAACAAACTGACATTCCCTGCCAGGGCACTTACGGAATAGGCATAGTAGATGCCTCCGATCGTGAAAACAGCACCCCCTATGCCTGCGACGGTGATCCCCGGTAGAAAGAAGATCTCTAACAGGACTAAGAAAATAGCTACGCCTAACAGGACAATAATAATGGCAATATCCGGCATCTGTTTGTATATCGGTTTAACGGTTGATCTTTAAATAATTGATTTCAGCATTCCTGGCTTTCCGTTCCAATCCGTTCGGTTGTTCCAGTAACCGGTTCAATTGGTCTTCCGCTTCGAGAATGGAAGCGGCCAGTTGTTCTTTTCTGGCTCTGTTCCCTTCCGTATAAGCAATCCGGAGCTCCGCTAATTTCTCATTCAGTTCCCGGATCTGCCTGTTCAGGTCTACTACTTTTTCGTAAATATTCCGGGCTTCCGGACTCTGGATCTCTTCCAGGGTGAAATAGACTAAGTGATTCGTAATGATAAATTCAAAGTCTTTCTGTATGTCAGGTTCACCGGGCATTTCCGTGTAGGCTAAACGGATTAGTTCCGAATAATCCACTCCGGGTTTCCAGGAGTCTTCAATGGAAGTGATGGCAGCACGTGCCCGCTTCATGTCCATATCTTCACTGTCGATCCGGCTCCGGGAATCATTGACCATATACAGGTAGAGACAGACTTTATCCTCCGGCTGGTTTCTGTCGGAAGCAAACCAGCCTAATCCTTTCTGTTCATCGACCACCATCATATAGTCATTCGCCGGAGAATTAAAAGGCATGCCCAGATGTTCCGGTGTCAGATAGGTCTCCGAGTTGGTATTGTAACGGGTCACGAACAGGTCATATCCTCCGATGGAACCATTTCCCGTAGAGGCATAATAGATCGTCACCCCATCGGATAAGACAAACGGATAGTTCTCGTCCGCTTCCGTATTAATACTGGCGGGTAATTCTTTCTCATCTCCCCACTGGTCTAACAGGCGGGACTGGCGGAAAATGTTATAGCCATTCTCTTCTGTCGGACAGGCATAGTGGATATTATCCTCTTTCTGGTTCATATAAACGGTGGAGTTTACCTCCCCATTCGTCCGGAAAAAGTCTTTGAACCAACTGACAGAACCGCTTTCTTCACTTAACACATAGGCGGAAAGAAAGTCATTCTTATTCACCACCACACTATCTATGATCTGTATATCTTCCACCCGGTCCACCATGCGCTGGGCTTTCAGGGCGGTTTGAAGACGGGCCTCAAAGGGATCAATATCCTGTTTCTTCTTGGTCAGGATGTTGATATATTCCTGAAACATCTCTGCTGCTTCCTCAAAACGATAGGTCTGGAAATACAATTCTCCCATATACCGGTAGGACTCCTGTACTTTTCTTTTTACCCCTACCTGAAGGTATTTTTCGGCATTCTCCGGATCACCGGTTTCCAAACAGCATACGCCATACCAGTGATTATAAGACGCGTTTCCGGGAGCCTGTTTCACTAATCTTTCAAAAGTGGGTTTTGCCTCTTCGTATTGTCCTTCGCTGTAAAGTTTTTTGGCCTGCTCCAGCGTTTGTGCATATATACCCTGTGTACATATCCACAAACCTATCGCATATAATCCTTTTTTTATTGACAGTCTCATGCTTATTTATCAATATTATATAAATATCCAGTTTCAAAGTTAATAATATTTTTTACTTAAGCCATAGAATAGTAAATGATATATTCTATAATTTTGCAGCTTAATCCAGGGATATGGCAAAATTATCAGCAGACGAACGGTTGTTTGGAAAAATAGAGGAAAAGGTGAAGAAAGCCATTTTTGAATATGGCCTGATTGCTGACGGGGACCGGGTAATGATCGGGTTGTCAGGCGGCAAGGATTCACTGGCATTGGTCGAATTACTGGGAAGACGTTCCCGGATCTTTCGTCCCAGGTTTGAAGTAGTAGTGGCTCATATCCTGATGAGTAATATTCCCTACCGGTCGGACCTGGATTACCTGAAAAGCTGTGCAGACGCTTATGGACTGCCCTTTATCGTCCATGAAACTTCCTTTGATGCTTCTACCGATACCCGGAAGTCTCCCTGTTTTCTCTGTTCCTGGATGCGCCGGAAGGCCCTGTTCGAACTGGCTAAACAGCACAACTGCCATAAAATCGCTTTGGGACATCACCAGGACGACTTGTTACAGACACTGCTCATGAACCTGATCCACCAGGGAGCTTTTGGTACGATGCCTCCTAAACTGAAAATGGATAAATTTGATATGGAGATCATCCGTCCGCTTTGTCTGGTGGAAGAACAGGAACTGGTCCGTATGGCTGAATGGCGGGGCTACCGGAAGCAGGTGAAAAATTGTCCGTATGAATCAGGGTCCAGCCGTTCCCGGATGAAAGAGGTGCTGGCCGTTATGGAACAGATCAATCCCAAAGCCCGGTACAGTTTATGGGGAAGTATGACCCATATCCAGGAAGAATACCTGCCCCAGAAAACAGACTTTCCCTCCTTCTGATTCCAGGGAGGTCTTTGCCGGTAAAACGACTCTTCCCATGGTTTTTTTCTGCATTTTTCAGTCACCCGTCACCTTTTTGTGTGTATTTATTTAATCTCCAATTGGATA
>JAJQFE010000005.1 GCA_021201295.1 Tannerellaceae bacterium | reverse complement strand
CAGTGAAACCGGTGCCTGGGTCCATATCCGGTTTCACCAGGAAGCCGGCCGGCTCACCTTTACCTGCAGCAATTCCAGGCCCCGGCATCCCGTAAAGAAAGCAGTAGGAGGGATCGGACTGGCCAATATCCGGCGTCGGCTGGAGTTGCTCTATCCGGAAAACCACCGTTTGGAAGTCACAGAAAACGAAACAGACTATACAGTCATTTTAGAAATAGGCATATGAAATGTATCATAGTAGACGATGAACCCATCGCCCGTAAAGGCATAGAAAAACTGGTCCGGCAGCTCCCGGACATAGAGATCGCCGGGAGCTTTCCCAGCGCCGAGTCCGCTTCCCTGTTTATGAATGCCCATCCCGTAGACCTGGTCTTCCTCGACATACAGATGCAGGGGATCAGCGGCCTGGAATTTGCCCGCTATATCCCTAAAAAGACCTTAGTCATTTTTACGACAGCCTTTTCCGAATATGCCGTAGACAGCTATGAAGTAGAGGCGATCGACTACTTAGTCAAACCCATCCAGCCCGCCCGCTTTGCCAAAGCGGTGGAAAAAGCCAGCGCCTACCATGCACTCCTGGCGAAAGAACAGGCCAACGAAGAGACCGTTACCCCACTACCGGACGAAAAAACAAGAACCGCTGGCCAGGAATCCATCTTTATCAAAGCAGACCGCCGCTACCAGAAAGTACGGTTTAATGAGATCCTCTTCGTAGAAGGACTGAAAGACTACGTCATCCTTCAGTTAGCCGACCGGAAAATCATCACACACATGAACCTCAAAGCCATCCAGGCTCTGCTTCCACCGGCGCTCTTTTTACGGGCCAACCGTTCCTATATTGTCAATATGGAACAAATCGACTCCTTTGACACCCATGACATTTTCATTCATCAACACGAAATAGCCATAGGCAACTCCTATCGCGACACCTTCCTGGAAGAGTTTGTGTCCAAACGGTTGTAATCTCCGGAAAAAGTGGATTTGAAGTAATTTTATTCCTGAATATGAGGAATTTCCTACCATCATATTTTGCCAATACAGTATTGTATATATTTGTAAGTATTAATTATATATAAATATCTTTCATAAAAAGTTTAGCTATAACTAAACTTTTTATGTTTATGACTACATTTGCACACAGACCAGTCGAAGAAGTACAGCAGGGTAAACTTACTTTTTATAAACTTGTCATAGAGGGTACCTGTTTATATGATGTATTTTGTGAAACTTTTGAAAGGGACAGGATCTATCAAAAGAAATTAAACAAAATAAGGACTTATATGAACTGGGTGTGAATATATGAGGAGTATATGAAAAACGAAAAATAAGACAGAGAATATACATATGAAACATGAAGAATTAATAAAAACACCTGAGTATTGGACAACAAAAATCCAGCTTGAGTTATTTGAGAAGGTAGAACAGTATATGGAAGATAATCGTATCAACCGGACCGAATTAGCCAAACGATTAGGTGTCTCCAAAGGATATATTTCCCAGGTGCTCAATGGAGACTTTGATTACCGGATCTCAAAATTGGTAGAGCTTGCCTTATTTATCGGCTATTATCCCCATATCACTTTTGAGAAACAGGACGAAGAAGAAGTGCTGAATTTGTTCTGGCAAAGCGATATGTGCAAACGGTTGCAAAGCAATGGGTAT
This sequence comes from Tannerellaceae bacterium, assembly GCA_021201295.1. Classification (GTDB taxonomy): domain Bacteria; phylum Bacteroidota; class Bacteroidia; order Bacteroidales; family Tannerellaceae; genus UBA4116. The sequence continues at coordinate 60,956 of JAJQFE010000005.1, read as the reverse complement.
GTAGGAATGTTTTATAAAAAGAACTTAGAGACTTCTCGGGAGCTGACAGAAGAAGTGGAATTTTCAGAGCTGGGAAGTAGCACAGATAAAGTAGCCTGATATGATAGTGGACAAATCTTCGTTAATTTTAAATGAGTTTTTTATCTCCAATTCTCTGATTAAAGTCATTCCCTTTGATTTGGAGACGTTCGATTTTCATGCGGTACAAAATAATTACCCCATAGATATTGATTTTCAGATCCGAATTAATAAAGAAAATGACGACCATCTGATATATATAAAACTTAATATCAATCCGGAAGAAAATCCCGGTTATTATGTAGCAGCAGATGCCGTAGGCGTATTTAATTTTGATGAAAACGTCTTGTTAAGTGAAAAGGATAAAAAAGCCTGATCTCCTCTGCACTGAGTATTTGCGTAACCAGTGTAAGAGCCTATGTAGCGAATGTGACCTCCTATTATCCGTTTGGTAAATTTAGTTTTCCTGCTCTCAATATGAATGACCTGCTGAGAAAGAAGATGACAGAAGCCAAAGACTCCGGAAAGGAGACTACGCAGAGCGATACAAAACCAAAGAAGAAAAGTAAATAAAAAATCCTGCCATTAAGCGGGATTTTTTATTTAGTAGCCTCCGTTCTCTTCTCCTGGCAGTAAGCATCTGCAGCTTCATAGCCACTTTTAGAAAGGCCATTCAATTTTCCATTTCAACGCTGTTTTTACTAACTCCGTGGCAGATTCAAAAAAGTCGTGCCGGTAGTAAACCAACTGAAAAGGATCAGATTCCAGGGAACGGAAGGTATAACTCCGGGTAGTAGATTCCCCCGGATATAAATAATTAAAGATTCCGGTTTGCCTATCACCTTCCGTGGCACTGGTACGCATCATCTGGAAACTTCCTTCATCTTTAATCAGGTCTGTCGTCCGGTTCTCCACCGTATAGTAGATCGTGTGTATCCCAGCCACTCTTCCTGCTCCCGGAGGGATGGCCTGTGAATCACCATGGGATGTATATCCCACGGCACATCACCATCCTGCCACCTGAAAAAACGGAATGGTTAATATCTCCTCAGCATCCCGATCACTAAGGCGATATTGTAGATCTCACTTTTCGGGATCCGGAAGTCCTGGTAGAGGTCTGAGGCTTTAGACTTACAGAGGATATAGTCCCCATCTTCATAGATACGTTTCACCAGTACTCCCTGCGACGTGTCCAGCACGTGATAACGTCCCCACTGGATGAAACTGGGCTTCGCGATCTGCAGGCAGGCCAGTTCGTCCCCGGAATGGAATTCCGGTTCCATACTGTCGCCTTTCACAAACAACGTGTAATTATATTTAGAGAAAGCCTCCACGATAGGTAGTTGTTCGCAATCCTCCACTTTGACTCCCTGCAACGCTTCCAAAACACTTCCGGCAGCCGCATTCATCGGGATGCGGGGACGGGTTTCCCGGATCGTTTTCCGTAAGGACGTGTCAACCGGCTGTTTCAGCATCTGGCCTTTGCCGGAAAGGACCCACTCTAAGTTTAAATCTGAATATACTCTTACTATCTCGCCCAGTACTTCGGCGGAAATGTTCTTCGTGTTCCGCCAGTAACTTTTGGAAGCTCCAATGGAACGTTCAAATTCATTCGTGTTAATCCCTTTATAATCAAGATATTCCTGAATTTTTTCCTTGATAGTCATAATATATTCACTTAATAAAAGTTAAATAGGTGAATTTATTCTCTAATATATTTTATTGTCTGAGTATATTCACTTATATTTGCATGGTGATCACGTAATAACGCAAAGATAACCGTTATCCCGCGATTAGGCAAATGTCCGCCTCCATTAAAATCAGGAAGACAAATGAAAACACTACTCCAACAGGTTTTAGCAGAACAGGAACGGCTGGATTGGGAAGCCGGAAACCTGAAACAGGCCGAAGCAGAACGCAACTGGCAAGACCTGGAAGAGGAACTGAGGGAACTGGAAACGATGAGCGAAGCGGAGGCCTGTGCTTTCTACCGCACAGACACTAAAGCGGAAGCCAGGCAAGGCATCATCGAATTCCGGACATGGATCGCATAGAAACATCTTTAAAAACAAAGATCATATGAAGGTAACATTTAGAACTATCGTGTGCAAAAGGGCGCAATGGCTGGCAAAAAGTACAGGGAAAAGCTACCATATCTGTCTGGCTAAGTCCTGGGTACTTTATCGCTTAGTAAGGGATATGCATCGGAATATAGTCCAGTTTGCCTATGAAAAATCCGATGGAACATTTCGCCGGGCCCAGGGGACGCTCCGGAATGTGGAACACCGGGTGAAAGGCAATGGACGGGAAAACTACCGGACCATCCGCTACTACGATGTGGAAGCCAACGCCTTCCGCTCCTTCAAAATAGAAAATTTCATTACCGTCTACTGATCCCCGGATGGATAGCCGCAGCAGCTCTGTTGTCCGGCCATCCTACCCACATCGTTCTTTGACGTAAGCGTACTCATTTAACACATAAACGTAAGTGAGCTGGACAAGCCATGACCTTACAGGGATGTGATAAAGCCACTCATTCTATGCAATCCTGGCAGGTTCCGGTAGGTGGCAAAACCCGGAATCCCATGCCCAGGCATCCTGTCGGTGCAGGTAGAACCGTCTTGCATAGCCTACTATATACCCTCCCGCGAACGGCGTGAAGCTGCTGATCGGATCAGCCGCGGGAGTCTGATTTTCACAGGCATGTGCCTGCTGCTGGCTTTCACCACCCGGAAAACTGGGTGAATCCGGTAAAACACTTAAAAAAACAAAATGATATGGTAACAATCAGAGAAACCATCCTGAGCGTCCTTCCGGATGCTCCCTTAGCCATTGACGGGCTGGAACATGAAACAGGGTACCGGCAGGAGGCTACACGCCTGAATAAAGAGGCACGCCTGACCGGTGAACGGATCCCCGGAGATAAACCCAAATATACTATCTCAAAAAATAAATATCTCCGCAAACTATTTATTATCAACAACCAACAGGAATAAATGAAAGATACCGGCACAGGATACCTACCGGCTCTTTCATTTTGTAGTACTTATTTCATATCCATTTACATGAAGAAGAACTTAGACAGCTATACACTGGTAGCAAAAATGCGGAACAAAAGAAGGCAGCGGTCGCTAAAAGCTATTGACCAGGCTCTCTATCATGAATTAGTCGCGATCTGCAATGAGGAAGGCTGGCCCGATGTCTTTAAAGTTTCTAACCAGGAACTTTGCTTACTATTGGGGGTGACTGAAAAAACAGTCATCCAGGTACGGGAAAATTAATTAATAGCCAATTACTCTATTACAGATCCGGGAAAACCCGGCATGTGGCCGGCTCTTACTCGTTTACGCAGCCTTTTAAGAAAATTAAAAATAAGACTGGAAATATTCCAGTCAAATCTCCAGTAGAACCTCCAGTCAAATCTCCTGTAGAACCTCCAGTCAATTCTCCTGTTCAGTCTCCAGACTCTTATCAAATAGAAACGGAAACTAAAACCAAAAACCTCTCTGGCGAGAGTCAAAAAGGGAATGTCTCTGACGAGACTGCACACGCACACACACTGGAATATGAAAAATTCACTCAGTGGCTGCACAATAAAGCATCTTACTGCAGTAATACGCGGAATTTCCCCATCCAGATCAGCAAGGAGCAATTTTTCCAGTTAAAAGAAAAATATACCGGAAAACAGATTGCGAAAGTGATCCTGAAAATTCAAAACCGGAAAGACCTCCGGGAACGTTACAGCAATTTATACATCACCGTTTTAGATTGGGCAGAGAAAGAATATGGCAAATAAACTATTACCCTACCATTATGAAGCCGAGAAAGTCGTTTTCGGCAGTATGATCTCCGACCGGAATGTACTCCCGCAGATCGAAAACCTGCTGGACGAAGAGTCTTTCCGGCATCCCCTCCACCAACGCATCTGGCAGGCCATCCGGCAGGTGAACCGGCGGGGAGACAGCCCGGACATGATAGCCGTCATGGCTGAACTAAGCAAAGAGCCCAAACCCTTCGATGCGTTTGAGTTCTCGCAGGTGGCCACTTCCTATTCAGAGGATTTCTACCAGCATGCCTGCTATGTGTCCGAACTGGGCAAACGCCGCCAGTTGATCCGGATCTTAGAGGTGTTCCTGGCACAGGCCTATGCCGGAACCACAGACCTGACCGACCTGTTAGGCGGGATAGAAGAGCAACTGAAAGCCCTTTTCGAGGAAACACAGGATCAGGTGCATACCCTGGATGAAGCGATCCGCGGCGTACTGCAACGGATAAAAAAGAATGCGGCAGGAGGGGAGGAGCTGACCGGAACCCCTACCGGCTTCCGTGAACTCGACCGGCTAAGCGGCGGACTCCAGAAATCCGACCTGATCGTGGTGGCAGGAGATACCTCCCAGGGGAAAACCTCTCTCAGTGTCTCCATCGCCCGCCATGCCGCGATGCAGGGAACTGCCATAGCCTTCTATTCCCTGGAGATGAAGAAAGAGCAGATAGCCGCCCGTATGATGGCGATGCAGAGCGGAGTAGCCGCCAATAAAATCCTCTACGCCCCTTTGAAACCCATACAATTTGAAGCGATTTTGGAAGGGGTCAGTAAACTGCTCGAGGCAAAGATCTATTTCGACGACCGGAGCACCAGTCACTTAGACACGATCATTCATTCGATCCGCTCCTTAAAGAAAAAATACCACATTGACGGAGCCGTCGTGGATTATCTCCAGATCCTGAATGTCAATATGCGGGAATCCAAAAAAGAAGCCCAGATGGCAGAAGCAGCCCGGCGGCTTAAAAACCTGGCCAAAGACCTGGATATCTGGATCATGGCACTGTCCCAGTTGAACAGGGACCCGCTCCACCTGCACCCCACCTTGTCCCGTTTGCGGGACAGCGGGCAGATCGGGGAAGCGGCAGATGTGGTCCTCCTGATCCACCGGCCGGAAGTGTATGGCCTGACCTACCGGGTAAAAGAGTTTGAACACATAGACCCCAAAGGCACCGCCATGATCGATATGGCCAAAGGAAGGAATATCGGGATCCATAAATTTATTTGTGGGTTTGACGCATCCACCACCCGTTTCTACGACCTCAAAGGAGGGGAATTGCCCCTGGCGCCTCCCGGAGAGGAAGAACCGTTTTAAGCAGATACAAAAAACGGGAGACGAAAAGAAGCAAACAGAACAGCCCGTCCTTAGGCTCTTTCGTCTCCCGTCAGGCAGTTAAGGTTTCCTAACGTGGTCCACAATGATCCGGACCTGTCGGGGAGTGATGATCTTCTGGCCCCGGCGGTAGCCGGCAGCGGCCAGTTTTTCATAGAGTTGAGGCTGGAGCATCCATCTCCTGAGATGGGCACTCGCAGATTCAGGGGTATTATGCCTGAAATACAGGATGCCTAATTCCTGTATCGAGTAGGTTCTGATACAAAATGCTGTCATCTTTCAACAGGTGTTGATTCCTCCGGCCAGCAAACAGGCTCCGGAAGATCCGGAAGACCTGGTGGCTAACCACTGCCAGGCGATTGGAAAAAAAGGTGCACCCTTTTTTGTCCATGGGTGCACCCGTTTCCGCCAACGGCCGGCAGCTATGGATCAGAGTGCGTGCGGCAGGTCGCACTCCTCTGTTACGGTGACTACTACTGGATGATCACGCTGGTAACTGATCTGGGTACGGGTTTGCTGCAACAGCTTACCCGGTGTGAACGTGACCTTCGGTTTACGGATCTGGGAGGTATGGAATTCCTCCTCCGTCTCCGAACCGGAAGAACCGAAGCTCAGCCGGAAGTTACCCACTTCACCCATCTGGATGATCCGGCCGGCCTTCAGGTGCTTGTCCAACACGAAGTTCAGGCGGTCCAGCACGGCCTTTACGTCCGCAGAGGTCATCGTACAATATTCACTGATATCACTGCAAAGTTCATCAAAAGCCACGGTGCCGTTACTGATCGGCTGAGCATAGAACTTGTGTGATATATCTTCCGCATCTTTTCCTAAGTTGCGTCTTTTAACAATTCTGTATTTCTGTCCCATATATTAAAAATTAAGCCGGAGGACATGCCTCCGTAAGGTTTATACTCTTTGCATCCGGTATGCAGTCACAAATATACCTACGCTTTTTCGGGAGGTTACCCCCAATGAAGGTGTACAGCCGGTAACTACCGGAAAGTAACGTATGTTGGTCAGGAACAGGAAAAAGCCACCGGAACACCTGTTCATCCAGCCGGATCTTTTTGAAAACAACAATAAATTATCCATTTTAAAATCTCAGAAAACTTATGGCATATAACAATAAGAATATACTGCTCAAAATGGTAGAGATACAAAATCTCGTGCTTGAAAAAAAAGAAATCAGGCAGCAGCCAGAAGCATATATATGAAACTGAAATCCATCAGCGTTATCACATTTCCTATTCCACCTTCAACCGCTATCTCGCCTATCCCGCCAAGCGGGAATTAAAGAAGAAAACGGAGCGGTATAAGTAGAAGGTAAAGTTCCTGTTTTTCAGGAATATAAACAAATTTAATGGTAAGCTTACTAACAAAAATCCTCAGGAAAACCGGAGATATCCGCCCCGCTGCGTTATGCGTTCAGGGAGAACCGGTTTTCCTGCTAAAACATCATCGGTATGAAACAACAACCATCCATCACACCTTTGCACGTACTATCCTCCCAGCCAACAGCCCAATTAAAGAAAAACAATGTCTTCGAGGAGGATACGGACTTCCTCAAACGCCCGACCTACCGGGGACACGGGTTAGTCAGTTTTGATGACCTGGAAGCATGGCTGTCCGCTACAAAGGACTATGCCCATACAACCTTGTCCGGTTTCTGTCTTTCCTTAAACGAAGAGACGGAAGGGGTACGCACCGTAGCGATCCGGGAAGCGGTGCACCTGCAGCTGGATCTCTCCCGGTTAGCCTCTGAACAGGTGGTCTACCTGCACAACATTTCCTCCGGAACGATCCGGCAACCCCTTCCGGCCGACGCCTATCACCGGAGCCTGTCCGGAGACAGCATCGAGATTCCCCCCGACAGGATCTGTGAGATCCGGGTTTCCCGCTACGACCCTTTCTACGTCATCTCCGGAATGGTACAACCGGGATAGCAGGCAGATGAATGCAGAGAGATAATTTTTGGTCTAAGGGGATTTGGCCTGAGGCCGATCTTTGATTGCAATTGGGTCTAAGGGGATTTGCAATCCCCGTTTATCAGGTATACGGATCTATCATCCGCTCCTGTTACCTGTTTCCTTATTAAAAGCGGTATGGGATGCTTTCCGGATCCGGAGATCCTCATCTCCGGTGCAGCCGGATTGCAATCAAAGATCGGCCTTAGCCAAATCCGGCTGGTCTATTCATTGATTTTTGTAATCTGTTTTTTAAACTAAATATATAACATGATGAGAAGAAGAAAAGAAAAAAGTATAGAACGGGAGACTGATCCCCGGTTTCTTGTGTATGAAGTGTTTGATGATTTCCGGTATAAAGACCGGGTGGGTAATACTATCTCCTATCCAGGCAATACTATAGAAGAGTTTTCTATGGTGGATGAAGGTGTGATTGGACATAAATCCATTACCCATAGTGATGCTCAATTTCGTCCCAGGGAATTCATTTATCAGAAAGATGTCTTGTATTATATTAATTCTACCTGTTTCCCGGAGGGACTTACACTGGCTTTCTGGAATAAATTTACGGAAGCGCAGGAAATGGGAGGAATAGCTGTACGGTTTAACCAGATTGGGGATACAGGAGCAGGTACTGCTCTGGCGCTGGCTATCAAACAAATGACTGCCACTTCCCGAAATATGTATATCGCCTATAAAAATCCTTTTAATTCCAATGCGGCAGTATATTATAACAATCTTCTGTCAGGGCCGGTAAATACCTGGAATCATCATGCTTTCGTATGGAGGGGAGGCCAGTTATATTATTATCTTAATGGCACACAGAGTTTAAATTTATCTCTGGCCAAATTGGATTATCTGGGATTTTATGGACTGCTTATATCCTATAGTTGCTATGCTTATCTGAACGATCTGTTACTCTATAATGGTTCCTTATGGACTGCTAATTTCACCCCTCCCTGGGAAATGTATGACTACTATAAAAAATAATTATTTGTTATGCGAAAACGTTCTTTAAATAAAACCCGGAATTCTCGGGTGGATTGTGTGGCTTTGCACTCTTTTGATACGCTTTCTTCTATGGATGCCTGTGGAAATTCGGTTAGTTATTATAATGGTGCGGCTGTAAGCAGTGGTAAATTTTCTAACGGTCTTTCCGGAGGAGTAGCCTATATCCATACTGCCAACCAGGCAGATGTGTACCGGAAAAATTTTACGATAGAATGCTGGGTACGGATGTTCGGTGCTACTGATAAAGATGTAGGGCTGAGAATTAATATGAAAGAGAGTATCCCTTCTACCTTGTCTCAGTGCCAGGTTGGAGTGAATTTTGCCCATGATGCTGCGGGCGATGTTACGTTATTAATAGGGAATTCTACTCAAACCGGCTGGAGTGAAGCTACAACTACCCATATGGGTATTCTTCCTGTGGATAATAATTTCCACCATTTTGCTTTCGTTGGTACCTCAAATAATGTATTCGGGATCTTTATTGATGGGAAATTAACCTGGATTTCCGGTAGTTTTTCTATTCCTGTGTCCCATAGTACGAATTCAGTCCTTTATGCCTGTGCCAACCAGAGTTGTATAATCGACGAATTAAGGTTTACTCTGAGTGCTTTGTATGCCGCTGATTTTACTCCTCCGGCCACTCCGTATGTTGTGTAAAACAGCAGGAAATGAATGTAGGGTGCTGGGGTGCTGGCATAAACTAAAAATCTATATAATAAAACTAATAAACCATGCGAGCAAGAGCGAAAAGAAAAGAAAAACAGTTCCATCAGAAGGGGCTGCTGGTGTATGTTTCCGCAGACGAAATCTATGCCGCCCAGAATGCTACGACGGGAACAGATAAGTTAGGAAATGTTATCCATATGAGTACAACGGATGGCGTGCCTATGATGATCAGGCATAAAAATATCGCCTGGATTTCTACCTCCGCAGATACGAATGTTCCTCATAACTATGCGTACTACCAGGTAACTAATGCTGATCTCTCCCATGTAGTTCCTAATGGGTTCGGACCTTACTATCATTCAGATTGGTTGGTGGATATGGGACAGGAAGTTACAGTAGGGAGTCTGTTGGATAAGTATGGCTCCATAGATATGTGCTGGAGATCCCGTTGCCGGCAGGCAAACCGTGGCTGGTACTATATTGAATTAAATGGTATCTCAGTCCACTCTCAGGAAAATATGGAGAATAATTTCAGGGTCGCAGATTATTCCAGTAATAGTACGCCAGGTTTGATTCAGACTATCCGGACTGATTGGAATACAGAATTGGATGCTACCTGTTATGTGTATTTTTATAATAACAGGCGAACAGTAGCCTCTGCTTCTACTAATACCTTCTCTTTTGCTAATCAAAGCCTGAATCAATGGCTTCATGCCCGTGTTTTCCTGGATTGTCAGAAGCAACTCAGGTTTTGGATAAACGGAAAATTGGATAAAACGCATGTGTTGACCGATGAACAGTTTTCCAATATACGAATGATCAGGATGCGTTATGCCGGTTTATATACCTCTGCCAGGCTCTACATGGATATGAGCGATATGTGTATTGCCGGCGGAAGGATCTTTGACGAAGTGGAGGGAGATTATAGTAATTACATGGCTACATATGATGAAGTCTAACTTTTTTAAATAATAAATGTATGAAACTTTCTATTGTGGACAGAGTCATTCTGTTGCATGGCTTTTTCCCGTCCAGGGGGACTGTGGAAGAGATGGAGGTTATTCACTCTATTACTCGTAAACTTACCATCTGTGCTGATGAACAGGCAGGATTGCGCCTGGAACAGAACCGGGATGGTACGACGCAGGTGGAGGTCACCAACCTGCGGTGTTATGAACGGGATAAGGACTTTGACCTGACAGCGGAAGAACAGGCTTTCCTGGAATTCTGTGCGGACCGGATCGATGAACAACGAGGTGTGACCGCCTTCTCCTTAGCCACCATAAAGTACCTAAAAGCGATGAATGGGACCCGTGACCGGTAGCTGGTGAGTGGTTCCGTACAAAATATACGGAACGGCATACCTTATCCCGCAGGGATTCCAGGTGACTCATTACCGGACGCCTGTTCCATTTGGGTTGAAGGGGATCTGTGATCTCCGACTGACAGCCGAATTGCAAATCCGGCTGGTCCAAAAAAACAGCTTATTGATTGGACGTGAGGATTTACAATCTGAACTTATATGGGTATGAGGACCTCCGGATCCGATAGCATATTATACCGTTTAAAAAAATATAAGGTATAGTAAATCGGATCAGAGATCAGTCGTGGTCGGAAGATTCAATATATTGTTAAATGTTTGAATTTCAAGGTATTTATTCCCCTCTCTAGAGGGGAGGTAAATGCTCTATTTTTCAACTCGTGATCAGACTAATAAAATCTTCCGGCCACGACTGATTGCCAATCCGCCTGATCCGGAAAAGGTGGATAGGATGAGTTGAGCAGGGGTGAACGACTTCGTATCAGTTAGGTCCGGAACGTTTACCCCTTGGGTTTATCTTTTAGAACAATCCTTTTTACCCTTATAACAACATTTGCATTTGCCTGTTTCACCTCCTTATTTTGCCTATCTGCAGAATCATCTCATAAAAAATATATATGGAAAAAGAACTAACAGAAAAACAGCGGATAGAGACCGAAATAAAAACGGTCGGCACGCTTCTCGACAGAGGCGTGAAAGTACCTGTCCCGGTACCTCGTTTGCTTCGGTGGCTGGGAATCCGGCAGCTTACCTTTACGGTCAAACGACCCAGTAGTGCGACTATCTTTGAGATTTCAGGCTTGTATCTCTGGATGAAGCAACGGGCGGCTACGCTGGAACCGGAAACGTTCGATGAAAGTCATCAACTCGTGCATGACTGTATGATTCCCGCCAGCCGTATTGTTGCATATGCGATCCGGCCCTATTGCACTCCTTTGGGATGGCAGAACCGGTTGCTTGCCTGGTATCTCCGCCGCCAGTTAGATACCCGCCAGATGGCAGAGCTGTGGGTGATGGTCTCCAGCCTGTCCGGTGTACACGATTTTTCAAACTATATCAGATCCATGTCGGGCATGCGGATAACGATGCCGGGGACGAAGACCTGAGCCAGGATGAAAAGGGAGTTAAGGGCCGTATGGAAGGCTCTCATAGCCCTTTCGGACTGATCTACCAGATTGCCAAAGATACGGGCTGGAGTGTCCGGGAAATCTTAGACCTGCCGTATGCCACACTGGTGATGATGCTGTCGGATACACCCCGCTATGTGGCTGAATCCGGGGAGAAGGCAGTCAGGATCTCCAGTATGGAGCAGCTATTGGGTATGGTTGGTCAAACAAATAAACATAACCCCTACAATCAATAATAATGTAATATATGGGAACTGTGAATATATACGATGCTTATTCTGAAAACCTGAATGAAGAGCTTCGGAAAACCAGGCTGGCTATACAAGGAATCGGTGAGGAAAGTTATACTACTTTTTCCCGGTTGACTGGTGAAACGAATGATCTGTATGAAGCCATACAGACCAAAATGGAACAGTATTTTTCCCGTCTCCGGGAGTTAATTACGCTGTTGAAGGAAGCAGAGCAGGTGCAGGCTCAGTTAGTGGCTAAAGAGGGAACTGTCTCTCAGGAGGAGTATGGTGTGCAGAAGGGAGAAATCGATACGAAAATAGCCGGGCTTAAGGAGGAGATCAGTAAGCTGAATACCCTGCTGGAGCAGCAGCTGTCAGATCCAAAGGCTCTCTGGTCACTTCCTGCTATCGAACAGGAGTTTTCCGCCGGAGATTCAGAAGGGTCTTTGCAGGCTAAAAAAGAAGAGGAGAACCAACAACATCTGGACACTTTATTAAGGCAGTATCAAACGCATGCGACTCGTTTAGCCAGTCTGGTAAGCAGTTTTGAACAAGAAAAAGAGTTGTTGGAGAAAGCGGCGCAGCGTGCCCGGGAAGCGAACCGGGAAGAGGAGGCTGAACGTATAGCATATGCTTTGGAAAAGCGGACGCAGGCTCATACGGAAGCCTTGCAGAAGATGGAGATCGAAGGGGAGGATTTCTACCAGGTGCTTTTCGGTAGTTTGAAAGAGGTCTCTGAAAAAGAACTGAATGCCGCTTTGAAAGAGGCTAAAAAGTTTGTCAGCGCCTTAAAAAAAGGAGGGTAAACTATCCCAGGAGGTAGAAAATGCGGTTGGTGAGGTTGAAAAGCAGATTAAAAGGGTCGAGGGAACAGATACCAGCCAGTTTGCTAAGCTGGCGGACCACTTTCAGGCGGCCTCCAAAGCCTTGAAAGATTGCGCGGACATGTGCGGCCATTTTAGTAAAGGACTGGGAAATGCGTTAGAGGTTGCTGCAGAAATTGCCGGGGAATCGGGAAAAGTAGCGAATGGTCTTGCTGTTATGGGTACGAACCCGGTTCAGGGTGTGGGAAGCATCATTAGTGGCGTGACAGGACTGGTAGAATCTTTTGCGAAACGGAATGCGGAAAATAAAAAGATCCTGGAGGAATACCGCCAAAGCCTGACATCCACGTATATCAAAGAGATGGAGTATAATGCCCTTCTCCGGGAGCAGTTACGTACCCAGAAGGCACTGGGTGAAACTTCCGGAGCCTATTTCAAACGCCAGGGTGAATTGCTGAAAGAGCAGGAAAAGGCTGCTAAATCCGAATATCAGCAAATCCTATATAAGCTGGGAGAGGAAAAGTATATTTCCGGCCAGAAATACACCCATGGGACCTGGTTTCGGAAAGCCAGGGTAGAGGATCAATATGAGTCGCTCCGGGGAAAATCCTATGAGGACATGGAACTGCTGTATATGCAGGGCAAGATGGAAGGTTCAGCCAGGGAGTTGTTTGAAAGGCTGAAACAACTCAGGGAAGAGGGTGATAATATCAATGAGATGCTGGAGCAGCTCCAGGAGCAGGCGGACCAGGCATGGACCGGAACCACAGCGAGTGCCATTACGGATAGTATTGCCCAAGGCTTTTTAGATGGCAATCGCTCTGTAGAAGACTTTGCCGGTAACTTTGAAGAGATGATGAAAAAGGCGATGATCCGGTCCATTCAGATGAAACATCTGGAGGGCCCTTTGAATCAATGGTATGCAGACTTTGCAGCTAAAGCGGAGAATGGCAGGCTGACCCGGTCCGGCATAGAAGAGTTGCGTACTGAATATGAGAAAATTATCCATAATACCTTAGGGGCCTTAGAGGATATGGAGAGAATCACCGGGCTATCCCTGCAGAAAATAGATGAAAGTAGTAGCAGTAACAGTTTGAGTGGAGCCTATGCCAAAGCCAGCCAGGAGAGCATTGACCTGCTGGCCGGACAGACAGGGGCTTTGCGGGTGAATGTGGAACATATTCATACCCGCATGATGGATCTGTATGACTTGCAGGTGCAGGGCTGGAATGATGTGTTGGACATTAAAAATGCTGTGCATCGGATCGAGGGACATTCCAAAGTGACCAAAGAGGCTGTGGATCGTATGTCTTTGCATGGTATCAAACTACATATGAACTGATATGAAGATCGATCAGACAGATATCTGCCAGTATGGCCTGGAACTGTTACCCGGATCACTGGATGTTGTGTTTGCTTATCTGAAACGGAAGGCGATGCGGCAGAATGACTGGGCGGAGGCCGATGGAGTAGAGCCGGATGTGTTGTTCCCGGAGTTTGAGTCTAAGCAGGTAACCCTACAGTTTATCTTACACACATCGGGACAGCGTACTTTTCATGAATTATATAAAGAGGTGATCCGGTTGTTAAGTGCTCCCGGTTATCGCCGGATGGATTTTGGTACAGGAAAAGAATATGCGTTACGCTATTCCCGGACAGGCCGGTTTTCCCTTCCCCGTCCTCAGTACCGAACGTTGACTACGGCGCAGTTTTCAGTGACGTTTGTGGATGACCGGCCGGTTGAACAGATCGGGACTGCCAGTCGTCCGTCCGGAGGTGTGGACCCGGGAGATGGCTTGTACCTGAATAAGTATGCGTTTGCCGATTTCGGGATTACGATGGAGGATGGTACGGATCGGCTGTTGCACTATCCGGATATCAAAGACCCTTTTACGGACGGTGGCATGGTGGATGTTTCCACCCTGCAAACCGAGAAAAAAGAGGTAACCCTTCAGCTGTTGATGGTCGCGGGAAGCAGCGGGGAATTTTATAATAATCATGCGGCTTTGTTCCAGCAGTTGGCTGGTCCGGGCATACAAACGTTGACTGTGGAGGGGATAGACATTCCTGTCTGTTATCTGGATTGTCCTACCTGCCATCTGGAGGAATGGTCGGAGAACCGAATCGTGTTGTCGCTGGGTATTAAACTGCTTATCCCTCTTATTTCCTGGGTGGATGCAGGGGGAAGTCTGGTGGTTTCTGTCCTGTTGGATGATATAGACGGGATCCTTACGGATGAAGAGGGCACCATCCTCCGGTTAGCCTGAGCCCTTTTAGTATGAGTAATGAAAAAGACCCGGTTACAGAGTAGGCATATGCAGGGTGATAACAGGAATAGTCATCCTTGTAGTTTTACTTGTTTTCTGCTCTTTCTGATCGTTCTTTTGTAACAGATTCCTTGCAGAGGATTCAGCGCCGGAAGGGTGATACGCCCGGGGTAACACATTCCGGTACCCTATATACCCAATCCGTTCTGACCAGTCCTTTACCGGACTGGAGGAAGGATGGAGAAACATAAGAAATATAAGTAACCATTTTAAAAGTAAACAACATGACAAAGTACATTCTTGAAGTAACAAATATCAGATGTGGTCATCCAACTTCTGATGGCAGTATGTCCACCACTTTACAAGATATGGGGGCTCCCATCACAGAATCCGTCACCTTTGAGGACGAAGAAGGTGAATTGGTCAAACATTTCAAAGAAGGTGAAAGATGCCCTTTCCTGACTTTGTATAGTGCTGCCGGAACCACGTTGAAGTTCGCGATTGAGATGACGAATGAGAACCTGACCTACTGGTTAGGCGGAGAAGTGATTGAGGGCCAATGGCATTCCCAACGTGGTAATTTCCAGCAGGTTCAGAGTATGGAGCTGATGACAGAATTCAGTTTACCGGTTCAGATCCCTAAAGCAACCTGCTATGGTGTTCGTAAGTTTGGTCAGAAATCCACCTACCTTTCTACCATCGAAGTAACTGCAGTGGTGGAATTACCGGGTAACCCAGCTGTCGCTCCGATGATCATCGGTGAAAAGAACGCAGGTTAACCTTAATCAAGGAAGTAGGTTTTTTGGAAAAGGAGTCAAAGGAGTTCAGTAGCAAGTATATATTCTTTTACTCCTTGACTCCTTAACTCCTAAGGAGCGAAGCGACTGATAACTCCTTAACTCCTTTTAATACCCCCCCAATAATATGTCAGATTTTAATACAGTAAAAATAAGTACCCTTCCTGAAGCAATGACTGTTTCGGATAATGACTGTTTGTTAGTCGTGCAGAACCGAAAAGCCAAACGGGCAAGGCCATCCCTGATGAAAGGGGATAAAGGGGACGCCGGAGAGAGTGCCTACCTGAGGTTTCAGGGTAATTGGGTGCAATGGAAGCTGGGTGTCAGTGGTAGCTGGCAGAACCTGATCTATGTGGAAGACCTGTATGGTCCTTCTGCCTATGAAGTAGCCGTCAAAAACGGTTACTAGGGAACGGAGGCGGAGTGGGTTGCCTCGCTGAGTGAAGCTTCTGAGCAGGCAGCTGCGATTGCTCTGGAAGCCGCCCAGATCGCTACTGAAACCCATGAAGCGGTCACCGGTCATGAAAACAGCCGGGTAGCGGCGGAAAAGGCCCGTGTAGAAGCAGAGCAGAAACGGGTGGAAGCAGAAGAGATCCGCATCCTGGCAGAAAATGCCCGTATGCAGGCAGAGAAAGCCCGGGCTGAAGCGGAAGCGGCTCGTGTGGAAGCGGAAAACAGCTGTGTAGAGGCAGAAGAAAAACGGGTCGTTGCCGAGGAAAAACGGCAGCAGGATACGTATGTGGCCATTGAGGATGCCAACCTGGCTACGGATCGTTTGAATAAGTTATCGGATCACCGGGAATACATCGGTGAGGATGGCTTCTGGTACTGGTATAATGAAGAGACAAAAGAATTTGAGAATACGGGAAAGACCTCGAAAGGAAACCTGATGTATGCCACGTTTGCCTATCATGATGGCAGGCTCCTGATGCGTACGGATGAAGAATATACCGGTCTTGTGTTCCGAATGAATCATCAAGGAAGACTACACGTAATCGTATAATATATGGGAGCAAGTACAGTAAGAGAAACAGATATAGGCAAGATTGCCATCACTCCCCGGAGCAATGACCTCCCGCGGTATGATATCATCGATTTAATAGCAAAAGATGGGAGAGCTTACCTGTCGTTAAAGATCAACAATACGGCTGAGGTCACTGACCCGGAAAGTTGGCTGCAAATAACCGAAAACAGTTATGACACGGCTCTGCGTCTGGGACTCTTTGAGGGAACGGAAGCGGAGTGGATTCATTCCCTTTCTGCAGCCAGTAAAGAAGCCGCCCGGCTGGCCTTAAAGCAGGCCCGGGCTTGTCAGGAGGCAACAGCCGCCGCAGTTACGGCAACCGGTAAAGCGGATGAAGCCGCAGACCGTTTGAACACGCTTTCCGATCACCGGGATCAGATCGTGGACGGTTACTGGTGGCAATATAATGAAGAGACCGGTGCCTATGAAAACACCGGACACCGGGCCCATGGGGATACCCTGTTTGCTACGTTTGATATAGACCCGGAAACGGGACTTTTATCTGTGTATACGGACGAAGCCTATAACGGTCCTCAGTTTGAAGTGAATGAGGAGACCGGGATGTTGTAGGTGATAATTTAATAACTGAATATCAACCGGTCCTGCCGTTGTTATCTTTTCAACGGATCAGGAGCTGGTTGATATTTTTACAAACAAGAAAATATGAGAAGAAGATTTATACAACAAGAGGATAATAATTATCTTATTATAAATGGATTAAAATAGGATAGGGAGAATCTGTATGTACCCGTAGGTACTGTAAGTGGAATAAAAGAAGCAAATAAATTTTCTTATTTTAATTTTGATGCTACCCAGGAGGTAGCGGCACTCTATGGCAAAAGATGCCCTACCCGGGATGAGTTTGTGGCGTTAACCAGGCTGGGGTATACGATAGATTATGTATATGCAGGTTTCTAGTTCGGATCAGATCATTCTCTTAAACACAATTCTGTCCAAAGCCTGTTTTTCCCTTTCCGGAGTAGCTTCAATCATACCGGAAACCTCGAATATACAACCAATACAGGAGTTTACTGGTCGTCCACTTCTATAATACTACAAATGAATATAATCTGAATATGGGGCATGATACGGTGGTTTATTTATACTCTTCTAATATTTCAACTAGAGAGCAAAGTTTTTCTTTGCGATGTGTCAGGGATTAAAAATAAACATTTAACAATTTGAATAATGGGAAAAGTAAAAATGAATTTAGGTAAGGTTGCTTTTACCTTACGCGGTTTATATAATGAGAACGAAGCATACGAAAAATTAGATGTCATCTATCATGGAGGAAGCAGCTATGTGGTAGTGACCCCTTTCTCCGGTATAGAGCCTTCCCCCGAAAGTGAACATGTGATACTGATTGCTGAACGTGGAGAGAAAGGGGATCCGTTTACCTTTGAAGAATTGACAGAGGAACAAAAACAGGAACTGAAAGGTGATCCCGGGAATGGGTTTGTGATCCGGGGCTATTATGAGAACCTGCTGAACCTGGAAGCACTGGTAACCAAACCTCAGGCAGGAGATGTCTATGGCGTTGGCGAAGAACATCCGTATGAGATTTATGTCTTTGATGCGGTTAACGGTGTGTGGAGGAATTATGGCAGGTTGGAGGGACCTCAGGGAGCACGTGGAACAGATGAAAAATCTGCTTATGAAATAGCCGTGGACCATGGCTTTGAAGGTTCTGAAGAAGCCTGGTTGCAGCAACAGGTCCGGAATGGTAAAAATGCCGGAACAGTGACCATCCAGGCTCCTGCTGTGACGCTGGAAAGTGACGAAGATATCCACCTGCAATCCGGAGGTAAAGTCTTGTACAACCAGGAAGAAATCGCTGTCAGATCCAATCTGGATCAGTTGGTTAGTAAGGAAGCCTTACAGGAAAAGATGGATCAGTTGGGAGCTGTTACCTATATTGTTTTGATCACAGATAATTATGATGAAATCGAAGCCATAGAACACCTTCGCCCCGGTGCCATCGCCTTAGTCAAAGAAGAAGAACCCACGGAACAAAATAATTACAAAGAATATATCTGGCTCAGCGAAGAAAATGGATGGGAATACCTTGGCATGGTCAGTGCCCAGGATATAGATATGGAGAACTATTATGATAAGGAAGCAGTGGATCAGAAACTTACCGGGAAAGTTTCTCTGACAGGAGATGAGACTATATCGGGAGTGAAGACGTTTTCGAGTATACTTAAAGCGAATGCAGGAATCCAATGGGAAGGCATTGTGCTAGAAGAAAATACTGATTTAAATAACATTGTTACTCCAGGAATATATAAACAAGGAGCTTCTGCTACTGTAGTTACATTTTTAAATTGTCCAACAACTCAGGCTTTTAGTATGGTAGTTTTAAAGTCTGCTTTTGTAAATGGTATCGGTGCTCAGCAAATAATATTTACATATAATCCTGCTATGGCTTCGATTGCTAATAAAACTATATGGTGGAGAAACATCTATAATTCAGATTATGGTCCATGGCATAGAATGGCTTTTGCACAGGAAACCCCACAGTTTGGTAAGTACCAAACAGCCACTCCTTTTGCAATAACTCTTGATTCAATTTACGATATAAGATTGTCTTCCAGTGCTTCATCAGGAACTCTTAGTTTCAGTTCTTCGGCTGTAGATGGGATGAAATACAAGTTATCTGTTATTAATATCGGAAGCTCAGATCTTGTAATTACACTTCCTACGGGAACTTCTTACCAATCTGACGACACCACATGGACAATCGAAGCCGGAAAGGTAGGTATACTTGGGATCGTGTATGTTTATGGTAAATATATAATGACTGTTATCGCATGAGACGGAGTGTAACAAAAAATAACTACAGAACTCCGGAAATTGGAGATTATGTATTTAGTGATGGAACATGGTCTTCTACCACTATCTCCGGCAAAACAGTAGTCGGTTATTGCTATTATGTAAATGAAGAAGATAGAAGATTGCTTAGTAGTAGAATTGTTAGTAATAATTGCATGGCACCTGATATATATACAGGTCCTGCTGACTTAACTGTGACTGCTAATAATGTAGCTGGTTATTTATCCGATATGGATGGGAGAAGTAACTCACAAAAATGGTATAAGGCTAACGGTTCCTATGCTCAGGCTGTGATAGATTGTTATAACTATTCAACAGGAATATTCGATGATTGGTATTTACCTAGTATTGGCGAATTATACACCATATATTCTAATAGCCAAATATTTAGAGATAAAGGTTTAAATTTTTATGTATCAGACAGGAATTTGGCCTGGCAATCCAGTTCCAGATCTTCTTCTTCTTATCCCGGTTATCTCTATACTATATGGTCTCCACTGGTAAATGGAACTAATTATACTATAGAAGGTAGGGGAGCTGGGCCGGCTCCGGGATTTGTAAACTATCCTTGTACTAATTTTTAATTCAACCAAACTATGATCTTATTGGAAAAGGCTGATGATGAGAGTCAGGTAGATTTATGCCTTAATGAGTAAGAAATAATTAAAACATTCACACATGTATATATATAGAAACGAGGACGTCTTAATAGATATTTGGGTCAACGATTCCAGCTACGTGATAGAAGAGATCATGGGAGAACACACGGTCACCCTGAATTTCCGGGTGATCGATCCAGTTGAGTTTGAAGTGAATGACTACGTGGAATTTGAAGAAAATGTCTACTTCATACGGCATAAAGAGCGGATCCGTAAGGATCAGACTTCCTTGGGGTGGGAATATTCCATTAAGTTTTATGCCGAGCAGTATGCACTACAGAATGTCGCCTTTTTCTGCAGGATAAGCCGGACCGGAAGAAAAATCACGATTACTTTATCGGGACAGCCAAAGAGATGCTGGAACTGATCGTAAAGAATATGAACCGGGTGTATACCGGATGGCAGGTGGGTAGCTATATAGAAACAGATGCGGTTAATTTCTCTTTTAAAGATAAGACATGTGCCGCTGTATTAGATGAAGTGGCCAAAGCCTTTGAAACGGAATACCGGATCTCCGGAAAGATGATCAGTCTGGGTAAACGGGAATATGCCAGTAATGGCCTGATATTAGGACAGGGAGAAGGGATGGGTTTCAAAGACCTGGAAATTACTGCTATGAGTGAAACTCTTCCTGTGACCGTTCTTTACCCGTATGGCTCGGACCAAAACCTCACCACAGCGTATGGATATGATTATTTGTTAATGCCTGGTGCGCAGCTTTCCTTAGAAAAGAATGTGGAGAAATACGGACGGTTTGAAGAAAACAGACAGTTTGACCATATCTATTCCAAAGGGGAGTTTACTGTGATACAAAAAATAGATGAAGTCACTTTCCGGGCCAGTGGAATAGATTTTGATCTGGCTGAATATCGTATCAATGAAGAGGATATCTTCGTTACTTTTCAGACAGGAGGACTGGCTGGTTATGACCTGGCTATCCTGACAGAGAATAAAGGACAGGACCTGGTATGGGATTATTAGAACCGGGAGATCACCCTGGCAGTGAATGAAGATGAAAAAGACCTGGCTGTTCCGGGAGATATTCATTTCAGTGTAGGAGATAAGTTTATTCTGACCGGTTTAAAAATGCCTCAGAAGTATATAGATGAAGCAGAAGAAAAACTAAGAGAAGCAGCGGAAACCTATCTGGAAGAGAACTGTGAAAAGAAGGTACAACTCTCCGGTAAATGCGATGAAGTCTTTTTCCGTAAATTCAATACCCACATTGCCTGCGGCCAGATGGTCGGCATAATTTCTGAGAAACTGGATATAGACCGGGAGATCCGGGTAACCAAAGTAAAGCATTTTCTGGAAAATAACGAACCACCTTACCGGTATGAACTCACCCTATCGGATTTCCTTCAAAGTAATGGGTTTAAGGCTATAATAGATGATATCCATAAATTTCCGGAGGAGATGGAAAACTCTGTTCGCCCGGTAAAAGAATGGACCAAACGAAACTGGCGGGACGTGATGGAAACCATGAAGATGATGTTTGACCCGGAAGGAGATTATTTTACCGAACTGGTTAAACCCTTAGCAGTACATACCGCCCAATTGATTGTAGGAACGAATTCCCAGCAATTTGATCTGGTTGGTGTGAAGTTTAGTCCGAATGCCGATAATAACCTGAATCTCTTTCGGAATACGCAGGGACGGTTGGTCCACTTTACAGTAGATCCAGATCAAATTATGGAATGGTCGGTTCCTGCGGCATCCTTTAGCCTGAGTAATTCATTGGCTTACTATGTATATGCCAGATGTAGTAAAAGGAATGCAAACGGTGAGATTGTCGTTTCTGATAAGCAGATCAAGTTGGAAGATGAAGCCGGGTTTTATAATTTCTGGGTCGGTGTTTTAAATACCCCTGAAGAGAATATAAGAAGCTGGAATCCCAGCTATGGCTTTACGGAAATTGCTGGTAATACCATTACGACCGGGGTGATTAAAGATAAAAATGCCCGTTTGACAATTGATCTTACTCAAGGCCAGATAACAGGCCCCGTTAAGTTCACCAGCGGTTCATCCGGATATAATAATATATCAGATAAACCAGACTTGAATAATTATGTAACCCAGTCCCAGTTTACTATTAAATCCAATGAAATTTCAGCATCAGTTTTTTCGGTCTCTAACCGGGTAGGCACACTTGAAACAAAATCTGCAGGATGGATTACTGAAGATACAGGAAATACCCTTTGGGCTTCTGTTAAATTAGAAAATGGAGAAGAAATTATTTCCAAAATTGAACAAACTCCAGAAAATGTAAAAATTAAAGCCAGTAAAATAACTTTGGAGGGCTATACAACCATCAGCAAGAATTTCAGGATTGATGAGAATGGGGATATGGAATGTATTAATGGGAAATTTAGCGGACAAGTAACAGCTACAAGTGGTAAAATAGGAGGATTTTCTGTATATAACTCTTTTCTTTTATTCGGTTTGAATGATAATTATGCACAAACAAGTGTAAAATTAGGTAGAAGTACTCCAAGCGTGGCTGGTATTACGGGACCGGCTGTAGAAGCCAGCCAATCTATCACATCTTATGATTCTTTATATTCTCCTGCTATTGGATTAAAAGCTTCAGCTACAGGTTCTAAAATATATAACAGGGCAATAGATGGAGTGGGTTCAATTATTACAAAACAAGGTGCTGTTTATGGGTTGCATGTTCCCCATCTGGCTAATGGGGCTACTATTCCGTTTGGTGTGGATATTTCAAACACATATCTTACAAATGGAAAAGAAATAGTTCTACCTACAAAAGAAAATCTATGTTCAGCTTTAGGAGTTACTACAACCATCAGTTTTGCGCTGACTTTCACTATAATTTCTTCTTTATGGGCAGGTGGTAATTTAACTGTACATAAAGGATCTTATACAAATCATACAACTATAGAACTTAGAAGTACATCAGGAGATGTAGTGAATACCTATACCTTAAAAGCTGGATCAGCACGTACCTTAACAATTTATAATACTTATTCAGAATATCGTTGTTACCTTCATTCATGAGTGTACTTTAAAAGGATATATGAAAACTTGAAACAACTAAAATCGATTAATAATTTTAATTCATTAGGTTTTCTTTTCAGAAATAAATTTATAAAATAAAGTGTGAAATTCTTACTTTTTTTCGCACTCTGTAAAAATGATGGGATGACACAGAGCTACACAGACCAGATTTTACTGGGGATGATGGACTTCTTAGAATGGGCCCGGTGGCTGATTCTCCTGGCTTTTATCCTGACACTGGGCGATCTCAAATTCGGGATCGCTGCTTCGCGGACACGGAAGGAATCCATCAAACGTTCGCGGGCGGTTCGGCGGACGTTTGATAAGATCTGTAGTTATATGCTGTGGGTGATGATGGCCTACACCTTCGGAGAGGCATTCGGAAAACCTTTCGGGATCGACCTGCTTCCGCTGATCATTCTTCTGGTGATTTATGGCGTGGAATTAGAGAGTATATATGTGAACTATTTTGCTGCCCGCGGGAAGCATGTGAAAGTGAATCTGTTTAAGTATTTCAGCAAAAAGGCTGAGATCATAGAAATTGAAGAAATAAATGACAATGAAACTAAGTAACCATTTTAAACTGGAAGAATTTATCCGGTCGGATACGGCCATTAGCCGTAAGATTACGAATGAACCGGGCGAAAAAGAGATCGCTAACCTGATCCAACTATGTATCCGGCTCCTGCAACCGCTCAGGGAGCATATGGGTGAACCTTTGCTGATTAATAGTGGCTATCGCTGTCCGGAACTGAACAGAGCGGTAGGAGGGGTAGCCACCTCCCAGCACGTGACCGGAGAGGCAGCAGATGTCCGTTGTTCCCATCCGGGAAAGCTACTGGCTGCCTTGTTAGAGTTAAAGCTGGACTTCGACCAGGCTATCCTGTATCCGGGTTTTTTGCACCTTTCTTACCGGCCAGGCCATAACCGGAAGCAGGTGTTATATGCCAAAGGAACACAGCCATGAATGCCAGGTATGAACGGCAGCTACAACAGATCCTGTGGTTTCTCCTGATCTGGATGTGTGGCTGTCTGCTGATGAGTTGCAGTAAAACCATCTATGTTCCTGTGGAAAGTGTCCGTACGGAGTACCGGGATGTATACACCCGTGATTCGATCGTAGTCCGTGATTCCGTATTTATGAAAGTAGGAGGGAATACGGTATGGATAGAAAAATATAAAACCCTCTATAAAGACCGCCTGATCCGCGATTCGGTATTTCTCAACGACACGATCCGGGTTCCTTACCCGGTAGATAAGATTGTCTATCAGAATAAACCAAAATGGTATCAGGAAGGATTGATATACGTTGGGCTCCTCTGCCTGCTGTTCCTGGCAGTGCGGTTCCGGATAAAAAGATTTTAATTTCAGTATGTGTTTTTCATGGTATTTAATTGAATGTTAGTGCAACCGTCTTGCTTGTAAAAGCAGGGCGGTTTTTGCTTTTTAGCACGCTGATTATACCCGTTACCTGAACGTATGCACCATTTTAATGGCAGTCACCGCTGCTTCATCGCCTTTGTTACCATGGATACCTCCGGCACGGTCTATGCTTTGCTGCATGGTGTCATTGGTCAGCAGGCCAAAAATGAACGGGATGTTATACATCAGATTCAACTGGGTCACTCCCTGGGTTACTCCTGAACACACATAGTCAAAGTGGGGAGTATCCCCCCGGATCACACAACCTAACACAATAATCGCATGCAGGTCTTTTTTCTCCGCCATTTTCTTCGCACCATACACCAACTCAAAGCTACCCGGTACCCGGCTGATGATGATATTTTCCGGTTGGGCACCATGTCGCTCCAGCGTATTGCAGGCACCCTCCAGGAGTTTTTCGGTAATCTCTTTATTCCATTCAGCGACTACGATCCCGACTCTCATCTTAGAGGCATCGGGAACACTGTTAAAATCATATGCTGATAAGTTCTGATAAGCTGTTGCCATGATCCATGTTTTTTATGTAGAAACAAATGTAAAAAAATCCCCTCAGGAGATAACTCACGAGGGGACATTTTATATAGTTGGAATTAATTATTTTTTAGCCAGTACTTCAGCTCTCGCGATATATTTATCAATGTCAGAGGCTTCCGTAGAATTATAGTATTGTTCTTTGATCGTGGTATAGGCTTTTACCGCATCAGCATGCTGGTTCAGGCTCTCGTAAGCAATCCCCGCTTTTTTCAGGTAGACAGGACTCACCACTTCATTATCTGCTTTCTTAGCCGCTTTCTCGAAATAGCTGATCCCTTCTTTTACATTCCCGTTATTGACATAACAGTCACCGATCAGGCCGGTAATCGCAGGAGAGATCATATAATCCCTGCCTTTAAACTCTTTCAACAGGTTGATCGCCTTCTGCGTATCCCCTAATTTGAAGTAACAGATACCTGCATAGGCTTTAGCCAGGTTTCCTGACTTCGTACTTCCATACTGATTAATAATCCCTTCAAACCCTACGTAATCAGCACCGTTTCCATGCAATGCCAATGCAAACGAATCTCTGGCAAAATATTGTTCACCTTTAAAGATGGCAGCCGCCGCTTTGTTTTCACGTGGAATCAGGTAGCCATGTCTGACACCTAAGATTGCAGCGATCACAAGGGCAATACCAATTACCCCGTAGATTATATTTTTCTGGTTTTTTTCAATAAACTGTTCCGATCTGGAAACAATTTCCCCTACTTCCAATTCTGTGTTTGTGCCCTTCTCCTGAGTAGCCATAATTGTATTATACGTTGTTATTAATTTATCATTGATGTCTGCCTTAGGCAATTCAAAGCGCAAAATTAGTTTTTTTACTGATATAATCTATACTTCGAACTATATTTTTTAAATTTGTGCAGTGAAGTGGTCGCTTTAGCGTCCGGGTAGTTAGTAGTGGGTAGATAGTAACTGGTAGAGAGAAATTTAGCAAAATCTTCTTCTCTCTGATCCAATATTTACTAACTACCCACTACTAACTACCCACTACTAAAAAAATATGATACTCAGGAAACTTTCTGTTCTTAATTATAAAAACATACTGCATTGCGATGTGGAGTTTTCCCCGAAAATGAACTGCTTTTTCGGCAATAACGGCATGGGAAAAACCAATCTGCTGGATGCAGTCTACTATCTTTCTTTTTGTAAAAGCCATGTCCATACAACAGACAGCCAACTGATCCATACGGGACAGGACATGTGTATGATACATGGATTCTACGACTACGAAGGACGGGAAGAAGATATCTTATGCGTGATCCGCCGGCGGCAGCGGAAACAGTTTGAACGCAATAAAAAAGAGTACGACAAGCTGTCCGAACATATCGGACTCCTGCCTTTAGTGATGGTTTCCCCGGCTGATTCGGAACTGATCCAGGGTGGTAGCGATGAACGCAGGCGTTTCCTGGACCTCATTATTTCCCAGCAGGATAAAACCTACCTGCATGCCCTTATACAATATAATAAAGCCTTATACCAGCGAAATGCCTTGCTGAAAGAGCAGTCTATGGACCAGTCCTTATATGAAGTCTTAGAGATGCAGTTAGCCATGTATGGCAATATGGTCTATGAAAAACGCCAGCTCCTGGTAGACGAATTTACGCCGGTATTTAATGAATACTACCAACGGATCTGCCACTCCCCGGAAGAAGTCCGCCTACGCTATATCTCCCAGTTGACAGACGGAGACCTGGCTACCCAGTTACTGGAAAATCGGGAACGGGACCGTATCCTGGGTTATACCTCTACCGGTATCCATAAAGATGACCTGGAAATGACCCTAAATGAAGCCCTGATCCGCCGGGTAGGTTCCCAGGGACAGAACAAAACCTACCTGATCGCTTTGAAACTGGCCCAGTTCGCTTTCCTGAAAGAAAAGGGACAAACCACCCCGATCCTGTTGTTAGATGATATTTTTGACAAACTGGATTCCAACCGGGTGGAACAGATTATCCAGTTAGTCAGCGGAGATGGGTTTGGCCAGATCTTTATCACAGACACCAACCGGAAATACTTAGATGAGATCCTGGCAGCGATGGAGCATGATTATGAACTTTTTAAAGTAGAAGAGGGTTCTATTCACTCAATTAAATAGACGGATGAAAAGGAAAAATGCACAGACATTAGGCGAAGTGATCCGGGAGTTTTTTGACGATAACACGGAGTTATATGACAAGATCCTGGAAATCCGTGTACATCGTGCCTGGGGAGAGATCCTGGGACCTATGGTGATGCAGTACACCCGCAACCTGTATGTCCGGAATGGCGTGATGTACGTCTCCCTGACCTCCTCCGTCCTGCGCAGTGAACTGATCCTCTACACCGACTGCCTGATCAAAAGCCTGAACGAATACGCCGGATCCGAAGTACTGCACAAGATCATTATCCGGTGACCACTTCCCTGTTTCCGGTTTGGGGAGACCATCCACAATCCCGGGAATAAGGGATCCGAAGCTTCTGTGTCAGAAGCAAATAATTGAACTATTTTTAAGCTGACGAAGCAATACTTCGGGATTAAACCGTATCTTTATATCCTTCCAAACTATAATTATTATGAGAACATACACCAGCAAGTCCATCCATCAGTCCCATACACCGGCTACTCGTTCCAAAGCAACCAGACAGGCACCTGTTGATACGATCCTGCAACAGTATAAAATAGTATCCAGCGATATGCAGTAGAAGACGAAGAACCGGTACAAAGTAAATTGGAGTCTGCCAGACAGCCACAACAATCTGTACAACGTGAAGAAAAACCCAATAATACAGGATTACCGGACCAGTTAAAAGCCGGCATTGAAAACCTTTTTGGCTATAGTATGGATGATGTGACAGTGCACTATAATTCAGATAAACCTGCACAATTGCAGGCCCTTGCGTACGCACAAGGTACCAATATCCATATTGCTCCGGGGCAGGAGCAACATCTCCCTCACGAAGCCTGGCACGTAGTTCAGCAAAAACAGGGACGCGTCCAGCCTACCATGCAGTTGCAAGGACTACAGGTGAATGATCAGGAAAGGCTGGAAAAAGAGGCGGATGTGATGGGAAGGAAGTTGAACTCTTCTTCTCCATTACTGGTCCAGCTGATCTGGTTACCAGTACACAGGCAAGCTAAAATAATCCAAAGAGAAACAGATTTGCAAGTCCAACAAGGGCCTTCCTGTTGGTTATTCGTTTTAGAGGCTTTAGCTAAAAGTAAAGGTCTCAATACAAAATTTATTAAAATAATTATGAATAGTTATGTCTCTTCCCGGGAAGCAACAATAAGAAAACAACAAGCAGCAGCAGAAAATCCACCAAGGGTGATTTTTGATAGGACTGCAGCTTTAGAAGAGACTGCTAGGAAAATTGATTTTTTAGACAAAGGCTTATAACCTATGCTTCTGGAGAAGGAGGAAGGAGAAATAAGGGGAATATTAAGATGGAGCTAGTTGGGAGGTATGTGAAGCAAATATTCGGCTCAGATAATTTAATGAGAAGTTTCCACTTTTCTAAAAAGGGTTTTATTTCTGTCCATACTCTTATAACAGAAATTGCAGAAGCTAAAAATAGAGCTGATACATTAATTCAAATTGTTAACAATGAGGATGATGATGTCGCTTCCTTATTGAATACTTCATTCACGGAAATAACTGACAGTCAGGATATAAATGATATTCATTTGTCACTTGAATCTCAGGATATTCCTTCTTATATAAGTGTTAGACATAGATATAATTTGACTTATATGGATTTACAAAATGCACAAAATGCACAAGATGCAATCATTGATTTACGTAATAGAAAAATAGCTGAAATGCACCCTACTTCACATGCTTTTCTTCTAACCAATTACGATAAAATAACAAAAACCGTAGAATATAAAGATCCTAATTATGGAAATTATAAAATATGGGTGAGGATAGGCCAGTTTCGGGCAATGGCAACTGGTGGGAGAATCAAATTAAGACCTTTTTTCACCTCTGGTCTTTTAAAGTCAAAACTGAATGATTTAGTAAACTAATTTGATTCAAATTATTTAAATCTTTGACCCTAATCCCCATATTATTATGATTGGTTAAAAAAGGTCTGTAACAGTCCCTATAAGATAAAGTATATCTTATCATATTCCGAACGGCACTCTAAATTCTAATTAGTATCCCTGGTAGAGTGATGTTTGAGTATTTTTCCTAAGGTATGAGTGAATTACCTACCTTAGGAAATAGATTATTTACCGCGGTGCTTTTTCCAGCCATGACAGTGGGATACGGATTACGACTCCTTTCAACTCGCCGGAAAATGTCAGGTAGGGTTTAAACATATGCATATCTGCATGTCTTTTCGTAAATTCATAAAGCCTTTTTTCTACCAGGTGAAATCTATTGGTATAGTCTACCGGAAGAGTAATCGATACATTCATCAGTTTAAAATCCCGGTCATAAAAGAACAGGTATTTAGTCTGTAAAATAATATCCCGTTCTTCTCCGGAAAGATCCCCGAATAGTTCCTGCATGATAGGCCATTTCATAGCATATATTCCTTTCTCATCCATATCAGTTACTCCTGTCATCCGCCAGTCATCAAAGCTGGCTGTTGAGTCAGTCACTCTTTCTTTAAGCTCAAAACCCCTGACGTTCGGATTTCCTTGCTCTTTAAAATACCAGAGTTCCTGCGCCTGAATCAGGCTACAACACAGACAAGTCCAAAGTATAAAAATATAGGTTCTCATTTAAGTAGGGTATAAAAATAAATCCGTATATATAATAAACACAGTACCATAATTTATTTAACTGCTTCATCTATCCAGGATAAAGGAATGCGTAACATGACCCCGTGAAAGTCTCCGGAAAACTCATAATAAGGTGTATAGTCACTTACATCATCGTGCATACGGACAAACTCATCTACCTTTTTCTCTCCAGGCAGATTTTCTCAATATGGATAGTTCATTCTCCAGTGGCCGTTTCCGGTAGTAGTAACTTTATATTTCCTGCTACTGCCAGAGGCAGTCTTTGAGGATCCGATTCACTTACACGCAATCATAGTTCTGTTCCATGAATCAAATATAAATAATTTTCTTTATATTCAAAATAATTAATTTGTATACTGGATGTTGGCTAAGGTTTTACCTATCCGGGATAGTTAAGACCTGGTTGGATTCTTTGACAGACTTGCGTTTAGGGAATTTCTGACGATTTTTTGCCATCCCGGAGAGGAGGGGGGGAAATAAATAACAAAAGGCCGTCTTATTACTAAGACGACCTTTGCCGTAAGAGCGGAAGACGGGGCTTAAACCCGCGACCCTTAGCTTGGAAGGCTAATGCTCTATCAACTGAGCTACTTCCGCAATTTATTTTTTGAGAATAGGTTCGCTTTGCAAACCGTTCCAGTGGGCAGTGATGGATTCGAACCACCGAAGTCGAAAGACAGCTGAGTTACAGTCAGCCCCATTTGGCCACTCTGGTAACTGCCCTTTTTACCGGCAATAGCAAACAAAAAGTGAACCATGTATGGAGTTTGTCTCCTGTTTTCTTTATCGCTCATCTCCATGAGCTTTGTTTTCTATTGCATTGCAAAGGTAGGACTATTTTTGAAATTTGCAAGTATTCTGTGACAAAAATATTACGGGGAATCGTGCTTTTTTTCGACTCCTTACTTTTTTGTCCCTGTCTGAAATGCTTATCTGTACAGGGGTGTGAGAGGTAAGCTCCCTTAAATGAAGGAAATAGACAGGAAGAGATCTTATGAAACTATTTGCCTGTCCGTGGTCAGGAATTTTTTTATGCCCGGAACAGCCGGGCGGAAATGAACCGGTTCCAAAATTGCTCCCACCCTTTTCCGGAATTGCTGCCTGCCTTTTTCTGAAAAGGGTGCACCTGTTCAGAAAATAAGTGGGCAGCCATTTATACCTTCTGTTTCCTGGACTAGCCGGATTTGGCTAAGGCCGATCTTTGATTGCAATCCGGCTGCACCGGTATGAGGATCTCCTGATCCGGAAAGCATCACATATCGTTTTTAAGAAGGAAACAGGTAACAGGAGCGGATGATAAATTCGTATACGCAGGCAGGCGGGGATTACAAATCCCCTTCAACCAGGAAGGTCGGTCTCAAGCCAAATCCCCTTAGATCAAAACCCCTGGATCAGCCGGATTTGCGAATCCTCACATCCAACCTACATTCTCACGTCCAACGTCCAATAAGCTGTTTTTCTGTGATTATCATATCCATGGGGATATCGAATGACTCGCAGGGGATGGTGTCCCGGAGCTGGAAGTCGAAGCAGAGGCCTATTTTGGGTGCGGTAAGGGTGGAGAGGAGGCGGTCGTAATAGCCTTTGCCACGTCCCATCCGGTTGAGTTGCCTGTCGAATGCTATGCCGGGAACGAGGATCAGGTCGATCTCTTGTTCCGGGCAGGGTGGACCTTGTGGAAGGGGTTCCCGGATACCGAAATGGCCTGTTTGCACAGACTCCGGTCCCTGGTAGGGATAAAACAGGAGGTCTTGTTCCCGGATAAGGGGTAGCAATAACTTTTTATGGGGATGCCATTTTTCAAGGATAGGGGTCGTCTGTACCTCACCGGGTAGCGGATGGTATAAAGCGATGCAGGAAGCTTGCCGGAACAGTCCCTGTTCTTCCAGCTTCCTGCTGATTTCCTGTGAATAGTTAGACAGTATATCTGGCGTGTGGAGTTTCTTTAATATGGCTATATCTTTTCGTAGCTCCTCCTTTGTTTTCTGCGACATTTTCTGTGGTAGTGTCAGGATATTCGTCTGGGACCGGGAATGATTCCCCGTTCCGGATCACTTCAACTGCTTTTAAGATCACCGGGTCATCCTGTTGGAAGATCGGGTAGAAGCCTTCTTCATCAAAGAAATTCCGTATGATATAGGCATGGATCTGGTTGGTGATCAGGGGACCTGATATGGCGATCAGTGCCGGACGTTTGCGTACGCCTTTGGTCACGGCATAATTGGTGAATTCTTCTAGGATCGGTTGTTGGGTCAGGTAATCATAGAGGTCCCTGTAATTCCTGTAGGCCGCAAACTGTTTTTTATGCCGGTCGGAGTATTCCAGTGCAAACTGGTAGAGCATGCCGGTATTGATCACACTGGAATAGTAAGAGGTGATCCCGGAGGTATCCCATGGGATAAAGATATCCGGCATAATACCTCCTCCGCCGTATACGGTACGTCCGATCGTGGTTTTATACCGGGGCAGGTCATCTAATTTGATGCTGTCTGCGGAGTCGAACTCTCCGTGCATAAACCGGTTGTAGATATCCATATCGTAGTCTTCTCCCTTTCCTAACTCGTATTCTTTCTGGATGGAACGTCCGGAAGGGGTGTAATAGCGGGCAATGGTCAGGCGTAGCTGGGAACCGTCGTTCAGGCCGATCTGATTCTGTACTAATCCTTTGCCGTAGGTACGCCGTCCGATGATGATTCCCCGGTCGTTGTCCTGGATAGCTCCGGCAAAGATTTCACTGGCTGAGGCGGATATTTCGTCTGTCAGCACGACTAAAGGTGCTTCTTTGCAGGTTCCTGTTCCGTTGGAATAGACGTCACTCCGGGGGAAGGATTTGCCTTCGGTGTAGACAATCAGTTGTCCGGCTGGCAGGAATTCGTTGATCATATTGATGGCTGCATCCATCATGCCTCCTCTGTTGTTGCGCAGGTCGATGATGTAAGCGGAGCATCCCTGCTGGTTCAGTTTGGCAATCGCTGTGATGAACTCGTTGTAGGTGGTCCGGCTGAATTTATTGACTTTGATGTATCCGATCCCTTCCCGGATAGCGTAGGCTACGTCTACGGAGTGTACCGGAACATCTCCCCGGGTCACTTCAAATTCGATCAGTTCGTTGGCCTGTCCTCTTTTGACGCCTAACCTGACGGTACTGTTTTTTTCTCCCCGTAGTAGTTTCATGACGTGGGTATCGCGGATCTCTTTTCCGGCATAGACGGAATCATTGATCGTAATGATCCGGTCAAAAGGTAGTAAGCCTGCTTTTTCTGAAGGCCCGCCCAGAATCACGCTGATTACCAGGATGGTGTCGGTCTGCATATTGAAGGAGACGCCAATACCGCTGAATGTTCCTTCCATATCTTCCAGGACGGCTGTGGCGTCTTCGGCGGATATGTAGACGGAGTGTGGGTCCAGTTCACTGAAAATCTTGGGAATGGTTCCTTCAATCAGTTTAGGCATGTCTACTGTGTCCACATATTGCTCTTTGATAATTTCAAGGACGGCATTGATCTTATTATTGCCTGTGGTGATACGGGTCCTGCCGTTACTGACTTTTATGTAGTGGTTACCAATAAAGATCCCTAACGACACACTGAGTGCGATAATCAGAGGTAACCAGACGCTTAACTTTTTATTCTCATTCATACAAACGAACGTTGTTTTATGCTTTTATATTTATAAAGTCTACCTGGATGCCGGCTTTGGCCAGTAGGTTACATCCGTCTTCCACCCGGTATTTTTCGGAGTAGACCACTCGTTTGATACCTGACTGGATGATCAGTTTGGCACATTCAATGCAGGGGGCGGAGGTGACGTAGATCGTCGCTCCGGAACTGCTGTTGGACGAGGCGGCTACTTTGGTGATTGCGTTAGCTTCGGCATGCAGGACATACGGTTTGGTGATGTTGTTCTCATCTTCACAGACATTTTCAAATCCGGAAGGGGTTCCATTGAAACCGTCGGAGATGATCATATTCTCTTTCACAATCAGGGTGCCTACTTGACGGCGTTTGCAGTAGGAGTTTTCTGCCCATACCATAGCCATCCGCAGGTAGCGTTTATCTAATTCCAATTGTTTCTCTGTTTTTTCACACATGCTTGTTTAGTTTTTGAGTAAGCATCTGCCTGCTTGATTTCTATGGTTACAAAAGTAATTATATTTGAATGAATTAAATCGTCTGGATCACTTATTTTTTTATCCCGTTACGGATTAATAATGCGTCGATGGAGGGTTCTTTGCCACGGAATTTCTTATACAGGACATCCGGGTCTTCGGTTCCTCCTTTGGAAAGGATGTTTTCCCGGAAGGAGCGGGCCACTTCCTGGTTGAAGATCCCGGCCTCTTTGAAGGCTGCAAAAGCGTCTGCGTCCAGCACTTCCGCCCATTTATAGCCATAGTAACCTGCGGCATACCCGCCGGCGAAAATGTGGCTGAAGCTACTGCTCATCAGGGTTCCTTCTACTTCAGGCAGGATGATGGTGGGTGCCCATGCTTCTTTCTCAAAGTCCATCACTTTCCCTTCAAATGGTGTGCTGAGTGTGTGCCATGCCATGTCCAGCATACCGAAGCTTAACTGGCGGCAGCACAGGTAGCCTGTGTTGAAATTGGCAGCGTTGACCAGTTTTTGTACTAATTCTTCCGGGATCTTTTCGCCGGTTTCATAGTGTACGGCGATCTGGTCGAGGAATTCTTTTTCGGTCAGCCAGTTTTCCATGAGCTGGGACGGTAGTTCTACGAAGTCCCGGTACACACTGGTGCCGGAGAGGCTGGCATAGTGGCCTTCTGCCAACATACCATGCAGGGCATGGCCGAATTCATGGAGGAAGGTATTCACCTCGTCAAAAGAGAGGAGGGAGGGTTTCGTTTCTGTCGGGCGGGTGAAGTTCATGACAATGATCACCTGCGACCGGCTGTCGTCTCCGTTCTCGTCTCTGTATTGTGATTTGACGGAGTTCATCCATGCGCCGGATTGTTTTCCTTCCCGGGGATGGAAGTCGGTGTAGAGGATGGATACGAACCTGCCGTCTGCGTCGTACACTTCGTAGGCTTCCACTTCCGGATGGTAGACGGGGATCTCTTTATTGGGTTTGAAGGTGATCCCATAGAGCTGGGTGGCCAGTCCGAAGACTCCTTTTTTCACATTCTCCAGTTCGAAGTAGGGACGGGTCATTTCATCGTTCACGTCGAAGCGGAGGTCTTTTAGTTTTTCTGAGTAGTAGCTCCAGTCCCAGGGCATGACGGTGATGTTCCGGTTTTCCAGTCCTAAGGCGAATCCCTGAACTTCGCTGTATTCGTTGAGTGCTACGGGTTTGTAGGCTTCTAACAGTTCGTTGAGGAGCTTGTAGACATGTTCCGGTTTTTTGGCCATGGTGTGTTTCAATCCGTATTCGGCATAGGTGTTATACCCCATCAGGCGGGCTATTTCCAGCCGGATGTTGACGATTTTCCGGATGATTTCCTGGTTGTCGAACTCATCGCCTTTGTTTCCCACACTCATATATTCCCGGTACATCTTTTCCCGTAAGTCCCGGTTGTCGGCATAGCGCATAAAGGGGATATAGCTGGGGGCGGACAGGGTGAATATCCAGCCCTCTTTTCCTTTCTCTTTCGCGGTCATGGCAGCCGCTTCGATGTGGGTATCCGGAATTCCTTCCAGGTTGGTTTCGTCTGTGATATGCAGTTCGAACCGGTTTTTGTCTTTCAGGGCATTCTGGTCGAAGGTGAGTGTGAGTGTACTCAGTTCCGTACTTAATTTCCGGTATTTTTCCTTGTCTTCCGGACTCAGGTCTGCTCCGCGTACTTTGAAGGCTTCGTAGGTATCTTCCAACAGGCGGCCCTCTTCTGTGGACAGGTGTAGTTTTTCCCGTTGGTCGTACACGGCTTTCACCCGGTTGAAGAGGGTTTCATTCAGGTAGATATTATTGTTGGCTTCTGACAACCTGGGTGACACCCGCTGGGAGATCTCCATCATTTCATCATCGGCTTCCGCATGGAGCACATTGAAAAAGGCGGAGGACACTTTGGTCAGTGTTTTTCCTGCGCGTTCCAGTGCTACGATCGTGTTTTCAAACGTAGGGGCTTCCGGATTGCCGGTGATTTTTTCTATGTCCTGTTCCAGTTCCCGGATGCCTTCCTCAAAGGCCGGTTCGTAGTGTCCGGTTTGGATCAGGTTGAACGGCGGGGTTTCAAACGGGGTGTTATAGGTTCCCAACAGGGGATTGTCTGAAGCTTGTGTCATATGTCCTATGCTTACTAATAAGATTATATTTACTACTATTAATAGTTTTTTCATGTGGCTCTGAATATACGTGTATGATCAGGTGTCTGTTTGTTGTCCGGGATTGAACCGGTCCTGTGTTACTATGTCCTTATGGAGTTAACAGCTAACGCAGGGAATTAGTTCTTTGGAGAACGTCCCCTGGTGGTTTTGCCTGTGCCGGTTGTTTTTCTTCCCTGTGTTTTGTTGGTGTTGTTCCGTGTACCACTGGGACGACCTCTTCCTCTGCGCATGTTTTTGTATTTTTCCGGTTCATAGAGAGGTGTTTCTCCCAGGGCCGGGTCGATAGGGATCTTATAGATCGGTTTGCCTAAGAAATCTTCAATCCTTTTGAATTGTGCCTGTTCTTCTATGGCTACAAAGGTGATCGCCAGCCCTTCTCCGTTTGTTCCCCGGGCGGTACGTCCGATCCGGTATACATAGTCTTCCGGGTCATGTGGGATGTCAAAATTCACTACCAGCCGGATGTCGTTAATGTCGATTCCTCTGGAAACCACGTCGGTGGCTACTAAAATGTCGATATGTCCGTTTTTAAAATCACGCATCACCTCTTCCCGCTGGGCCTGCTCCAGGTCTGAGTGCATGGCGGCTACATTGAATTTCATCCGGTCGAGGGTGGCTGTCAGTTCTTTCACTTTCATTTTGGAGGAGGAGAAGATGATTACCCATTGGGGACGGGTAGCGGAAAACAGGTCTTTGAGGATTGCTAATTTCTGGGGATCGTAGCAGATATAGGCAGTCTGCATGATACTCTCCGGAGGACGTGAGATCGCTATTTTTACCTCTTCCGGATTTTTCAGGATGGTTTTTGCCAGTGTCCGGATCTTGGGTGGCATGGTGGCGGAAAACATGATGGTCTGGCAGGTCTCCGGCACCTGTTTATAGATATGCATGATGTCATCATAGAATTCCATGTCCAGCATGCGGTCTGCTTCATCTAATACGAAGTAAGCTACTTTGGAAAGGTCTACGGTGCCTAACTTGATGTGGGAGATCAGGCGTCCGGGAGTTGCAATCACAATGTCTGCTCCATGTTCCATGCCTCGTCTTTGCTGTTCCCAGGTCACTCCGTCGGTTCCTCCGTACACGGCTACTGCGGAGACAGGAATAAAATAGCTGAACCCTTCAATCTGCTGATCGATTTGCTGGGCTAACTCCCGGGTGGGGGTCATAATGATTGCATTTACTGCATCTGCCAGATACTCTCCTTTGCTTAATTCATTGATCAGTGGCAATACGTAGGCTGCGGTCTTACCCGTTCCTGTCTGTGCGCAGGCTATTAAATCTTTTCCTTCTAAAATTACGAGGATGGTTAGTTCCTGAACCGGAGTTGTTTCCTGAAAGTTCATGGCGTCTAACCCATCTAAGACTGCATCTTCTAAATTTAATTCATCAAATCTCATTTCTTATTCTTAAATTCCCCGTAAAGGTATATATATTTTGGGAATTTTTAGTCTTTAGGGGTATAATAGCGTTTGTAAATTTGCTCATATACTCCTGTTTCCTTTATTTTTACTAACCAGCTATTCAAACTATCCAGTAGCACCGGGGAGGTTTTCCGCAGGGCCCAGGATTGTAACTGGGTGAAGCTGATGTCTGTCCGGATGTCCAGTTCCGGGAATTGTTCCAGGTATCTTTGGGTGATGTGCAGGTCACATACGGCGTAGTCGATCTCGGATCTGGCTACCCGG
The DNA here is from genome assembly GCA_021201295.1 of Tannerellaceae bacterium. GTDB lineage: Bacteria > Bacteroidota > Bacteroidia > Bacteroidales > Tannerellaceae > UBA4116. The sequence goes on along the minus strand of JAJQFE010000005.1, from coordinate 23,361 downwards.
ATCAGGAGTTGTTCGGTGGAGTAGCGTTCTTCTTCTATGATCCAGATGGTATCGCCGATTTCTTCTGCCAGGTTGTGTAGCCGTAACAGGGCCGGGGAGCCTTTCGGGATATAGAGTGTTTTTCCGCCTAATTCGATCTGGTTGCGGATAGGTGGGATCTGCTCGTTGGCTTCTGCTTTCCGCTGGACTAAGACCTGTCTGTTCAGGAGCATGGGTTCTGTGAAGAGCCAGCTTTCCCGCATCTCTGTCGTGACCGGGATATTCCGGGCTATGATGTCATATTCGTTCCGGTTCAATTTCGTGAAACTTTCTTCCAGGCTCATTTCCAGTCCGATCTGGACTTCCAGTCCGGAAAGCCGGGCAATGGCCTGGCTGAGTTCGTACTGGAATCCTTCGATGGCTTCTCCGGAAATGTAATAGCCGGATTGGTTATATTCGGTCACTATGCGTAGTATTCCCTCTTCCCGGATCTCCGGATAGTCCCGTTCTGCTGTGGGCAGCGTGGAGGCTGGCCGTAGCATATACATGGTGACCATCACTACGATCAGCAGTGCCGGATAGAGGAAAAGTAGTTTTTTTGATTTCATGGCCTTAGTCGTTGAATACGACGGAAATACCTAATTTGAGCATCATCGGGTTGAGGGGGTAATGCACCAGTGAGAAGTAGTTCGGTGATACGAACTGGGAGCTCAGGTTGTAAGCCATGATAAAGAAACGTGCCTGTTTCAGGTGGAGGTTCAGGTAGGCGTTTATCAGGGGGTAGCCTCCTATTTTTACCCGTTCCTGATCCCACTGAAGCTGGAATTGCTGGGTGGCGGGTTCGTAATAGGGTGCATAGTATTTGGTGTGGTAGTGCAGGTCTGCTCCTAACTGCATGGTCAGTACTTTGAATAGTTTAAAATGTACGTACATATTGGTGTAGGCACTGAAATCCGGTAGGGGTAGCACATCCTGGTCACTGCTTAACTGATAGGCTACATCGGTTTCCCAGCCGAAGGCTTTGTAACGGACGTCCTGTTTCAGGCGGGCTGTCACTACCTGCAGGTTACTGTCGTATTGCTTAGGGAGTCCGTCACTGCCGAAATAGACGTAGTTCTGAATACTCTCTACTCCTGCGGAGAGGGTGGTTTCGGTGGAGCGCAGGTCTACTTCCCCTCCTACATAGATCTGTTGAATGTTTTTGAAGCTGTGATCCCACCAGAAATAGCGGGAATGGTTGTGCCGCTGGTAGAAGGCTGGGGTGAGGTTTTTGATATATCCGGTTGCTTTGACGGAGGCCTCTTTTTTGAACAGTGGGAACTGGCTCCGGATGTCTCCTTCTATCCGTAGTTCTCCCAGGTCGTCTCCTATGACTGCTAATTCTCCCCGGGTATTGAAGGTAAACAATTCTCCCTGGGTCTTGGCCAACTCTGCCCCGACGTAGGTGGAGAATTCGTCGTAGATTTCTGCGAGTGTGATATCCAATAGCTGGGTTGTATTTGTATTTCCGATGGCTCCTGGCTGGCTTTCTGTCCCTTCCATGGTAATGGGCAGTTTATATTTCCTTTTTTCAAACCGGATGAAAGCGGTTAGCCCTACTTTGGCCCAGTCCTGGAACCCTTCCCGGATGGAAAGCCCGAAGGTGTTTTTCAGGTTCCACATAGAGGTCCGGTCACTTAAATAGGAATCCAGGCCGTAAATATTCGTGTAGCAGGTATCTATTCCGGGCATATCGGATGTGAAATGCCGGCGGTTGTCTTCATAATCAAAGGTATGGATGATACTGGATACCGGGATAAAGAGCTCTTTTTCGTAGCCCTCTTCGTTCACCTCTTCCAGGGTGCGGTAAAATCCTAAATTGTAGCGGTGGGTGAAGAAATACTGTTTGCCCCGGACGCGGTTCCAGGTGTCAAAATAGCGTACCGGATAGTCTTTGGTATCTTCTGGACGTCTGTTGTCTATGAATTTATCGGGATTGGTCAGGTGTTCGTCATCGCTTAACCCTCCGTTTTCATAATTAATGAAATTGAAATTGCTCAGGTAGCCGTTCCATTCATATTTGTCTGACCGGTAGCTACCAAACAGGCGGTAGCTTAACATTTTGTTCCCGTTGGAATTGTAGAATCCCCGGCTGTAGATGTAGTCCATTTCTCCTCCGATATTCACTTTTTTACCGAAGTTGGTTGTCAGGACTCCTTTGAACTGGTCTTCTTTATTCTGGGCTGATCCGGCTTGTGTATACAGAATGTTTGTATAGGGGATCTTTGTATCGTAGAAGAGCGCGTTTTCCGGTGTGGTGATATAATAATCATAGGCATCTGCGAAGATGAAATCACGGGCTTCTTTCCGTTCTGAAAACAGTTTGGTTTGTGCCGGAGCGCCTAAATTGGACAGGTAGCCTACGGCTAAGGATTTATTATCGGGCAGGGTGCTTTGTGCCGTGTTTAACTGCATGGTGTCCATTGGAGCCAGATAGCGGTCACCGATGCCGGGAGTCAGCCGGTAGGCACTCAGGCGTCTGTCCTCCAGACTGTCCGGAACAAGGAGGCTGCCGGGAATCTCTGTTGAGGCGGATGCCAGGTTGGACAGGGAGAATCCTCCGCGATCTCTACCACCTCCGGCACGCTGGGCATGTATTGTTATAACGGCTATAAAGAGGAATAATAATATGAGTGAGCTACGCTTCATGGACTGCAAATATATAATAAAAGGACATTCTTACGAAAAAAATGCCCTTTACTTTATATTCTTTTTACAAGTTCATACCGGTTGAATGATCTCCATTCCCTTTTTGATAGCGACTTCATTCATAGGGATTAATTTATGATGTCTTTCCGGGAGGGATTTTTTCAGTCCCAACAGGACATTCTCTAACTGTACCATCGGCACGATTTTGAGGAGTCCGCCTAAGATAAGCATATTGAAGGCCCGTTCGTTTTTCATCTCTGTGGCTGTATCCATCGCATCAATTCGGTAGACCGTTATATCTGTACGGCAGATCTCACTGTGAATGCCATATCCGTCATAAATCAGGATCCCTCCGGGCTTGACTTTGCTTTCAAACTTTTCTAAGGAAGGTTGGTTCAGGATGATCGCTATATCGAATTCATTCAGGATGGGGGAACTGATCGGATCATCGCTCAGGATCACGGTTACGTTGGCTGTTCCTCCTCGCTGTTCGGGTCCGTAGGAAGGCATCCAGCTAACCTCTTTTCCTTCCATCAGTCCTGAGTAGGCCAGTATTTTTCCCATGGATAGTACGCCTTGTCCGCCGAATCCGGCTATAATAATTTCCTGTTTCATCGTGTTTGATTTAGTATTCCACATTCTTCAGGTCCCCTAACGGATAGAAGGGGAACATGTTTTCTACCATCCAGCCGTTGGACTGTTCGGGTGTCATTTTCCATCCGGAGGAACAGGTGGACACTACTTCTACCACGGAGGTCCCTTTTCCGGCCATGGAGTTTTCAAATGCTTTCCGGAGCATCTTTTTTGTTTTTCTGACGGCTGCTGCGGTGTGTACGCTTTGCGGGTCACTAAACAGGTTCCTTCTAACTGTGCCAGCATATCGGATATTTTTAACGGATAGCCGTTCAGGGCAATATTCCTTCCGTAGGGGCAGGTGGAGGTGGGCATACCTTCGAGGGTGGTAGGTGCCATTTGTCCCCCTGTCATCCCGTAGATCGCGTTGTTCACAAATATGATCACAATGTTCTCTCCGCGGTTGGCTGCATGGATTGTCTCTGCAGTACCAATAGCTGCCAGGTCTTCATCTCCCTGGTAGGTGAAGATCATTTTGTCGTTGTTGAGCCGTTTCAGGGTGGTTGCTACGGCCGGGGCCCGTCCGTGGGCGGCTTCTACCCAGTCTATATCTAAGTAGTTGTATGCGAATACAGCACATCCTACCGGGGACACTCCAATGGTTTTTTCTTCCATTCCCATTTCGGTGATCACTTCTGCCACTAATTTGTGGATCACTCCATGACTACATCCCGGACAGTAGTGCATCGGGTTCTCGTTCATCAGGAGGGGTTTATCATATACCAGATTCTCCGGCTTTATGATATCATTTACTTCCATGTATATTAATTGAGCATTGATACTGGATAATTTTCCGCTATTTTATAAATCTCAGGACGTATTGGACCAGTCGAAGGATGACGGCTGTTCCTCCGAATCCGAGGAATACCATACGGTTGTTGACTACGAAAAAGCAAATGACTGCTCCGATTGCCAGGATCATGAATATCAAAGTCATGATTTCGTCTAATTTACTACCACGCATCATAGGTTTAACCTAATTTTTCTTTGAGTGCATTCAATACTTCGTCCGGGGTGAAGACAATCCCTCCTAAGCGTCCGAAGTGTTCTACTTTCACTTTCCCGTTTACGGCCAGCCGGACATCTTCTACCATCTGGCCTGCGTTCAGTTCTACGGATAGCATACCTTTGACCTGGTCTGCATAGGTGGCAATGGCCTGTGCCGGGAAAGGCCAGAGGGTGATGGGACGTAGGAGTCCTAACCGGATGCCTTCGGCACGGGCAATCTCTACGACTTTCTGGCAGATACGGGCTGAGGAACCAAAGGCAATCAGCAGGTAGTCTGCATCTTCGCACCGGAATTCTTCATATCTGACTTCGTTGGCTTCTATTTGTCTGTATTTGGCCTGGAAACGCAGGTTGTTTTCCTCCATTTTAGCAGCGTCTAATTCTAAGGAGGTGATCACATGGGGGGGCTGAAAGGGCAATTTTCCCTGTACGGCCCAGGGAGACTCTTTCCGGATCTCTTCTTCGGTTTTCCGTGGGCGGTAGGGGGGGAGGACCACTTTTTCCATCATTTGTCCGATGATCCCGTCTGCCAGGATCATGGCCGGGTTGGAATATTGAAAGGCCAGGTCAAATCCTAATCCTACAAAATCTGCCATTTCCTGCACGGAGGAGGGTGCCAGGGTAATGAGCCGGTAGTCTCCGTGTCCACCTCCTTTTACGGTCTGGAAGTAGTCTGCCTGGCTCGGTTGAATGGTTCCTAACCCGGGGCCTCCGCGCATAATATTTATGATCAGGCAGGGTAGGTCTGCTCCTGCAATGTAGGAGATTCCTTCCTGTTTCAGGCTGATCCCCGGACTGGAGGAGGAGGTCATCACCCGTTTGCCTGAGCCTGCACCTCCATAGACCATATTGATAGCGGCGACTTCACTTTCTGCCTGCAGGACTACCATGCCGGTAGTTTTCCAGGGCATTTCGGCCATCAGTGTCTCTAATATTTCTGACTTGGGGGTGATCGGATAACCAAAGTACCCATCGGTCCCGTAGCGGATAGCAGCATGAGCAATCGCTTCGTTTCCCTTCATCAGTCTAATCTCTTCTGTCATAGGTTGATTTTGTTTTAGAGTTTTACTTTGTAGATGGTCAGACAGCCGTCCGGACAAACTAATCCGCAGTTGGCACATCCGATACAACTATCCGGATTTTTCATATAGACGTAGTGATAGCCTTTATTGTTCACTTCCCGTGGATGTAGTTCCAGAACATCAGAGGGACAGGACACTACGCATAGGTTACATCCTTTGCATCGCTCCGTGTTCACCACCACGGTACCTTTTATTTTCGCCATATCCAATTTGCTTTACCATATAACTCTGCATGGAGTTATGTATTGTTTGACGCCCAAAGTTAGCAAACTTTCGGATACAAGCCAATGAATTAGTCTTTGACCATAGAAAATTGACCCTGAAAGATTATTCTTTTTAGGGACAATTTTCTATGGTTGTTCTATCATTTAGTAGTTATCGTTCTGTGTCAATGCGCCTCCGACATAGTCAATCTCGCTTTGGGGTATGGGGTAGGGCCAGGTTTTGCCAGAAACCATGGTGCCTGCCCCGGAATAGATTCCTTCTGCTGTTTGACTGAATGATTGCATGGTGGCGGTGAAGGCTCCCCAGCGTATGAGGTCATAGAAACGTAAGCCTTCTCCTGCCAGTTCGATGCGCCGTTCATGGCGTAGGGCGGCTGTCAGGTCATCGGTTACCCTGATTTTGTATTTTTCATGGAAGACTGCTTCGGTGATCCGTTCTGCTTCGGGTATGTTAAACTTCCGGTGTTTGGCATAGGTGTCTACCGGAGAGGTAGTGACGAATGCCCGGTACCGTATTTTATTCAGGATGTCTGCTACTTCCTGTTTATCTCCTCCGGTTTCCAACAGACATTCCGCATACATTAAGAGTACGTCTGCATAGCGGATATGATAGTAGGTCCAGTCTGTCTGTTGGAGATTTCCTGTAGGGCGGCGGCTCCAGTCCGGATATTGTTTCCGGCTGTGTTGCTGCGTGAAGTTGTCATACCCGGAATAATCATGAAGTTCTTCGGAACCATCCGGTTTAACGAAAATATCACCAGTAGACATCACCGTATGTACCAAGCGGGGATCTCCTGTTTCATATTCGCTGACTAAGTCATGGGTCGGACAGTCTCCTCCCCAGCCTCCGACAGCTCCCCGGCCTACGTTCATGATCGGGCAGACACTGCCTTCTGTGTAGCTGGCGATATAGTCGCACAAGGTAATAAATACTGCTTCTCTGGATTTATAGCCTTTTTCGGCACTGTTGAACAGGTCTTCGTAGTCGTCTACCAAATCGAACTGCCCGGAATCGATGACTGCTTTCAGGTCTGGCAGGGCAGAGGCATAGTCTCCGTAGAACAGGTAGACTCTGGCACGGAAGGCCCTGATTGCTTCTTTAGTTACTCTTCCCAGTTCGGAAGAGGACAGGTCTCCTGCTCCTGGTATATTGCTTTCGTTGAGGGCTTTTTCAAGATCTGCCAAGATAAATGCTTTGACGGCTTCTTTGTCTGACTTCACGATATCATTTTTGTCTATGGCATTCATAGGCTCCTGAATAAGAGGAATATTAACAAAAACCGTTGCCAGGTCGTAATAGTAGAAGGCCCGGAGAAAATGAGCTTCTGCTATCCAGCGTCTTTTCTTGGCTTCAGAGACTAAAGCTCCTCCGGATTCGATTAGTTCGGTTTCCGTGGTGATGAGGTTCAGAAATACGTTGCAGGCGGAGATAGCTGTTTTATAGCGATGGTTCCAGAGGTCTGTCAGAAGTGTGTTGGTCGCTAACGGGTTTCCCCGGGTTAGCTCTGTAATGGTGGAACGGTCTCCGGCATCGGAACCTCCTTTTGCTACATCGTCTGTGAGCTGGTCTCCTATATCAAATCGCATGTTCTGGTATTCCCAGTTAGCTGCTAAGGGCAGATAACAATTTACTAACAGTTTGAATCCTGCTTCTTCTGTTCCTATATAAGTGTCTTCGTCTAAGGATCCTAAAGGAGGTCTCTCGAGAAAGTCTGCTGTACAACTGAAAAACAGGCTTCCGGTTATGCAGAGAAGCCACAGGAAGGTGGCTGATTGATTGAGTGTTTTCATATCGTGTGCGTTTAAAATTAGAATTTCATATTAAGTCCAAACATATACGTTCTGGCCTGGGGATAAAAACCCATGTCTACCCCTGTGTAGAGCGGATTGTTATTCACTTCTCCAATCTCCGGATCCAGCCCTGAATAGCCTGTGATCGTGAACAGATTCTGGGCGGCCACATAGATGCGTAGTGTGTTGAGGGAGAATTTCCGGGTAATCTGTCTGGGAATGGTATATCCTAACTGGATGTTTTTTAAACGTACATAGGAACCATCTTCTACATACCATTCTGACATTTCGAGATTCATACAGCTGTCTGCATCGATGGCAAAGTTTTTGTTGGTGCTGCCTGCGCCATTCCAATAGGTAGTAAGAATGTCTTTAGGGGCATTGTACCAACCTGTGCCGAAGTAAATATCATATTTGATGATATTCAGGATATCATTCCCTATGGACCCCTGGAAGAATAGGGAAAAGTCAAAGCCTTTGTATTCGCCACCTACTGTTAGTCCGAAGGTGAAGTCCGGATGTGGATTTCCTATCAGGGTACGGTCTTCATCATCTAACTTCCCGTCTTCGTTGAGATCTATAAATTTGAGGTCTCCCGGTTTTGCTCCGGGCATTACGACCTGGCCGTTGTGGATGTAGTGGTCGATTTCTTCCTGTGTCTGGAAGACTCCGTCGGTTTTAAATCCGTAGAAATAACCGATTGGCATGCCTGGTTCGATCATTGTGTAGGTGTAGTAGCCTAAATGAATATCTTTACCAGGTATGTTTGCTCCGCTACCTAAGCTTTTTACTTTATTCCGGTAGGTTGAGATATTTCCGTTAATATGATAGTTGAACTCTTTGCCTGCTATTCCATCGTATCCGATGGTTAGTTCGACTCCCCGGTTACTTACGCTTCCTGCGTTTATCCATGGATTGTTCGGCAGTCCTAAGGTGGTAGGCAGAGGAACCTGTACTAACATATCGGAAGTCTGCCGGTCAAAATAGTCGAAATTCAGTTTCAGGGAGCCGTCGAAGAATGCCAGGTCTATACCCAGGTCCCACTGGCGGGTCGTTTCCCATTTCAGGTCCGGATTCCCTACCTGGTTTCGTAAACCGGATAGGGTGGGAGCCAATGAATTTCCAAACAGATAGTAGCTTCCATCTTTGTAGGTGTTCAGATAGGCTCCGGAGGTGTTTTTCAGGTTTTGATTGCTGATTTCTCCTCATCCTATACGGAGTTTACCCTGGGAAAGCCAGTCGATCGTATGCAGGAACTTTTCTTCTGAGAAATTCCATCCGGCGGACACGGAGGGGAAAACACCCCATTTGTTCCCTTTGGCAAATGCTGATGAGCCATCGTAGCGGATATTTCCGGTGACCATATACCGGTCGTTGTAAGAGTAGAATAGACGTCCGAAATAGGAATTTAGCGTCTGTGTTGTGATGTATCCGCTGGCCGCCGGGTTGATGGTTCCTGCGTTTAGTATCCGCTGGCTGGGATCATTGTTTACCATACCCTCTTTGGAGGCACTGATCTCTTCGTAACGCTTTTTTTCGGCAGATGTGCCCACCATGGCATTGACCGTATGTTTATCGAATTTCTGGTTGTAGGTGAAGTAGTTATCAAACACCCAGTAATCTGTATTGTAGCTGGTGCGGCTCACTTTGGTGTAGGTATTGTATTCATCGCCATCCAGATAATAACTGGGATCAAAACTGCTACTTAATCCCCGGATCAGGTCCACTGCTATGGTAGATTTAAAAGTCAGGAAGGGAAATAGTTTGATTTCTCCGGCCACGTTACTTTTGGTCTGGATCCCGGTCCAGACATTTTCAGCCCGGCGGTCGGTCTGTGCTACTGTATTGGGTTTGTTAGAGTAGAGCACACCTGCATACCGGGACCAGGGATTCGTCAGTTCGTAACGATCCATCAACCTTGCGTACAGGAAATCAGGTATGTCTACCAGATTATCTCTGTATACGGGAGTGATGGGATCGGCAGTGACCGTACTGAATACAGTACCCGTATAGGCTCATTTTCTGTTATATTTCTTCTGGATTCATAGATCACGTTGATGTTGGCGGAGAAGTTCATCCATGGGGTGACTTTGGAATCTAAGTTCAGGCGGCCGTTCAGACGGTCGTAGTCCGAACCTCTCAGAATCCCTTCCTGGCTCATATATCCGAAACTGGTCCGGTACCGCAATTTACTCATTCCTCCTGAAAGAGCCAGGTTGTAATTCTGAATTGGTGTTTTCAGTGTGGAACGGGTCGTTTCTTTCCACCAGTCTGTACCGGCTCTTCCTCCATTCTTTTCCAGGAAGGTCAGGATCCGTTCTCTTTTTTCTGCTGTGGCAAAATCATCCATTAGCTCTTTACCAGCTGCTACATAGGCACGGTTACGGTATTCCATAAAGCCGGCTGCATCCAGCATATCATATCGTTTAGGAATATTCTGGAAACCGATACTCATATCAAACTCAATACTGGTGTTGTAGTTCTCTGCGCTACTTCCTTTTTTTGGTAGATATGAGGATCACGCCGTTGGCTGCACGGGCCCCGTAGATCGCTTGTGAGGAAGCATCTTTCAGGACTTCCAGACTTTCAATATCCCGGGCATTTAACCATCCGATATCTTCCTGGGGTAATCCGTCTACTACATATAACGGCTCGTTACTGTTTATCGTTCCTACTCCCCGGATCCAGACTATTCCCATAGATCCCGGACTACTGGAGGAAGAAATAATGGTTACACCGGCTGCTTTTTCCTGTAGGGCATCGGCTGCACTACACAGGGGTAGACTGGCAATATCCTCTCCTCTGACCTGGGAGATAGCTCCGGTTAAGTCCCGTTTTTTGAAAGATCCATATCCTACTACTACCACTTCATCCAGAGCTTGTGTGTCTTCCAGTAAGGTAATATGTATAATCGACTGGGTTCTCACCTGTATTTCCTGGGTTAAATAGCCGATATACGAGAAGGAAAGGGTGGCATGGGAAGGGAGGTTTTCTATCTGATAATTCCCCTCCACATCGGTAATGGTTCCGGTCATTCCTTCTTTCACTGTGACGTTCACACCAATCAGAGGATCACCTTTCTGGTCTGTGACTGTTCCTGTAATCCGTTTGGTTTGTTGGACAGACGGAATGGTATGAACCTTTTCCGGATGTTCTGCCCTTAGGATAGGTTGCAGGGAGCTTATTGTCAGGCAATACCCTATCCAAATAGTTTTTTTCAAGAGAGAGTTTTTCATGATTCTCAGAGTTTAAAATAGGTTAGATAAAAGGTTTGTTGTGTTTCCGAGGATCTCTTCACATACTTGTTCAAAGTAGTCGAGACATTGTTTGATATCAGGTACGGAATGATCCCAGTTATATTCATATTCAATAGAAAATACTCCTTTGAATTTTTGTCTTTTCAGTTCCCGGAGCATCTGTTTTACGTTCAGGATTCCTCTGCCCCAGATCACATCGTGCTGTTCTTCCTCTCCGGCCTGTTTCTCTGCTATGTCTTTAAAATGGAGGAATACGATACGGCCTTCCAGTTTTTTCAGGCATTCCATCTGGTTAAGCTCTTCCCGTTTCCAGTGCCCTACGTCTGCGCAGGAACCTATGATGGGGCTTCGTCCGGAAATCTGATCTAACAGAAGTTCCGGTTTCCAATAGTCAGAAGGCTGTGGATGATTGTGGACGGATACCTGTACCTGGTATTTTTTAGCTAAGCTTTCTACCAGGTCCCAGTCTTTGAGAGCCGGTTCACAAGTGATAAATTCCATTTCCATGGATTGGGCAAACCGGAACATTTGTTCCCATTCTTCCGGCTGGTCTGTCATAAAGACTCCGGTCCCTACGATCCGGACCCCGTTGGAGGCGGCCAGTTCTTTAATCTCCTGCCGGGTTTGTTCATCCATCTGATAGCCAAATACCTGATTCCCCCATGGTTCACCTAACCGATGGCCCGGATAGACTTCTATATAATTAATACCTAATTCTTTCGTTTTATCGAAGGCTTCCGGTAGGGTAAAACGGTGGAAGGAGTAGGATTAGATAGCGAGACGCCAACCGTGTTTTTCTGCTTTGGTTTGTGCCTGGACAGGGCAGGTTATCAGTGCACATACAAGCGTGGTAATTATAAAATAGATCTTGTTCATATATATGGATTTTTAAGGAATTATTGAGGCATTTCCGGCAGGGAGAAGCCATTCTGATAGGTATGTCTGATCCACTCTTTCGCCATGTCTGCTGCACTGAATTCTGTAAATCTGCGGTCGAAGCGCGGATCTCCGTCTATCACTTTGAAGTCGTCTACTGTCACAATTTTGATCTTGTCGTTCGGGGAGATATTGGTAAACTCCATGTTTTCTCCGTCCCATTCCAGTTCCCGGTGCAGGCCTTGTAAGCCGGATAACCGCACGGCCAGTACACCCATTACCGCCATTTCATTGAAAGGTCCTGAAAATCCGAAATGGGAAGAGGCTTCTGTACGATGGTCCGGGGATTCTTTACAGGCCCGGATCCAGTCCTGTTCATGGGCAGTAGTTTTCCAGATATCCCCGTTTACTCCTTTTACACGGGGGAGAGTAGGAGCGGGTTGATTAAAATGTTCCATATCGGAGAATGGTAAAAGGGTAGGGTTCATGCCATAGCATCCGGTCATGATCTTACCTTTGGTACCTATAAACAGAATGCCTCCGTTCTCATCTCCCATCATCTGACCTGCTTTTAATTCTTCCGGCCTGGGTGGCATCAGTCCACCGTCATACCAATGAACTTTGACTTCCGGCATTTTGATCTTTCCTTTGTTCGGACGGGCGGGAAAGGTATAGGTAACAACCTGTGCATGCGGATGGGAATAGAAATTACTTAACGTGGAGCTGCCTATGACGCGGGTCGGATATTTCAGGTCTAATGCCCAGTATAGCGGGTCCATAATGTGGCAGGCCATATCCCCTAAAGCTCCTGTTCCAAAGTCCCACCAGCCTCTCCAGTTCCATGGAGTATAAACGGAATGATAGGGACATTTTTCTGCCGGTCCGATAAACAGATCCCAGTCTAATGTTTTAGGGATTTTTTGTGACTCTTTGGGTTGTTGGAGTCCTTGTGGCCAGATGGGACGGTCTGTCCAACAGTGCACTTCATATACTTCTTCTATGACACCAGCCTGTATCCACTCGGCAATTTGCCGGCACCAGTCAAATGAATTTCCTTGATTACCCATCTGGGTTGCTACTTTGTATTTAGCCGCTAATTGGGTTAACAGACGGGATTCGTATACGGAATGTGTAAGCGGTTTTTGTGTATAACAGTGTTTTCCTAAGGTGATGGCATGTGCGGTTACGCCAGCATGGGTATGATCAGGAGTAGCCACCATAATCGCATCAATGGACTGACTCATTTCATCAAACATGTTCCTCCAGTCTTTGAATCTTCTGGCATTCGGATAGTCTTTAAACGTTTTGTCTGCGTATGCCCAGTCTACATCGCATAAAGCCACTATATTTTCCGTGTTCATATTCGCGAGGTTTCGGCGTCCCATACCTCCGACACCGATTCCTGCGATGTTTAATTTGTCACTGGGAGCGGTATGGCCGAATGATCTGCCCAGTACGGAATGGGGTACAATGGTCAGGCCGGCTGCTGCTACGGCTCCTGTTTTTAGGAAATTTCTTCTTGAGACGTTTTTCATAAGATGATGATTTAAAAGTTAGAAATAAACATACACCAGTTATTAAGGTGTAAGCATACATTATATATAAATGTTTATAAACAATATAGCTTCATTTCTCTCTACTTATAGGTATAAAGAATTCTCCCGGAGAGGATAGATCTCATGTCCATGTAACTGAATATGAGGTCTGATTGAATTTATTTGATCTGCCAGGATACTGATGTTCCTATCTGATGACTTTTTTCAGCTATTTGTATAAAAAGTTTTTTTATAGTAAATAATTGTCTTGTTTGTTGAGCAAAAAACCTTTAAATATTAGATCCGGATGTAGATTCAGGATATATTCTTCAAAAAGCAACCGGATATTTGACTTAGTTGTGTACGTAGTTACTGTTATATGAAATAGCTCATTATACAGTCAAGGGATATGTTTTCTTTCTGTTGGGGTGCAACTGATTTTCGGGCTATGGAAAAACAGTAGGTGCCTTATCCTTTTTAATAAATAGATAAAACCGGATGTTTCATATGAATTCATTTTAAAATTAGTTGGCTAACAAAATATGTTCTTCTTCCAACACAGGATTTATATATTGATTTATTCTCTGTTTGTTGGTAAAGTTAATAAAATATTTTAATAATAAAAGGCTTTTTAGATTTAATTTGTAGAAATATTCTTTACTAAAGGATGGTCTGTTTAAAAAGTCTGGACTAAGCTTGGTTTGTATATGCTGCTTTTTATTTAAAAAAACTGGATACACAGTTATATAAATAGAATGTCCCACTTCCCGTTGTCAGGTACACCAACCTTATTTTTGTAAAACAGCAAGTTATTATGTAAGGCAGAAAAACGTAAATAGAATAACGTTGGTTGTATATCCAGGTGACAACAGGAAGCAGGGAACATTCCGTTAGTTTGAAAATCAGTGGTGACTTTCTTTGTCTTCGGGATTGCGTGCATTCAATACCCGTAGTATGATCATCGCGACAGCTACGATTCCTAATCCAATCATTACCAAATCTTTTGTAACTGTATTTTCAAAATCAGATGTTCCTGTTAATACCAGTATGATAAATGTAAGCATCATGATTGCATCTACCAGATCTTTATTGATACGCATATGTGTTATTTATTTATCTGTTAGTATGTATAGACCGTTATTCTTCATCGATAGATGTTTCTTCGGTGGCTTTGTCCTGAGGATTACTCAGACTTTTCATGATACCGAATAAACTGATGCCTAATGTGACCATTACAATCAATAGCTTGAGATAGTCGTTAGTAATAATAGAACTACATGCCAGTACACAGCCTGCAATAATGAGTAGAATAAATAAATAAACGGGTATTTTATTGGATTTCTTAGTCATATTTGTTTGAATTTTAGGTAATTATAATTTGATGTGCAAATAGATGCACATTACGAATGGGTATGAGAGACTTCTCTCATACCAACTATAAAGCACTTCTATTACCTGTTCAATCAAATAATGAGTTTCCGCAAAGCATATATGTGATATCCTTTGCGGCAGAGAAGGGAAGAATAATATATGGTTTGACAAAAAGATAGATGTTCTGATATCTTTTGAAGCCGGTCTGTACCTTTAATCCGGATATCATATAATGTCCGGATGGCATGCCGGATGATTCTTGTATTCAAACTATAGCTGCTACTTTGTACATTCCTGCGCGGTGTAAGAAAGTTGCTGCTACGCATATCGTTGCTCAGCACCTCCACGTGGTAGGGAATATCCATACTTCTACTTTGTGTAACCGCTTCCCGCTCTTTCCGGATCTGTTCGTGATCATCTGTTTCCTTTTCTGGGGAAAGGAATAGGATCAGAGACAGTAGGGTGGTGGTTATGAGTAAAAAGTATTTCATGGAGCAAAGTTAATATGTTTTATTTATTCAGTTGCTTTATTCTCCCTGTTTTGTTTCTATTTTTGCAGTCTAAAAAAGAAAAAATGCCTCAGCGTAGAAGTATCATACAAGCCTGGGTCGAAGCAGCCCGGCCTAAAACATTATCTGCTTCCCTTAGTCCTGTATTGTTAGGGTGTGCTTTAGCCTACCGGGATGGAGTGTTTCAGGTCATTCCGGCGGTACTCTGTTTATTGGTGGCTCTTCTTGCCCAGATTGCCAGTAATTTTGCGAATGACTATTTTGATTTTAAAAAAGGTGCAGATACGGCAGAACGGTTAGGACCGGAACGGGCGGTTGCTTCCGGATGGATCGCTCCGAAAGTTATGTTAACCGCAACCTTTATTACGTTAGGCTTTACCTGTCTTTTTGGTTTGATGCTTTTGTTTTACGGTGGCTGGGAACTGTTGTGGGTCGGAATAGCGATAGCTGTAGGGGTCCTGGCGTATTCTGCAGGTCCTTTCCCGCTGGCATATAATGGATTGGGAGATATTTGTGTGGTCTTATTCTATGGAATTATTCCGGTCTGTTTTACCTATTATGTGCAGGCTGGCAGATTTTCCTTATTAGCTGCTTTGCTTTCTGTCGCTTTAGGGTTATTGTCTACGAATATTCTGGTTATTAATAATTACCGGGATTATGAGCGGGATAAAATGGCAGGCAAACGAACCACTATTGTCTTGTTCGGGAAAACATTCGGTCGTTGGTTTTATCTGTTAAACGGGATTTTTGCTTTTACTCTCGTATTTCCTATTTTATGGGTAGCTTCTTCCTGGCAGGTCGCCTTATTTGCCCTGTTCTTTGTCTTATTTATCTCTACCTGGAAAGAAATGGATCGGTATACCGGAAAAGAATTAAATAAAACATTAGGCAGAACTGCCCGTAATGTCCTTATATTTACTGTTTTATTGATCCTAATTTTATTGATTTAATTTTATCCTGTCAGGAAACTGCTGGCATGATTCACCGGTCATAATCATGCGGAGGATCCGGATCAAACAGGTTGAGTTGATTAGGATCATTTTTAGGTTTTTTAGCGTCTCCCCAGACTGTCTTTCCTCCATACTGGTAGGAGCTGTTCCGTTCCTTTTCTACCCATTCGTTGAAAAAATCGGAGGGAGTATAATTTTGTTTCATTACCTGTGAAACTCTGGAAAGATTTTTCAGCGCTTCGGACTTGTCTTTGTATCCTAATTTTGCCTGATGAATCGCTTTATCAAATATTTCAATAGTTTCATCATATACACGGGTAGGGACAGGAAATGGGTGGCCGTCTTTTTCACCGTGTGCAAAGGAAAACCGTGCCGGGTCCGAAAACCGGGAGGGAGTTCCGTGGATCACTTCACTAATCAGCGTCAGAGACTAGATGGTACGAGGTCCGACACCTTCCAGTAATAACAGAGACTCCATATCAGCTACATTCGTAGTATGGGCTAACAGGAGAGCCGCACCCAGCCGTTTTAGATTTACCTCTTTGGCCTGTACTTCATGATGACCGGTAAGATGAGGTTCACTTCCTTCATCAGTTTATCGGGTTGCTCTTTCGTTAATTCAAGTATCCCGTCTTTGGTAGGATTGGCCAGTTTATCTGTCAGGTTCAGGATTAATCCCTGGTTTTTTCCACACACTGACGTGTGAGGTTCTTCCATAAAAGAACGAAGGGAAGAGGAAAGCCAGTGGTAACGTCTGGCCATCCGGTTGGCGGGATTCATTCCCTGCTGAATCACGGCCCATTCCCCGTCTTTCGTGACGATAAAGGAATGAAGATATAACTGAAAACCATCCTGGACAGCCGTATTATCCACCTTGGCGGAAAGCTTACTGTTTCTCACTAATTCCTCTCCATTCAATCCCGTCTGTGAGGCAATGGCTACTAATTCGGAAGGCGTTTTCCTGGAAGCATTTCCCCGTCCTCCGCAAACATACATGCCTAATTCGGCAGAGCGTTTGTTGATGGCTTTTTTCAGGGCATTCATCACAGAGGTAGTAATCCCGGACGAGTGCCAGTCCATCCCCAACACGCAGCCTAAGGATTGAAACCAGAAGGGATCACTTAGCCGTTGAAGCAGGGCAGCCCGGCCATATTCTATACTAATGGCTTCCACAATCGCCCCACCCAGCAGACTCATCCGTTGAGCCAGCCAGGGAGGTACGGTTCCATAGTGTAACGGTAAATCTGCATGCCCTCTTTTCATAGCTGCGAAGGTAAGGATAAAAACAGGCCGGTAGATAGTTTTAATCCGATTTAACACCCTGGAAATACCTGTTCAACATTCCCCGGCAGAAGAAGCAGCGTCATAAACAATGTAATGGAAAGAGTGTTCTATAAGAAAGTTATTTAAAAGATCTTACATATGAAAAATAAAGGATGAATCGTCTTGTTTTTTTTCTTTTGTCTGTTATCCTGTAAATATAAAAGTCTGGGAAATGATGAACATGCCCATACCCATACGTTAACGACGGAGAAAGCAGATGAAGATCAGGTTATACCTGTAAACCCATTTGTCATCTATCTGGATACGCCGGGAGGAAAAGTTTCCCAGGAAATCCATAAAAGTGAGAATCAGGTGGTGGAAGTCGTATTCAGTTCCGGTACTTATCATAATGTAGAAGCAGAACTATTTTCCGGAGATGACCAGGCAAATATTTCTTTTACCCGTATCTTTTTACCGGATAGTACTTCCGACGGGCCGTTCGGCCATAGTATTACCTATGATCTTCCCATGGAAGGAAATTACCGTTTGGTAATTGCTGAAAATAAAATGGCCGGTGAACCCTGGAGTGGTGATTTTAAGATAAAAATAGCATTAGAATAAGAAAAAATGAAAAATAAATAAACAATCTCTAACCGGGAATGTTGTATATATGTCTGACACCTGTTTTCTTTAGTGGGCAAATAGTTAATCCTGAATGAGTATGAATAAATGGATCTTATTAGGAACCTTATGTATATATGTGGCATGGAGCTGTTCTTCAAAAGGAAACAGGGAAAAAGAGAATCCAGCAGTTGTAATAGAAGAAAATAAAAAACCTGAAATTGATCTTTTCCGGGTAGAATCAATGCAGGTGATCTATACAGATGATGAAAGCATACTTTCTTATCTGACGGAAAATGACCGGGTCCGGATAGGAGACTGGGTAAAGGATGCTCAGTATGATGAACAGTGGAACGATAGTAATGTGATGCTTAAGATGATTGCTCCGGATTATACCCTTATTATCCGTTACAGGGATTTATCTCCGGAAGAGGATGATTGGTTGATGATCTGGAAGAATACCGGAAAGATCAAGTTCCGGAACCTATGGTATATCGTATGGGAAGAGAAAGCAGAGGAGATCAGCCGGTTGCTGGAAAGTTACCGGTAGGATACGTGATAGCTCCTTTTTAAAAGAAAAAACAGTTATGACAATAACCAAATTAACCAAACCTTTTCTATGGAAATTTTACAAACCTTTCCAATGCCCGGTGCATGGCTCGCCTTGCTAACTTTAACCTTTCTGGAAATAGTGTTAGGAATAGATAATATAGTGTTCCTCTCTATTATGTCTTCTAAAGTCCCTCCCGGCCAACAGGCACATGTCCGTACGGTAGGTTTATTACTGGCTATGTTAGCCCGTATCGGTTTACTGTTTGGTATATCCTTACTAATGCGTTTAACCCAACCTATCTTTTCTTTTGATACGGACTGGATGGACGGATCTGTCACGGGGCAGAGTCTGATTATTCTGGCAGGAGGTCTTTTCCTTCTCTATAAAAGTGTCACAGAAGTGCATCATAAACTTGAAGGTAAAGAGGATACTCCGGAGATAAAAACCCAAAGCACTCATTTCTGGAGTGTAATCGCCCAGATCGTAGGATTGGATATTATCTTTTCTTTTGACAGTGTGCTGACAGCAATAGGCATGGTTAGTTTTAAAGATTTCGGCTATGAAGGAGCCATGGCCATCATGATCCTCGCTATTGTAATAGCCGTTATGCTGATGTTACTTTTTTCAGGGCCGATCAGTGCATTTGTAAATGGACATCCCACTATCCAGATGTTAGCACTCTCTTTTCTTATACTTATCGGCGTGATGTTACTGGTCGAAGCGGCTCATCTGGCTCATCTCTCTTTCTGGGGAACAACGGTGAGTGAAATCCCTAAAGGATATATTTATTTTGCTATTGCTTTCTCTCTGTTGGTAGAAATATTAAATATGAAACTAAACCGTAAAAGTGCTCCTGTCAGGCTTAGAAGAAAGGCTGGTATACAGGAACCTATGGAAAACATACAGGAAAGTGGCCGGAAAGCACCCTGACTAAATGGTTTCTCTTATCTTTGTATCAGTTGAAAATCAGAAAAACAGATGCTTATGGAAAAATTAAATATTCTCTGGACAAGCGATAATAAAGATACTATCTTCCCTATGATCTCTATGTATGCCATCAATTCCAAAAAGAAAAACTGGTGGGATGAAGTAAATCTGATTATGTGGGGCGCATCCGTGAAACTGGCTGCCATAGATACACAGGTGCAGACTGAGATTCGGATTATGTTGGATGAGGGAGTACATATAGAAGCCTGCAAAGATTGTGCTGACCGGTTTGAAGCGTCGGAAACTCTGGAAAAGTCAGGAGTCAATGTCCGGTATATGGGAGATCCGCTGACCCGGTATATAAAGGCCGGAGAAAAAGTGTTAACTATCTGATCCCAAACCTCCAACTGGTACTGTTTTCCCGGACCAGGAATTACCGGCAGGCAATGTCTATAATTGCTTACCGGTAATAGTAGCAGGTGCTTTATCTGCTGAGTTCTATCACCACAGATTCTCTGGCCCTGACAGTGAAACTCTTTCCTACAGTGGCCTTCCTGCCGGTCAGAATATTGACTCCGTTGGAGTAACCTTCCAGGCATTCACTGTATTTTTCCCAGTGGACTTTCACCTCTTTTTTACCGGGATTCAGAAAAACAAAAACAGCTTCATCGGGAGTATGCCTGAAAAAAGCATAGGTGTTATTTTTCGGCAGGAAATGGGTAGTTTCTCCGTTATGAATGGCAACCGCATTTTTACGCCAATTGAACAGTTTCTGCGTATGCCCGAAGATTTCCTTTTCCTTTTTATGGATCTTCAAACCCGTAAACAGATTTTTGCGGTCTCCTTTCCAGCCTCCGGGAAAATCAATACGGGCCGCCCCATCTCCTTTGGAAAGATCCGTAGAGCGGAACCCGAATTCCGTACCATAATATAATTGTGGGATACCTCTCAAAGTTGCCAGTAGCGTGATCCCTAATTTAATTTTTTCCGTATTGCCATGCATAGAATCTGCAAACCGTTTTATATCGTGATTATCTAAAAATATCATCAGTTTTTTAGGATCCTGGTACAGAAAATCCAGCGCAACTGCTTCAAACAGGCGGTTCATGCCTTCCATCCATCCGGAAGAGTCCACTTTCAAGGCATCTTGTAAGGCCTCCTGCAGCGGAAAGTCCATCACAGATGGCAGGTAAGAGGCATATCCATCCTGTTTGGGCTTGTCTCCCTGCCAATAAGCCACAATAGCAGGAGAAGAATGCCAGCATTCCGCTACAATGCTCAGGCCGGGATATTCCTCCAGGATTCCCTTTGTCCATTTGGCAATCGAGTGTTTCTCATTATATGGAAATGTATCTACCCGTAGACCATCCAAATCTGCCCATTCTATCCACCAGATATAGAGTTGGAGGAAATAGCGGAATACATATTCATTTTCAAGAGCCATATCCGGCATATCCTTATCAAACCATCCATTCACTGTCTGATGCCTGTTTAACCGGGAACTGTTCGGATCTGTGATAGTTGCCAGCCGGTAATTAGACATCTCCATCCTTTTATGGAGATGCACCCAGTTATGAAACGGCAGGTCATTCATCCACCAGTGTGCACTCCCACAATGGTTGGGTACAGCATCCATAATGATTTTCAATCCTTTTTCGTGAGCTGTACGAACCAGTTGTTTATACAAGTCATTCGTCCCAAACCTCGGGTCAATCCGGTAATAATCCGTACAGGAATAGCCGTGATACGAACCGGACGGCTGATTATCCAGTTGTGGAGGAGTGATCCATACCGTGGTTACTCCCAGTTCCTTTAAATAATCCAGATGTGCCAGTATCCCCTGCAGGTCTCCCCCGTGTCTTCCGGAAGGATTTTTCCGGTCGGCTTTTTCCGTCGTGTCCGGTGTGGAATCAATGGAAGGGTCTCCATTGGCAAAACGATCCGGTAGAAGCAGGTAAACCAGGTCTGCCGATGTAAAACTTTGACGGGAGGCAGATCCCTTTCTTCTCCTGTCGATCCAGTAAGTAAACTGCGTCTGTTGCTGACCGTTCCTCACTTCAAACCGGTATTCACCGGGAAGGAGATCTGGTGCAAGTTCTACATCTACAAACAGATAATCCGGATTTTCAGCCGGATGAACTTCCCGGATCGTGATCCCTTTTTCTTCTACATGTACTGTACTATCTTCCAGTCCTTTCCCATAAATCATCAATTGTAGCAGAGTTTTTATTCCGGTCCACCAACTGAGAGGTTCTACACGCTGAATAGTCATTTCTTTCTTCTGTTTTTCCTGTTTCATGTGCTCTGATGACCCATTATAGTGATACACTCCTTCATTTATAGACTACTTAGACCCCCTGTGACTCCGTATATCTCTCCGGTGACATAGGTTGCTTCGTTGGAGGCAAGGAAAACATAGACACCCGCCATTTCAACAGGTTGTGCCGGACGTTTCATCGGCGTGTCAATCCCATGCTTCGGAATGGCATCATCCAGATTGCCTCCGGAGACTTCCAAAGGAGTCCAGGTAGGACCCGGACAGACCACATTTACACGGATCCCTTTATCGATTACCTGCTTGGAAAGCCCGAGACAAAATGCTACAATGGCACCTTTGGAAGCGGCATAATCCAGTAAGGTTTTATTCGGAGTATGATACTCCGCAGAAGCCGTAAAGATAATCGAAGCGCCAGCGGGAAGATCGGGAAGGGCCGCTTTGGCCAGGTACATCGGAGAGAAGACATTCACGGCAAATGTTTTTTGGATCTGTTCAGCGGAAAGATCCGCAATCTCTGTCCGGGCTATCTGCACGCCGGCATTCAACACCAGGAGATCCAGGCCGCCTAATTTCTCTCTTGTTTCCCGGATTACCTGGATACAGGCCTCCTCTTCCCGTAGGTCACGGGCGATAAGGATTATTTCTTTGCCTTCCTGTTTTAACAGGGTTTGCAGCGAGTGGGCATCTTCTTCCTCGACCGGTAAGTAAGTAATCGCCACCTGGGCTCCTTCCCGGGCATATGCGATGGCAATAGCACGGCCAATGCCTGAGTCTCCTCCTGTGATCAGTGCTTTTCTTCCTGTTAACCTGCCATGTCCTACATAGCTTTTTTCTCCACAGTCAGGAACAGGTCTCATTCTACTGTCCAGGCCGGGGGCCTCTTGTTTCTGCATGGGAAATTCCTCATGCGGATACATCACTAACGGATTTCTCAACGGATTTTTTTCTTCTTTTTCCATCGTCTGTTTTTTAAGAATTGATAGAAAAACAACAATTGAAGTGAAAAGATGGTTGGCTGGTTTTTTCGAAGAATGCAAAAAGAATATGAAACATAGTTTATTTAAGCTTTTTGCTCAGTATAGTGCGATTTTTATAACATAGAAAATTCTTTCGAAGGATGAATGAGAATAAAAACAGGGACTTTAAAGCCATTTTTTTGTAAAATGGTCGGCAGGAATTCCTTCCATGGATCGGTATACATTGCCTGAACGGTCGGCAGAAACGCGAAAAAAGGTCGGCATGAACCGGATAAATGGTCGGCATGAATTTGCCCAACCACCCCTTCACCGGTCCAAATAGCTTCCGAAACCTCCTTTTTTTCTTTATGTAAAGCTATGTGGTTCCCGGTTGCTGTTGAGATGGTAAGTAACACATTTCTTTCCGGAGATCACATCCCTTTACGCACCCTTAACATTGCCGGGCATGACTTCTGAAATTACCGGCAAATAGCAAGCAGAACAAAGAATAGGCTGACTAAAGGCGCCGGCTGAACCTGCTGTGAGTGGATTCTTTTCAGCTATCCTGCTGCTATGGTGTAAAAACCGGAATAACGGGCCGGATTAACTGACAATATGTTAGTTTGACATTTTGTTATAAAAAGTCAAATAGCCGGGAAAATTTCCGGATTCCTGATTCTTTCTTACTTTTATAGGATGAATTGTTTTTACCGGATTGTGTATATAGATTATAAATAAAAAACAAATGAAAAAGATTTTATTGCATACATGGGGAGTGATGGTGATGATGGAATGTTCTCTTGCCGGCCAGCAGAAAAAAGAAAAGGTAGAGGCAGAGGAAAAGCCCGCGCTGGAAAGTA
>JAJQFE010000007.1 GCA_021201295.1 Tannerellaceae bacterium | reverse complement strand
AATAGTATTATTAAAAACATTCGTAATTAAAACATTCATATGATGTTCAATAAATTAACGGACATCATGCGGATAATCATATAAAAAAAGAGTTAAATTGAATATAAATTAGGCAGCTTATAGTGGTATATTTTAGTAAAAATAATTGTTTAATTAAAATGTTGATGTATATGAAAAGTAAAATTTTAATTTTAGCATTGTTGTCAGGCTTTATATTTTCTGTGGCTGCGCAAGAATATGCCCCTCAGATAGGGTATAGTAACGAGACAGGCTACAGGACAAATTTCAAGAAAAACGGAGCAGGCGATAACTGGTTTATAGGTGCAGCAGGAGCCATGAGTGTTCTGTTTGGAGACCAGAATGGTGAAGCTGATTTCAAGGATCGTTTAAATGCAAATCCACAATTATCCATCGGTAAATGGTTTAATCCCTATTTTGCTATGCGTGTGCAATTTAGTGGTGGTATCCTGCACGGATTTGAAGGTGATAATGCACAATTTATGCAACATAACAGATTCGTTTCCGGTCACTTAGACTTTATGTATGATGTGACTAATCACTGGGGACGTTATAATGCAAACCGGGTGTTCCGTTTTATTCCCTGGATTGGTCTTGGTTATTCACAACGTTTCGAAAGCCAGGGTATTCCAAGAGCCGAATCTCCGTCTTTAAATACAGGTATTCTGACTATGTTTCGTTTGAGTAAACGTGTAGATTTTACTTTGGAACTTCAGGGCTTCCTGTTGAACGAACAATATAACCGCGTGGAAATGGGTAAATTATCTGATGGTATTGCTCAGTTAAGTGCCGGTCTTTCTTTCAACTTAGGCAAAACTGACTTTGAAGTAATTGAACCTATGGATTATGCTTTGTTGAATGACCTGAATAACCGTATCAATGCTTTACGTGCTGAAAACGAACAATTAAGCAGACGTCCGGTATCTTGTCCTGAGTGTCCGCAGGTAGTACCTCCGACCACAGTAAATAAATTTGGAGAAAATGTAGTACGTTTCCGTATCAACAGCTCTAAGATTGAAAACAATCAGGAAGTAAATATCTATAATACTGCTCAGTTTATTAAAGAACATAATGTACGTATTAAAGTAGTAGGTTATGCGGATAAGAATACAAGTACCTCTCAGTATAACATGGCTCTTTCTGAAAGACGTGCTAAAGCGGTAGCTAAAGAATTAACAGACAAATATGGTATTCCTTCCAGCCAGATCGTCATTGAATGGAAAGGTTCGGATGTTCAACCATACTCTGTAAACGATTGGAACCGTGTAGTAATTATGAGCGCAGACTAATCATATTTGAAAATAGTAATATAATAAAAAAGGATCCCTGAACAGGGATCCTTTTTTTTGTTGATCCAAACTTTTTTATGAATCTGTGAGCATATTTTATTTAAACCATACACAAAATAACGGTGCAGGATTCAGATATACAGGATTATTTCAAATTTATTTTTTTGTAAAATAAATCTTTATGTATATATTTGGAAGACATCTGATTATTCATTGTTAATCTTAAACGTATCCAGTATGAAACTATCCCGCCGTTCATTTTTAGCCACAGGTCTTACCAGTATTTTACCCTGGAATTTGAAGGAAAAGAAGATCCGGAGACAGCGGTTCCTGCCAGCCTCCAGGAATTGAAAAAATATATTGGTAAACATTATACGAACTATCTTATAAAATAAGTTCCGGTTGGGTAAGTTATCCAGGCTTAATCTGACATAACATTCATTCTGTTAATTCATGCAAATCTTTTACAAAGGATTGTCTGTGCGGATAATTCTTTTGCTTAATTTATCAGTTGCTATAGTCTTTTTTGATAGAGGAATCAGAGAAAGACTTAATTTTTTTGTGTACGAAATTTATTACCTTTGTGCGATTTTATCATAAAAAACAATGGAGTTTAATAAAAAACATGGTTATCTTATTCAATGGTTGATAGGAGTTGGCGATCTACTGGTCCTCAATATACTCTTCTTTACCGTGTATTATGGATTAAGTGATTTTTATACAACTGCTATTACAGACAACCTGAGGGAAATTGTCCTGTTCTTTAATTTCTGCTATTTCTTTGCCCTCTATTTTGTTCCTACCCAATTACATTTATCGGTCGTATTTATTGATGAAATTGTCAAGCGGGTATTTGCACTGACCACTTTTCATATATTTCTTTTTACTACCTGTCTGACCTTTTTGAATGTCGGGGATGTGTTAGCTACTTTTCTTGTAGTCTACTATACCTCTTCTATTGTTGTCTTTTCTCTGTGGAGAGTGCCGGTAAGAGTCCTGTTGAAAATCTACCGGAAAAAAGGATATAATTCTAAACGGATTATTATTGTTGGAGCCGGTAAAAATGGGATAGAATTATATCAGATGATGAAAGAAGAATTAGCGTATGGTTTCACCATCATGGGCTTTTTTGATGATAATCAAAGCTTGAAGGAGGTTTTACCTAATTATTTGGGTACTACGGATGAAGTGGAAGCCTATGCCATGGCAAATTATATAGATGAGATCTACTGTACCTTACCGGGAACCAAAGATGATAAAATCCTGAAATTATTAAATTTTTCCGAAAAACATATGATCCGTTTCTTTATCGTGCCGGAATTTTACCGGAATG
The DNA here is from genome assembly GCA_021201295.1 of Tannerellaceae bacterium. GTDB lineage: Bacteria > Bacteroidota > Bacteroidia > Bacteroidales > Tannerellaceae > UBA4116. The sequence goes on along the minus strand of JAJQFE010000007.1, from coordinate 60,175 downwards.
TAAAGAAAAGCCTGATTCTGGAGATGATGGAATCCGTTCCTTTATTGTCTGTCCGGAAAGAACCTTTACAGGCTGCTTATAACCGGGCTTTAAAAAGAGGGTTCGATATTATTTTTTCCTGTATAATCCTGGTTACAGTCTATCCGGTAATGTATACAATTATCGGAACATTAATAAAAATGAATTCTCCGGGTCCTGTTTTATTTAAGCAGAAACGTACCGGGTTATATGGTTATGACTTTATGTGTTATAAATTCAGGACCATGAAAATGAATCCACAGGCAGATTCCATACAGGCAACCAAGGATGATCCCCGGATAACTCGCCTGGGTACCTTTCTGAGGAAAACCAATTTAGATGAATTTCCCCAGTTTATCAATGTATTAAAGGGAGATATGTCAGTAGTAGGCCCTCGTCCTCATATGCTGAAACATACAGACCAATATGCCGCACTTATTGATAAATATATGGTACGCCATTTAGTTAAACCGGGAATTACAGGATGGGCTCAGGTAACGGGTTACCGGGGGGAAACCAAGACGTTGAAACAAATGGAAGGCCGGGTAAAGAGAGATGTATGGTATATTGAAAACTGGACGTTCTTTCTGGATCTTAAGATTATTGTAGTGACTATATTAAACATGCTTAAAGGAGAAGAAAACGCCTATTAAACGTTAAACTGCATACTTTTCCCTGTTTTGTGTAATCCTTTTTATTTTTTATACTATCTTTGCAGCTTATGGGAAGAATAGTAGCGATAGATTATGGAAGAAAACGTACAGGTCTGGCTGTGACGGATACGCTTCAACTCATCGCAAATGGCCTGGCAACCGTAGCCAGCGGGGAGGTGGTTAACCATCTGAAAGAGTATAGTAAGAAAGAGCCTGTGGAGCGGTTTATTGTGGGACTACCCAGGCAGATGAACAATGAAGTGTCTGAAAATATGCCCTATGTAAAAGCATTTGTAACCCACCTTCAGCGTACTATTCCGGATATCCCGGTCGAATATTATGATGAACGTTTTACTTCCGTATTGGCCCATAAAGCCATGCTGGAAGGAGGACTGAAAAAGAAGAAAAAGCAGGAAAAAGCCTTAGTAGATGAGATTAGTGCAGTGATTATCCTGCAGTCATATATGGAAAGTAAAAAATATCAGAATAATAAGTTATGATCTTACCAGTATATTTATATGGTCAACCGGTATTAAGAAAAGAAGCTGAAGAGGTGCCTGAAGACTATGCCGGGTTAAAAGAGTTGATAGGAAATATGTTTGAAACCATGTATCATGCGGATGGTGTTGGCCTGGCTGCTCCACAAGTCGGTTTATCCCTGCGGTTGCTGGTGATCGATGCAGATGTGATGGGGAAGAATTTTCCAGAATGTGAAGGTTTTAAACGTATTATGATCAATCTGGATATTGTTGAAAGCAGTGAGGAAACCATTGCGCTAGAAGAAGGCTGCTTAAGTCTGCCCGGTGTCCATGAAAAGGTGGAACGAGCCAGTAAGATCCGTATAAAATATAAGGATGCGGATTGGGTAGAACATGAAGAGGAAATTGAAGGGTTTGCAGCACGTGTCGTACAGCATGAATGTGAACATCTGGACGGGCATGTCTTCATCGATAATATTTCAGCGATCCGGCGTCAGTTGAATAAATCCAAACTAAACAATATTATAAAAGGAACAGCACGTTGTTCATACCGGGCAAAAGCTGTGGGAAAATGACAAACTAAATGGATACTATGACAGACTTAAACAAAAACATTCAGGCGCTACAGGAAAAAAGCCGTCGTTCAAATGGGTGGTGGGGAAGCTGCGATTGAAAAGCAGGTAGCCATGGGAAAATTAACGGCCCGTGAGCGTATATTATCTCTGCTTGATGAGAATTCATTCCAGGAATATAATATGTTTGTAAAACACGATGGACGTGATTTCGGAATGGATAAAAAAGAGTTTCCCGGAGACGGTGTCGTGACCGGGACCGGAACCATCTTCGGAGCTCCGGTATGTATTTATGCACAGGACTTTACAGTTGCCGGAGGTTCATTGGGTTTACAACATGCCCGGAAGATCACTAAAATAATGGATCATGCCCTTAAGATGAAATGTCCTATCATCGGAATCAATGATTCCGGAGGTGCACGTATTCAGGAAGGAGTAGGGGCATTGGCCGGATATGGAGAGATATTTTACCGGAATACCATTGCTTCCGGAGTGATCCCACAGATCTCCCTTATTTTAGGGCCCTGTGCCGGAGGTGCAGTCTATTCTCCGGCTTTGACGGACTTTGTATTTGTAGTAGAAAATATCTCTAAAATGTTTATTACTGGTCCGAACGTTATCAAGACCGTCTTAGGAGAAGATATTTCTATGGAAGATCTGGGTGGTGCCAGAGTACATGCGGAGATTACAGGAAATGCTCATTTCTATGCTAAAAGTGAGTTGGAATGTTTTGATCAGATCAAACGGTTAGTCAGTTATATTCCATGGAATAATCAGCAACGGGCTAAGTCGGTTGAACCTAAATTGCCGTCCACGAAGTTAAATATAGAAGAAATCGTTCCATCCGATCCTAAGCAACCATATGATGTAAGGGATGTGATCAGATGTATTGTCGATGATTCAGATTTCCTGGAAGTACAGGAACTATGGGCCGCCAATATAGTGATTGGATTCGGACGTATGGATGGTGAAACTGTCGGATTTGTCGCGAATCAGCCGATGGTACTGGCAGGAGTGCTGGATTGCGATAGCGCAGATAAATCAGCACGTTTTATCCGTTTCTGTGATTCTTTCAATATTCCTATTATCACCCTGGAAGATATGCCGGGTTATTTACCCGGGGTAGACCAGGAGCATGCCGGAGTGATCCGTCACGGGGCAAAAGTATTGTACGCCTATTCGGAAGCTACTGTGCCTAAGATTACCGTCATCCTGCGTAAAGCCTACGGTGGTGGATATATTGCTATGAATTCCCGCCATTTAGGAGCTGATTTTATGTTTGCATGGCCGGGAGCAGAAATTGCGGTTATGGGACCTGAAGGAGCAGCTAATATTATTTTCCGTAAGGAAATTATGGAAGCGGAAGATGAAGAAGCGATGCGCCAGGTCAAAGTAAAAGAATATATTGAGAAATTTGCCAATCCCTATGTGGCAGCTTCCAAAGGTTTTATCGACGCTGTTATTGAACCCAAAGAGACCCGTTCTCTTTTATTACATGCGCTGAAACTTTCCGTACTCAAGGAAGAATACAGACCAGCGAAGAAACATGGATTACCACCTTTCTAATTGAGTCTTTTACATATGGAAAAAATGAAGAACTGGTAGATTTTGTAGTGACAGCACGTAAATACAAAACGCTCCTTACCAACAAATATAAAAACAGGCAGGTCTGGCAAAAGCCGCTACCCGGAGATATTCTTTCCACCCTTCCCGGTACTATTATCGAAGTGGAAGTACAGGAAGGCGAAGAAGTACAGGAAGGACAATTGTTGCTGATCCATGAAGCCATGAAAATGTTTAACCGTATAGTGGCTCCGGTAACAGGAAAAGTGATCTCAGTCGGGGTAAAAGAAGGAGATAAAATAGGAAAAAATCATTTGATGGTAAAAATTGAACCTAAGTAAGATAATTTCCTTATTTTTGCCTTTCAATCAGTTGAAACAACGATGAAGAAGGCTATTCTCTTTATTTTACTACAGATATATTCATTTGTTTTAGTTGCACAAATTAATACAGACCGTGTACTTGCGATTGGACGGAATGCTTTATACTTTGAAGACTACGTCTTATCCATACAATATTTTAATCAGGTAATTAAGTCTAAACCCTGGTTAGCTGAGCCCTATTTTTACCGGGCAGTAGCGAAAATACAATTAGACGATTATAAGGGGGCCGAAGAAGACTGTTCATTATGTCTTCAGCGGAACCCCTTTTTAGTACAGGCTTATTATGCAAGGGGAATAGCCCGGCAGAGCCAGGATCTGTTTGAAGGAGCGATTGAAGATTACACCAAAGGATTGGAATTTAAGCCGGGTGACCGTCGGATGCTGGTTAACCTGGCTGTGGCCTATATTCAGAATAAGGATTTTGACGGAGCAGAACATGTATTTGAAGATCTCATTACCTCCTATCCTAAGTATTCCATGAGTTATATGACCCGTGGAGCCATGTATCTGGAAAAGGGAGATACGATCCGGGCGTTGGCTGATTATGACTCAGCCATAGCATTAGATCCTTATTATGCGCCTATTTATGGAAATCGAGCGATTGTTCGTTATCAGACTAACGATTTGGAAGGGGCATTAACCGATCTGAATGAAGCCATCCGGCTGAATAACCGTAAAAGTGACTATTATATCAACCGGGGACTGGTCCGTTACCAGATGAATGACCTGCGCGGAGCTATGGCAGATTATGACCAGGTGATCGATATGGATGCGCATAATCTGATTGCTCATTTTAACCGGGGATTGTTAAGGTTCCAGGTAGGGGATAATAACCGGGCCATTGAAGACTTTGATGTGGTGATAGAGCAGGAACCAGACAACTATATGGCTTATTATAACCGGGCATTACTCCATTTTGAAACAGGAGATAACCTGGGAGCCGTGCGGGATTTTGATGTAGTGTTACACCAATACCCTAATTTTATTCCCGGATATTACAGTCGTGCTGAAGCTAAGCGGAAGTTAAATGATAATGCAGGTGCAGACCGGGATTACTGGACTGCCTATGAAATAGAACAGAATATGAAGAGTGGAAGACAGGGACTGGCCTCTCCCAAGACTTTAGCTCAGGAGGACGAAGGCGAAGGAGAGAATACCCGGGAACAGTCTGATACCAATATCAATAAGTTTAACCGTTTAGTGGTATATGATAAAGAAGAGGAAAGAAAGAGTAAATACCAGAGCGAAGTACGGGGCAGGGTGCAGGACCGGAATGTGCGTGTAGACCTGGAATCCCAGTTTGTAATCACTTATTATGAAAAAGCAGATCCGGTTAAAAAATTGATTTATTACGATAAAACTATAGAGGAATATAATAACCGGATGATCCTTCCCCGTAAATTGCGTCTTACCAATGAAGAAGCTGCTTTGACGGAAGATCAGATTGCTGAACATTTCGCTTCTATCGATGAATTTTCTTATAAGATTGATGCACAGCCTAGAGATGCGTATGCCTATTTCGGCAGAGCACTGAATTTTATGTTGGTGCAGGACTTTACGGAAGCCCTCAGTGATTTTGATAAAGTAATAGATTTAGATCCCTCTTTCTCCATGGCTTATTTTAATCGTGCAGTAGTTCGTTATAAACAGTTAGACTATACGTTAGCTCAGGTCTCTAATGAATTAGAAGACTTTTCTTCTACAAGTCTCAACCTGAATCCATCTTCCCGGCCTGCTATGCCGAACAGAAACATGACGGATGCTTCCACAGCATTAGCCAGGGATAATAAACGGGCGTATGAACATGAACTGATTGTCCGGGATTACGATATGGTTATCAAATTAAATCCGGAATTTGTCTATGCCTATTTTAACAGGGGGAATTTAAGATGTGCCCAACGGGATTACCGTGCAGCCATACAGGATTATAATGAGGCAATTCTACGGGATCCGGAGTTTGCAGAAGCCTATTTTAACAGAGGGTTAGCCCGTCTTTCCCAGGGTGATGCCAACAGAGGAATAGCCGATCTTAGTAAAGCAGGAGAATTGGGGATTATAAATGCCTATAATATTATTAAAAGGATGACTACTTCCAATTGATAAACGGATAGCTCTGCCTGAAAAAGAAAAAGATAACGCTTAAATGAATAAAAATCAATAGCAACCACAATTAATTGGCTATGGACAATTGTCAGTTATCAATTTAATCCTAAATTGCACCTTAATTGATTTTTGAATAACAGTAAACAGAATATGATAAAAATTACATTTCCTGATGGTTCCGTAAGGGAGTATGCCAAAGGTACAACTCCCATGCAGATTGCGGAAGGTATCAGTTCCCGTTTGGCACAGGAAGTATTAGCTGCTGAAGTCAACGGAGAGATATGGGATTTAAGCCGTCCGGTTGAAGAAGACGCTTCCATAAAATTATTAAAATGGGAAGACGAGCAGGGAAAACATGCTTTCTGGCATTCCAGCGCCCACCTTATGGCTGAAGCATTACAGGAATTATATCCGGGTATTAAATTCGGTATAGGCCCGGCTATTGAAAATGGTTTCTATTATGATGTAGATCCGGGAGATACACCGATCAAAGAAGGGGATTTTCCGGCTATCGAAGCAAAAATGCAGGAACTGGTTGCCAGAAAAGAGGAGATCAGACGGGAGAGTATCTCTAAAGACGATGCTCTGAAAATGTTTGGTGATCGGAATGAGACCTATAAAACAGAACTTATCAGCGAACTCGAAGATGGAACTATCACTACTTATACGCAGGGATCATTTACTGACCTGTGCCGTGGTTCCCACCTTCCGAATACTTCTTATATAAAAGCCGTAAAGATTCTAAGTGTGGCAGGAGCCTACTGGCGTGGAGATGAAACCCGTAAACAGTTAGTCCGTTTATATGGGATCACTTTTCCTAAAAAAAAAATGCTGGATGAATATCTGGCTATGCTGGAAGAGGCTAAAAAAAGAGACCACCGGAAGATCGGTAAAGAACTGGAATTATTCACTTTCTCTCAGTCTGTAGGAGCAGGATTACCTTTATGGTTGCCCCAGGGTACACAGTTACGCCTGAAGCTGGAAGATTTTCTGAAACGTATCCAGAAGAAGTATGGTTATCAACAGGTTATTACTCCGCATATCGGAGCAAAACAATTATATGTTACGTCTGGCCATTATGCTAAATATGGAAAAGATTCTTTCCAGCCTATCCATACCCCACAGGAAGGAGAAGAGTTCCTCTTAAAACCGATGAACTGTCCTCACCATTGTGAGATATTTAAGGCATTTCCACGATCCTATAAAGATCTGCCTGTCCGTTTTGCGGAATTTGGCACTGTCTACCGCTATGAACAAAGTGGGGAATTACATGGTTTAACACGTGTACGTGGGTTTACTCAGGATGATGCACACTTGTTCTGTCGTCCGGACCAGTTGAAAGATGAGTTCCTGAAAGTAATGGATATTATATTCATTATCTTTAAAGCACTTGACTTTAAAAACTTTGAAGCTCAGATCTCTTTGCGTGATCCGAATAATAAAGAAAAATATATTGGTTCGGATGAAAACTGGGATAAAGCGGAAACGGCTATTGTGGAGGCCTGTCAGGAAAAAGGACTGAAAGCCAGAATTGAATTGGGTGAAGCAGCGTTCTATGGTCCTAAACTGGACTTTATGGTAAAAGATGCCTTAGGTCGCCGCTGGCAGTTGGGAACGATCCAGGTGGACTATAACCTTCCGGAACGTTTTGAACTGGAATATACCGGTGAAGATAATAAAAAACACCGTCCTGTCATGATCCATCGTGCGCCATTTGGTTCTATGGAACGTTTTGTGGCTGTATTGATTGAACACACCAGAGGTAAATTCCCGTTGTGGCTGACTCCTGACCAGGTATCGATTATGCCTATTAGTGAGAAATACAATGAATACGCATGGAACGTGGCCCGTCAGTTAGAAGAACAGGATATTCGTGTTATTGTAGATGATAGAAATGAGAAGATCGGACGTAAGATCCGTGATAATGAAATGAAACGTATCCCTTATATGCTCATTGTCGGAGAAAAAGAAGCGAAAAATAATGAAGTTTCTGTAAGAAAACAGGGTGAAGGTGATAAAGGTTCGATGAAAATTACTACATTTGCAGCGCTTTTAAATGATGAAGTTGAAGAAATGATGAATCGTTGGCAAAATACAAAGGATAAGTAAAAACTAAAATAACGAGGAGAATAAATCTTTTTAATGAAGAAAGACAATCTGAAAGACCAGTATAGAATCAACGAACGCATTCGTGTTCGGGAGGTTCGTTTAGCAGGTGATGACGTAGAACCCGGAGTGTATTCAACTTCTGAAGCTCTACGTATTGCACAGGATCAAGGACTTGATTTGGTTGAAATTTCACCTAATGCTGCTCCCCCCGTTTGTAGAGTAACCGATTTTCAAAAATTTCTCTATCAACAGAAAAAGCGACAAAAAGAACAGAAAGCAAAATCTGTCAAAGTAGTGGTAAAGGAGATTCGTTTCGGACCACAAACAGATGACCATGATTATAATTTTAAATTAAAACATGCCAAAAGTTTTCTGGAAGAAGGAGCAAAAGTAAAAGCATATGTATTTTTTAAAGGCCGTTCCATCCTGTTCAAGGAACAAGGGGAAGTATTATTACTTCGCTTTGCCAATGATCTGGAAGATTATGGAAAGGTAGAACAACTTCCGGTATTGGAAGGAAAACAAATGATCATTATGCTTTCTCCTAAGAAAATCGGCGCGAATGCTCCGGCTCCTACTAAACCGCAGGTAAAAAAGGTAATTACTAAACCTAAACCGGCTGAACCTACTTCTGAAGAAAAGAAAGAAGACGAATAAGAAATTACTCCGGAGGGAGTAACACATGATTAATAATTAAATAAAATTTGGAAAATGCCTAAGATGAAGACTAATTCCGGTGCCAAAAAGAGGTTCGCCCTTACCGGATCAGGTAAAATCAAAAGAAAACATGCTTTTAAAAGTCACATTCTGACAAAGAAAACTAAAAAGCAGAAAAGAAATCTTACACACACCGGCCTGGTGGCTAAAGTTGATGTAAACAGTGTGAAAGAAATGCTTTGTTTGAAGTAAACCTTTTATTACGCGAGTTTTTTATTAAAGATTTTTATTAACCGAATGTTTTTAGCAAATCAAGAGCATCTGAAAAGATGACGCTAACATTCAAAACAGATTAGAATTATGCCGAGATCAGTAAATCATGTTGCTTCAAGGGCAAAAAGAAAACGGATTTTAAAACTAACCCGTGGCTATTACGGTGCCCGTAAAAATGTTTGGACCGTAGCAAAGAATACCTGGGAAAAAGGGTTAACCTACGCATTCCGTGACCGTCGTAACAAAAAACGTAGTTTCCGTGCTTTATGGATCCAACGTATTAATGCCGCTGCACGTTTGGAAGGTATGTCCTATTCACGTTTAATGGGAGCCCTGCATGCAAATGGAATCGAGATCAACCGTAAAGTGTTGGCCGATTTAGCAGTTAATCACCCGGAAGCATTCAAAGCGATCGTAGCTAAAGTGAAATAAGTAAACACTTTATAAAAGATGTTATAAAGGGTCTCTTGTCAGAGACCTTTTTTTTATGGAAAACTGAGTATTTAGGCCTGTTTTTAACAATAAATTCTTTGGTAGTTTCAATCTTATATATATATTTGTAATAAGAAAAAGATGAGTTAAGCCGCACTTGTTCGATTGGGAAACTCATCAGTTTATTATAATTCCGAGACATAGTTTTTGTTGTCAATGGCGGGCCGCGCCCTTCGGGGTATGCTTTAGCACAGCGGATTACAAAGACTTCAAAGCACTCAAATCCTGTCATACGGAGTTTGTTCATATCTACAGTGCGGCTTTCTTTTATATACGAAGGAGGAACTTCCACAGAAGTTTCTCCTTTTGTATGTTTGTATACCGGGATTAAATAAAAAAAATTATTTTGTGTCTTACTTATCACTAAAACAGGTATACCGGAAAACAAATATATATACCATGCTGAAGAATATGAAAATCAGAAGTATCTTAAGTTATCTCAAAGATCTATCGGTGGTTATGGTAGGGATCTTTTTAACCTTAATGCTAACCAATCAACTGGACCACTATTCCAAACAAAAAGATATTAAAGAGTCTTTGGCTTTAATTAAATTGGAGTTAGAAAATAATATAGAAGAACTGAAAGGATTAGAAAAAGATTTTACCCAGGATATGGAAATGTATCTGTTCTTTCAGGAAAATATGGAGAGATTTCAAACAGCTTCTGCAGATACCTTGTCTTTATATATGAGAAGAACAGGACAATTGCCGGGATTTTTAGTTCAGAAAGATGCATTCGAAGTGTTTAAATCTTCGGCTTTGATGCCGTATCTCAGGGATAAAGCCTTTTTAGTAGATATGATACAGGTTTATAGCATAATGGAGGGGTTCAGTCGGGTCTTAAAACATTATAGCGATAAAAAAGCACTGAACTTGATTCCTGAAATGAATATGGAACTGGCTGCCAAACGTATGAATGCATTGAAAGAAAATGATCCGTATACTTTCTTTTCTATTTTCTTTATGTATGAGCAGCCTAAAGCCTTTATGTTCGAGGGGAATTATTTCTTTCAACCGGGTAGAATCCGATGGGTATGGGAAAACGTGGAAAACGTGGTAAAAAGAATAGAGGAAGAATTGATTCGCTAATTGAGTTTCGGAATGTATAATTCTTTTGAGTATATTTGTAATTCCACTATATCAGAAAGGTGCTTATAGAAAAACTAAATTTAAATAGAATGAATAAAAAATTTATGCTAACCGTTCTTGCATGTACAGCCATGCTTGTAAAGGCGCAGGAACCAGTGGATTATGTCAATCCTTTTATCGGGACCAGCAATTATGGAACGACCAACCCCATCTACATTAAAAATATAAAAGCCGGCGGTAAAGATCTTAAAGGATATACGATCTCTCAGGAAGAGTTGGTGAACGCAGGGACTTTGGAATTTATCCTGAACGTTTCACACAAATAATTGATTTCCCAGATATACAAAGCCGGATGAAAGTTCTCATCCGGCTTTTTTATTGATCTTTACTTCTTCATTCTGATTTTTTAAGTGAGTCGTTATTTCCTGACACTTCGGAATCCTGTACCTTTACAGGCAGATGATGAACAACAAACAACAACACTATATCCGGACTGTATTAGAAGAACAGTATAAAGAAGTGATTGCAGCTCCGGAAAAATTTATCCAGAGTGATCCCATTCAGTTTTCCCGACATTTTGCAGATACCGGGAGCGATGAAAAAGAAGTCCTGATCAGTGCTATTATCACAGCCTGGTTTACCTTTGGCAGATGCTCCGTGATCCTGCAAAAAGTGGAAAAGATCCATAATCATATGATCCAACAATCCGGTTCATTATATGCCTATATGATGGGTAGTGAATATATTTCCTTTTCCAATGACTACACCAGTATTTACCGGATGTTCAAAGGACGGGATTTCTACCATCTGTGTTCCTGTGTGAAAGAAATAATCCGTAGATATGATGATCTGACCCTGGCAGAACTGATTGAAAACCTACATTCCTATTTCTATTTTGAACCGGCCAATTATCATTGTTTTGGTAAACCGCAGACCGTAAATAAACGCCTGCATATGTTGTTAAGATGGCTGGTACGCAAAGACCCGGTTGATATAGGGATCTGGGAAGCTTATGGACCGGAAAAACTTCTGATACCTTTAGATACGCACGTCTCTACTATTGCAGGACAAATCTGGAAAGACCTGCCTAAAGGGGAAAGCCTGAAGAAAGTACGGATAATCACAGACAGACTGAAAGAGGTAGATCCGGTTGATCCCGTGAAGTTTGATCTCTCCCTTTTCTCTATAGGATTGGATAAATTACAGATTCACTGGGGACTATAATCCCAAAGAAGAAAATTAAACTTAGCAGGTAAGTACTTATATAAGGATCTGAATGTAGAAAACAGCTATTTTTCCGCATCTATTTTCTACGTTTTTCTGTTATTTAAAAAGTAAGATCCAAATTCATAAGTAATGAAGAAACAAACGTCTGTTTTTCGTCTGACTCCTATCCATTTCTGCCTGTTATATTTTATTCTTATTTTCTGTACCTGTTTAATCAAAAAATAGAAAACAGGAAAAAAGAAAATATATCCTTTTCTTACCTTCCGGAACTATCAGACCCGGATCTGCGAGGTATCCCTGAAGCCCCGGCTTTTATTCTGTTTCAACAGGGAGATAGTCCGGCAGACCGGCGAATGGAATCTACACTGGCGCAATGGGCACAAAATGAAAAAGATTCTATATACGTTACTAAAGTAAATCTTTCAAAACATACAGAATTAGGAAAAAAATTCCAGATCTCCGGTACACCCAGTATTATTATATGTAAAAATGGAGATGAAATAAACCGTATTTTAGGCATAGTGCCTCTGGCCAACCTGAAAACTATTTATAAAAAACTTAACAAAGAATGAGATGAACCAATCCGTTAAACTGTTTATAAAAGCCCATATAATCGTATGGATAGGAATAGGTATAGGTCTGGTCCTGGGCTATCTGTATTGGGAATATATAGGATGTTATTGGGGGACTTATCCCCAATCCTCAGTTTGCTGGGTGAATTGCCTCACAGGAGGAATTGTGGGTGGTTTTATCAGCTCCTTCCGGAAGGGAAGCCAGTAACCTATAAGTTGATTCTCTTCCGGAAAGATCTATTTTCCCTTATTTTTTTAGTTTATTACATGAATAGGTAAATTCAATCACCTTCTTTATTCATAGATCAGTACTCTTTCCTCTACCGGTTGAAACTCTTTTTCTCCTGGTGTTCAACCGGAACACCAAATGGCATTTCTGCGATCAGCCGCCAGTAAGAAGGAATATCCCATGTTTTAGCAACCTCTTCATCAATTAACGGATTGTAGTGCTGCAGGGAAGCACCGAATCCGGCATCTTCCAGCATGACCCATACGGCAAACTGATGCATAGCTGACGTATGTTCTGCCCATTACCCAAATTTTTCCGCATAAGTAGGCATGGCATCCTGTAATCCCCTTACCACTTTTTCATCTTCATAAAAAAGGACAGTCCCATAGCCGGACGCAAAACTCTTGTCTATTTTAGCCTCGGTCTTTGAGAAGGCTTCAGCACTGACTATTTTTTTCAGGGTTTCCTTCGTGAGGTCCCAAAACTTTTGATGGTTCTTACCCAATAATAAAACTAAACGTGCCGATTGGGAATTAAAAGGGGAAGGGACATGGAGAACAGCAAAATTAACTATCTCCCTGATTTCCTGATCCGATATAGGACTCTGATTACTGAGCGCATAATAACTTTTGCGATGTTTAATAGCATCTTTCACATTTTTTTGCATGATAACTGTAATTTATGGTTCTTATCTTAAAAACAAACTCCTGAAAGATATTGTTTTTAAGATTATTTCCTTATTTTTACTTCCTTAAATCTATCTTTAATAACAATTTATGAGAACATTTTTTTACATCCTGTCTATTTGCCTGTTCTCCATAGGAGGTGTGGCACAGAATGAAAATTTTCATGATTTCACCGTAAAAAGTATTGATGGTACCGATTTCCCTTTATCCCAGTTAAAAGGAAAAAAGGTTTTAGTGGTCAATGTAGCATTTAAGTGCGGGTTAACTCCGCAATATGAACAACTGCAGGCTGTTTATGAAAAATATGGTGACAAAAAGTTTGTAATCATCGGTTTTCCGGCTAATAATTTTCTGGAACAGGAACCCGGAACGAACGAAGAGATCGTGGAGTTCTGTCAATTAAATTATGGAGTGACCTTCCCCTTGATGGAAAAGATCTCAGTCGTAGGAGAGGATATGGCTCCAGTTTACCAGTGGTTAACTCAAAAAAGCCGGAATGGCCAACAGGATGCGGAAGTAACCTGGAATTTTCAAAAATTTATGATCGATGAAAACGGCAATTGGGAGGGAGTAGCAGAACCCAGAACCAGTCCGGATGCGGAAGAGATCATCCGGTGGATCGAAAAATAAGCAGGAAAAAGCCTGCAGGAATTAAATTTTATAAACTTTCTTTGGGAATTAAAGGAATAAATTTTACCTTTGCACCCCGTAAGACCTGAGATAACCCACAAGATTACACGTAAAAATCTCAGATTTAGTTCGTGATGCTAGTTTAGGATAAGAGGTTTACCTACAATTTAGAGGGCGAAATAGTTGTATAAATGATTTTTTATGCTTTACTTTGCGCCTTGATTGTGAGATTATAGTATATATTTTGTTATTGCAAGAAATAAAAACAAGATAGAGATGTCTAAAATTTGTCAAATTACCGGAAAGAAAGCAATGGTTGGCAACAACGTTTCCCACTCTAACAAGAAAACGAAACGTAGATTTAATGTTAACCTGTTTACAAAAAAGTTCTACTGGGTAGAACAGGATTGTTGGATTCGCCTGAGTATCTCAGCTGCAGGTCTACGCACTATTAACAAACTTGGTCTGAATGCAGCGATTAAACAAGCGGCTGAAAAAGGTTATTTAAACGCTTAATTAGGAGGATATAAAAATGGCAAAGAAAGCAAAAGGCAATAGAGTACAGGTGATCCTGGAATGCACAGAACATAAAGAAAGTGGTATGCCTGGTACTTCCAGATACATTACTACTAAAAACAGAAAAAATACAACTCAGAGATTGGAATTGAAAAAATACAATCCGATCCTTAAGAGAATGACCCTACATAAAGAAATTAAATAATAAATAGGAGATTAAACAATGGCAAAGAAAGCAGTTGCATCATTTAAGAAAGGTGGCGGCCGTACTTATTCAAAAGTAATCAAGATGGTTAAGTCTCCAAAAACAGGTGCCTATATCTTCCAGGAAGAAATGGTTCCCAACGAAGCAGTTAAAGATTATTTCGCAAAATAAGAAATATATACATTCTCTTGAAAAGCCTCTTTCCAGTGATGGGAAGGGGCTTTTTTATGCTATCCCGGGCGCTTTTCCAGATTATGTCCTGAGGGTAATTCATTACGTCCTGATGATAATGGATTACCATCAGGACATAACTTATGAAAGTCCTTGGCGGGAAATCAGGAAGTGGTCGGCAGAATAAGGAAAACAAGTCACAAGATTGAAAGATATATGTGTAGTATCAATAGAAATATTTTCTTATTTTTGTTCAGTTAATTCTTATAAGTAATAATAACTGATAAATAAATTAATAGTTATGAAATTTGAAGTATCCAGTACAGCTCTACTGTCTCGTTTGCAGTCGATAAGCAAAGTTATTGCATCCAAAAATTCTCTACCAATCCTGGATAGTTTCCTGTTTGACCTGAATGGGAATAAACTAACAATAACGGCTTCTGACGCTGAAACCCGTCTGGTTACTTCGGTTGAAGTAATGAATCCGGATGGAGCCGGATTGTTCGCCGTCTTAGCAAAGATCTTACTGGATCCGTTAAAAGAATTGCCGGAACAACCTCTGCAGTTTGAAATAAATGATGATAATCTGGAAATATTTATTCATTTCCAGAATGGTAAATACAACTTCATCGGTCAGAAGGGCGATACCTATCCGCAACAAAAGCCACTGAATGAAGCGGCTATTTCGCTCACTATGGCAGCTCCGATTCTTTTAAATGGGATCAGCAGATGTCTTTTTGCTACAGCGGACGATGAATTGCGTCCGGTAATGAATGGGATTTACTTCGATATTCATAACGAGGATATTACTTTTGTGGCTTCCGACGGACATAAGCTGGTTAAGCTGCGCAATATGTCTATTCAGTTACCGGAAAGAGCAGCTTTTATTCTGCCTAAAAAACCGGCAAACCTGCTGAGAACTGTTCTGGCAAAAGAAGCAGAAGAAGTCCAGATCCGTTTTGATGATAATAATGCTTATATCAGTTGTTCGAACTTTGAAATGATCTGTCGTCTGATAGAAGGGCGTTATCCGAATTATAATAGTGTGATTCCACAGGAAAACCCATATAAAGTTACTATAGACCGTATTTCCTTCCTGAATGCCCTGAAACGGGTATCCGTATTCTCTAATCAGGCAAGTAGCTTGGTGAAACTTCAACTGACTGAAAGTGAGATGATCGTTTCTGCACAGGATATAGACTTTTCTACTTCAGCTGAAGAAAAGATCGCCTGCCAGTTTGACGGAGTGGAGTTGAAAATAGGCTTTAAAGCCACTTACCTGATTGAAATATTAAGCAACATCAGTTGTGAAGAAGTAGTATTAGAGTTGGCAGACCCTTCCCGTGCAGGTTTGATCGTTCCGACAAAAAATGATGAGAATGAAGACCTGGTGATGCTACTTATGCCTATGATGTTAAATGACTAATTAACCAAGCATGCAATTAAACCTGAGAAACCCGTTAGTCTTCTTTGATCTGGAGACAACGGGTATTAATATTGTAAAGGACCGGATCGTGGAGATCTCCTTCGTAAAAGTGCATCCGAATGGGAAGGAAGAGTCAAAAACCCGCCGGATCAATCCGGGTATGCCTATTCCACCGGAATCCACAGCCATTCATGGTATTACGGATGAAGATGTGAAAGATTGCCCGACCTTTAAAGAAATTGCAAAATCACTTGCCGCTCAGATTGAAGGATGTGATTTAGCCGGATTTAACTCCAACCGTTTTGACATACCTATGCTGGTGGAGGAATTTCTTCGTGCAGGTGTAGACCTGGATCTTAATAAGAGGAAATTTGTGGATGTACAGACTATTTTCCATAAAATGGAACAACGTACGCTATCTGCGGCTTATAAGTTCTATTGTAATAAAACCCTGGAAAATGCCCATACGGCAGAAGCGGATACCTATGCGACGTATGAGATCCTGCAAGCACAGTTAGACAGATACCCTGAACTGCAAAACGATGTAAATCATCTTTCCCAGTTCTCCAGTTTTAACAATAATGTAGATTTTGCAGGCCGCATGATCTATAATGAGGATGGAAAAGAGGTAATTAATTTCGGAAAATATAAAGGGCAACTTGTTGATGACGTGTTAAAGAATGATCCGGGTTATTATTCGTGGATTATGAATGGAGATTTTCCGTTAAATACGAAGAAAATGTTCACTGAGATTAAACTCAGAGGATTTAATTCAAAATAAGCATGAATAATTTTGAGTTCTGTAATCCGGTCAAGGTGGTATTCGGAAAAGATACGATCGGGCGGCTATTCGTTTTGATTCCGCAGGGGAGTCATGTATTGCTGATCTATGGAGGGGGAAGTATCAAAACCAATGGAATCTATGAACAGGTCACGGATGCCCTGAAAGGATTTAAGGTAACGGAGTTTGCAGGTATTGAAGCGAATCCGCATTATGAAACCTGTATGAAAGCCGTACAGGTTGTTAAAGATAAAGATATCAATTTTCTGTTAGCTGTGGGCGGCGGGTCTGTTATTGATGCCACTAAGTTTATTGCTGCCGCTGCTTATGCAGCAGGAGATCCCTGGGATATTCTGTCTAAAGGAAAACTGATAGAGAAAGCCTTGCCGTTAGGGGTGGTGATTACATTAGCTGCCACAGGCTCGGAAATGAATGAGCGGGCGGTCATTTCCCGTGTGTCTACCCGTCAGAAACTAAATTTTATGAGTCCTTTGGTCTTTCCGAAGTTTGCGGTATTGGATCCACAGGTTACTTATTCTTTACCTGCCCGTCAGACGGCGAATGGGGTAGTGGATTCCTTTATTCATGTAGTGGAACAATACCTGACTTATCCGGTACAGGCTAAGGTGCAGGATTATTTTGCGGAAAGCCTGATGAAGGTCATCGTGGAGGAGGGACTGAAAGTCCTGGCACATCCGAAGGATTATGACATACGGGCTAATCTGATGTGGGCAGCCACCAATGCATTAAACTGCTGGATTGGCCAGGGAATACCACAGGATTGGTCGTCTCATCGGATTGGATATCCTTTAACTGCACAGTTTGGCCTGGATCATGCCCAGACGCTGGCTATTATTCTGCCGGGTGTTATGTCTTATATGCGTAAGGAAAAAGAAGAAAAGATCCTGCGTATGGGTGCTGTTATTTTTAATGTTACAGAAGGAAGCACGGAGGAACGTGTAGAAAAAACGATCCTGGCTGTAGAAGACTTTTTCCGCACAATGGGGTTACGGACCCGCCTGGGTGAGTACCGGATCACTGAAGAGGATCTGGATCAACTGGTTGAACCCATCCGGGAAATGGGATGGAAGTTAGGGGAACATGGTAATATTGACTGGCAGGTTGCCCGTGAAATTTTAAGGTTGCGTTTGTAATAAAACAAGCGGGTGCGACGTTTTATTCTTAGGCTATATATCAAACATGTTAAAAGGAAAAAAAATTATATTAGGGATAACCGGAAGTATCGCTGCTTATAAAGCTACTTACCTGATTTGTGGATTGGTAAAGAAAGGAGCAGAGGTGCAGGTAGTCATTACTCCGGCAGGAAAAGAATTTATTACTCCGGTCACTTTATCTGCCTTGAGCAGTCATCCGGTAATCAGTGAGTTTTTTTCTAACCGGGACGGGTCATGGCATAGCCATGTGGATTTAGGATTATGGGCAGATGCGATGCTGATTGCCCCGGCTACGGCAGCTTCCATAGGGAAAATGGCCAACGGGATTGCGGATAATATGCTGATCACGACCTATCTTTCCTGTAAAGCTCCGGTGTTTGTTGCTCCGGCCATGGATCTGGATATGTTTGCCCATCCGGCTACACAACAGAATATCGACCGTCTCCGGGGATTCGGGAATCATATTATTGAACCGGGAGAAGGAGAGTTGGCCAGTCATCTGGTAGGAAAAGGACGTATGGAAGAACCGGACAGGATCATAGAGATCCTGGAAGAGTTTTTTACCGGAAGCCAGGACCTGCAAAACAAAAAGATATTGATCACAGCAGGGCCTACCTATGAAAAAATAGATCCTGTTCGTTTTATCGGTAATTATTCATCCGGTAAAATGGGTTTTGCGTTAGCGGAAGAATGTGCCCGTAGAGGTGCGGAGGTTACGTTGGTCACCGGCCCTGTCTCGTTGACAGTTACTCACCCGCAAATCAGGCGCATACAGGTGGAGTCTGCAGAAGAGATGTATAAGGCTGCTATGGCTGAATATCCGCAGGCAGACGCCGGGATTTTATGTGCGGCTGTAGCTGATTATCGTCCGGAACAGGTTTGTACTGAAAAGATTAAACGGGAAAAAACAGGAGAGATGCAGCTTCGGTTAATTCCGAACCGGGATATTGCTGCTTCTTTAGGAGCTATAAAACGGGAGGATCAGCTCTTGGTGGGGTTTGCTCTGGAAACGACTGACGGATTGACGAATGCGGCGAGCAAACTGGAGAAAAAGAATCTGGATTATATTGTACTGAATTCTTTGCAGGACCTGGGAGCCGGATTTCAGGTGGATACGAACCGGATTACCATTATCGACCGGAAAGGAGAGATCACAGCTTATCCTCTCAAAGGGAAAAAGGAGGTGGCACAGGATATTATCCATAAACTGGTAACATTAGTATCATGAATATATATAGACATCTGTTTTTTATTTCTTTAGCATGGACTCTTTTCTCTTTTGCAGGAGAAGCACAGGAAATCAATGCCCGTGTCACCATTAACGGGAATAAGATACAGACGACTAATACCAACCTTTTTACTACCCTCCAGAATGCATTGACTGAATTTATTAATAATCGCCGGTGGACAGATGCGACATTCAGTGTGAATGAACGGATTGACTGCACTATGACCATTATCCTGGATGAAATGAATGATAATAGTTTTACGGGGGAAATACAGGTACAGGCACGCAGGCCGGTCTATAATTCCAGTTATACGACTACTTTATTGAATTTCCGTGACCGCCAGTTAAATTTTGAATATACGGAATATGAACCGCTGGAGTATTCTGATCAGACTTTATATAATAATCTGACCGCTACGGTGATGTTCTATATTTATGTGATATTGGGTCTGGATTTTGACAGTTTTTCTTTAAAAGGCGGATCTGCTTATTATCAACAGGCACAACAGATCGTTAATATGGCACAATCCCAGGGTAGCTGGTCTGGCTGGCGTGTGTTTGATACGAATACCAATCGTCATGCGGTCATAACGGCTCTCACAGACAATACGTCGGATACTTTCCGGACTATGTGGTATACCTATCACCGGAGGGGGTTGGACGAAATGGCTGCCAATCCGGACAGAGGACGTACGACTATTATTGAAGTATTGCCAGCTCTTGAACAGGTAAAAAGTACACGGCCTTCTTCGGTTGTCCTGCAAATGTTTTCGGATGCCAAGCTGGATGAGATAGTGGCTATCTATTCCAGAGCCAATACGCAGGAGAAGCAGGCTGGTTATAAGATGTTGAGCAATCTGTATCCTGCGGAAACTACCCGTATGGAATCCATGAAAAATTAATCCGGAGCATGCTGAAATCCTTATATATACAAAACTACGTCCTGATCGATAATCTCGATATCCGGTTTGATGATAGCTTTTCGGTTATTACCGGGGAGACCGGAGCTGGTAAGTCTATTATCCTGGGTGCCCTTTCGCTGGTACTGGGTCAAAGGGCTGATGGAAAAAGTATTAAGAGTGGTGCGGATAAATGTGTGATTGAAGCAGTGTTTGATATTTCCCGTTATCAGTTAGAGCCTCTTTTCCTGGAAAAAGAAATGGAATATGATCCGGAAACCTGTATCCTCAGGCGGGAATTATTTGCTTCCGGAAAATCCAGGGCATTTGTGAATGATTCTCCTGTGTCTTTAGCTTCTATGAAAGAATTAGGGGCCCTACTGATTGATGTTCATTCTCAACATCAGAATCTGTTATTGGCTGACAATCATTTTCAGTTGAATGTCGTGGATATCATTGTCGGTAACAGTGCACTTTTAGCTACTTATCAGACTGAATATAAACGGTATCAGCGTCTGCAAAAGACCTGGAAGGAATTGACTGATAAAGCGGCACAGGCTAAACAGGAGGAGGATTATATCCGTTTTCAACTGGAACAACTTATGAATGCCCGGCTTACTCCCGGGGAACAGGGTGAACTGGAGACGGAACTGAAAACCCTGTCGCATGCGGAAGAAATCAAAGGATCTTTATATAAATTAGTTGATTTATTGAATGGAGAGGAGGTCAGTGGTATCCAGATACTTAAAGAAGCGCTTTCTACCTCCGGGTCATTAGAAAGATATTATGCCAGGTCTAAAGAATTTACGGAGCGGCTCCGGTCTGCTTATATAGACTTAACGGACCTGGCTTCGGAGATAGAGGTCTTAAAAGAAGATATTGAATTTAATCCGGAGCGGCTCCAATGGATCAGTGACCGGTTGGATGTGATCTATTCTCTGGAACAAAAGCATCATCTGTCTACGGTAGAAGAATTAATTGATTTGCAGGAGAAGTACCAGGAACAGCTCAAACAGATTGACTCGTTTGATGAGCAGACCGAAGAGACCAGGATGCAGTCGGAGGAGAGTTATAACCAGTTGTTACAAATAGCTGCCCGGCTAACTACGAGCCGCCGGAAGGCTGCCGGAATGATAGCAGAAAGATTAGTTCAGATGGTCACTCCGCTGGGTATGCCTAATACCCGTTTCCAGATAGATTTTATACCTAAAGACCGTCCGGAAAGTGACGGTATGGATGAAGTTCGGTTTATGTTCTCAGCTAATAAGAGCGGAGATCTGGAACCGGTGGTACATATCGCATCCGGTGGAGAGATTTCCCGCTTGATGTTATGTCTGAAAGCTATGATCGCGGGACACAAAGCTTTACCCAGTATCATTTTTGATGAGATTGATACAGGGGTCTCAGGTGATATTGCTGACAAAATGGGAACTATTATGCAGGACTTGGGAGGAAATATGCAGGTGATCACGATTACTCACCTGCCGCAAATTGCTTCTAAAGGAAAGGAACATTATTTTGTTTATAAGCAGGATGTGGAGAACCGGACCCTTACCCGGATCCGGCAACTTTCCGGGCAGGAACGGATTACAGAGGTGGCCCGTATGCTGAGTGGTGCGACACTGACAGATGCATCTATTGCAAATGCCAGGGAATTATTGGGAGAAAAAAATTAAAGACATGAAAGAAAATGAGATGATATTCGGTATTCGTGCCGTGATTGAGGCCATACAAGCCGGAAAAGAGATAGATAAGATCCTGGTCAAAAAAGATCTGCAAGGAGAGTTGGTCCAGGAATTGTTTGAAGTAATGAAAGGCCGGGACCTGTCTGTCCAGCGGGTTCCTATGGAACGGTTGCACCGGATCACCCGTAAAAACCACCAGGGAGTAATTGCTTTTATTTCTTCTATCACCTACCAGCGCCTGGAAGATATAATACCTTTTCTGTATGAACAGGGAAAAAATCCGTTTATTGTTCTTTTGGATGGTATTACGGATGTCCGGAATTTCGGGGCGATTGCCCGTACCTGTGAATGTGCCGGAGTAGATGCAATTGTGATTCCTTCTAAAGGAAGCGTAACGGTCAATGCGGATGCTATGAAGACCTCTGCAGGTGCTTTACATATTATTCCGGTATGTAAGGAAAAAAGTATTAACCAGGCTATCCGTTACCTGAAAGAATGTGGAGTCAAAGTCTTTGCTGCCAGTGAAAAAGCGGCTGAGAATTATACGAATGTTTCATATGAAGGTCCGGTCGCTCTTGTAATGGGAGCAGAGGATACCGGAGTTTCTACAGAAAACCTGCGGATATGTGATCAGATGATAAAAATACCTATTTGGGGAACTATTCAATCCCTGAATGTTTCGGTGGCCACTTCCATACTGGTATATGAAGTGATCCGGCAACAGATGAATGACACTATTTAAATAAAACAAAAATATTTGAATATGAAAAAAGTAATTTCTACTACTCAGGCACCTGCCGCTATTGGTCCTTACAGCCAGGCTATTCAGGCAGGAGATATGTTATTTACATCCGGTCAGTTAGGAATTGATCCTGCTACCGGAGAATTTGTACCGGGAGCTGTGCAGGAACAAACGGCCCAGGCTTTTAAAAATGTCCGGGCTGTTCTGGATGCTGCTGGATATAATATGAATGATATTGTGAAGACAACCGTATTCTTAGCAGATATGGGAGATTTTGCAGCCATGAATGAAATCTATGCTTCCCAGTTTGAAAATGCATTTCCAGCCCGTTCGGCAGTAGCAGTCAAAACCCTACCTAAGAATGGTCTGGTAGAAATCGAAGTAATTGCTGTTAAAAGACTTCCTTCTGCAGGTTTATAAAAAATAATTCATAAAAAAGCGCTGCATCGGAATAGATCTGATGCAGCGCTTCCTTTTTGGCAAAATGATTGTTTATTTACCCAATAAGTAGCTATCAATCTGTTTTACGAATTCTTCTCGGGGAAGAGCACCCATGGCCACTTGTGGCACACCCTCCGCCGGAATAAACAGGAAAGTCGGAATACTCTGGATACCAAAAGTAGCCGCCAGCTCCTTTTCTTTATCTACATTTATCTTATAGATCACAATGTCATCTTTATATACCCCTGCCAGTTCTGTTAAAATAGGAGAGACTTTTTTACAGGGACCGCACCAGTCTGCATAAAAATCAATAATGCAGGGTTTATCTCCTTCATATGCCCACTTATCCTGATTCTTTTCATAATCGAAAACTTTCGTTAAAAAGTCAGCTTTATTTAATACAACCACTTCTCCCTTAGACGCCTTCTCATTGTTTTCAGGATCAGGTTTAGCGGACATGGTACAACTTACCAGAAGCAGCACCATTAAAATCGTAAAGAGATTATTAAATTTCTTCATTATAGTTCTAAAGATACTAAATTAATAATAGCCACAAAGTTAAAAGAAAAATTGGTATAAACCCGCATCAAATCTATAAAGAAAATTAATACCGTTAAGTAAAAAAATACTTTAAAAGTTTGTAAATCCCAAAATAAACTCTACCTTTGCATCGCGTTTGAGAGAAAACGTGATAATAAAGAAAAACAACCGGAGAGATGGCAGAGTGGTCGATTGCAGCGGTCTTGAAAACCGCCGTACTGAGAGGTACCGGGGGTTCGAATCCCTCTCTCTCCGCAAACAAGACTGATAATCAGGTTTTTAAAAGAATAACACCCAATTTTACATTTATGGGTGTAAAATTGGGTGTTTTTTATTTTTATTAAGGAATATGGATTATAAATAAAAGAAGGTATCCTATGGGACACCTTCTTTGCGATCAGGCTTTACCAGTTATAGACCTAACGTCTCCCTTTGATATATATGCTCTTTATAATCAATCTTTGAAAGATAGGAATCAAGTTTAAAATTGAATAGTTCATTAGGAGAAACCTTCTTTTGAAAGATTTCCTGATAAACAAGCCGTTTTATATGATTTAACTTCCTTATTATCTCCCGTGCCCTACTGCTATTTGAGTAATAAAGTGCCCTTTCACATATATTGTTGTAGAACATCAAATAAAGGGAACCATCTTCGATATCAATTACAACCTCTTTACTTCTTCCCAAATCACAAGACTGATATTGATTATTTGTTCCATCTTTTATAAAAGGAAATTCCTGATAGATTTCGAATAATGTTTTCCCAATATATTCAGGTTCCGTTATTTTTTCTTCCTCATCTATTTCTGAATCAATATCATGCTCATTCCATATAAACTCTCCATCATTTTCATCATCCCATTCTCTTTGTTGCCATTCAAGAAAATCAATTATTTCCATTTGTACTTTAAGAAGGTCTTCATTTGATACATCTTCTATACTATTTATTCCTGTGTTCTTTTTTTTCATGATTAAACTAAGTTTATTAATATTCAACCTTATAGATAAGTTTAATCATTGGTTACAGTCAAGTCAATAGGTAAATTTACTCTTGGTTCTTTTGTTGTTAGTGTATTGATCGATCTTTAAAACTCGGAAACACCACACAATTAAATTACTTATAGCAATTAAATGTGTGGCTTTACAAACTGGTCTTGTCTTACTCAATAGAAATGTGAGGGTAAGCGTGCCGTTTGTATGTTTCACGAGCTGTCACAAAATTATTTTTCAAATCTATATGGTAAAAGTTACGTAAACTCTTTTTTATTATAACTGGTTATCAATAAAATAGCTTTACAAAAATCCGTATTTGTAACGATATTAACCGTATAAACCTTTTTACGGAAAAATAGTATTTTTAGAAATGACGGTAAAGAAAGAAAAGTAGTATTTTTACTAAATCTAAAAGCAGAATATATTTATAAGATTATAAATTGTATACCTTTGTAAGATAACATAAAAGACAACTATATGAAAGATACAAAGAAAAAAGTGGAAGTTAAAAGTACAGGAGAAAACATACCTCATATCGGAGTAAACATTCGATATTTCAGAAAGAAGATGAAAGAAAAAAAGGTATGCCTAATCAAACCCAGTTTGCGGCAATTCTAAGTGAGAAATTTCAAGAACTTGTTTATACATCTTTGGCAGAGGAATATAAAAAAGAGTATGACGACTTAAAAGACAGGGAGTTCACACAACAAATGGTTTCTGACTGGGAACTTGGCGCAGAAACTCCTAAACTTATTGCTTATTTAGCTGCCCAGTTTTTTAAAATTGATGTTGAATGGCTTACAGATTATATTTTTGAAACTTTTGAAAGTCCGGGGTATGTTCAAACTGGCGGTAGTAGTATAAACTATTGGAATACTATCCATACACAAACTGTTGAAATAAAAAATGA
The DNA here is from genome assembly GCA_021201295.1 of Tannerellaceae bacterium. Taxonomy (GTDB): domain Bacteria; phylum Bacteroidota; class Bacteroidia; order Bacteroidales; family Tannerellaceae; genus UBA4116. The sequence goes on along the minus strand of JAJQFE010000007.1, from coordinate 34,728 downwards.
TCCTGAACCTCTTGTGGAAGGTTTTAGAGGGCTCATGCAAACTCAAAAAGAATACTACGAAGAACGTATAAGAGAAAAAGATATAACTAAATAAGGATAAAAGGGTAGTGTTAATACACTACCCTTTTTAATAATCTTCTAAAACTACTTTTAATAAATAGTTTTTATTAATCCTGCTACTCCATTTATCAACTCTTCTACTTCCTGTTTTGTAGGCTCTGTTTCTTTATTATGATCACATAAATTTCTCAAATCCCCCATATGTTGTATTTTTCTCCAAACAGGTGTGTCATATACTTCGGAATTTTTTAATTTATCATTTAAATCTGAAATAGATGGATTCTTTTTTGTGATTACAATATTATGATTAACACATACTTGGGCTAAATGTTTCTCTAGTATAACACCTGTAATAGCACCTGCACCACGAACAAATTCTTTTTTATTTAACTCTTTTGCTGTATCTATTTCTGAGTCAAATAAATCAGCTTGGACAATTTGTTTAATATCAAATAAAGTACTTTCAAAACGTCTTTCTACTGATTTTAAAATTTGAAATTGTTGTTCAAATTGACTTATAGCGGCTTCTGGTCCTACTTTTCGTTGATATGCTATAGTTACTACAAGTCCTTGGAGATAGTCTTCAATAACACAATTGCCATATTCAATTGATTTTCTGTTTTTAGGTTTCTCATATAATTTAACAAAATCACTTACTCTATGAGGTAATAATTGTTTTATTAAAACTAATGATTCAGAATACTAACTTTGATATGTTTCTTTAAATGGTTTTAGTTTCTTTAAAAAACTATCATATTTTTCATTTAATACTGGTTTTACTCGTTTTTTAAATGCTTCTGGATGACATTCATATTGCATTGAGCGATATAACATCTCCCCACGAACTATCAAGTTTTTTAAATCTTCTTTGTATTTATCTATATTTTTCATAAAACAAAAATTTATCTTCTTTACACAAAAATAAATATTTATTATCAGTAATTCAATATTATAGTTATCTGTTTTATTACAAGATTATATTTTTCCTAGTATGCTTTTTTGTAGAAATCATTTTTTGTATCTCCTGGTGTTTTTTCTGAACCAATCACCCATTTTTAGATTATCCATAAGTATAATAGCATTCCCGGTTTTTGGGTCAGGTGCTAATTTAAAAGAAACATCCTGCACCTCAATAAAACGGTGGTTTATGGGAGAAAATAATTTACCTGTAAACTGAATAGATTTTTCTCTTAACAGCTTTGTAAACTCCTGTGAAGGTAAAGAAATACTATTACAAAGTTTCTCAAGTTTCACACCTGCTTTTACTCCCGGAAACAATTTATAAATATGATCTATCCACTTTTCATATTTTAGAACTTCATTTTTATTCTCTTCCCGGTCTTTTTCAAATGTATTTTTAAGACGGGTAATTTCACTTTTTAAATTATCTATTCCTTGTTTCAGCTCGTTGTTTTCCTCCTGTAACTCTTCCAATTTCCTATTGCTAAAAAGATTTCCTACAAAATTATAAATCTGTCCTTTGGCTTTTTCAACCTTTTCTTTTGTATCAAGGCTATCTAAATTATTTTTGAGTTCTTTCTCAGCAGATCGGAGATTCTTTAAAGCTTCCTCCAGTTGGGTAATTTCTTTAGATATAGTGCGGTAATATTCCGCTATTCCAATATGCCGGACTTCTCTTCCTTTGATTCCTCTTTGTAGTCCATAAGGCTGCATATATTCGGCATAGGTATCGTGATAACCTTCCAGTTTATCCCGTGCCATAACATCATCGGCACATAACCGGGGACGGTCTGCCTTTTTCTTTTTATACTTCCTTTTATTGGTTTTATTTTCCTGTTTGGCTTTTCGTCTTTCTCCTGTTACAATAGGTACAACCGTTGCATGAATGTGTGGTGTTTTTTCATCCATATGTAGAACTGCCGAAACAACATTCTTTTCTCCGAATGTATCATTGAGCCATTTTACATTATCTTTACACTAATCGTTCAGCCGTCCTTCTTTTTCTATCTGTATAAGGTCTTCATGTGTACCGGAGAGAAGTACCCGGATAGCTGTTACCTGATTCTTACCGACCTTACGTGTCAGACCTCCATTTTTTAAGCGATGCTGTATTGCATCTATTCTGTTTTCTACTCCATCAGCAAACTCAATTAGTTCCCTGTTTAAATGTGTTCTTTTTTCATCGGCATTTTTAGGATGGGTTTTCCGTTCTATATGTGCCGACATTCCGGAATCATTTCCGGATGCTTTTGCTATATGTAATGCTGCAAATCCCATAATGATCTGTTATTAAAATATTATTACTAAATGATATTTTAAAGGGGTTTCCAAAGGGGTTTCCCCTTGGCTTATTGGGGCATTTTTAGCGAGAGTGAAACGAAGCGTTAAGAAAATGCCCTAATAAGCTATGGCTTTTTTTAAAAGCTTGCGGTGTCCCACCGCACCTCACCGGAGCTGACGCCTGCCGTCCTGCTTACGGATTGGAATTTTAGGAAGCCGGAAGAGGTTATTTTTTTCTTTCAGCCGGCTTACTTTTTCTTTACATAGATACTCGTTTATATCCTTATGATGTTTATAAAATATCGAGCCGTCCGACACATTCGGCAGATGTTTTTTAAGGTCAGTTAAGGCTGTTTTTCCGGCTGTATCTGTATCAAGATAACACACAGAGAAACCCTGTGCGCTATTGGTATAGGCAACTTACTATATTCCTGTAAATTAAATTATGGCTTTTACTACATCCTTTCCATTGGTAATCACATAAATACCTTTAGGTAAGTTCAATGGGATCACATTTCCGGAATTGGCCGGGATTGTTTTTACTAAACTACCGTTGATGTTATATACTTTTACACTGCTGCTTACCTGATCCAGGTAAAGATATCCGTTGCTTACGTACATCGACTGGCTCGCTACGATCACTTCATTGTCTGTCGGCAGATCTGTATTAATAGCAAAATAAACTACGGCTTTTTGTTTCCCATTATCGGAAACGACACATTCATATACGCCATTATGGGTGTCCGTATCAAAGGATTCGATAATCAGGTAGGCTTCCTCTACGGTAACGTTTGCCGGAACATCTTCCCCGTCTTTCGTCCATTTGAATTCCACCTCTTCTTCAATATCTTCCAACAAACTCCAGTTCGTATTAACCACCAGCACGACTCTCTCCTGGGCATTTACAGTGAAACTCACTTCTGTCTGTCCATCCAAATGATCACCACCGACCACTTCTTCTTCAGTATTACTGATACTATATCCGATAGATACCACTTTCACTCCCGAAATAGCGGTAATTTCAATGGTTTGGTCACTGATAGCCAACTCAGTTTCATTGCTAACGACTACTTTGATGCGCATACTATGTTCCACGACAAAGCTAACAGAAGAAGTTTCCGAGGTAGCAATCACTTCATCCACCTGTTCACCGTTTTCATCCACTTCTATCACTGAATACAAATCCACATTCCCGGAGGCCGCCTCTTCCATTTCAATTTCGAGAGTTACGGTATCCCCTTCCCGTACGGATGTTTTGTCTACTGTGATGGATTTAATATCCTCCGGAACGATGGTTTCTGCTGCGTATCCGTTCAAGACCATACTTCCCATAAAAAAGCTAAGTAATAATTTCTTCATACTCATCTGATTTTTAATTAATAAAATAAAGGTAATTTGATAAAACAAATAGATAATGTTATATTATTTATCTTAACTTAATAACTATGAAAGGGATAGTTTTGTTTTTTCTATAGTAAAAAGAGGTTGTTTTTTTATAAAAAACAGATGTTCGGAGAACTTATACGGTACAGGAAAGGTAATAGATGACATCCGGTAGGTTCAGAGATTCAATCAAAACTTTTTCCTTTACTTCTTTTTCCTCTTCTCCCTATATTTTTGCACATTAACTTTTATCTCTTGCAAAGGCAGTTAGGTAGTTCATTATTAAATCGATAAACCGCTTGAGATGTCCTTTTTTTATCTCCTTCACTTTTTTATCTCAAGCAGTGTAGCCGTTTTTCCGACTCCCTTAACAATGACTAACCGAACCGGATGAAGAGGCTAAGTGAACAAAAAAGCAATAAGTAACCATCCATTTTCCGGCCCTCCGCCGGGGGCCCGTCAGCCCACGGCCGTGTGACGAATATCCCCCCGCGGGGGGCTCAACAGCCCGCCACTGTGGGCCAGACTTTTCTATGGGATTAAAGCAAAAAAACAAAACGAGAAATCCAATAAATATAGAAAAAAACAACTATTGGCCGGAAAAAAGCACCAGAGGCCCATTCAACAGGAATAAGCAACATGTTTTACCGGATTAAACGGGATCAGACTGCTTGAGATAAAAAACTGATCTCTCAAGCACTCTAAACCTGCATGTAGAAAGGGCTATTGGATGGTTTGCAAGAGATAAAAGCTGATTAGTGAAAAAATACAGGGGAGAGAAACTGCCGGATGGATGGTCTACCAATATGTTGGTAGATAAAATCCCTTGAAGATGGGATTATATATCTCCTAAACCCTACCGACCTTTACAACCGGAACTTATTATTCAAATAACCGGATAACATATATGGCAAACATAGCAAAAAGTGTATTGGAACTTATCGGAAATACCCCTTTGGTTCAGTTAACCAATCTGATGGAAGAAGAACAGCTTCCGGCCCATCTGATTGCAAAAGTAGAATATTTTAATCCCCTCCGGAGTGTGAAAGACCGGATTGGTCTGGGTTTGATAGAGGCGGCGGAGAAATCCGGCCTCATAGATGAAGAAACCATCATTATAGAACCGACCAGTGGCAATACCGGTTTCTCCTTAGCTTTTGTGGCTGCCAGTAAAGGGTATCGATTGATATTGACTATGCCGGAGACCATGAGTGTGGAACGTCGTACGCTTTTAAAAGCCTTAGGTGCGGAAATCATCCTGACTCCCGGTAGTGAAGGGATGGATGGGGCCATCCATAAGGCTAATGAGCTAAACAAAAAGTACCGGAATTCCTTTATTCCCCAACAGTTTAATAATCCGGCTAATCCGGCTGTCCATCGGGAAACCACCGCAGAAGAAATCTGGAAGGATACGGATGAACAGGTGGATATTTTTATAGCCGGAGTCGGTACGGGAGGTTCTATTACTGGAATTGGGGAAGTGCTGAAGGAACGAAACCCGGCCATTCAGGTGATAGCCGTAGAACCTGCTGACTCACTGGTGTTATCGGAAGGAAAGGCGGGTGTACATAAAATACAGGGTATCGGGGCCGGTTTTGTTCCGAAAATACTGAATACCTCTGTGTATGATGAAGTGATCCGGGTCAGGAATGAAGATGCTTTTAGGGCCAGCCGCAGACTGGCAGCCGGGGAAGGATTAGTGGTAGGTATTTCTTCCGGTGCTGTGGTCCATGCAGCTCTTGAGGTAGCCCGGAGACCGGAAAACCAGGGGAAAAATATAGTAGTGTTATTACCGGATACCGGAGAAAGATATTTATCTGTCTTATTATACGAATATAGAGAATCGATCCCTTTATGAACGCATTTATCAGTACGTTACAAAAAAATGTGGAAGTGTTGACCCGGCCTTCTTCTATAGAAGAATTTAAATACATTCCCCAGGAAGAAAAAACATTACCGAATATTGGTCAGCTCAAAGACATAGTAGACCTGATCAAATCCATCTTCTTTCCGGGCTATTTCGGAGTGACCGGGCGGAACCAGAACAGCCAGCAATATTATACGGGTGTCAACATAGAAAAGCTATATTCTTTATTAGATGAGCAGATCTATACCGGTTTACATTTTTTCCATACGGAGGATACCCGGGAGGCGTTAAAAGATTCAGCAGAGCTGGCTCTGGTGTTTATTGACAGGCTGCCGAAGATTAAAAGGCTGTTATGTACGGATATCAAAGCAGTGTTTGACGGAGATCCTGCCGCCCGTAGTTATGGGGAGGTAATTTTTTGTTATCCGGCCATACAGGCCATGATCAATTACCGGATCGCTCATGAGCTCTTAGCATTAGGGATTCCTGTCATACCACGAATTATTACCGAGTTGGCCCATTCTGCCACCGGAATAGATATCCATTCGGGTGCGCAGATCGGCGAGTATTTCAGTATAGATCACGGGACAGGAGTGGTCATAGGAGAGACCTGCATCATCGGGAATCATGTCCGTCTGTACCAGGGAGTAACCTTGGGAGCTAAAAGTTTTAAACTGGATGATGACGGTCTACCGATGAATATTCCCCGGCATCCCATTCTGGAGGATCATGTGATTGTCTATTCCAATTCCACTATCCTGGGCAGGATCACAATCGGGCATCATTCCATCATCGGTGGTAATATCTGGCAAACTTCCGGTGTACCTCCTTATTCCCGGATTCTTCAGCGAAAAGCGGTTTCTTCTTTTTTTGTGGATGGTGCAGGGATTTAATGAATGTCAAGGATTGCATATAATAATAAAAATCAGGGGGATAGCTCAAACAATCCGATGGTATCTCTGTTGTAAAAGCATTATTCATAAAAATGTAAATTAGTATGACAATGAACACACATCGTGAAGGTAATTTGACAAAAGTAATTGAAAGCCAGACATCCAAAGTACCATCGGGTGTTTTTCTGACTGTTGCGCTGACCGTTATGGCAGCTTCATTAACACTGAAATGCCCGGGTCGTAAACATAAACATACGTCCCTGTTCGTAGGGCAGTGGGCAGCACCTCTTTTAATCATGGGGCTTTACAACAAGCTTGTGAAAACAGAAGGTCATGACTAAAAGATAAATGATCATATTCCAACATAAAAGGAGAACGTAACGGTTCTCCTTTTTGTTTTTCCAGGGATAAAGAGGCGTCAGCCTACTTTTCCTATTTGTTTTAATGCTTTGGCTACCTGGTCCGGACAGGAAGTGCCTCTCTTTCCACACATAATGCCTTCTAACCGTTGAATTGCCTCCTCTATCTTCATGCCTTCCAGCAATTTCGATACGCCCTGTGTGTTCCCGTTACATCCTCCTGTAATCGTAACCTGGTTAATTCTATCTCCTTCTGCTTCAATCAGGATATGTTTTGAACAGACATTTTCTGACGGAGTATAAGCAATTTGTTGTTTCTGCATAGGTCAAAGCCTTTTTTAATGAAGTGCAAAGGTATAAATAAATTGACTACATTTGTGAATGTCTTACATATAAAAAATATGACTTACGAAGAAACGGTTCAATACCTGTATGCCAGTGTACCGGTATTTCAGCATCAGGGTGCAGGAGCTTACAAACCAGGACTGGAAAGAAGTGAAGCTTTAGATAATTACTTACAGAATCCCCATACGGCATACCGGACTATCCATGTGGCGGGAACGAATGGGAAAGGGTCGGTTTGTCATTTACTGGCGGCCATTCTCCAGGCATGTGGATATACCGTAGGATTATATACTTCTCCACATCTGGTGGATTTCCGGGAAAGGATCCGTGTCAACGGAAGAAAAATCTCCAGGGAATATGTAGTGGATTTTGTAGAACGGACTAAACCATTTTTTGAACCCTTGCAACCTTCGTTTTTTGAGCTGACTTCTACTATGGCGTTGGATTATTTCCGCTATAAAAAAGTGGATTTTGCTATTATAGAAACAGGGTTAGGGGGGAGATTGGACAGTACGAATATTATTACACCGATCCTGAGTATTATTACCAATGTCAGTCCTGATCATCAGAAATTTTTAGGGGAAACCCTGCCGGAGATAGCTACGGAGAAAGCCGGGATCATCAAGCCTGGTATACCGGTTATTATTGGTGAAGTAGATTCGGAAGAGGTGGTAGAGGTCTTTAAAGAACGGGCTAATTTGTTAGAGGCTCCGATGTACTGGGTCGGTGATCAGGATGTTTTACAGGAATCGTATCTGATGGACACGGGAGAATGGTATTTTAATTCTTCGGACTACGGGCAGTTGTTTGGGCAGTTGGCAGGCGCTGTGCAGGCCAGAAATGCCGATACGGTGTTATGTACCCTACGTTTACTGGTACATATGGGAGTACACATTCCGGCCACAGCCGTTCGTGAAGGTTTCGAACATGTGATAGAGCTGACCGGATTACACGGACGCTGGGAAGTGGTACAACAGGAACCCTGTGTGGTTTGTGACACAGGGCATAATGAAGGGGCATGGGTTTTTCTGAGAAGACACCTGGAGGCGGAAATGAAACGCCGGGATCGTTTACATATGATTATTGGAATGGCAAATGATAAGGATGTGGAAAATATTTTATCTTTGATGCCGGATCAGGCTTTTTATTATTTTACACAGGCTTCTGTGGAACGGGCCATGCCGGTGAAACAATTAATGGGGTATGCCATTATGCAGGGATTTTCTGGCCTGATGTGTGATTCGGTGGAAGAAGCCGTGCAGAAAGCCCTGGCAGCAGCCGGGGAGAATGATCTGGTTTTTATCGGAGGAAGTACGTTCGTAGTAGCAGATGCCCTTCCGCTTTTTCCCGGACAGGAGTATAATTCTTAAACTCTATTTATATAATGACAGAACAAATACAAAAAAATTTGAGTGATTCTCCGGCGGCACGCTGGTCAGCCCTTGTGATCGTTTCTTTTACTATGCTATGCGGGTATTTCCTGACGGATGTCATGTCACCGCTAAAGCCTATGTTGGAAGCGGAATTACTTTGGACAAGTACGGATTTTGGTATTTTTAACAGTGCGTATGGCTGGTTCAATGTATTCCTGTTTATGCTGATCCTGGGAGGTATGATCTTAGACCGGAAAGGAATCCGTTTTACCGGACTGGGTGCCTGTGTGCTCATGGTGATGGGCTGTTTGATAAAATATGGAGCGATTGCCGGATATATTGGGGAAGGGATGTTGTTAGGCATGAAGGCACAGGTGACATTAGCTGCGTTGGGATATGCTATTTTTGCCGTAGGAGTAGAGGCTGCCGGTATCACTGCCTCTAAAGTAATCGTTAAATGGTTTAAAGGAAAGGAACTGGCACTGGCGATGGGCCTGCAGGTAGCTACTGCCCGTATCGGTACGATGCTGGCACTGGCCATTACGGTACCGTATGCCCGGTATTTTAATAGTATATCTGCCCCGGTCCTGTTGTGTTTAGTCCTGTTGTGTGTCGGGCTGATTAGTTTCATGGTCTACTGTGTGATGGATAAGAAATTAGATACTTCCATCAGTGCATCCGGAGAACAACCGGAAGACCCTTTCCGCCTGGCAGATATGGTTCTGATCATCAAAAATAAAGGATTCTGGTTAATTGCTCTTTTATGCGTGTTATTCTATTCGGCAGTATTTCCCTTCCTGAAATATGCCACAGACCTGATGGTGAATAAATATGGGGTAGACCCGGAACTGGCAGGAAATATTCCGGCATTGTTACCGTTCGGGACATTGATACTGACCCCCTTCTTTGGGAGTTTATATGATAAAAAAGGTAAAGGGGCTACTATTATGATCATTGGAGCCTGTATGCTCATTGGCGTACATTTATTATTTACTTTACCGATCCTGAATGAGTGGTGGTTTGCTACGATCGTGATGATTATTTTAGGAGTGGCTTTTTCGCTGGTTCCGTCCGCTATGTGGCCCTCTGTTCCCAAGATCATTCCCGAGAAGCAATTGGGTACTGCTTATGCGCTGATCTTCTGGGTGCAAAACATCGGTTTAAGCCTGGTTCCTTTGTTGATCGGCTGGGTATTGGATACCTATTGCAAATTAGAGGGCAGCGGGCCTGCCTATGATTATACCATTCCGATGGCTATATTCACAGGGTTTGGTGTGTTGGCATTGATTGTAGCCTTTATGTTGAAAAGTGAAGATAAAAAGAAAGGCTATGGCCTGGAACAACCCAATATCCGTTCCTGACCGGAGCACGGCATGTGCTGTAATATTTTAATAAATTCCATATATGATCTGTTTTCCGAATGCAAAGATCAATTTGGGGCTGAATGTAGTGAGTAAACGCCCGGATGGATACCATAATATTGAAACTGTTTTTTATCCGGTCCCGGTGCAGGATGCTTTAGAGATTATAGAAGCAGAACAAACCTCCTTTTCTCAGACAGGCCTCCCGATAGAAGGACCTCCGGAGAAGAATCTGGTCATGAAAGCCCTGGCCAGGCTACAGGAAAAGTATACGATTCCCCCTCTGGAGATTCATCTTTTTAAATCGATCCCTTTCGGAGCGGGTTTAGGGGGCGGCTCAGCAGATGCTGCTTTTATGCTGAAATTAGTAAATGAGTATTGCCGGTTAGGTCTGTCCGTAAACACGTTGGAAGAACTGGCTGCTACGATCGGAGCGGATTGTCCTTTCTTTATACAAAACAGCCCTGTGTTTGCCTCCGGTACGGGTAATATCTTTGAACCGGTTTCCCTGTCATTAAAGAAGTATTATATAGGATTAGTCAAACCGGATATCATTGTTTCCACACCGGAAGCCTATGCCCTGATCCGGCCCGGCTATCCGGAGATTTCACTGAAAGAGATGATGACTACTCCGGTGGAACAGTGGAAAGAGACGATGGTCAATGATTTTGAGCAGGTCGTATTTCCCCGTTATCCGGAAATCCGGAAAATTAAAGAGACACTCTATGAAAAAGGAGCGGTCTTTGCCGCTATGTCAGGTTCCGGCTCTTCTGTATTCGGTCTTTTTGACAAACCGGTTTCGTTAAAAGAAACATTTCCTGCGTATTATACCTGGGAAGGACCGTTAGGGTGATTCCTTTTATGATTATCTAAATTCGTTATCCATGAAAAGAAAAATAGATGCTATGCTGTTGATTCTGGCTTGTAGCCTTACCTGTATGGCTTCGGAAGGGATTAGCATCTCCCGGTTTAAGTATGCCGGCCCCATAGAGGTTCGTAAACCTGTTTTAATAGACAGCCTGAATATGCAGGACAAAGCCTACGATGCAAAAAACCTGCTTAAATCTGACCTGGCTTTTGACAAACTCCTGACGGACGCTATCATTCTGGAAACAGATACTGCCGGGAAGATAACCTTTGAAGCACCGGAATATACCAACGCACTTCACCTGCTTTCCTTCTATCTGAACAGTGACCGGTATACCAAAGGCACGCTGGAAGTTTCTGGTTCCGGCAATTTTGAAGTTTATGTAAATCAGAAATTGGTTGGCAACACATCAGAGCTGACACTGGAACCTAAACGGTATGAAGTTGTCATCAAATACCTGACGCTGGAAACCGATACCTGTCCGCCAGATTTGAAAGCGATTTATACCGGTAAGGATAGTGCCGAAGTGGTAACGACCCTGAGTCCCGGGAAAAGATATACGATGGAAGAGATGTTAGAGGGGGATGATTTCCAGGGTGTCAGTTTATCGCCTGACGGGAAATATCTGCTGCTCAAATATGCAAACCGGCTGAATAGCGGACGTAGTGAAAGCTATTGCCAGTTACTGGAAACCACTTCCGGACGTATACTCCTACAGGATAATGGAATGTTAAATAGTGCCCGCTGGATGCCACGGAGCAACCGGTTTTATTACACCCGGACAGGTTCAAAAGGGACCGAGCTGGTGGCCGTTAATCCGTCTGATATGCAGGAGGAAATACTGTCTGAAAATTTACCGAAAGGTAGCTTTAATTTTTCACCGGATGAGACTTTCCTGCTTTTTTTAGTAGAAGAGGAGGGACCTAAAGAGGGGCCGGACCTGATACGGGTACTGGAACCGAATGACCGGTTACCGGGTTTCAGAAAACGTTCTTTTATCTGGCGGTACGATCTGGCAACAGGCCTATATGAACAAGTAACCTATGGTTATCATACCACTTATATCAATGATGTCAGCCAGGATAGCCGGTATCTTCTTTTCAGCACTACGGAAAGTGTCTATACTTCCCGTCCGCACAGCTGGAATTCCCTTTATAAATTAGATCTGTTGACCATGAACGTGGATACTATCTGGGAAAAAGCACCTTATATAGGACGCACCGCTTTTTCTCCGGATGGAAATCAACTGATGGTCCTGGGAGCTGCGGATGCTTTCGGGAGGATCGGAGTGAATATTGCAAAAGACCAGATATCCAATTCATATGACGGACAGTTATTTATATATGATCTGATAAGCAAAAGGGCGACTCCTTTAACCCAAATCTTTGATCCCAGTGTGACGGGTGCTGTGTGGAACAGATATGATCAACAAATTTACCTGCTGGCAGAAGATAAAGATCGGCAATTAATTTTTACCTGTGATCCGGTAAAAGGGCGTATTACGCCGCTTTCCGTCACAGAAGAGGTGATTTCTTCCTATACCATTGCAGCCCGGGCGCCGGTACTGTATTATTACGGACAAAGCGTATCTAATGCCAATCGCCTCTACGCTTATGACCTGAAAAGTAATAAGAACCGTCTGGTGAAAGACTTGTCTGCGGAAAGGCTGAAAGATATCCGGTTAGGAGACGTGCAGGATTGGGATTTTGTAGCAGAAGATGGTACGACCATTCAGGGACGCTATTATTTACCCCCTGATTTTGATGTCACTAAAAAATATCCGCTGATTGTATATTATTACGGAGGTACTTCTCCGACCAACCGTATGTTGGAAGCACGTTATTCTATGCATATGTATGCTGCTTTGGGATATGTAGTATATACCCTTAATCCCAGTGGAACCACAGGATTCGGACAGGAATTTTCTTCCCGGCACGTAAATGCCTGGGGAAAACGTACGGCAGATGAGATCATTTACGGAACCCAACTATTTTGTAGTGAGCATTCTTTTATCGATGAGAAAAAGATTGGCTGTATAGGGGCCAGTTACGGAGGATTTATGACTCAGTACCTGCAAACCCGTACCGACCTATTTACCGCAGCCGTCAGCCATGCCGGGATCAGTGCCTTGAGTAGTTACTGGGGAGAAGGCTATTGGGGATATGGATACTGTTCTGTTGCCAATGCTGACAGTTATCCCTGGAATAATCCGGAGCTGTTTACAGAACAAAGCCCCTTGTTTCAAGCGGATAAGATCCACACCCCTTTGTTATTATTGCATGGTAGTGTAGATACGAATGTGCCGGTAGGTGAAAGTATCCAGATGTTTGTTGCCTTAAAACTATTAGGCAGAACCGTTGAATTTATTCAGGTAGAAGGGGAAAATCATGGAATAGTAAATTATAAAAAACGGATCGGCTGGCAACATACGATTTTTGCCTGGTTCGATAAATGGCTGAAAGACCAGCCTGCCTGGTGGCAGGATCTTTATCCGGAAAGAAATTTATAAATAAGGAGTCAGGAAAAATAAATTTCTACTTAACTCCTTAACTTCTTTGACTCCTGAAGTGGACTACTAAATTAATATCCTGCTCCTAAAATCAGGAAATAACCTTAACGGATAACGGAGTATTGCTGATTGTCCCTTATCTTTGCAATATGAATGGATTGAAACCCCAGGACTGGCTGCCTACCACTAAAAAAGAGGTGGAAGCCAGAGGATGGGATTACATAGATGTTATATTATTTTCGGGAGATGCATATGTCGATCACCCCTTATTTGGTGCGGCTGTGATCGGACGGACACTGGAAGCGGAGGGGCTGCGTGTGGCTATTGTTCCCCAGCCGGACTGGCGTGGAGATTACCGGGATTTTAAGAAACTGGGAATTCCCCGACTGTTTTTTGGTGTATCACCGGGAGCTATGGATTCCATGATTAACCATTACACTGCGAATAAACGGCTTCGGAGTGATGATGCGTATACCCCGGATAAACGCCCGGGCATGCGTCCGGACTATCCCAGTATTGTTTACACGAATATTCTGAAAGAACTCTATCCGGAGGTACCGGTTGTGTTAGGAGGGATAGAAGCCTCTTTGCGCAGGTTAACCCATTATGACTACTGGCAGGATCAACTGAAACCAGGCATACTGGTGGAAAGTAAAGCAGATCTATTAATTTACGGAATGGGAGAGTTGCCCATTAAAGAACTGGTAAACAGGTTAAAACAAGGGTTCCCTTTTTCCCAGCTAAAAGATATTCCACAGACAGCTTATCTCACACAGGAAATGCATCCTTTTCCGGATGATATTATTTTATTTTCACATGAAGAATGTGTGAAAGATAAGCTGAAACAGGCTAAGAATTTCCAGTATATAGAAGAGGTATCCAATACCTATGATGCTCCCCGTATTCTGCAACGGGTGGGAGATAGGACGATTATCGTAAACCCACCTTATCCACCTATGACAGAAGCCCAGATCGATGCCTCCTTTGATCTGCCTTATACCCGTTTACCGCATCCGAAATACAAAGGGAAAACGATTCCGGCATTTGATATGATCCGGTTTTCTGTGAATATTCACAGAGGATGTTTTGGTGGGTGTGCTTTCTGCACAATTTCTGCCCATCAGGGGAAATTTATAGTCTCCCGTAGCAAGGAATCTATATTGAAAGAGGTGCAAGCCATTACCCAGATGGAAGATTTCAAAGGATATCTCAGTGATCTGGGAGGACCTTCCGCTAATATGTACCGTATGCGGGGAAAAGAGGAAAAGATTTGCCGGAAGTGTAAGAAACCATCCTGTATTTTCCCGGTAGTATGTAAAAACCTGCATGCAGATCATACTCCGTTACTGGATATCTATCATGCGGTTGATCAGTTACCGGGCATCAGGAAATCTTTTATTGGCAGTGGGGTGCGGTATGATCTTTTATTACACCGGTTTGAAGATGAAAAGCTGAATCAGGCTACCCGGACCTATATGGAAGAATTAATTGCCCGGCATGTGTCCGGCCGTCTGAAAGTAGCACCGGAACATACCCAATCCAGTGTTCTGAAGCAGATGAGAAAGCCCGGATTTGAACAATTCGGGGCCTTTAAAAAAATATTTGACCGGATCAACACCCAACACGGACTCAGACAACAACTCATTCCTTATTTCATCTCCAGCCATCCCAGATGTACGGAAACAGATATGGCAGAACTGGCTGTCCTGACTAAAAAGATGAACTTTCAGTTGGAGCAGATACAGGATTTTACGCCGACCCCGATGACATTGGCCACAGAGATATATTACACAGGCTACCATCCCTATACGTTAGAAAAGGTATATACACCCCGTACCAAAGAACAAAAATTAGCCCAGCGCCAGTATTTCTTTTGGTATAAACCGGAGTTCCGTCGCCAGATCACTCAATCCTTACAACGACTTGGAAGGAAAGACCTGGTAAATAAATTATTCAACAGGTAAATGGCATCTATATAGTAAAAAAAGTAGAATAGGGGAGCGGAGAGCTCACTACCTATTCTACTACCATTATATTTCGCTCATAAACCTTATTCCACATTCCCGGCATTTTTACGGATCTTTCCGGGAGACGTTTTGAAGTGCCTGCGGATGAAGTCGCATAATTGGGATAAATTGACAAAGCCAAATTCTTCAGTAATATTTTTCAACGGTTTGTTTGTGTTCTTTATCTCATGATAAATCTTTTTACTTTTTCTTTCCAGCATCCAGTGATAAGGAGAGACTTCAAACACATTCTTAAATTCTTTTTCAAAGCCGGATATACTATAATGTGAAAGTTTAGCCAACTCTTTGGCAGTTCTTACTTTCATATAATTAGTAAGGACAAAATTGGCAAACGTGAAATTCCTGGAAAGAACAGGATGGAAGAGCCTTTTCAATTCCTCTTTTGTATAATAATGTTCGAGGATATAATATAATTCTTCCAGTTTTAACTCATGGAAATCCCTGTCTGACAAGCCATCCTCCAGGAAACCGGATAATGAAGAGATAAATAATTCAGTAGCAGGTTTGATCGGTAGCGGATTACAGCTGCAGGACAGTGAAGGAACAGTTCAGTCCTTTTTGGTTAAACCCATCTGATTGCACATACCCACACAATCCGATATCCGGTTAAGGATCAGGGAAACATTTTCCAGCACATATAAACGAAAAGGAGTGTGAGGAGGAATAAAAAGGAGCTGTCCGGCCCGGATCAGAAAATCCGGCTTATTGTCTAACGTAAACAGAAAAGATCCATCTATCATAAAAACCAGTTTGGCATAGGTACTATTATAGGAAAAATACCTGTCTTTTTCAAATGATAATTTTTCAATAAGAGGAAGCACATCATCCTTTTCTGCCTGATGCAAGCGACTCTTTATTCCCGGATTCATATGGCTCTTTATTCGTTTCAACCTCGTCTTACCAATTAATTACATTCATCCTCTGTAATTGATAAATACCAAAAAATCACATACTTTTTAAATAGACAATAAAATATATATAGTTGTCTTAGCGTATTTACCTTACAATGCTTCTGAATAATTCTTATGATGCTATCCTAATACCGGATTATATAACATAGGAAAAGATGTTTTATTTTATTCAATCTGTTAATATTTAATTAGCCTACAGGAGGTTAACCCCCGGTAAAGGTTAATTATTCTTGACAATTCTTTTCCTTTTACAAATTTAAGGGGGGATATATGGTATTATGACTCGATAAATCCGTTGAGAAATACGAAATAAACCTACTTTCGACCTTTTTTCATGCTATTTTATATAATCCATAGATTCAAATGCTAATATTTGTTCATTTCTGAGATTCAGGAGAAATAACTTATCTTTGTTCCACAAATTGTAATAAGAAAAGTATGAAGCGTGTATTCTGTCCTAAATGTGATCACCAGATCTCTTTTGATGAAACTAAATATCCGGAAGAAAAAGTATTGGTTTTTGTTTGTCCTCAATGTAGCGCACAGTTTAAGATCAAACTGGGAAGAAAAATCGTCAAAACAGAATCAGGAAAAGAAAAAGAGGTAAAAGAACCGAATTTTACCTATGGATATATCACAGTGATAGAAAACACTTTTACCTTTAAACAGGAATTGCCGTTAGTATTAGGAGATAATATTATTGGAAGAAGAAATAAAGATACAGAAGGCGTGGATGCGGCCATTATTACTGGCGATCCCAGTATGGGTAGAAAACACTGTGTGATCCATGTAAAAGAAAATAAACAAAAAGAACTGGTGTATACCTTGCGGGATTTCCCCAGTCTGACGGGAATTTTCTGGCGAAATACCTGTCTGGGGAAAAAAGAGCAGGTACAAATGGCAGATGGAGATATTATTACCATTGGAGCCACTACATTTATCTTTTATGAAAGTCCATTAAATAAAAAAGAACGATCCTGAGTTAAAGGGATTTGCAATCAACAGGATTGCAATCGAAGATCGGCCATCAGCCAAATCCCTTACAACTGTATTATACCTTTTATGTTTAATAGGCGGTATATTATGTTCAATAATTCAAACGGGATATTATTATTAAACATAATCGTAATTATAAAAAATAGATATTAATTTTTCACTCCTCTTATTTCACAAGGTCTATAAAAGATATATCAACCTACTAAAAAAGTCCGTGTGGAACTGTGAAGTTCTACACGGACCAAACAAATAACAAACTCTACTTATATGAAAAAACAAATACTACTACTTGTAATAATTCGGGCTACTTGCCCTTTGGTACTATAATAACAAACGTTCGTTTTAGATAGTTTCTTCGACTTTCTAAAAAAATATTAATTTATTTTCCGTGGATTACCAATAATGGAGTTTCACTATGAAATAACATCCTTCGGGCAATACTTGGATTGAAAATTCTCGCAATAATATTCCGTCGTTTCGCACTTAAAGCCACCAGGTCAATCTGCTTGCTATGGATAAACGTATTAATTGCCTGTAACAGATCGCCATCATCCAGCACGGTATAAGAAATATCAGCATCTGGATATTGTTTTTTGAGATATTCCTGGATTCCCGTCAGACGGATTTCATTCCATTGATCATGAGTCGTAGAAATGTTAAACAGATGAATATTCACATTAAAGGGCCGGAGAAATCTCATAAATACATCAAATGTCACTAAATCCTGCTGAACAAACGACGTAGCAAACCCCACATTTTTCATCTCTGCCAAATCCTTAAAAGGCATGTTTTCCGGAATGGCCAACACAGGAATACGGTTATGATCGATTACTTCTCCGGTTACACTACCGATCAGGTCCAGGTCTTTCTGACTGTTTCCCCGGGTTCCCATAACAATCAGGCTCGGATTATATTCTTTGGCAAAAGCAATGATTTCCTCTTCCGGAAGTCCTTCCCGGAGTATATGGTGATATTTAATCTTAGGCAATTCCCCCAAAGCAATTTTCTGGTTAATATAATTGTAGATATTATCCATATCGGCTCTGACCCGGTTTAGCACTACCCCTAACTCCCGTCCATCATCAATCTGATACGCCAGTGTATCTCCCATTGGGACAGCCATAGGAAAATAAGGAGCATAATAAGCATGCATAATCATAACTTCTGCCCCTATTTGAACAGCATAATTAAAACCGATCTCACAGGCTTTTAAGGAATAATCCGAGAAGTCCACCGGAATCAGGACTTTTTTCTTTTGTTTGTCCGTATCCGTAGTTTCTTCTTCCAGATCGTCTAACCAATGGCTATCTTCTATTACCTGAAGCGCTTTAGGCAGGTCACTTTCTTTAATTCTCACACGAACACCTGCTGATACTACAGGCTGGATCAGGTTCACATTATGAATATAAACCTCTATCCCTTCTGTTTCCAATATCGTTTTAAGAATCTGGGCTTTTTCATACGTGTGGATAGCTAATGTGATTAATTTGTCTTCCATAATCCTATTTTTTATTAGTTAAACAATAGCAATTTATTAAATGTTGAGAATAAAAAAATCCCATAGCTCTTTATTATTCAGCTATGGGATTATCTAAAGAGGTTGTTAACTTTCTTACGCCTCAGGTGCTACAGAAACCTTGTTTTCTTCCAGGATCTGTAAAGCACGATCTAAAATAGTGGTATCGTCCAGGACAACCAGTCCACCATCAGGACCCGGTTCAATATGAATCCCACAGCTATTACCATCTTTATAATTATGCCCACCAAAATAATTACGGACAGTTTCAACGGAAATACCCAATTCATCTGCAATACGGTGAGTCGTACCGTTAGGCAAACTGTCTTTGATTTTACGCAATTCGTTAAATGTGATCGTCTTTGTCATGGCTCCCTTATTTTGAAGGTTAATACTTTTATTAATTTTCTATGCCACTAACTTAGTGAATATCTCGTAGCAGAACAAAAATATTGACAATAAATAAACATGCTTTACGGCATGTAATCTCTCTCAAACCAAAAAGTGGATCAATGGTGCATTAAAGGCAACCATCAGAAGAATGGTGGTAAATATACCTATAGCAATGAGTTGAGGGGGATGCAGAGCATATAAAGTATAGGAAAACGAACTACTCTCCTCTCCTTCCCTTATTAATAAAGGACGGCTCTTCAGATATAGCCAATGTACAAGGTAACCGAACATGGTACCCAGAATGGCTCCCGGCACAATATCAGAAATAAAATGAACACCTAAATAAATACGGGTATACGCCATCAAAGCGGCCCAGAAAAACAGGATTAACGTCAACAATCGATTCCGTAAAAGCAGGGATAGAAAAGTAGCAAAACCAAATGCATTGGCTGCATGGCTGGACATAAACCCATATCTTCCTCCCCGGTAACCAAACACAGTTTTTACATGCTCCATAAAATCGGGATGATGAGTAGGACGAAAACGGGAGAAAACAAGTTTACAAAGATGAGAAGTAAACTGGTCACATAAAGTAATTACCAGCACAATACCTAACAGGATCAGTAATGACTCCTTCCACTTATTTTTATAAATTAATATGAAAAGAATAAAAACAGCCAGGGGCAACCAGACTACTTTACTGGAGTAAAGCCACATAAACCGGTCAAAAAAAACAGAGTCACTACCATTCATGAAAAAGAATGCCTCACGCTCATGTATCAGTATTTCTTCAAGCATTCAGTTTGTTAGATTGCAAAATAAAAAAATGGTATCAGATAATCTGAATATCTTTATCCGGCATCCATCCTACATTTCCATCTTCCAGTTCAATCTCCTTCCATTCTCCCAGGGTACTCTTAATATAGACTTTTGTTCCCTCATGCAAAATAAAGAGATCATTCCCGCTTGCATCCGGAGAACTTTTTACCGTTACGGTTGGTGAAAACACGATAGCAGTGTCCCGGTGCACCAATTCATCTTTTTGGTTGTAGCCAAATATGTTTGCAAATATAGTGATAATGAGAAATATAATACCTAAATAAAAACCAGTTTTTTTCAGCCGTATCCAACGCGAAAAGAAAAAAAGTAGCAAACACCCCAGAAATAGAATGAAACTACCGATCCCTAATTTAGCCCAGGAATCAGCAGCTCCCATATTTTCAATCCCTTTAAACCAGCGGGTCAGGAAAAAAGAGCCTACAGGTTCGATTTTATCCACCGCCCTTTGTCTGGCCATCTGGAGATTGAACCGTATATCAGCATCTCCTGGATCTAAAACGAGCGCTCTTTCATAATTCAGGATGGCCGGTGCTACTTCTCCTGCCTTATAATAAGCATTTCCTAAATTATAGTAAATAGCAGCAGATTTACCATACGCACCCAGCACCTCTTCATAGATCCGGATCGCAGCCTGATAGTCTTCTTTCGTATAGGCCACTTCCGCTTCTTTAATTGCCGTATCCTGCGCAAAAGCACTCCACACCAGTAATGGAGCGAATAAGCAAAAAAGTATCTTTTTCATATATCTGTAACGCTTCATATTTTACTTCTTGATCGTATTTTCCATTTTGCCGATAGCATCCACTGTCCATTCATACAACTTATCCATCTCTTCATGGTCTTGTGAATGTGCATACCGGGCAAATTCACACGTATTCAGGATTTCCATAAATTCATTAATTAACGCTTCATCCACACCATATAGAGTCAGCTCTGCTTCCACATTATCCTTGGTCAGGTTAGCCTGAGGAATATTCAGTTTATCACTCAGATATCCCCACAATGCTCTTAACACCTCTTCATAAAACTCCTCACGCTTATTCTCCTTCAATAGTTTACCGGCAATTTTCAAACGTTTAACCGCTGTTTTATTTGCTTTCTTTGTACGTACCAAAGCCAGGTTGGAATTCTCTCGGATCTGTTTTCTGTAAACAAAGAAAAAGACAATAAACAGAATAGCCGGGATCAGGTAACATAAGAAATACATAAAAGAGCCATAGAAAATGTCGCTGTTAGAAATGAAATTAAATCCTTTCACTTTCAGATAACGGATATCCTGACCCAGGTATCTTACATTTTCCCGGTTACCGAAATTGGAAACCACCGGAGCAGAGGCATCTCCCCCCTCTCCTTTCTCCACATGTAATCTATAAGAACCTGCCGTAAGCGTTTTATAGGAGTCACTTTTCAGGTCAAAATAGGAGAATTGGATAGCTGGGATCTCAAAATCACCACCATACCGGGGAATAGCCATGTATTCAATGGTTTTACTTCCACTGGCACCCGATGCGTTAGTACGAATATTGGTTTCCACCTTGGGGTCATACACATCAAAGTCATTCGGGAAGATCACTTCCGGGTTTTTCACTAACCGGACATTACCCGAACCATTGATTTGTATGTTGACAGTAACCGCTTCATTGGCTTTGATATGATCCGAACTGATCGCGGCCGTCATCGTGAAGTCACCCACTCCACCGGAATAAGAAGCGGGCTTACCGGAAGGTAAAGGTTTCACATCGATAGTCATAGGAGGAGTCGTCAGGGTTTTATTGACATCCCGGTACGTAGCAAAGAAATCATCAAAAATACTTCTGACCCGTTGCTGGGTGGGTACCCTTACCACTATTTCAAAACGGCCTCCCTCAATGGTGAGCTTTCCGGAACGCTGGGGATACAACACTGCTTGTTTTAACACCACAGACTGGTAATTGCGGCCATTATAGTTTTCCAGCGTGAACTGTTTGTTCTCCGGCAATTCCACTTCCTGTGCCAAGAATCCTTCAAATTCAGGGAATTTGACATTTCTGAAAGTAGGATCCACTAATGTATATAATTTAAAAGTAACCAAAAAACCTTCCTGCTCATAGACATTTGTTTTAGAGACGGTCATGCGCATGAAAATATCATTATCACTTACTGCCGGTGTGTTGCCTTCCTGTCCCTGGCTATTGTTTCCTGCCGCTGCCACCTGATCTGCCGGAAGAACTTTCACCGTTAATCCGTTGGATGTATAATTGGAGTTATTCACTTTCACAACCGCCGGAGGTATAGTAAATGTGCCCTCTTGTTTAGCCATCAGTACATAAGTAAAGGTCGTACTTGTTTCCGTCGTAGACTGGCCATTAATAATCCGTGTACTATGTGAACGAGACTGTGAAGGCCCCATTAATACTTCAAAATCCCGGATCTCCTCCTGCAGCCTGAGCTCTTTACCATCTCCATTGACCGTAAATGTCAGACGGAATTGCTGCCCCATCGCAACTGCTTCCGGAGCAGAAGCCTTAAACACGACATTCTGAGCATTTGCGATTATGCCAGGTGAAAGAAAAAAAGCCAATAAGAAAATGAATTTCCTCATTATATCCATATGTTTTTTCAGTTACTATTTATTATTACCACTCTTTATCCGTTCTGCGACGTTGTTGCTGTTGCTGTTGCGCCTGCTTCACTTTTTCCTGAGTGTCTTTTTCATCTTGCAGGAAGGCATCCAATATTTGCTGAGCGTTGTCCTGGCTCATCTGTTCATTCGGTTGTTCTTCCTCCTGCGTCTGATTATCATCCTGCTCCTGCTGCTGTGGTTGTTGCTGTTGATCATTCTGATTGTCCTGGTCCTGCTGGTCTTCCTGATTATCATCCTGGCCACCACCACCTCCATCTCCCTCCTGGTCTTCCAGCAATTTCTGTGCCAAAGCCAGGTTATAGCGGGTTTCATCATCCGTAGGATTCAGCCTTAATGCCTGTTTATAAGTCTCAATACTCTGAGCATAATCCTGATTGGACATACTGATATTTCCCAGATTATGGAACACCTGTGCCAATTTTTCAGCATTGGCAGGATCATCCATCAGCAGTTTTTCCCCTTGTCCGGCCAGCAACTGGTATTGTTCAGCCGCTTCCGGAAACTTTTGTTGCTTATAAAGAGCATTTCCCAGGTTGAAAGTCCCCTCAAACGAACGGGGATTCACATCCAACCCTTTCCGGTAAGCGATTTCAGCCTCCGTATATTGTTCATTCGTATATAACTTATTCCCTTCCCGCACATTCTTACGCTCCGCTTTCTGAGCATAGACAGTACCGGAAGAAAGCATACCGGCCAGCAGCCATAATCCTATTTTCTGCATAGTAAGTCTCATCATTTCCATCTCATTAAGAAAATAGTTTAATTTTCCGGAAGATCCGGTTTTTACGATCCATTGTCAGGAACTCAGCGATCAACAGGAATAACACGATCCAGGCTAACGTCTGGAACTGTTCATCATACTCTGAGTAGATCCTGCTTTCCACTTCCGACTTATTCATTTTGTCAATTTCATTCTGTAACGCCTTCAGGGCAGAATTTGTATTATCAGCACGTACATACATACCCTGACCCGCTGCCGCAATTTCCTGACACATCTGTTCGTTCAGTTTCGTGACCACGACATTTCCTTCTTTGTCACGCATGAAATTGTTATTTCCTCCTATCGGGATGGGAACTCCATTTGGTAACCCCATGCCTACAATATTTACACGGATACCTCTCTCGGCAGCTTTCGTAGCTGCTCCAATCGCATCATCTTCATGATTCTCCCCGTCCGTAATCAGAATAATGGTCTTATCTGAAGTCTCACTGGGAGTAAACGAACGGACCGCTAAATTGATAGCAGCCCCGATAGCAGTACCCTGTGTGGAAACCATGGAAGGAGAAATAGAAGAAAGAAACATTTTAGCAGATATATAATCCGAAGTGATGGGAATCTGCGTAAAGGCATCCCCCGCAAAAACAATCAGCCCTACTTTATCATTTGTCAGCCCATCTGTCAGGCGTGACAACATCTGTTTGGACTTATCCAGCCGGTTAGGAGCCACATCTTCCGCCAGCATAGAGTTAGACACATCTAAACAAACCATAATCTCCACTCCCTGCCGTTTGACCGTCTCCGGTTTGGAGCCAAACTGAGGACCGGCAATGATAAAGATAACCATAGTCATGGCTGCCAGTAATAACCAGAATTTCAGATGCTGACGTTTATAAGACACTTCAGGCATCAATTCAGAGAGTAACGCAGGGTTACCATATTTCCTGATAGCTTTTCTCTTTTGAAGGATCGTATACATATAGAATACGACCACAACCGGAAGCAGAAAAAGCAAATATAAAAAGTCCGGATTTGCGAAACGAAACATAAGCCTTTTAATTTATGGTATATTTCTCAACAACGAATTTCTAAAAATTACTTCTAACAACAGCAATCCAAATACCAGCAACGCCCAGTATTTGTATTCCTCCTGCTTTTTACTGTATTCCTGCACACTGATTTTGGTCTTTTCCAGTTTATCAATCTCCGTATAGATGTTTTTCAGGCTGGAATTATCAGTAGCACGGAAATACTGGCCTCCGGTAGTAGCTGCTATTTGTTTCAGTGTCGGCTCATCAATATCTACAGGGATATTCTGATACTTCACACCAAAAGCTGTCTGGAACGGGTATGGAGCTTCTCCTTTCGTACCGACACCAATCGTATAGACACGTATACCAAACGTACGGGCAATCTCCGCAGCAGTGATCGGAGCAATTTCCCCCATATTATTTTCACCATCTGTCAGCAGAATGATCACTTTAGAGATAGCCTGGCTGTCTTTGATACGGCTGACGGCATTAGCCAGCCCCAGGCCAATCGCTGTTCCATCATTGATCATGCCACAGTGGATATCCTTGAACAGGTTCAGTAAGACCGTATGGTCAGTCGTCAGCGGGCACTGAGTAAAACTCTCTCCGGAAAAGACCACCAGACCGATGTTATCATTCGGGCGTCCGTTGATAAAGGAGGCAGCCACATCCTTAGAGGCTTCCAGACGGTTAGGTTTCAGGTCTTCAGCCAGCATACTACTGGAAATGTCCATCACCAGCATAATATCAATCCCTTCCGTAGAAGAATTTTGCCAGCTATTGGTAGACTGCGGACGTGCCAGTACGATGATCAGCAAAGCAATAGCCGCCATCCGCAACACAAAAGGAACATGTCTCAGATAAACTTTATAAGAAGTTGCTTCCAGTGCCTCAAAAGCCTGCGAAGAAGAGACCTGCAAGCTGGCCTGGCTCTTACGCAATTTCCAGATATACCATCCGGTCAAGGGAATCAGCAACACTAATAAATACAGATATGTAGGATTTGCAAATACCATCTTATTCGTTTGTTAATTTTGATTCATTCGTTCCCTCAGTTTTCTCTTCCGCCTTGTCAGGCTGGATCACCTCAGTCGGTTTAGTCTGGTTTACGAACAGATACGCATTCATCATACTCAGCTCATTTTCATCCGGCAGTGGATTCATCTTGGCAAACTTCACAAAATCCGCTAATTGCAGGATCTGTTTCAGATTGGCATAGACAGAATCCGTCCCATTCTCCCGGCGGATAATATCCAGGATCTCAGCAGAAGTCATCTCCATAGCATTCATTCCATACCGGTTGACAATATACCGGCGCAAGGTATCCGTGATGAGTGTGTAATACTCCTTATTCCTTCCCTGCTGCCACAATTTCTGATGCTTGATTTCATCCAGCTCTTTCACTGCCTGCACATGCGGAGGCAAGGCCGGAGCAGCCTTTTTAGCAGGTAGAATCAATTCTTTATTGCGAAGTTTCTTAACAATATACCCGATCACACAAATCAGAAATACTGCCAGCACCAATCCGAACAGGATCGGGAAGTAGTCCGCAAACACAAACGGCGGTTTCCAGACCGCCTTGATATCATAAAACTTCTCCGGCGCATCCACATTCACATCAATAGTAGAAACCTTTAACGCTACCTGGTTGGAGTACACCGTATCCACTCCGTCTACCACCCTTAACGGAGGTAACAGATACAAAGCAGAATCAAAAGAAGTAATCAGGATATCCTGCCGGATCACTAAGCGGTTATTCTCGATCACAGAAGAATCCGGAAGAGATACAGCCAGTACCTCCACTCCACGCATCAACGTATCCCGTGGAATCAGTACTCGGACCTCCTTATCCTGATCCGTAGTGACCGTATAGTGGAGAAGTGTCTGTTCTCCGATTAATATAGCAGCTTCATCTATCTTAACATCGATCAAGGTTCTCTGCCCCCATCCCTTCCCAAGGCCAAACAAGGCCAGCAGGCAGATCAGCAGCAGAACACCTCTATTTCTTACTTTCATTTGCATGCATTTAATTTCGTTTGTCAAACAGAGCAATTAATGATTTCACATAATCATCTTCTGTACGGATAGAGACGGAGTCCACACGACATTTCTTAAACGTATCACTCATCACCTCCTGACGGTGGTTCCACCATTGTGCATAAGCCTCTCTCACACGGGATGACGAACTGTCTATCCAGCGTTCCTCACCCGTTTCCGCATCTTTGATCTTAAGGAGTCCGACAGCAGGTAGTTCTGTTTCACGCCGGTCATACACCTGAATGGCCACCACATCATGTTTGCGGTTCGCAATGGTCAGGGCATCTTTGAAGTTTCCCTTATCAATAAAATCAGAGATCAGGAAAGCCGTACAACGTTTTTTGATAGCATTCGTCAGATATTTCAATACATGGCTGATATCCGTCTTTTTATCATCGGGTTGAAAATCAATCAATTCACGAATAATATAAAGAATATGTTTTTTCCCCTTCTGGGGAGGAATAAATTTCTCAATCTTATCGGAAAAGAAAATGACACCAATCTTATCATTGTTCTGGATCGCAGAAAAAGCCAGCGTAGCAGCCAGCTCCGTAATGATTTCTTTTTTCATCACATTCACAGAACCGAAATCCCGGCTTCCGGAAACATCAATCATCAGCATTACAGTCAATTCACGTTCCTCTTCGAACACTTTAATATAAGGACGGACATAACGGGCAGTTACATTCCAGTCAATATCACGTATATCATCCCCATATTGATACTCGCGGACCTCGCTGAAAGCCATACCACGCCCCTTAAACGCCGAGTGATACTGCCCTGCAAATATATTCCGGGACAATCCACGTGTCTTTATCTCAATCCGACGAACTTTCTTTAATAGTTCACTTGTTTTCATAATTATACTGATTAAGTAATCCAGGAGTTAAGGAGCTAAAGGAGTTATCATTCGCTTTGCTCATTAGGAGTTAAGTAGAAATAAATATATATTTTTCTCTTTTTATGTTTTAACTCCTTTAACTCCTGATTATTCTCAAGGTACCTCTACTTTATTCAGGATCTCGCTGATGACCTCTTCCGGAGTCAGGTTGTTGGCTTCTGCTTCATAGCTTAAACCAATCCGGTGACGCATTACATCATGGCATACGGCACGAATGTCTTCCGGGATCACATACCCTCTGCGTTTGATAAATGCATAGGCATGGGCTGCCAACGCCAGATTGATGGAAGCACGTGGAGAAACCCCGAAAGAAATCATATTGGCTAAATTGGAAAGACCATGTTCCTGTGGGAAACGAGTAGCAAAAATAATATCGACAATATACCGTTCAATCTTTTCATCCATATAGACATCACGCACCACCTTACGGGCTTCCAGGATCTCCTCTTTGGTAAGGATCGGTTTGATATTCGGTTTAATCCCTGAAATATTCTGGCGGATGATTAATTTTTCCTCTTCTTTTTTAGGGTAGTTAATGATGACTTTCAGCATAAAACGGTCTACCTGCGCTTCAGGAAGCGGATAAGTTCCCTCCTGCTCGATTGGGTTCTGGGTAGCCATGACTAAAAATGGTTCCGGTAATTTATAGGTATGTTCACTGATAGTTACCTGGCGTTCCTGCATGGCCTCCAGCAAAGCACTCTGCACTTTAGCCGGAGCCCGGTTAATTTCATCCGCCAGCACAAAATTCGCAAAGACAGGTCCTTGTTTCACCTGGAATTCTTCGTTTTTCTGGCTATAAATCATGGTTCCCAGTACGTCAGCCGGAAGCAGGTCCGGAGTAAACTGGATACGACTATATTTGACATCGATCAGCGAGGCAAGCGTTTTAATGGCTAACGTCTTTGCCAGCCCCGGAACACCTTCCAGTAAAATATGTCCGTCTGAAAGAAGACCAATCAATAATGATTCTACTAAATGTTTCTGACCAACAATCGTCTGGTCCATACCCATAGTGATTATGTTCACGAACGAACTTTTACTTTCAATCCGTTCATTCAACTCACGAATGTCTATTGTCTGATTCATAGAATTTCTTAATTATAGTGTTTTATTTGATATTTTATTTTTAGATGCACAAAAATAGAAATGTTAAATTCGTATATTGAACTTTCGCAGTTAAATAATACTAACTTCCCTTTCATAGTTTGATTTATTTTAGTTAAAATAACAGGTTCCTTTCCTCATTGTCCAGTCAGAATAGCGGTCTGGAGTTCAGCCGCTTTTTCTAAAGAAGTTTTACTACGGCGGTCTATCCCATATAGTTTCGGAGAAGGAACTTTAATAAGCGTTCCTATAGGAATGTTATTAGGGTCTTGTATGGTGGCTTTATTAAATTCATAAATATATACCCAGAATAATTTATGTCCGTAATGTTCCAGAGCGATCAACGTTAAACGGCTTCCGGCCTCTATGGGTACGGTAGCAAGGATTTCCTGAGCTGGTTCGGCAGAAAGGGCCCGGCCGGGTTCTTCCTGCTGAGTCTGTTCGTCACCGGTTATGGATTCAGCCGTCCCGGGAGTAGCTTCTTCCGGAGTAATCACTTCCGGCACTGTGGTTAGAGAAGCAGGAATCACTGATTGTTCCGGTGGATCTTCTGAAAGGATATGGTTTGTAAAAACATACCCGATTCCCACACCCATCCCTATAATTAAAAGGAAAGAGATCAATAATCTTTTTCCTGAACTTTTACTTCCGGATCCAGAAGTAATATTCTTTTTATCAGTAGATTGAACAGTTGAATATGGGGTCTCTTTTGCAGGATGGGAAGATTCCGGAGAAGAGATTTCCTCCTGAACAGGACGCTCCTGATTTTTTACCGGAACAGGTTTCGGAGAAACTTCCGGTATTTCCGGTGTCTCTGTCTCCTTTACAGGTTCTGTTTCTACCTTTCCCGAATGTAGAGGATCTATCATCAGTTCTTCTGTAACCACAGATGTTTCTATGACATGAACCGGACTTTCCGCTACAGGCAGGTGGTCCGGCTTCGGTTCCACCGGGTTTACATCCATTTGTTCCGGTGCACCCACACGCTCTTCCGGATCTGCTTCGGATACTGGAGTATGGATTTCCTGAGCAGCATCTGCCACAGGTTCTTCCTCTTTATGTTCCAGTTCCGAGAAGTCCACTCCTTCATTGAGTTCAATAGTCTCAAAAATAGAGAAGGGCCGGTTCACCTCTTCCCTCATTTTCTTATCCGGAGTAAAAGAAAATTTATAATGAGCCGGGATCAGAATACGTTCTCCTGTATTCACATGAATACTTTCCCGTTTCTCTACCAGAATAATCTTAAAGGTTCCGATCCCTTTGATCTTAACCAGTTTATCCGTGAACACCCCTTCTGTCACCACAGCAATAAATTCCCGCAGGAAAAGTTCAATCGATTTCTTTTCTCTGCCGGACTGCTTAGCTAAAATCCCGGCCAGATCCTGTATGGACAATCGGTTATTCATGCGAAGGAAGTTCTTTTAATTTATTTTTAAGCGTAGTACCCGGTTTAAAAACCGGAGCCAGTTTGGGAGGAACCAGATAGCGTTTACCATTGGCAGGATTAACAGAGACCCGTTCCGCTTTCTTCTTTACTTCAAACTGCCCGAAACCGGGAAAATAGATGGTGTCATTATCAACCAGGTGTGAACTAATAACGGAACCAAGACCTGTTAACATGTCTGAAACCTCCTGGTTGCTCCATCCTAACCGCTTGCTTAAGTTTGTTACCAATTCTTTGTTATTCATCTATATAGCCTTAAGATCCTAATTATCTGCGATATTAGTTATTTTTTTGTAAACCGGCAAATCTATTTACAGTTTTTAATGAATATGGGGGATTAAAAAAGGAGTTAAAGGAGTCCAGGAGTCAAAGAAGATAAGTAGACAGGTCGTTAAAGCATAAAGAGAATATATTTTTATTTCTACTTAACTTCTAATGAGCAAAGCGAATGATAACTCCTTAACTCCTTTACCTACTACATAAGACTCTCCCATACAGGTCAAAAGTATCCGCAGACTCGATCTTAACCGGATAGAAATTACCCACAGATAAGGGCTGCTCTTTCGTGATCAGGACTTCCGGGTCCACCTCCGGAGAATCAAATTCCGTACGGCCGATATAGAAATCATCCTCTTCCCGGTCTATAATAACTTTAAAAGTCTGCCCTGTTTTGGAGGCACTGATCTCACCGGCAATCTGTTCCTGTATACGCATAATGTAATCCAGGCGATCCTGCTTTACCTCCTGTGGGATGAAATCCTCATAATGCTGGTAAGCATAGGTCCCGCTCTCATGGCTATAAGCAAACGCCCCCAGCCGTTCAAAACGAATGGTACGGATAAACTCCACCATCTCTTCCACATCCTGCTCACCCTCTCCCGGATGGCCCACCATCAGGGTCGTGCGTAAATGAATACCCGGTACTTCTTCCCGGAGACGCTGCATCAGTTCATAGGTTTCCTCCTTCGTAATGTTACGGCGCATCTGCTTTAACATCGGGTCACTGATATGTTGCAGGGCAATATCAAGATAATTACACACATTCTCCCGTTCACACATCACCCGCAGCAGGTCAAAAGGAAAATGAGTGGGATACGCATAATGCAGACGGAGCCACTCCACTCCGGGAATATCGGCAATCCGTTCCACCAGTTCCGGTAGAGCATACCGTTTATAGAGGTCCAGACCGTAATAAGTCAGGTCCTGGGCTATCATCTGGAATTCTTTCACTCCCTGGCTGACTAACAGACGAACCTCCTTCTCCATCTCTTCGATAGGTTGTGACCGGTAGCGTCCGGTAATGATCGGGATCGAACAATAGGAACAGGTGCGGTTACATCCTTCACCGATTTTCAGGTAAGCATAATGCGCTGGTGTGGTCAGTACTCGGTCAGCCGCCAGATCCTGGAAATAGGGTTTCCCCAGATCCGAAATCAGCTCTTTCCAGTTAAACTTTCCATAAAAACGGTCTACCTCCGGCAATTCCTGTTTCAGTTCTTCCAGAAAACGTTCCGAAAGGCAACCCATCACGTAGAGCTGGCCGATGGTTCCCCGTTTTTTAGCCTCACCCAATGCTAAGATCATATGAATAGATTCTTCCTGGGCATCTCCAATAAACCCACAGGTGTTTACAACCACAATCTCTCCATTGACCTTGGCAGGATCATGGGAAACAGTATAACCATTGGCCTTAAACTGACGCATCAGTTGTTCCGAATCCACCAGATTCTTGGAACAGCCTAATGTGATAATATCGACTTTGTTTTTTTTCATTCAGATTTAATCAGGAGTTAAAGGAGTTAAGGAGCTATCATTCGCTTTGCTCATTAGAAGTTAAGTAGAAATAAATATATATATATATATATTTTCTATGCTTTAACTACTTTGACTACTTGGGAATTCTCTCCTTTGACTACTAAAATATTCCTCATTCCCCGAAGAGGGAATCTACGAAAGCACGTTTATTGAATACCTGGAGGTCTTCGATACCTTCTCCTAAACCGATGTATTTAACCGGGATCCGGAACTGGTCCGATATACCGATTACCACACCACCTTTGGCGGTACCATCCAGTTTGGTTACAGCCAGGGCATTGACTTCTGTAGCTGCCGTAAACTGTTTGGCCTGTTCAAAAGCATTCTGTCCGGTAGAACCGTCTAATACCAGTAAGATCTCATGAGGTGCATCCGGAACTACCTTTTTCATAACATTTTTGATCTTGGTCAATTCATTCATCAGGTTAATCTTGTTGTGCAGACGGCCCGCAGTGTCAATAATCACCACATCCGCCTGATTGGCTACGGCAGAACTTAAGGTATCATAGGCCACAGAAGCCGGATCGGAACCCATCTTCTGTTTAACGACCGGAACCCCTACCCGCTCACTCCAGATCACTAACTGTTCCACAGCAGCGGCCCGGAAGGTATCGGCAGCACCTAAATAGACCCTTTTACCTGCTTGTTTAAATTGATAAGCCAATTTGCCAATAGTTGTGGTTTTACCGACCCCGTTCACTCCTACGACCATAATGACATAGGGTTTCTTGTCTTCCGGAGTCACAAACCCTTCCGCATCTTCCGTTTTATTTTCAGTAAGAAGCTGCGCGATCTCATCCCGCAGCAAGGTAGTCAGTTCCTGAGTAGTCACATATTTATCTCTGGCTGCACGTTCTTCTATCCGTTTGATGATCTTCAGCGTAGTATCTACTCCCACATCAGACGTGATCAGGATCTCTTCCAGTTCATCCAGGACATTGTCATCCACTTTACTTTTTCCGGCGATGGCTTTGGTGATCTTCGAAAAAACGTTCTCTTTGGTCTTTGATAATCCTTTGTCTAAAGTTTCCTTTTTTTCTTTACTGAAAAAACTAAAAATACCCATGGCAAATAACTTGACTTTTATTTTAAGACTACGAAGGTAGGGTTTTTAATTGATAATTGACAAGTGACCATTGACAATTTTAATGCTTTCCCCTCATTCTTATGTGCTTTTACATGTCCAGCGCTTTGTTTTCTTCCCGGATCCTGACATAGAGCATACAGGCATTGAGTACCGAAAAAATAACAGCCGTATACCAGAGATGAAAAACAAGCAGGATTACAGCTATTTCAGCTATGACAATCAGGTAATTGGGATGTTTGATATACCTGTAAGGCCCTTTTTTTACCAATGGAAAATCCGGGGCACGATAGATCCGGGTATTCCAGAACTTTCCCAGGGTAGAGATCACCCAGGCCTTCATCGCCAGTAAGAACAGGAACAACACAAGCAAAGCCAGACTGTAATGTCCCGCACCCCGGATCAGGTATTCCGCGATCATAGACCAGATAAATCTCGTGCGTAATGCCACCATTACCGGGTAGTGTTTCCGTCCGTACTCAACCGCACCCTGTTGCAGCAGCCATTGTTCATTCCGGCGGGCCAGTGACAGCTCACCTAAGCGCAGGAGAATGATAAACCCGATAAAAAACCAGAATGCCATATGGATCAGTTTAAGTAAATCAGCGCTAACTCACAGGAAAATCCCGGTCCCATAGAAGCCATCAATCCATATCCCGGTTCTTTTTTCTGTTCGATAAACCGTTGCAATACATACAGAACAGTAGTGCTCGACATATTCCCATAATCTGCCATTACCTCCCGGGTGGTTTCCAGAAAATTACCTCCCAGCTCCAGCGCCTCCTCATAGGCAGCCAGCACTTTCATACCTCCCGGATGAAAAATAAAACAGGCAATATCCGCCAGCGTTAATCCCTGCTTCTCTAAAAACGAACAGACATCCTTTTTCACATGTCTGGCAATAATAGAAGGGATGCCCGGTGAAAAAACCACCTTAAAACCGCCATCCATAAAATCCCAGCCCATAATGTCCAGGGTGTCATAATACAACCGGCTCTCACTGGCAACAAAAGCCACTTGCCTCCCATAGGTAGCAGGAGCCTAGTCTCCGGTGATAAGACAGGCGGCTACGCCATCGGAAAAAAGCGTGGTGCCTATAAAATTACTTTTACTGAAATCATCCCGCATAAAGGTCAGCGAACACAACTCCACGGCAACCAATAAGACCACCGCATGGGGATTGGCTTTAGCCAGCGTACAGGCTTTGGCATATCCGGACACTCCTCCTCCACACCCTAACCCGAACACACTCATCCGGTTTACGGAAGGATTCAGACGCATTTTGTTTATAATCAGGGCATCCAGTCCGGGAGTTGCCAGCCCGGTAGAGGAAACGAAAATAAGATCTGTCACCGCCTCTTTGGGAAATTGAGCGGATACCAGGCATTTTTCCACTGCTTCCACGGAGTAATCCAATGCCAGCGTGATATAGTCCCGGTTCCGTTCCTGAAAGGTATGGGGAAGATAATAATAGTCTAACGGTTTACACAGATTACGCATCTGGATACTTGTGTGGTCAAAAACCGGTAATATGCGTTCCACTTCGGGAAACGAACTCCCAAACATCCGGTGGGCATAGTCCTTTACTTCCTGTTGTGGAATTTTAAAAGGTAAGTCGATGGAACTGATCGAAGCTAATAACGGCATATGTATATTTTTTACAGATAAAAAAACTGATCCGGGAAATAAAGGGGTCTTTCCATACCCTGCTCCTGACTGTTTTTCCCGGGTTCGTTTTAGTAAACAGCCTACCGGAAAGAATAGTTTCAGAAAACCCGGAAAAGGACCTGTAAGAAGTCCCTCATACCAGAAACACGGGGATAAGAGATCCCCGGTAACTGAAATGAAAGAGTCATATTCGGGAAGTAGGGTTTCTCGTTACTAAATGACCAAACGAATTCCCGGACAAGTGGAAATAACGGACCGCTTCTTTTCCTTCTTCTACATGTAAAATTCTGATTGAAAAACTATATAAAATTATATATATATATTTATTATATTATTAATAATATATATTTATATATAT
>JAJQFE010000023.1 GCA_021201295.1 Tannerellaceae bacterium | reverse complement strand
ATAACAACTATTTTAACCTATTAAAATATATTGAATGTGAATGATTTTGAAAAATAAGCCTCCCTTTTGTGAATTTAATTGGCCTGAATTTCTTTTCTGATAAAGATTAATTACCTTTGCAACTCATAAAAAACAATAGGTTCCTTCAAACGATGATTAACAGAATATTAATTCGCATTAAAGTCCTTCAGATAATCTATGCATATTATCAGAACGGCAGCAACGATCTAAAAGTAGCGGAAAATGAATTACTTTTCAGCCTACAGAAGTCATATGACTTATATCACTATTTTTTACTTCTTATCATAGATTTAACCAACCTGCATGAGAGAGTCCTGGATAATAAGAAACATAAGTATCTTCCCTCAGAAGCGGAATTAAATCCGAATATGAAATTAGTCAATAACCGTCTGGCCTGGCAACTGGCAGAAAATGAATCCCTAATTAAATATACTTCGGAGCGTAAACTTTCCTGGAGCAATGACAGGGATTTCCTGAAAGACGTACGGAAACAGATAGTCGCATCAGATCTATACCAGGAGTATGTAAATAATCCGGAAGACTCTTATGAAACCGATAAGGAATTCTGGCGGGCAGTCTTTAAAAAGGTGATCTGCGGAAATGAAATGGTAACGGAATACCTGGAGGACAAAAGCATTTACTGGAATGATGACATTGAAATTGTCGAAACCTTTGCTCTGAAAACCATTAAACGTTTTGAAGAAGCTGAAGGTTCCAAACAACCTCTTTTACCAATGTTTAAAGATCTGGAGAACCGTTCCTTTGCCATTAAACTCTTCCGGGAAACCATTCTACATGGAACTGAATACCGTGCAAGGATCGATAAACACATGAAAAACTGGAAAACTGAACGTATTGCCAATATGGATCTACTTATTATGCAGATCGCACTGACAGAGATCATGACATTCCCTACTATTCCCATTAACGTAACTCTTAACGAATATATCGACACAGCCAAATACTACAGCACACCGAAAAGTGGCATTTTTATTAATGGTATTCTGGATTCTATTGTCAATGAATTAAAAAGTGAAAAGATCCTGTTGAAAGATTGATTTTTCTTTACATTTGTGATCTGTCAGCAATATTAATTTATAAAAAGATATAACGTATGAGTTTACTCAGCATTTTACTTCAGGCTCCGGCAGGAGGTGGCGCATCCCAGTTCTCCGGAATTATTATGATGGTGGTCATCATTGGTATTTTCTATTTCTTTATGATTCGTCCACAACAGAAAAAACAAAAAGAAATTCAAAAAGCCCGTGAGGCAATGAGAACCGGAGACAAAGTAGTTACTGCCGGTGGTATCTATGGTAAAATCAAAGAGATCGGCGATACATACATGGTGGTTGAAATTGCGAACGGTGTGCATATTAAAATAGATAAGACATCTGTATTTGCATCCTCAGAGGATATGCAGCCTAAGTAATAAAATCCAGGAAAATGACCCGGCTTGAAAATCAACCTTCTTTCTTCAAGTCTACTTATATGAAGATTAAAGCTTCTCTGATCCATGAACAATGGAGAGAGGCTTTAGTCTTCTTAGCTTTTGTGCTGTTAGCCTTTGGCTTCTGGCTGCTACAAAGCCTGCAACAGGAGTATGATATAGAAATCTCCATTCCTATACGTTATAAGAATATACCGCCTGATATAGCTTTTACCCAGACCCTGCCGGATAAAATAACAGCAGACGTAAGAGACAAGGGAACAGTGCTGCTAAACTATACGTTCGGCAGATTATTTGCTTCGATTGAAGTAAATATGAAAAATGTATCCGAAGGAAACGGGTCCTTTGTAATCAAAAGGAAAGAAATTGAAAGCGATATTTTAAAACAATTACTGGCCAGTACCTCCTTACAGGGATTTGAGCCACAGGAGATTGAACTTTCTTACAGCAAACGTATTCATAAAGTGTTACCCGTTGTGTTTAACGGAGACATCCTGTCAGAACCAGGCTACGCCGTTTCCGGAGATATAATGATCACCCCGGCAACCGTAGATGTATATTCCAGCAGTGCCGTTTTAGATACCCTGGCAGAAATTAAAACAGTATATACACGGATTAACAAAGTAAACAAAACAGTTAACCGGATCCTGCAACTTCAGAAGATACCGGGCACTGAAATAGAACCTGCCAATGTCTCAATCAGTATCCCGGTTGAACAATTTACTGAAAAAACATTAGAAATACCTGTTACCTTTACCGGCATACCCCGTGAATATATAGTACGGGCATTTCCTGCTGAAATCAAAGTAAATTGCCTGATTCCCTTTTCACGGTTTAAAAGCGTAACAGAAGAAGATTTTGCCATTGAGCTCAATTACTATGCGTTAGAACAACATATATCAGGAAGTTTGCCTATAACACTGACTAAAAAGCCGAATTGGATCGAAACGATTACCTTGAGTCCGGGCAGAATCGAATTTATTTTAGAGCAAAATACGACAGATGATTAAAATAGGTTTAACCGGTGGGATTGGAAGTGGGAAATCCATCATAGCCCATTTATTCAGATTAATGGGTATCCCTGTCTATATCGCAGATGAAGAAAGTAAAAAACTGACCGCCTCCTCACCCGTGATCCGGGAACAGCTTACCACCCTGTTCGGAAAAGAAATGTATACCTCCGAAGGTATTAACAAGCCGTTATTAGCGCACCACATATTTACAGATCCCGGTAATCTGGCTAAAGTGAATGCCATCATTCATCCGGAAGTAGCCCAGGATTTTATGGCATGGACTCAAAAACAATCCACAGATATCTGTGCCATAGAAGCTGCTATTCTTTTTGAATCCGGATTCGAAAAGTTTGTGGATAAAACCATACTGGTCTCTACTCCCCTAGAAGTTCGCATTCAAAGAGTGATGGAACGGGATCAGAGTAGCCGGGAAGAGGTTCTCCGCAGAGTCAACAACCAGTTATCAGACGAAATAAAAAAAGAGCGTTCCGATTATGTGATCTATAATACTGACCAGGTAGCACTTATCCCACAGACAGAAAATATTATTAACCGAATACGCTTTACTATTAAGTAAAATAACACCTCAGAAAGTATCAGGAAGCAGAGCTCTTTTTAGCATCTTTTCTGGCTAACAGAATCACATGATAGACAAAATCAGTCATCCATTTCTCTGAATAGCCCAGTGACTCCTTATATTTACGGATACTCCACGCCGCTTTCTGTACACTGATATCTTTCCATTCGGACTTAGTAACAATGTCATGGATAGTCTTTTCAGTCATTCCATATAAGAGTTTCTTAAACAGAATTAAAAAACGAAATTTCCATTGCATCTGAGTTTCAATCAACTGAAACAGATCATTACAGAAACCCTGAAACTTAAAGAAATAAGTCTGGATATCCATTTGTGATTTACAGTTCTTCTTAACAGAGGCATCTATTTCTTTAAAAAAATTCTCATTCATTCCATATTCCTGCATCAGAATCTTACGAACCCGGGATTTCTCTGCCAGCCCCAGCTTATTATTCTGAGTGGGGATTTTCAACATGCGTTTGAATAAGGCCATATCTGACAGCATATTCATATTGGTAATACCCAACTGAACAGCCATCACAGCCTGGTAATACACCCGTATAAGGGTAACAAATTCTTCCGCCCTGCTCACCTGCGAGGTTTCAACTTCTTCCTTTTTCTTAAATAACTTTGAAAATATACTCATGTACGATTTTTATTTAATAATATAGCATACAAATGTAGTACGATTTTCGGAGAATAGAGATTCAAAATATTAAAAGGTTGTATAATATGTCTATTCATTACTTTTTACAGAATAATTTTTCTGAAAATCCACTACTGATTCAACTTTCCGGAACAAATTTACTTCAAGTATATGCCCTACCCTCTTTATTTATTATCTTTGCCCCTATATTTAAGGCAGGAAAAAATAACATGATCAGCTACTTACAGATTGAGAAATTGATCAAAAGTTTTGGAGACTTAGTACTCTTTGAAAATATAACATTCGGAATTTCACAAGGACAAAAAATAGGTCTTATCGCTAAAAACGGCTCCGGTAAAACCACCCTATTGAATATCATTGCAGGAAAAGAAGATTATGACAACGGCGCTGTCATATTCAAAAATGATTTACGGGTAGGCTATCTGGAACAGGATCCCTCCTATCCCGCAGGACTAACCGTCCTGCAAGCCTGTTTTTATTCACCCAATGAAACAGTACGCCTAATTGCCGAATATGAAAAAGCGATCACAGACGAAAATCATCCGGGACTGGAAGACATCCTGCACCGGATGGACACCCTGAAAGCCTGGGATTATGAACAACGGGCCAAGCAGATATTATCCCAACTCAAGATAGCAGACTTCGACCAGAAAATAGAAGAATTGTCCGGAGGCCAGCTCAAACGGGTAGCACTGGCCAATGTGTTGATCACAGAACCGGAACTGATCATTTTAGATGAACCGACCAACCACCTGGATCTGGAAATGACCGAATGGCTGGAAAACTATCTGAGCAGACAGAACATCAGTATTCTGATGGTAACACACGACCGGTATTTTCTGGACAGGGTCTGCAACGAGATCATGGAAATTGACCATCGCCGGATCTTTCAGTATAAAGGCAACTACAGCTATTACCTGGAAAAACGCCAGGAACGTATGGAAGCATTAAATACGGAAGTGGAACGGGCCAACAATTTATATAAGAAAGAACTGGAGTGGATGCGCCGCCAGCCACAGGCACGGGGAACTAAAGCCAAATACCGGATAGATGCATTTTATGAATTAGAAAAGAAAGCCAAACAGGAACGGACACAGGAAAATGTAAACCTGACTATCAAATCTTCCTATATTGGCTCTAAAATATTTGAAGCTCAACATGTCAGCAAACGCTTTAACCATATAAAAATCCTGGAAGATTTTAATTATACATTTGCCCGGTATGAGAAAATGGGTATTGTAGGGAACAACGGAACCGGAAAATCCACTTTCATCAAAATGCTGATCGGAGAAGTAGAACCGGATTCCGGATGTTTCGATATCGGAGAAACCGTACGGTTTGGCTATTACAGCCAGGATGGGCTCCGGTTTGACGAACAAATGAAAGTGATCGATGTAGTCCAGGATATTGCCGAATATGTGGATCTGGGAGATGGTAAAAAACTGGGAATTTCTCAATTCCTGAATCATTTCCTGTTTACACCGGACAAACAACATAGCTATGTGTATAAACTGAGCGGAGGAGAGAAACGCAGATTATATTTATGTACGGTCCTTATGAGAAATCCTAATTTCCTGGTATTAGATGAACCGACCAACGACCTGGATATTATGACCCTGAACGTACTGGAAGAATACCTCCGGAACTTTAAAGGTTGTGCGATTGTAGTTTCACACGACCGGTATTTTATGGATAAAGTAGTAGATCATCTGCTGGTTTTCCGGGGCCAGGCAGAATTAAAAGATTTCCCGGGTAACTATACCCAATACAGGGATTGGAAGGAAATGCAGGAACAAATAGAAAAAGAGGCACAAGCCACTTTACAGGTAAAAAACAAACCCGCTACTGAAAAACCCACTCAAAAAGAGACCAACGGAACGAAAAAAAGCTTTCATTCAAAGAACGGAAAGAGTTTGAAGCACTGGAAAAAAAGATCCCGACATTAGAACAGGAAAAAGCGGACCTTGAAACAGCGATGTCCACCGGTACACTTTCCAATGAAGAGCTACTGGCTAAATCAGCCCGTATTACCCAGGTAATAGAAGAGATAGATATAAAAACCATCGGTGGCTGGAATTAAGTGAACTCGCATAAAAAATATCCGATGAATGCAGAAAAGCCCCCACTCTGGAATCGTAATTTTATCCAGTGCTGCATTTCCTATTTCTTCATGAGCTTTGCCTTTTATATGCTTATGCCCACTATGCCTGTCTATCTGGTGGAAAAACTACAGGTGGATACCTCCTTAGTCAGCATAGCATTATCCAGCTATACATTAGGATTATTATGCGTCCGCCCTTTTTCCGGATATATAGTAGATAGTTTCAACAGGAAACAGCTTTATTTATTTTCCTTCTGCATGTTTTCCCTGATGTTCATAGGATACCTGTATGCTACCACTATCACCACTCTTATCCTTGTGCGTTTTATTCAGGGAGGGTTTATGGGATTAACCTCAGTAGCCGGCAATACAATCACCATAGACGTGATCCCTTCCCAACGGAGAGGGGAAGGAATGGGTTTTTACGGATTGACTCTGAACCTATCCATGTCCTTAGCCCCTGTCCTGGCAATAGGACTATATGAAAACACCGGTTTTAACCCATTGATCCTGGTAGCCTTTGGCACAGCAATGACCGGTTTATTAACCGTCCTCTTTATCCAATATCCAAACTGGAAAAAAATAAAACGGCCACCGTTCTCACTCGACCGGTTTATTCTGATAAAAGCACTTTCCTCCGCCTTATCCTATATACTTACAGCTATTCCCTATGGCATGATCGTTTCCTTTGTCGTACTCTATGGAAAAGAGACCGGAGTAGCCAATCCGGGCTATTTCTTTATACTGATGGCTGCAGGAGTAGGTATTTCAAGGATCATTTCCGGGAAATTAATTGACCGGGGAAAGATCCATGTGGTTTCTGTTGGGTCTATCATAAGCCTCGCCTGTTCTTTCTGCATTTTTTCCCTGTTTCATTCTCCCACTGTATTTTTTATCTCCTCTCTCCTGATAGGGATTGGATTTGGTGTAAGCGTCCCTGCTTTTCAATATGTCTTTGTCAATGTAGCTCCTCCTCATTTACGTGGTACCGCCACTTCTACTTACCTGACTTCTTTCGATATGGGTGTAGGTTCAGGAACTTTACTGGCGGGTTATATAGCCAATCGGTTCAATCTTTCTTCCGCCTTTCTGTTAGGAGGACTCCTGTGTTTTATGTCTGTACTGGTGTACTGGTTCTTTGCCAAACCTGCCTATGAAAAAAATAAACTGATCGGTTAATCGAAGAATAGCATCCCCTGGTCGGTTTATTTCTGCTCTTTATCTATATTAGTTTCCTTGATATAGAAATTTACTGTTACTTTGTAGATAAGAGATACAAACTGAGGAGCATACGACAAATTATCTTTTTGATATTAAATCACCGCTGATTATTACAAAAAGATTACAAAAATACTTCATTAGCATAAATATATGAAGCGTTAACATTTTTTACACTTGCTAAACAATAATGTTATAAAACATGTTTGTATATTCGTACAGGAATTAGAGACAAAAAGATTGTTTATTGAGATGCACGGGTTGCATCGGTTATCTTTTAGATTATTATTAGGTTATTTTTTAGGTTTAACATTTTAAGGTTTTAGGTGTTATGAAAAGTTTAGGTTTGGTAGTTGCAGCCTTTTTATTAAGTGCAACCATGAGTTTTGCCCAGGGCAACCAGAACAAAGTTAGTAAAGAACCGTTTGCAGCTAATACAGAAAAATTAGCAAAGTATCTGGAACTGACACCTGCACAAATGCAGGAGGTAACGAACATTAATGAGTATTTCATCGAAATGCAGAGAGCAAGTCTTCGTGTAGGTAAGAAAAAAACAAGACAAAAAATGCAACAGGCTGTATACAGCAATCTGAAACTGATGAAAGAAACGTTGACCCCAGAGCAGTATCGTAAGTATGTGATCTTATTGAATGTGACTCACAACAACAACATCAGAAAAGGCATTACTTCTATGCCGAATGCTTACTTAGCTGCGTATTAAGAGAACATTCTCTAAATAGAATATAGAAAAGAAGAGGTTACCCTTTTAAGAGGTAATCTCTTCTTTTTTGTATACCTTTGCAGCGTTTTATCCTAACGCAGCCAAACATGAAACACATTCAGCAAAAGCCGGCTTTCAAAAAACAAATTCACGAAAGTGTTACAGATTATTCCCTTATTATAGTCAGAGCCTTTCTGCAGGCTTTAAGCTATGTAGTATTCCTGGCACCCTATAAGATCGTACTCGGAGGAGTATACGGGATTTCCATTGTGATCCACCATGTAACCAAAGGTGTATTCTCCTTTTTCCGGACGGCTTACCTATGGGCGCAACAGCATTATGCTTTAATATTCCACTCCTGTTCCTGGCCATAAAGAAAATAGGATTGTCCTCCAGTCCTAAAACAGTGGTCACCTTTCTGTTGATTTCAGCTTTTACAGACACCCTGTCTTACTTTTTAGGAGATACACCACTGGTTGAAAACGACAGTTTCATTGCCTGTTTTTACGGAGGTGCAATTTTAGGATTAGGAGTTACCTGCATTTTCAGGGCACACAGCACCAGTGCAGGGACAGACGTATTAGCCCGCGTCATCGCCAATAATTCCAACCTGAAAGTTAGTAACACCATCATTCTGTTAGATTCCGCAATTGTCATGCTAGGCTTAGCCGTTTTCCAGGATTGGGCCGTTCCTTTATACTCCTGGTTCACCATCTTTGTATATGGCAAAATTGTAGAAATGTTTCAGACAGAAAATCCCAATCGCGCAGTCTTTATTGTCTCCCCTAAAACTCAGGAAATAAAAGAATTGATCGTCAACCGTATGGGCATGCGTGGAACCTTCCTGCATGGACGGGGAATGTATGAAGGAAAAGAAAAAGAGATCATTTTTACTATTGCCGAACGAAAAGATCT
This sequence comes from Tannerellaceae bacterium, assembly GCA_021201295.1. Classification (GTDB taxonomy): domain Bacteria; phylum Bacteroidota; class Bacteroidia; order Bacteroidales; family Tannerellaceae; genus UBA4116. The sequence continues at coordinate 189,756 of JAJQFE010000023.1, read as the reverse complement.
TCCCCGGTTAAAAGACGAAGTAAAAATAATTGATCCCCATGCATTCGTCTCTACTATGCATGCCAGTAAAGATTCGCCCCCTCCGGGTATTTAATCCGTCTATTTATTTGCATGATACTGCAACTTACGCTAATTTTGTGGCATTTTACGAATTATCTGATAAGTATATTTACTAAATAATACAGAATGCCCAGTATTTCACAACGGGGAGTCAATATGCCGGCTTCCCCCATCAGAAAATTAGTTCCTCTGGCTAACCAGGCTAAGGCAAAAGGAATTAAGGTGTATCATCTTAACATTGGCCAGCCCGATCTACCGACTCCGCAGGTTGCATTAGATGCATTACAACATATAGACCGCAAAGTACTGGAATATACTCCCAGTGAAGGCATACTCAGTTTCCGGGAAAAACTGGTAACATACTATGCCAAATTCAATATCCATGTAGGAGTTGAAGATATTATCATTACAACCGGAGGATCAGAAGCCGTATTTTTCTCTTTTATGGCCTGCCTGGACCCCGGAGATGAAATTATTGTACCCGAACCAGCCTATGCCAATTACATGGCCTTTGCTATTTCCAGCGGAGCAGTGATCAAAACCATCCCCTCCTCTATCGAAGAAGGGTTTGCCCTGCTGTCAGTAGAAAAGTTTGAAGAACTGATCACCCCCCGCACCAAAGCCATTCTGATCTGTAATCCGAACAATCCGACCGGCTATCTCTACACACAAAAAGAGATGGACCAGATCCGCGATATTGTCAAAAAATATGACCTGTTCCTTTTTTCAGATGAAGTGTACCAGGAATTCTGTTACACAGGAGCCCCTTATATTTCAGCCTTCCATCTGAAAGGGATTGAAAACAATGTTGTATTAGTAGATTCCGTATCCAAACGCTACAGTGAATGCGGTATCCGTATCGGAGCAATCATCACCAAAAACCAAATGGTGAAAGAGAATGTTATGAAATGGTGTCAGGCACGTTTAAGCCCACCCTTGTTAGGCCAGCTCGTAGCAGAAGCGTCCCTGGACACACCGGAAGAATATATGCTGAACGTATATAATGAATACGTAGAACGCCGGAAATTCCTGATAGACGGACTGAACAGGATACCCGGTTGCTACTCTCCTATTCCTATGGGAGCCTTCTATACGGTAGCCAAACTACCGGTAGACGACGCAGATAAGTTCTGTGCATGGTGCTTAAAAGAATTTCAGTATGAAGGCCAGACCATTATGATGGCTCCGGGCTCCGGATTCTATACAACACCCGGACTGGAAAAAAATGAAGTTTGGATCGCATATGTATTAAACAAAGAAGATCTTGCTAAAGCATTAGTAGTTCTTTCAAAGGCACTGGAAGCATATCCAGGTCGGGTAATGGAATGAATTTCGAATTATTCATAGCAAAGAAAATACATTTTAGCAAAGAAGGGAACAAACAGGTTACCCCACCTGCTGTACGCATCGCCATGATAGGCATCGCGCTGGGCTTAGCCGTGATGATCCTTTCCGTGGCGATCATTATCGGTTTTAAAAAAGAGATCCGCAATAAAGTCATAGGCTTCGGCTCCCATATCCAGATCTCCAATTTTAATAATAACACCTCCTATGAAACAGCTCCCATAGCCGTTAGTGATACATTATTCAACGAACTTCGCGCTTATCCGGGCATTCGCCACGTAGAAAAATTTGCAACCAAACCGGGTATCCTGAAAACAGACGTGGATTTTCAGGGAATCATCCTCAAAGGGATCGACCAGGATTTTGACTGGACATTTTTCCGTGAGAACTTGAAAGAAGGAGACCTATTTACCATTCATCCGAAAAATACAACCACCGATGTAATTATCTCTCAATACCTGTCTGATCTGCTACGATTGAAAACCGGCGATTCATTCCTGACCTATTTTGTACAGGAAGAGGTACGGGCACGTAAATTTACGATCACAGGTATTTATGAAACAGACTTCCTCGATTATGATAAATTATTTGTCATCGGGGATATCAAACAGGTACGCCGGCTCAACGGCTGGGAACAGGACGAAGTCAGCGGGCTGGAATTAGTAGTAGATAATTACAACCGGCTGGATGATATGGCAGAAGATCTCTATTTCGATCTGATAGAAAAACAGGACCGGAACGGAAACTCTTTCTATGTCCGTTCCATCAAAGAGTTAAACCCGATGATCTTTAACTGGCTCCAGGTATTAGATATGAACGTGGTAGTCATCCTGGTCCTGATGCTGGCAGTCGCAGGCTTCACCATGATATCCGGCCTGCTCATTATTATCCTGGAAAGAACCCATATGATCGGAATCCTGAAAGCCTTAGGCGAAGACAACACCAGTATCCGTAAAATATTTCTCTACGTCTCCTTTTTTCTGATCGGAAAAGGCATGATATGGGGCAACCTGATAGGGATCTCCCTCTGTTTCCTGCAATCCAGGTTTCAGATCTTAACCCTGGACCCTGCTACCTATTATCTGAATGCAGTTCCGGTTGACCTGAACCTACTTTCCCTTATCTTACTGAATATAGGAACATTAACCGCCTCCATGCTTATGATGTTAGGCCCCTCTTACCTGATTACCCAAATTGATCCGGCCCAGAGTATTCGTTTTGAATAATAAAATCCCTCAGCGACCCATATTAAAAGTAAAATCGTTTTTCCCCCGGAACACCCGGTAAAGACGAACATATACATGAAAGACCGGTAGAATAATTTCCAGCAAAGGCAACCACCCCGTCAAAGGCTTTTGATTAAGTAAAAGAGACGATTTCCGTAGAACAATGGCTTTCGTCAGATATAAGAACAGGTATAAAAGAACAGCCATCCCGGCTACGAACAAATGACCATAGCATCCGGCAACTATCAGACCAATCATCCCTATCAGGAAACAGAAAAAAGAAAAAGTATTCAACCGGTAAAAGGTCAATACCCCACCTGTATAAAACCGCTGAGTCGCAGCACGGGAAACTTTCATTTCCTTCCACATGGAAAAACGGTTGAAAGGAATCATTTCCGTCAGACTTTCCCGGGAATACTCCGCCCGTGTATTTTTCTTATGAGCCAGCGCATTAATAAAAAGATCGTCCTCCCCCGCATGTAGGCTTAACGAATTCCGGTATCCCTTATTCCTGAAAAACAATTCTTTCCGGTAAGATAAATTTCTGCCATTCCCTGTGTAAGGATGTCCGGCAATAGCTGCTGACAGATATTCCAGCCCGGACAACAGGTTATCATACGCCACTAACTTATGAAAGAGACCTTTCGTTTCCGGATAACTGCAAAATCCCAGGACCATCTCCGTATCCGGAGCATAATTCCGCACCATAGCACGGATCCAGTTCGTATTCACCGGATAACAATTGGCTTCGGTAAACAATAATATATCATTTTTAGCCGCCTTCATCCCCACCGTAAGAGCCAGCTTTTTCCGGCTCAGATATTTAGAATCCTGAGGGATAAAAGTATGATAAAGGTGTTTATACTTATTTTCCAGTAATTTCAGCACATCTTCACTTTCATCCGTAGACCCGTCATTGATCACAATCACCTCATAACCCGGATAATCCTGTGTTAACAGTGCAGGCAGGTTTTGCTGCAAATTAAAGGATTCATTCCTGGCATATACAATAATCGAAACAGGCGGCTCCGGGGCAGCAGAAGAAAACCGGTCAACCCCTTGTTTCTTTTCCAGACGGTAAGGACGGAAATAAATGACTGAATAATAAATAATCTGTATAGTAAAAAACACAGAGACCAGACCCAACCCTATCCACTCCAATGCCGTAAAAGAAAAAAACTTTTCCATGTGCAGATGTACTGTTTTTAACAGGTACAAACGTACAGAAAGTTTTCGACTTGTAAAAAATAAAGTCCCTAAACCTAACGTTATATACCCGGAAGGAACAAAAGGCTGCATCCGGTTGTTTTTCACATAGTAGCTCCAGGGCTTTTACCGGCAGGTAAACCAGCGAAAAATTTCCCGGATAAGTTTTAATCTGTACCTTTGTCAATTATTTACATTTTATATTATTACATGAAAACTTCATATCTGATCTGTATTTGTTTAGCCGGCTTTCTTCTCACCCCTTCCCTGCATGCTCAGAAAAAGGAGTCGATCACAGAAAACAGCACCAGCTATAAAGTAGAAGGATTCGGTTCACTGGCCACCGGGAAAAACACTCCCTTCTGGATGGTTAGTAACAGATACGGCAAAGTTCCTTTAGAAGCAAACAACGGTTACCTGGAAGCAGGAGTCTTTCACAATCAGGTATTCGGCCAGGGATTCCACTGGGATGCAGGACTGGATCTCGTACTGGCAGGTCCCCGTTACAGAAATATATATATCCAGGAGATCTATGCGGAAGCAGGCTACAAAGCCCTCCTGTTAACCATAGGCAGTAAAGAAAAATACAGTTCTTTATGGAACCGGACATTAAGTTCCGGGGATCTGGTTTTATCCTCCAACGCCCGTCCCATTCCGGAAATAAACCTCAGCATTCCGGAATATACCTTAGTGCCCTACACCAAAGGCTGGCTGCAACTAAGAGGAGACTTTGCCTTAGGGCGCTCTTTTGACACCAAATACCTGGAACACTTTGTCACGTCCAATGATACCTATACCAAAAATGTACTCTGGCATCACAAATCCCTGCACCTGAAAATAGAAGATACACAGAACCACTTTCCCCTCTCCGTAGAATTTGGCTTCCAGCACTGGGCACAATGGGGAGGAACATCTACCGACGATAACATAGGAAAACAACCCCAGTCCCTGAAAGATTTCGTTCGTATCGTGATGGGTAAAAAAGGAGGTGACGGTGCGACTGAAAGCGATCAGATCAATGTCCTGGGAAATCATTACGGTTCCTATGACTTCCGGTTAAACTACCAATGGGAAGAGTGGAAACTCAGTGCCTACCACCAACGCTATTTTGATGATAAATCCGGAATGGAATTTCAAAACCGGATGGATGGTTTATGGGGACTTGAACTGACCATTCCCGGCACTCCCTGGTTAAAAAAAGTAGTCTTTGAATATATAGACACCAGAGATCAATCCGGACCCTTCCATTTTATTCTCTTTGACCACGATGCACATCCGGGCCGGGGAGGAGGAAACGATAATTATTACAACAACGGAGAGTATACCACCGGAGTTTCTTACTTTAACCGGGGATTAGGTTCACCTTTGACTCCTTCTCCGGAATATAATGAAGATGGAACAGTCGGGTTCAAAAATAACCGGATAAAAGACTGGCATATCGGAGCCGAAGGAGATATCAACTCCTTAGTCAGCTACCGCCTGTTATTTACCGTGATGAATAGCTGGGGACTCCACTCCCGGCCTTTCTTAGAAAAACAAACGGGCACATCCAGCCTGATTGATATTACTTACCGTCATCCCGGGTTACCCGGCTGGCAATTTACCGGAACTATGGCTGCGGATACCGGAACCATGTTTGATAAAGGTATCGGTTTCAGCTTAGGAGTCAGGAAAACAGGCATATTAAAAACTGGTAAGTCCTATTCCTTAAACTCTTCCCATAAAGCAGAAGCAATCATCTCCTGTGCCTGGTTAGCAAATTGTTGTACAGACCGGGGAGAATTCGGAACTCCCTCCGAAGAAAGCGGAGGATGAATCACCATCTCCATGCGATGTGGCTCCAGATGTATCGAATCTATCGGTAACACCTTATAAGGGCCATTCAAAGTAATAGGTATAACAAGGACCTGCTGGTCGACCGCCATCTGAAAAGCCCCTTTCTTAAAGCGAATCATCTTTCCGTCATAGGTACGGGAGCCTTCCGGAAAAACCAGCACAGACGCTCCCTTCCGTATAGCCCCTTCCGCTTCCGTCACACTACGGGCAGCACTCTTCACCGTAGCATTATCCACAAAAATAAAACCGGCAGCCCGGCAGGCCGCCCCGACAAAGGGAATCTTACGTAGACTAGCTTTTATCATCCACTTAACCGGAACCCCCAGAAAGCCATAAATCAGAAAAACATCAAAAGCTCCTTGATGATTGGCTACAAAAATAACAGGCTGACCCGGTTGAATATGTTCCCGGCCTTTGACCCGGACCGGACAAAGCGCCAGATAACAGGCCAGCCGCGACCAGACCATTCCCGGGTAATAAGCAAATAGTTTCTCCCCGCCTAACAGGCAACCGACTATAGTTACAAGGGCTGTGATAAGGGTAAGTACCAAAAAGACAGGTACAAAAACAAGACAGATGTAGATTATATAAAGTGCTCTCAGCATGTCAAACGGTATTATTTCACAAATATAAACCCTAAATTAAATGCTTTTATCATTTTTATTCTAAAATATTTTTGGAATCGGGTTATTATTACTTTATTTGTGGTAGAAAAAATAATTATAAATATCTATAACCATGAACGAATTTGTAAAATACGCAGGAGTTCTTGTGCTTCTTATTGGTGTGTTGATCCTTGCAGTCCCAGCGCTTACCGGAGGTATGACTAATACTCTTCTACTCACAGGCCTTGGAGTGATTCTGTTAGGATACATCGGTCACATTGTTATAAACAAAAAAGCAGAGTAAAGATTTACTCACAAAGAAATTGGTAAAGGGTATGACAAACATGTTATGCCCTTTCGCTTTTACTACCATGTATTCCAGGACTCCTTTTAACCCTGTCCTGTTACCGCCAGCGTTTTATTTCCGGATCCAGTTTCCGGAAAGTCAGTTTCCGTCTTATCCTGTCTTTAAAGGCAGGAGCAGGTTTAAAACACACCCTGTTTAACAGAATATCTTTTCCATCTATCCGGTTCGGGTCCCTGGATGAATCCTTAAGAGTGGCCGAAATAGAAAACGTTCCCAACCCATCTAAGGTAACCGTGTTTCCCATGGCCAGTTCATCCGCTATAATCAAAACCAGATTATCGATCAGACCGGTCAGGTCACCTGCGAAAAACGAGCTCCGTTCACTCATATCAATGGCAATTTCCTCCCGGTTGGTGTTATGCCAGCTCACCAATGACACACTATAAGACGGTTTTTCTTCAGGAAAACGCTTATTATTTACTCTTCTGATTCTGTAATTAACAGACATGGCTTTTAAGTTTTATATGATGATGGTTACTCTATCCTGTACGTTTCCAGCCCCCCTCTCCCTTTCCGTAGAAAGCCGGGCACTTTTTTAAATTATGTCCTGATGATAATCGATTATGTCCTGAACATAATGAATTACGTCCTGAACGTAATTCAAAAAAGCCACAACCTTTTTTCCAAAAAGATACGTCTAAAGATACAAAATATATAGGAAAAAGGGCACATCTTCTTTTAATTTTTATTTGTTATATTTATCAAGCAGGGAGCATATCTTTGCAGAAAATAAAAAAGGTAGCTAAAAGAGAGGAATATGTTGAGGGATTTTGCAGCTATAGATTTTGAGACAGCCAACATGGAGCCTTCCAGTGTGTGTAGTGTAGGAATTGTCACTGTCCGGGATGGCAGGATCACCAATAAATTCTATAGCCTGATCCAGCCGGAACCCAATTACTATCTCTATTCCCATACGCAGATTCATGGATTAACGGCAGAAGATACGGAGAAGGCAGACGTGTTTTCCAAAGTATGGGAACAGGTGGCTCCTTTAATCGAAGGCTTACCTTTAGTCGCCCACAATAAAAACTTTGATGAATCCTGCCTGAAGGCGGCTTTCCGTACTTACCAGATGGATTATCCGGATTACAGGTTTTACTGCACACTGGCAGAATCCCGGCGACAACTCCGTCATCTGCCCAATCATAAGCTCAATACGGTAGCAGCCGATTGCGGGTATGACCTAACGAATCACCACCATGCACTGGCAGATGTAGAAGCCTGTGCTGAGATTGCCCTGCAATTATTATAAAAGAATACCGGGAAAGACAGTTCCCGCCTGTGCCACAACAAAAGAAAACGCCCTAGTGTTTTAGTTTTAAAATGTATGTGGTATGAAGAGAAAAATATATTTTATCCTGATAGGGAACCTGTTTCTTACAGGGGGATACTTTTTCCCCAGAACCGGCAAGGGAATTCCATAGGTATATCGTTGCCGAACGGAGGTGAATACCGGCTGAATGAGGAAACGCTGGAGGCGATCCGCAGGGGGGGGAGTTACTGAATAGTGAGAAATATGATCTGAAATGGGTGGAAACACCTGCGGGAACAGCGTTTGATAAGGAGGCCAGAAAAGATAGTTTGTTTCATAACCTGAATTTGTTACGTATAGATCCGGAGGGGGTGTTACTCTGCCAAAGGTCGCCGGACTCTCTCCTGATTGTTAAATCGGCTCTTATCCTTAATCCGCAGGATATTATTGTAAGAGAATATTTCCATATTCCCTATTCCGCTCCGCAGGAGAGTATTTCTATCAGTAATTCGCCTATATGGGAAGGTAAGGTATATGACGGTGAGTGGATCGGAACATTTAACCTGGGTCCACACAAAGCCTTTTCTACAGAGGATACGCTGGAAGAAATCTTCTGGCCTGGCGAACGGAATAAAGCGAAAAACCGGCGGGATGCCAATGCCTGGAAATATTATAACCTGGAGGATATGGAAGAGTAAAAGAGATGGAGGTATGGAGCCAGGCTATTTAGTATATTTTTCAACCATTCTTCCCTGTTCATCATAGGTGGTGACAGTGTAGTGGCAGGCATAGGTCCGGAGCCGGGAGAACAGGCTTCTTGTAGTGGATAAAGAGGAGTCTTCATATACTTCCATCGCTATATCATACAGGTAATTCCGGCGAGGAATAGGCAAATAGGCTGTAAAATCCTGTACCGTAGTATACAAGGTAATCACCGGTGCCTGGGATGCTTCATAGACATAGGTAATATCTGTATACGCCTGAACTCCGTCATAGGTAAGTGGCAAAGGAGCCGCAAAATTGAAATAATCCTCCTGGGGTAACACATTCGTTACGTTTTCCATTACATAGGTGTAGGTAGCCGCCCTTTGGATTAAATAACTATTTGTGGTACTTAACAGGGGATCCAGGGGAAATGTGAGGCTGATTCTCAATTTGACACAGGTTCTTTCCAATGGAATCGTGGCAGGCTGAATCGCGTCATCCGTAAAATCAAAGCCTACTAAAGAGCCGGACATACAGAATCCATTCAAGGGGTCCAGATTATTGGTTTTATCTACTTCCGGCGTGTGCAGGGCATTCAGTTGATCGAGGGTGGTGAGGGCATTCAATGTGGCCTGATTGTCATAATTAGCGACTACATAGATATCTTTGACCAGCAGATCTGCCGGGTCAACCGGTAAGGTGATCAACTGGTAATCCTCGGAAAGAGTAAACCCGGTATGGACATATTTTTCAGTAATAGTGTTTGTGGAAGGTTCTGTAAAAAAAGGCTTATGTTATGGATCAGTTGTTCACTGGCCGGATTGTCGTCATCCACGACTTTGGTCTGGAAGTGCCGGATAGGACTGATTTGTATGGATACATTGTTCTTTTCCGGGACCTGAAGGGTTTCTTCCTGGCCACAGCTTAATAAAAAGAAGTATAGTAATACTATATAACCTGCTTTTCTTTCCATTTTAGTCTACTGTTCTTACACAGCGTGACACTATGCTGCTATAATCAAACCGTTCAAATTCATGATACAAGATGGTATCCCAGTTCGCACGGATGGCAGGGGATAAATAACTGCTACCATACCAGAAGGCTTTTACCTGGATAGTCACTTCACTGTATATCCAGTCTTCCGTCGTTCCGGGGGGGTGCTGCATAGGGCCATCCATCCGGGAAGTCTATGGGTCGCACCAGAATATCTCCCGGCGTGAAATACCGGTCTACAATATCTAATTTATAATCCACCAACACATCCTGCCAATTGTTAGTAGGATATAGGACGGAGGCTGAAAGATCAATTCCGGAAAGTTTTTCCAACAGTTCCTGGGCTGCCTGCCTGAAATATAAAGGATAATAGGGCTTATTATAGGTAGCGGCATCCCATGTATTGGAGAGCCATATGGTATAGGTGGTATCTAAAACTCCCAGAAAAGAGAGTAGCTCACATGAATTAATTAACCGCCAGCCTTCTCCGTATTTTTTCTCACAATAATAAGGTGGATCTCCTTTTCTGATAAAATTCATCTCACCGGTTTCGTTATCATAATATACAATTTCATCATTGTAGGCGCCCATCAGTCCGGAAGTAAGATTTTCATTACGAGACAGGATCTCTACCCGGCCGCATTCCGTATCTATAATGATACTACTATCCGTAGGAATAATCGGAGGAAGAACGATCTGTTTGTCTCCTTCAAACAGATACCTGTAAGGTGAGACTTCCCAGGGCTCTACATACGTTTGTATCTGTAGCCCCCTTCTCCGTCGATATAGGCATTGACTATATAATGGTAATTACGGATCACACTGTGTGTGGATAGGGAAGGGATTGTTCTCCGTTGCTCTTGCAGTCCTTCCAGTTCTTCATCATTTTCAATCGGGTAGAGGGTGTTGTTGATCTCTAACAAGGTATACCCGGTACTGCCTTCTTCTACCAAGAATTCCGGAACATAGAAAGTAACGGAACCGATACTGTCCCGGTCATAGTCTAACCCGGCCAAAGAGGCCGTTTGTGTGGTGGTTTGTGTCCCTGTGTAATAGGCATCCCAGGGAGGTACGGATAGGGTAGCCGCCACATTTTCCAGTAGCACGGAGGTAATGGTATTTTCAGGAATAGTACTTCCGGATACGGTTTTACGGAAGATCACTTCCACTTTTGCCAGAGACCGGACTAATTCTACTTTTTCTGTCGGTAAGGCTAATAAAGCCGGATTACTTTCTGTTCCTTCGGCTACTACTACTATATTTTTATAGACTGCTGACATGACAAAACGTCCTTCCTGTGTTGTCCCGTCCGGACGGAAAGCCAGGTTATAGGCCAGTGTCCTGAAGGTGGTATTACTGGTAAACCCGGATTCATTCTGAATGTCTTCCAGGGCATTTACCAGATTAGAATAGACAGTTTCATTGGCTATAAAATAAAAATTATAGGTTCCTAACGGAAAAAGGATGGCGCGGCTCGGATCATTGAATCCATCCGGAAAATATAGTTTCTGATTAAAAACAAGTTCGCCGGTTTCCGAATCAAAAGCAAGCATGCACAATTCGTTCACCCGGTCTTCCCAGAGGACATCATCTTCATTGATACTATCGGATGCGGCTCTGACTGACAGGGAAATAATAGCCTGTGTACCGGTACAGTCTGTCCCTCCCTCGTCATTTACACAACCGGTTACCAGGTGCAGAAACAAAGCAGAAAGAATAATCAGTATGTTGATTGTATGGCTACCAGGCTTCATATCTCTTTCATTTTCCCGTTTATACCTGGGTCTGATAACTATGGACTAACCAGTCATTTACCCGTATTTCCAAAATGATATATATACCACACTCACAGGCATCTTCTGCTGTAAAACTGATCACAAAATCATGATCGCAGGCTAAATTTACTTCCAGATTCTTTAACAGAAGAGTTCCTAACAGGCTTCCGCTATAGAGTTCTGTTCCCTGGGTTTTATTTCTTATAATCAGCGTATGTGTCTGACCAGTGGTGAGGGTAAGCGTGGTGAAACAGGCTTCCAGGAAGGTACTGTTTGTGACATATTGTGGCTGATAAGTGATGATCTCATCTTCTGCCACGGTTCCATCCATATTCATTGAACCGTTAGCAGATTCAATCAGCATTTCCACATCATCGGTGTTCAATCCTTCTACTGAAATGGTTAACCGATTCGTAATTTCCTGCATGTTGACTGAGACCTCTTCAAACATGGGTTCGCTTCCTTTATTTTCCGGAATATAGACTGCCGGGCTTTCTCCATACCATATTTTTTCACCTGCTATGGAGTAGGCAGTAGTACCGGTGCGCTTTAAACGGAACAACAGATCGCTTTTTGTGGTTTGGCCAATGACCGGCTCCTGTAGATGAAAGGATTCACTTTGTAGACCTGACCAGGCTATTACTGTGTACAACCCACCCGGTACTTCTATTTTTTGTATATACTCCTGCTGCCATTCCACAGATGTATCTTTGTGGTAAGCGACCAATATTCCCTCATTATCAAAAACACTGACTATCAGATCTGTCATATCCACGGGATAAACGGTATCTGTCTGACACGGAGAAAGAGAATAGAAGTGGATATGTATACCTGTTGAAGCGGAAATACACTTTTTCGTATCCTCTTTCACACAGGCAGAGAAAAACGAAAGAATACTCAGACTTAACCACAGAGTGAATCCGTAACGTACATTCATTTTCTTCTTGTTAATGGTATGGTTCTATATATTACCTGCAGAGGAAGAATCTCCTCTGCAGGTAATATATTTTCTTTTATAACTGGATATCGTAAGAATGGACCAGCCAATTCAGTACATTGACTTCTACAGTCATGTAAGTTTGTTCCGGGGTTAATGAATCCGTAGGATCCACAGGAGCATCCGGTTCGTCCGGATTGGATGGCTTTGGATCCGGATTTTGTGGATTTGTCGTATCCGGGTCCTCGGGATACAATGGATTCCAGTTATACCCGATACGGGAAAATCCGGTAATATTCACATGATAAATATTATTTCTTACAACCGGAGAATTTAATGGTGCGGATATATCATCCGGATTCAGCCATGCATAATACAGCACTTTCCCGTTTTCATAGAGGGCGACTCTCTGATTCTGAACGGCTTCCTGTGCGGCTTGCCGGCTTGAATAAATTAATCCATCAGACTGGCTGACATAAAAGGTTCCGTTTATTAAGGTTGCTCCGTCCGCTATTGCAGATTGTTCAGGAGTAAAAATAGCCCGTATTAAAGCATATGCCGTATTTCCTTTCCGGTAGTCCGTGGTTCGTATAGTGCCTGCTGTATGTGTATTTTCAAACAGAAATTTTCCCGGCAGGGATTTATATCCCTCTGATGCTGCCGGTAATTCGGGTACGGCAGCCGGCGTGGATAAATCAGAATACACATAATAGAGCGGAGCTTCATCTATATATTCTGTGTCAGTTTCCGGAACAAAATCTGAACCCCAGGTAACATAATCGGTCCGGGGTAAAAAATAAATCTGGTTTGTTCCCTGAGCGATGGAATAGGTAATATCAGATATGGTACCTATGGTTGTTCCATTGTCATCCACAATAGTTGAGGATGCCGTACTGGTAATTATGGCACGGGAGGCCATACGGGTTACATCTACGGTTATATGGTTTTCTCCTCCGACTACTGCCTGCTGGGTAACATCCGGTAGAATCGTAACATTGGATGATTTCCCTGTCATGGTAATGACATCATAGGTAGTTCCGTCTACTGTGACCAGTTCCGCCAGGCCGTCCACAGAGATCAGTGCCGTATCTGTGGTAAGCGGTAGAGGCAACGGAGTAGGACTGTTTATCACGACATAGACGGTTTTAGTACCTGAAGTGGTCCTGAATGGCTAGCTTGGAGTAACCAATGTCTGAGTGGCAGACAACCCATCTCCTGCAAACCGGTGAGGGGTTACGGAGCCGTCTCCATTAACGATATAGACATCCAATGTTTCTATGCCATCATTTCCCTGATATTCCCCATCCGGATTATAATCCTCAGGTAAGGCTCTGGAAGAGGGGACTCCCGGTAGTTGAACAGAAAGAGTCATATAAGTGGTTAGTCCTTCTTCTATCTCTCCGGTCTCTACCTCATTAGTATCACTACAGGCAATCAGTCCGGCACCTGTGATGAATGTAAGTAAATACTTCGTAAACTTCATAGTTCCCATATTAAATGAATTAGTAAATATGTACGGTTTCAGTTGCTTTGTCTAAAAGGTTTTTCCGGAAAAAGGATAGACTATCCCTTCTCCAGTCTGTATGAGTATGACATATAAGAGTAGATTTTGATTTTATTTATAATATAACACCGAATTTTGTGAAAAGTTTTTGAAGAATATATAAGATTAGAAACGCTCTCTATATTTACCATCCATATTATTTCATAAATTTATAAGACAATAAAGCCCTGAATACTTTATGCATTCAGGGCTTTAGCAGGTACTGTTAGTAACCTGATTCTTTTAGATAACTGGGTTGCCTGCGGGCTTTCCCTTTTTTACGGGTCAGGTCATCTCCCAGCTCTTCCCGTATGCTATCTGCCCATTCCATCAGGCGGGCTGTTATTTCCGGATATTGCGAAATAACATCATACCGTTCGCCCGGGTCGCGACGAAGATCGTACAATTCAGCTTTTTGCAGGAAGCGTGTCGTCAGGTTACCGGGTTGACCGTCATTACCCGGAACATAGGCTCCATAGGTGGTATACCGGTGAGGAAATACCAGTTTGAACAGGCCATCGGTTATGGCTTCCAGATCATTCTTATTAAAATAATAGGCAAAATACTCCCGGGGATTGGCGTCTTTTTCCCTTCGGATAAGGGGCACTAAACTTACTCCGTCAATTTTTCTTCCGGGCAAAGGTGCTCCTGATAATTCGGCCAGGGTAGGTAACAGGTCTATATTAGATGCCAGCTTATTGCATGTAGTGCCCGGGGCAATCTGACCTTTCCAGTACATAATACAGGGGACCCGGTTGCCTCCATCAAAGGTGGTGGCTTTGGCTTCACGCAGACCACCTGCTGATCCGGCATGATTTCCGTAATTCGCCCAGGGACCATTGTCAGACGTCAGAATGACTAAGGTATTTTCTTCCAGCCCGTTTTCCTGTAAGGCTTTCCATACTTCTCCGACACTCCAGTCAATCTCCATCATTACGTCTCCGAACAGTCCCTGTTCACTTTTCCCTTTAAACTTATCAGATATGGCTAACGGAACATGTGGCATGGAATGTGCCAGGTAAACAAAAAATGGTCTGTCCTTATTTTTCTTTATAAAATCGACGGTCCGGTTGGTATAATCTGTGGTGAACCGGGTCTGGTCAGTGTTATAGCCTACAATTTCATTTCCTTCATACGTAGGCAGATCTGGAAAATTAAAAATTTCACCCTGTTGTGGATGGAAAGGCCACATATTGTTGGAATAAGGCAATCCGTAATATTCGTCAAATCCGTTTTGCAAAGGCATAAAAGGATGGGCATCGCCTAAATGCCATTTACCGTATACGGCAGTGGCATAGTCTTTTTGTTTCATCACCTCTCCCAAAGTCATTTCTTCCGGATGGATACCCCACTCCCAGGCAGGTCCCGGTGCACCGTGGAAACCAATCCGGTTAGGATAGCAACCGGTTAATAAACCTGCCCGGGAAGCACCGCTGATGGGTTGGGCTACCAGAAAATGGGTAAAACGCATTCCTTCTGCTGCCATACGGTCTATATGGGGTGTCTGATAACCATAGGCTCCATTGAAAGAAAAATCGCCATAGCCTACATCATCCAGATTGATGATCACAAAATTGGTAGGCTTTTGTGCCATAGCGGATAATGATAAACTGGATGTTACGGTTAATAGGAATAGTTTATTTGTCATGTTGGTAAGAATTACAGTTTATAAATCAATGGTAGGGTAGCACACAGGCAACATCAGTTAAGCAGGTTTATCCGGCAAATCAGTTACCTGTGTGCTTGTCTTTAATCCCAATGAGGGTTTTGCTCAAGATTCGGATTCAACACAATCTGATTGAACGGGATGGGCCATAAATAATCCCTGTCTTTATTAAATGAACGTACAGCAATCACTACCCCATCCGCATTGTGGACAGGTCCGTTATTTTCAATCTCCGCCGTACGCCACCGCAAAATATCGGAATAGTATAATCCTTCCAGTGCCAGTTCGATCCTTCTTTCCAACCGGATTACTTGACGCATCTCATCCTGAGATAGTCCGGCGGAAATTTCGGGCATATTGACACTGGGTCTTTTACGGATTCTATTGATTGCCTGATAGACGGATGCATCCGGCCCTACTGCTTCATTCCGGGCTTCTGCATAGGTTAATAATACTTCTGCGAAACGGATTACAATCAGATTAAACTCTGATTTGTTAGCAGCTATTGTGGATATTCTTTCATCATCTGTATAGGTAATATACTTTTTCATACCAAAGCCGGTAGTAGGAACATCTTCTGCGGTAGTGACCGCCCCATTGTAATGGTACCCCATACAACGTATAGTCATCAATAACCGGGGATCTCTGTTTGCATACGGATCAGAGGCATCATACCTGTCTGACTCGGTTATAGGTGTACCGTCATCCATCAGGTAACAGTCTACCAGTTCTTTTAAAGGAGCAGGACGGTTGAGGACATATATATTATGATCGAAATTGGTTAACTGCTCCGGGTCGCGGCTTTCTATATTGAAAATCACTTCACTATTATATTTATTGTCTATACTATAGAAAGTACGGTAATTATCAAACAGATCGTAGATATTTAAATCCATCACCTCTTTTGCTGCTGCGGCTGCTTCCATCCACCGTTCATTG
Source organism: Tannerellaceae bacterium (assembly GCA_021201295.1). GTDB lineage: Bacteria > Bacteroidota > Bacteroidia > Bacteroidales > Tannerellaceae > UBA4116. The sequence goes on along the minus strand of JAJQFE010000023.1, from coordinate 173,302 downwards.
TACAACAACACACGTGCTTTCAGGGCAAGGGCTGCTCCTTTGGTAGCCCTTCCCAGATCAGCCCCGGAATAACTAACCGGTAAAATGGCTACGGCTTCTGTCAGGTCTTGTAGGATTTGGCCGACCACTTCTGCTTTTGTATTCCGGGGCAGATAAGCATGTTCTGCAGCATTCGGGGTTTCCAGGATTAAAGGTACTCCCCCGAATTTATCTGCAAGGGACTGATAATAAAAGGCGCGCAGGAATTTAGCTTCTCCTTCCATTCTTCTTTTCAGCTCTTCGTCCATATGGACGCTCTCCATATTATCCAGAAAAGTATTGGCACGTCCTATTCCACGGTAGGCTATTTCCCATAAATTGGTGATCAAAGCGGAACTGGATAAGTGAACCCCTCTGGAAATCGCATCCGTTCCATTCACTTCATTGTATGCATAGGCATTGGAAGTCACCATATCATATTCCATAAAATGATTCCCTGTGCCTGAATAATAATTAAACAGGACCCTGTATATGCCACTTAGCCCGGCAGAAGCATGCGCTTCTGTCTGCCAGAAGGTATCAGCAGAATACTGATCAGTAGGGTTTACATCTAACAAACTATCACAGGCAGTAAAGCCTGAAACTGTTACTAACAGAATGATACTTATATACTGAATTGATCGTTTCATAAAGGTATATTTTAAAAAGTTATATTCATTCCCCCTGTCACTGACTTCACAGAAGGATATTCATACCAGTTACCTCCGGATATATTTTTCTCCGGGTCAAAATCATTCATCGGTGAAAAAGTCAATAAATTTGCCCCGTTCACAAATACTTTCATCTTTTTAATACCTGCTTTCCGGAGTATATGGGAAGGTACATTGTAAGTAAGCTGGATATTTTTCATACGCAAATAAGAACAATTCCTCAACCAGAAACTATTAGCACGGAAGTTCTCATTCTGAGCACCTTCATATGTGGTTAAAATAGGTAGGGTGGCACTGGTACCCCGCTCCGGTGTCCAGGAATTATCCACCCAGTCTACAGGTAGTCCGCAGCCAAACCAGAATGGTGTGGCACAGATCTGGTCACCATACGAATAGAGCCCCTGTACGCCCTGGAAAAACATAGAGAGATCTACGTTTTTATATCCCAGGTTAATCGTGAAACTGTACGTCAGGGGAGGAATACTGGAGCCTACAATTTTGCGGTCCGCATCTGTAATTTTACCGTCTCCATCCACATCTTTAAATTTCAGGTAACCGGGTTTGGTGTCGGCCGTCTGGAAAGGACTATTATCAATCTCTTCCTGTGACTGGAAAATACCGATAGCATGTAACATGTAATAGGAATCGATAGAGGCACCTTCCTGTCGTATAAATCGCCCGTCAATATATGTTTCTCCCCTCAGGTCGGTGATCCGGTTTTTCAACAGGGTCATACTACCGGAGACACCATAACGGAAATCCCTGATCGTATTCCGGTGTGCCAGGGCAACTTCCAGCCCTTTGTTTACTACCGTACCGATATTTTGTATAGGTCCTCCTAAGGAGCCGACCTGCTGGGGTAATTCTACGGTAGCTAAAATATCTGTTGTACGTTTGTGGAACAGTTCAAATGAGAAATCTAATTTTCCATTCAGAAACGTTGCATCTACAGCCAGGTTAGACATGGTTGTTGTTTCCCAGGTAATATCCGGATCATTGTAATTAACGACAGCAGCTCCGGAGGTAACGATTCCGTTAAATGGATAGATATATCCTAAATCTATTAAATCCACATACCGGAACATATCAATGCGTTCGTTCCCGAGTTGCCCCCATGAACCTCTGAATTTTAAGTTATCCAGCCAATCCATACCTGCCATAAACCCTTCTTCACTGATTCTCCATCCGGCAGAAAAAGAGGGGAATAATCCCCAACGGTTTCCTTTAGCAAAACGGGATGAACCGTCATATCGGAAGTTGGCCTCTACTAAGTATTTACTCTGGTAATCATAATTCGCTCTTCCGAAATAAGACATCAAAACAGATTTACCGGATGTTCCTTCTACGGCAGGATTAGCCGACCCTGCATCTAATTCAGTCAGCCCGTTACCTAAGAATTCTTCATTCTGAGCACTGAACCAACTGGTATTGAAATCTTCATAACTATATCCGCCCAGTAAGGTCAGGTAATGGTCTGACTGAAACGTATGTTGCCAGTCGAAAGTCATAAACAACGTTTTATCCATATCATTGGTATCCTTTTTATAAGCCTTCTGAGGCATACCATTGAAATTGATCTGTTTCGCTTCTAAGGTTTTTACCTGGTATTTATACACCTGAGGCACAAATATGGATTGCAGATAGTCTTTTTTATTAACCCCCAGATTCAGTTTATAGTTAATATTCCAGGGTAATTTATATTCCGCATTTATATGAAGGAGGATCTGTTGGTTTTTTGTCTGATTCTCCCCTTCATCTGCCAGTGCCAGCGGATGCCGGTATACATTGTGTCCCGGTGTACGGATAAAGGTATCCGCATAACGGCCACCTTCCAGATAGGTTGGATGGAAAGGAGAAGCTTTAAATGTCATTTCCATCAGGTTTGCCACACCGGCAGCCGGTTGGTTGGAGACATTGTAAAGGACATGCATGCTATTGCCGATGGTCAGCCGGTCATTGATAAAAGCGCGTGAATTATATGAAATCGTATATTTTTGTGCATCTGTTCCCCGGAGTACTCTATCCTGTTGCAGGTATCCTACAGATAAGGCATACATATACTTCTCATTACCGGCAGAGAACCTTACATTATGTTCCATAATAAACGCATCATTAAACATAATATCCATCCAGTTATTAGAAGGATAGGTATACGCATCTGTTTTCATACCTTCTTTATATTCCGCAATTAATTCGTCAGAGTAATCTACCGTCAGTGAACCTTCATTCCGTTGTGCCTGGTTACGATATTCCATAAATGTAACCGGATCGTATACCATCCGGGGCAGGTAGGTAGCCCGCTGAGCCCCGAAATAATTATTGTATTCGACAGAAAACTCACCCTTTTTAGCACCTTTCGTGGTAACCAACACCACTCCATTAGCTGCACGGGAGCCATAAATAGCGGACGAAGCAGCATCTTTTAAGACGGTAATACTTTCTATATCATTCGGGTTAATGGCATCCAGCGAATATTCAATCCCATCTACCAGGATAAGCGGATCATTATTATTCAGTGTACCGACTCCACGGATATGAATGGTAGCCCCTTCACTACCGGGTTGCCCTCCTGCCTGATTGACGTATAATCCCTGGGCACCCTGTAATGCCTGTGTAGCATTGGTGATCGGACGGTTTTCCAGTTTTTTAGCATCCACAGTAGTGATAGCACCTGTCAGGTTTACTTTCTTCTGTGTACCATAACCGACAATTACGACCTCTTCCAGCGCCTGTGCATCTTCTTCCAGCTGAATGTGGAACAGTTGCTGGTTAGCGGTACGTACTATTTTATCTGTGTAGCCGATATAGGAAATCTTCAGCGGTTCATCGGCTGTTATTTCCACTTCAAATTCACAGTTGACATCTGTAATAGTTCCTCTGTTGGATTGGGTGGCAACCACATTAGCGCCCACTACAGGCTCACCGGTTTCATCGATAACCGTACCTTTAATCTTACGCCCGACAGCTTCCTGCATGGCTGCATTTTGTTTAATTACCACTGTAATGGTATTGTCTTCACGGAAAAACTCAAAGGATGTCTGATGGGTAATCTCTTTCAGTATTTCGTCTAACGGCTGATTCTCGATTTGCAAAGAAATTTTATCGCTGGAATGGATAACAGTTTCACCATAAAAGAATTTTAAGTCTGTTTTCCGGGACAGTTCTTTTAATACGTTTTCTACAGATTGGTTAGTGGCTTGTATAGATATCTTCTTTTCTCCGTTTTTTTGTGCAATAACAGGTTGTATACCAATTGCAAAAAAAAACAAAAAGGAAGACAAAACAAAGCCTGATATTTTTTTTAATATAAGGAAGTTCATACCTTTGTTTTTTAGGGTTGTTTCAATTTATTTACATGTAAGCAACTATTCAGGAATTGTCTGAAAGGGACGTTAGACAATACCTGGAATGAGATTTTGAAAAGGAAGATCCTTTGGATCTTCCTTTTCTTTTTTCAGGAAGTGTTATTCATGGTGTCATAATTGATTTAAAGTTATTAGTTGATTTATTTGTACAGGATAAATACCTCGTTCTCTTTCCTGTATTGTATACCGGTTGTATATTGAATGGATGTTAAGACAGACTCAAGACTTTTATTTTCATGTGCGCCATATATATATTCTTTGATATTTACCCCTTCTTCAAATAGAATTTGTTTATCATATATACGTTGTAATTCCCGTACTACCGCTCCGATAGGTGTTCGGTTAAAATAGAGTCCTCCATGTATCCAGGAAATAGCCTGATGGATGTTTTGTTTGTTTTTATAAAACTCGTCACTTTCCTTGTCCCAGATCAGCTCTTCATTGGCAACCAAAGAGAAAACAGCTTCCGGTAAGGAGATACTTACTTTACCGCTTTTTACGCTTACACTCAGTTGTTCATCCGTTTCGTAAGCTTTTATATTGAAAGAGGTACCTAACACTTTCACATCCATTGTTTGTGTATGAATAATAAATGGCTTTTCTGCATCTGCATATACATCTAAGAAGGCTTCACCATCTATCTCGATCTTTCGTTCCGTTGTAACAAATTTTTCAGGGTAAACCAGGCGCGTACAAGCATTCAGGGTAATATGAGTGCCATCTGGTAAGTATAAGGATTTCCATTCTCCCTGCCGGGTTTCTATTACCATGTTTCTGGCCTGCAATTCTTTTTCCTTGTCAGGTAACAGAAAGTAAGTCAGACCTGCCATGAGGAATATAACAATAGCGGCTGCATATTTCAGGAAAGGACGAATAACAAGTTTTTGTTCCTTTTTATTTATCCGTTTTAATAATCTTCTGGCTTCTTCTTTATGCTTCTCTGAACTTCCACATAAAGAATCTATCCAAAGCGTTTCTTCCCATACGTGATCCATCTCTTCTTCCACTAATTTCTTTTGTTGGGTATGAAGAGAATCCAGAAACTCTTCAGCTTCCTGCTTGCTGTATACATTCTGTGTATACCTGCGGATCAAAGTAAATATATAGGATACCCGTGTGTTTTCCATACTTTATTCCATTTAGGAAACAATAGGTTTCCTGTCTGTATATACAATACAGAAAGTAGAAACACATCTGTTATACAATTAACTTTTTTTAATTATGGAGACAGATCAAAAGAAGTAGAATATCCGCATGTACACCGGCATACTTAATTAAAAAGGTACGGATTACTTTTAAAGAAGCAGAGATATGTTGCTGCACTGTAAAAACAGAGATCTGTAGCTCTTCAGCAATTTCTTTATGGGACTTTAATTGGTTACGGCTCATTTCAAAGACTTTCCGTTGCCGGGGAGTTAACTGTTCCAGTGCCTTTTTCACTAAGTCATTCAGGTCTTTGTCAACAATCGCATGTTCGGTTTCCTCTGCATGATCTAAAGATGAACGTATAATGATTTTCTTTAATTCCTGTTCTTTTTCTATCCCTCCCAATAAGTTCAGGATACGGTTTTTAATAATGGTATAAATATAGGGAGCAAAAGGAGAGTCAGGATTCAGAAACCTGCGGTTTTGCCAGACAGAGGCAAATGCATCCTGAAATACATCTTCAGCAAACTCTCTGGATTTTATGAATTTCATAGAAAAGTAAAGCAATCTGTCTTTATACATAGCATATAATTTACAGAAAGCTGCCTCATCATCCCGGATCATTTTTTCACCAGTGCTCTTTCCCTGTCATCAGCGTTTTTCATCCAAACCGTTGTTACTCAATTATGTGTATAGTAGCCAAATATAAATAAAAAATTGATATACAAGGTAAAAATAGCTTTTCCTACCGGAAGAAATTCCACCAGATAAATTTTAGCGGGAAAGCTACTTATATATTTCTATAAAGATACAACCTCTTTATCATCTATACCTCTGCTACTTTTACTCCTTACACAAGCTCTTTATACCCAAAAAGAGCCTGTACATGAAGGTAAAACGAGTAAGTATGTTCGGAAAAAAGTACTGTTTGTACAAATAAAAGATCAAGTAGCTTCAGACAAAGGTTACTGTATAAGCATCCGGAAAGAGCCTATAAAATCAATTAAAAAAGCTTGCCTATATAAAATAGCACAACAAACTGTAAAAGAAAGAAGTAAGCGGTCAGTTGTGGGACTTTTTCTACTTTAATTTTAGTCCCATGAATAAGGATGTGTAATTTGCTCTAAAACCCCTTATTTGACTTATCCATAGAAAACAAAAATCCCTAAACTTCAAAGAAGTTTAGGGATTTGCATCACATTTCGCTTTTTGTAAGTGGTGCCACCAGGAATCGAACCGGGGACACAAGGATTTTCAGTCCTTTGCTCTACCAACTGAGCTATGGCACCATCGTTTTCATTACGGGTGCAAAGATATGTAGTTTTTTTAAATCTGCAAGCATTCATGCAGGTTTTTGCGAAAAAAAGGAATTTTATTTTTTCCTTTTACCGGATAGAAAACATAAAAAAGCCCGGTTTAATAAACCGGGCGAAAGGTATTTATCTCTGTATTAGCTTTGTTCTTTTAATATCACATCATGTGCCCCTCCTTCCACGATACTGGTAGAAGATACGAGGGTAATCTTGGCATCTTTTTGTAATCCTGGAATAGATACGGAACCACAACTACACATAGTAGCTTTCATTTTACCTAATGTGATCCGTAAATTATCTTTCATTTTTCCGGCATATGGCACATAACTATCTACCCCCTCTTCGAATTTCAGGTTTTCTGTTCCTCCCATATCATAACGCTGCCAGTTCTGAGCACGGTTAGACCCCTCTCCCCAATATTCTTTTACGTAATTTCCTCCGATACGTAATTTCTTGGTAGGTGATTCATCAAACCGGGCAAAATAACGTCCCATCATCAGGAAGTCAGCTCCCATAGCCAGGGCAAGTACCATATGGTAGTCATGGACCAATCCTCCGTCACTACAAATGGGTATATACATCCCTGTTTTTTTCATATATTCATCCCGTGCCTGAGCCACATCAATCAAAGCGGTTGCCTGGCCACGGCCGATCCCTTTCTGTTCCCGGGTAATACAGATAGATCCACCACCAATACCCACTTTGACAAAGTCAGCACCAGCATTCACCAGGTATTCAAATCCTTCTTTGTCGACTACATTGCCTGCGCCTACCAAAACTTTATTTCCATACGTCTGCTTAATCCAGGTCAGGGTGTCATATTGCCATTCGGAATATCCGTCTGAAGAATCTATACAAAGGACATCAACTCCCGCTTCCACTAAAGCAGGAACCCGCTCTTTATAATCGCGTGTATTAATCCCTGCACCTACTGATAATTTCTTATCTGAACCGGATAATTCATACGGATTTTCCCGGTGGCTGTCATAGTCTTTGCGAAAAACAAAATAGGCAAGATTCTGGTCTTTATCAATAATAGGCAATGTATTTAATTTATGCTTCCATAGTTTCTGGTTTGCTTCAGAAAGTGTCATACCCACTTCTCCATAGATCAGGTCCTCAAAGGAAGTCATAAAATCCCGGACTTTCATATCATGATTATCTTTCTCTGCCCGGTAATCACGGCTGGTTACTAATCCCAGCAATTTTCCATTCGGAGTTCCATCTGCTGTTATACCTAAGGTATTATGACCGGTTCTTTTTACCATAGCAATTACATCTGCCAACGTATTATCCGGAGTCAGGTTAGAGTCACTTATAACAAAGCCTGCTTTGAATTTCTTCACCTTACGAACCATATCTGCCTGGCTATCAATCGACTGGGAACCGAATATAAAAGAAAGTCCGCCATTACGAGCGAGTTCTATGGCCAGTTCCGGACCTGAAACAGACTGCATGATAGCGGATACAAATGGAATATTAAGTTCGATTGCTGACTTTTCCCCTACCGGATGCTTCACAAGGGGAGTTTTCAAAGACACATTGGAGGGAACACATTCTTTCGTAGTAAGCCCGGGGATAAGTAAATATTCTCCAAAGGTTCTTGAAACATCGTTTAAGTAAATTGCCATATGATTAATTTTTACTTGATAAAAGTTTAATCGTGCAAAATTAATCATTTCTACTGACAAATATATGGTTTAGAGATTTTTTCCATACCTATAACTGAAAGCGACACTGGCAAAGAACTCCTCTTTTAATAAACCTTTCACAAAATCCGAGTGTTTAAAAAATAAATAACAGAGATCTGTTAGAACTGTATATATACAAAAATCCCAAATACCTGGTTTAGATGAAAGTAATTGTTGACAGAGCAGAAACCCGTGGATTTGCACATCATGGCTGGCTTAAAACCTATCATACCTTCAGTTTTGCTGATTACTATAATCTGGAACGGATCCGGTTTGGCATGTTACGGGTGTTAAACGATGATACGCTAGCACCACAGGAAGGATTTGGCATGCATCAACATAAAAATATGGAAGTCATTTCTATCCCTTTAAAAGGATATTTACGCCACGGAGATAGTATCAAAAACAGCGAAGTGATTACTCCGGGAGATATCCAGGTAATGAGTGCAGGTACCGGGATCTTCCATAGTGAATATAATGACAGCCCGGATGAAAGCCTGCAATTTCTCCAGATATGGGTTTTTCCCAGAAAAGAAAATACACCTCCTCATTATAAAAGTTACAATATACGTCCCCGACTGAAACAAAACCAGTTAGCGCTGATTATTTCTCCGGATGGAGACGCTCCGGCCTCTATAGCACAGGACGCCTGGTTTTCATTAGGTAGGTTAACGGCCGGCATCAGACAGGAATATATTCTACACAGCAGTCAGACAGGAGTCTATGTTTTTGTAATTGAAGGGGAAATACTGGCGGAAACCACTCTTCTTCATCCGAGAGACGGAGCAGGATTCAGTGAAACAACCAGTGTAACTATAGAAGCAAGGACAGCTGCTTTTGTATTACTCATAGAAGTTCCCATGAAATAAGGGAATAAAATGGAAAAGATCTCCGGAACAGTTTGCATAGGACAAACTATCCGGAAGATCCTGTACAAGTATTTAATATTCTCTATCACACAGGAAATCAATCATCCGGTGTATGGCATGGCTACAAGCCGGACAAAAAGGCGCATAATCCCTCATCATACAATGATCCATAGGCCGATAGATGCCTTTTGATAAATAACCTCCTCCTTCAAATACTCCTATACCATCTTTACATGTTTCATTCAGAAGGGTAGGAACAGGGGTTCCCTCCGGTAAAAGATCTCTCCACTTACTATCGAAATCCACTAAAGTCGTAATGTTAGGTTCCCACGGTTCATATTCCAGGTTATAAAAGTCATTATAAGCAACTTCTGAAGAGAAATATTCATCTGCCAGACCGGCAAAACTATGGCCTAACTCATGCACAAAGACAACAGGTGTACGCTCATTATCAGCCGTTCCGATAGCATAAAAATTATACATACCGCCACCGCCATACATATCTGTATTCACCAGAATAAAAATAGCATCACAGGGTACATTCCAGACCGCATCCCGGATAGATTTCATATCCGGAGTAGTCAGATAACGGTCTACTCCAAATGTGTAATAACCCGAATTCAATGCCGTATTTTTGAAAATACCCTTACCAGATACGTCTGTCCCCGATTCTTCAGAGATCAATCCTACCGCCCACACATTAAAATCATCCTGACGGGTATCATAAGGAGGTGTCTGAAAAAGGATATCAGAAAACCGTTTAGCATCTGCTTCAAATTTATCCTGTTCAGCTGCAGTATATCCTTCTGCTAAAAACACCAGATCCACTTTTTCCGAAGAGTTACCTTTATATTGGATCTGAGTAACTTTATTTTCTTTTAATTTCCCTCTATCAATGAAGATACTGGCAGGATCTATCAGCTGCCGGAGCAAAGGATAAAATTTCATATCCTTTTTGTCCCTTGCCGTAATTTCCAGTATGATCTCTTTTTTAGGATAAGGAACAGAAACACTATTAGTCCAGGACTGCACTTCCGTCTTTGCCTGATCAGTCGTCCTCCACTCTTCAAATAAAGTATTAAAACTACGGGAATAAATCAGTTCTTCCGTGACCGAATCATACACATTTACATAATAGCCTCCATAATTGAAATTATCAATCAGATTCCGGACAGGACCTGCCCAGACAGGCTCTTCCCGTAATTGTTGGAGGGCAGCCGACTGATGGTTGTCATTCCCACTCAAAGCAAAATCTATCCGTAAACTTCCGGATGTAAAGTAAGTAGCAAAATTACTTTGTCCGTAAGTAGTCAAAGTCAGGATCAAACCGATCCACCCTATAAAAACAGACCGTCTCATAGTATCTTTTTATATAGCTCCTTTTTCTTTCAGGCTTCTCCCTGGACTCCCCCCATCGGTGGGATAAAATCCTCAAATTTAGCGGTACCTGCCCCTTGTTGAGATTCAAATTTGGCAATATTATCCTGCAAGGCATACAAAAGACGCTTTGCATTGTCCGGTGTCAGAATGACACGGCTTTTAACTTTAACTTTTGAAACACCCGGAACAACCCGGATAAAATCAAGAATAAACTCAGAAGATGAATGGGAAATGATGGCTAAATTCGAATAAATACCCTGTGCTACCTCATCGGTCAATTCTACCTGAATTTCATTTGTCTGATTTTTCTTTTCCATGTCTTTACATTTAGATGAACATATTATATATGACAAATATACAACTAAAATAGCAATAAAAATAAAAAACGGTGACCTTCACAGGTGACCGTTTCCAAGTTGTGTTTTTAATTCTCAATTCTTTAGACCAATGTAAAAATATTTTTATATTCTATATTGTGATTTTCAATACATCAAAGTTAAGGATGATATAAGTGCTAAATTTTATTTTTACAATGTTACAAATATAAAAATATCCATAAAATGAACCAAATACTATTTTTTCAATAAATGATACTATTTCGTCATATTAGTTGTTTGGGATACAATTATATCTTAAATCGGCTCTGGAGAAACTTCTCCCGGTATTCAGTAGGTGTAGTTCCCCGCCGTTTTTTAAAAAGCCAGTTAAAATGAGAAAGGTTATTAAATCCGCTCTTATAACAAATCTCTGATATAGTATCGCTTGTATCTATCAACCGGCAGGCTGCCGCCGAAATACGAATATCATTTAAATTATCGATCAATGTTTTTCCGGTCCATTTTTTAAGAAAACGGGTAAGAGAAGCCTCACTCATATTCATCCGGGAAGAGACCTCTTGCAGGGCAACCGTACGATGATAATTTTCATGAAGATATAAAATAATGTATTCCAGCCTGTCACAATCCCGGTTGGTGAGATCCGAGTTATTGGCAGAAGAGTTCAATCTCCGGAAAGACTCATCCTGAGAAAGTGTTTTTAAAATATCGATCAGTAAAAGAAAATTACTAAATGAATCCGTGATGCCATCTGATAGTTTCTTAAGTTTAGGCTGGATCTGCACGATCATCTGCCGGCTAAATGCTAAGCCTTGTACCGCACTTTCAAACATACTCCGGATACTCTTAAAATGCCGTTTATTAATAAAACTATCAAACAGGGAACGGTGAAACTGAATAGTAATTTCTGTTACATTCTTAAAACTGCAGGTATGATTCGAGTAGCCATGCTTGATTCCCCCGGCGATCAACACCAGATCCAGATCACTCACTTCTTCAATTGAATCCTCTACAATCCGGATCGCACCTTCCGCATTTTCAAGATAGTTTAATTCAAACTCAGGATGGATATGGATAGGATAAGCAAAGGCTTTTTTTGGAGCGCTGCATAACCATAAAACAGTCTTCTGCAGACAAAGGAGTGATTTCTCTCAGAACTTCCATAGGCTTTTAAGGCTAAAAGTGCGTACGTGATCTTTTAATAGTATCTAAAAAGCAAATATAAGCGGAAGTTATTAATTATACAAATCCAAAATAAAAAAAGGCTACCGGAAAAACCGGTAGCCTTTTTCATGTATATCAAGCTCTTTTTAGTCGTTGGCTATAGAATTAAATTCTACCACATTTTTACGATTTGCATAAATGCGTTCAAATTCATCTTTAGCCCCCACCACTAATTTATCAAAATCACGTTGACCGGTTCCTGCCGGGATCAGGTGACCACAGATCACATTTTCTTTCAATCCTTCCAGGTGGTCTACTTTGCCATTAATAGCAGATTCATTCAGTACTTTAGTGGTTTCCTGGAATGAGGCAGCCGACATAAAGCTGTTCGTCGCCAGGGCAGCACGGGTAATACCCTGCAGGATCTGGTTAGCAGTGGCAGGAATAGCATCCCGTACTTCTACCGGTTTCAGGTCACGACGCTTCAACATACTATTCTCATCTCTCAGTTTACGCGCTGTCACAATCTGGCCTGCTTTCAGTGTCTGGGAATCACCCGAATCCATTACTACTTTCTTACCCCAGATACGGTCATTTTCTTCCATCACCTCCAGCTTATCTACCACCTGCTGTTCAAGGAAACTGGTATCACCAGGTTCCAGGACTTCTACTTTACGCATCATCTGGCGAACGATCACTTCAAAATGTTTATCATTGATCTTCACCCCCTGTAAGCGGTATACATCCTGTACTTCATTTACAATATATTCCTGAACGGCAGTAAGACCTTTGATCGCCAAAATATCTGATGGAGTGGTAGCCCCATCTGACAACGGCATACCAGCCCGGATATAGTCATTTTCCTGTACCAATAGCTGTTTAGACAAAGGCACCATATATTTCTTCACCTCTCCTAATTTAGAAGTGACAGTAATTTCACGGTTACCACGTTTAATCTTCCCGAAACCAACTTCACCATCGATTTCAGAAATTACGGCAGGATTAGACGGATTACGGGCTTCAAACAATTCGGTTACACGTGGAAGACCTCCCGTAATATCCCCGGCCTTACCAACTGCACGAGGAATCTTAACCAATACTTCACCCGCTCTCACCGTGTCACCATTCTCTTTCACTACGTGAGCGCCCAAAGGCAGAGAATAATTTTTCAGATAGTTACCATCTTCATCCACAATATGAGCAGCCGGAGCCTTGGTTTTATCTTTAGATTCGATAATGATCTTTTCTTTCAAACCTGTAATTTCATCACTTTCTACTTTATAAGTAACGTTTTCCACTACATTTTTAAACTCAATCTTACCGCTTACTTCCGATACGATCACGGCGTTGAATGGGTCCCACTCAATAATTACATCCCCTTTCTTAATGGTATCACCATGCTGGAAGAACAGTTTGGAACCATAAGGAATGTTGTGAGTCAACAAAACAATTTTCGTATTCGGATCCACAATACGCATTTCAGCCAGACGGCTTACAACTACCTGGTGATGTTTTCCGGTTCCGTCTTCAGCAGTTACAGCACGTAACTCATCGATTTCCAGAATACCATCATATTTGGAAGTAATGTTATTTTCAGTTGTGATGTTGGATGCAATACCACCGACGTGGAATGTACGCAATGTCAACTGTGTACCTGGTTCACCGATAGACTGTGCAGCAATAACTCCAACTACCTCACCTTTCTGAACCATCTGTCCGGTAGCCAGGTTACGTCCGTAACACTTAGCACATACCCCTTTCTTGGATTCACAGGTAAGTACCGAACGAATCTCCACATTCTCCACCGGAGATTCCTGAATTTTCTTAGCAGCATCCTCACGGATCTCTTCTCCGGATTCAACGATCAACTCCCCGGTTAATGGATGAGTAATATCATGCACAGAGACACGACCCAGGATACGTTCATATAAAGAAGCAATTACCTCTTCGTTATTTTTCAGTTCCGTACAGATCAGACCACGTAGCGTACCACAGTCTTCCTTATTGATGATCACATCATGCGATACGTCTACCAAACGACGAGTCAGATAACCGGCATCTGCCGTTTTCAAAGCCGTATCCGCCAAACCTTTACGGGCACCGTGAGTAGAGATAAAGTACTCCAACACAGAAAGACCTTCTTTAAAGTTGGAAAGGATCGGGTTTTCAATGATCTGACCACCTTCGGAACCACTTTTCTGCGGTTTAGCCATCAAACCACGCATACCGGATAGCTGACGGATCTGTTCTTTAGATCCACGGGCTCCGGAATCCATCATCATAAAGACAGAGTTAAATCCATCATTATCTTCAGTCAACTGCTTGATCAAAATAGAAGAAAGTCTGTTATTAATGTGAGTCCACGTATCAATGATCTGGTTATAACGTTCGTTGAACGTAATAAATCCCATATTATAGCTATCCAGGATCTGTTCTACTTCATCATACCCTTCTTTGATCAGTTGATCTTTTTCAACTGGAATAAGCACATCGGCCAGATTAAATGACAGCCCACCTTTAAAGGCCATATAGTAACCCAGATTCTTAATATCATCCAAGAATTGAGCCGTACGTGCCACACCACAGGTTTTAATTACCGTATTGATAATATCACGTAACGCTTTCTTTCCTAACAATTCATTGACAAAACCAACCTCCTTAGGCACAAATTCATTCACCATGACACGGCCAACTGAAGTTTCCACCATTCTTCTGACAGGTTGACCATTTTCATCTATGTCATCCACATACACCTTAATAGGTGCATGGATCGCCACTTTCTGCTCGTTATAAGCAATAGTAGCTTCTTCCACTCCATAGAAAGTCAATCCTTCCCCTTTAGTTCCACGACGTAATTTGGTAATATAATACAATCCAAGAACCATATCCTGAGAAGGAATAGTAATCGGAGCCCCATTCGCCGGGTTCAGAATATTATGAGAAGCCAGCATCAGCATCTGGGCTTCCAGTACGGCTTCATTCCCTAACGGTAAGTGAACAGCCATCTGGTCACCATCAAAGTCAGCGTTAAACGCCGTACAAGCCAATGGGTGCAACTGGATAGCTTTTCCTTCGATCAGTTTAGGCTGGAATGCCTGAATACCCAAACGGTGCAAAGTTGGTGCACGGTTCAGTAAAACAGGATGACCTTTCATTACATATTCCAAAATATCCCAAACCACAGGCTCTTTACGGTCTACAATCTTTTTAGCAGATTTAACCGTTTTAACGATCCCACGTTCGATCAGTTTACGGATAATGAAAGGTTTATATAATTCGGCTGCCATATTTTTAGGCAGACCACATTCATGCATTTTTAACTCAGGACCTACCACGATAACAGAACGGGCAGAATAATCTACACGTTTACCTAACAGGTTCTGACGGAAACGACCTTGTTTACCTTTTAGACTATCGGAAAGAGATTTCAAAGAACGGTTCGCATCTGTTTTCACAGCGCTTGACTTACGTGAGTTATCAAATAACGAATCCACAGCTTCCTGAAGCATACGTTTCTCATTACGTAAAATTACTTCCGGAGCTTTGATATCGATCAATCTTTTCAGACGGTTATTACGGATAATCACACGACGATACAGGTCATTCAGGTCAGAAGTGGCAAAACGGCCACCATCCAACGGCACCAATGGACGCAGTTCCGGCGGAATAACCGGTATGACTTTCATAATCATCCATTCCGGACGGTTACGGCCTCTGGATGCACGGAAAGACTCCACCACCTGCAGACGTTTCAATGCCTCATTTTTACGTTGCTGGGAAGTATCCGTACTGGCCCGGTAACGCAAATCATAGGAAAGAGTATCCAAATCCAGACGAGCTAACAGATCATAGACAGCTTCCGCACCAATCTTGGCAATAAATTTGTTAGGATCAGCATCATCCAGCATCTGGTTTTCTTTGGGTAGATTATCCAGGATCTGCAGATATTCTTCTTCTGACAACAGATCCAATGCTGCTACTTCTTCAGCGATACCTGGCTGGATCACCACATATCTTTCGTAGTAGATAATAGAATCCAGTTTTTTAGTAGGAATACCTAACAAATACCCTATTTTATTCGGCAAAGAGCGGAAGTACCAGATATGGGCAACAGGAACAACCAGATGGATATGTCCCATACGTTCACGACGAACTTTCTTTTCTGTAACTTCCACCCCGCAACGGTCGCAGACAATCCCTTTGTAACGGATACGCTTATATTTTCCGCAATGGCATTCATAATCCTTGATCGGACCAAAAATACGCTCACAGAACAGACCGTCACGTTCAGGCTTGTACGTACGATAGTTAATCGTTTCCGGTTTTAGCACTTCACCACTGGAGTTCTCCAGGATCTCTTCCGGCGAAGCAAGACCGATTGTTATTTTTGAAAAGTTACTCTTTATCTTGTTTTCTTTTCTAAAAGCCATGTTATATTATTTATAAAGAGTTATCAATTTGTAAAGCAGATGAGCCGAAGCCCATCTACTCTATATGGTTGTTGAATTAATCCAGAGTGAAACTTAAACCAAGACTACGTAATTCGTGAAGCAATACGTTCAACGATTCAGGGATACCCGGATTTGGCATCGGTTCACCTTTCACGATTGCTTCATACGCTTTTGAACGTCCTACAACATCATCTGATTTAATAGTCAGAATTTCCTGCAAGATGTGAGCTGCACCGAATGCTTCCAATGCCCAGACTTCCATCTCTCCGAAACGCTGGCCCCCAAACTGTGCCTTACCACCCAACGGCTGTTGTGTAATAAGTGAGTACGGACCAATAGAACGGGCATGCATTTTGTCATCCACCATATGGCCCAGTTTCAGGAAGTAAGTAACCCCTACCGTAGCCGGCTGGTCAAACTTCTCACCGGTACCCCCATCATACAGATAGGTTTTACCATAACGGGGAACACCAGCTTTATCAGTCCACTCATTCAAATCATCCAGCGAAGCTCCGTCAAAGATCGGAGTAGCAAATTTCACATCCATGGTCTGGCCTGCCCATCCTAACACAGCCTCAAAAATCTGTCCTAAGTTCATACGGGAAGGTACCCCCAGCGGGTTCAGACAGATATCTACCGGAGTTCCATCTTCCAGGAACGGCATATCTTCCTGGCGAACGATTTTGGAAACAATACCTTTATTTCCGTGACGTCCAGCCATCTTATCACCTACCTGAATCTTACGTTTCTTCGCAATATATACTTTGGCCATCTGAACAATACCGATAGGAAGTTCATCCCCGATCGTCAGGTCAAACTTTTTCCGTCTCAGTTCAGCATCCAGCTCTTTATATTTCTTCAGGTAATTTAGGATCACCTGTTTAATCAGATCATTTTTATGATCATTCGCAGTCCATTTACTTACGTGAATAGAACTGTAATCCAGACTTTCCAGATCTTTACGGGAGAACTTACCACCTTTCGCAATGACCTCAGTATTCATATAGTCTTTTACACCCTGGGAGACTTTACCATTGGTCAGCTGCAATAATTTCTCAACCAGTACATTCTTCAGTTCAGCCAGTTTTTCTTCATACTCTTCATCCAGTTTAGGAAGAATTGCTTTATTAGTCAATCTGGATTTACATTTCTTAACCGCTTTCGAGAATAGGTTGGTTTCAATGACAACCCCATGTAAGGAAGGAGTAGCTTTCAGAGAAGCATCTTTTACGTCACCCGCTTTGTCACCAAAAATAGCACGCAACAGTTTCTCTTCCGGAGAAGGTTCCGATTCACCCTTAGGAGTAATCTTACCGATCAGGATATCTCCCGGTTCAATACGTGCCCCTACGCGAACAATTCCTCTTTCGTCCAGGTCTTTAGTCGCTTCTTCACTAACATTCGGAATATCCGAAGTTAATTCTTCCATACCCCGTTTGGTCTCACGAACTTCCAGGATATATTCATCCACATGTACAGAAGTAAAAAAGTCTTCACGTACCATCCGTTCATTCAACACAATTGCATCCTCATAATTATATCCTTTCCAGGGCATATACGCCACCTTCACGTTACGTCCCAGCGCCAGTTCCCCCTGTTGGGTGGAATATCCTTCCGTCAGGATCTGACCGGCTGTTACCCGTTGCCCCCGTTCACAGATCGGACGCAGGTCCACTGTAGTACTCTGGTTGGTTTTCCGCCATTTAGGAATATAATAGGTTTTAACCGCATCGTCGAAGCTGACAAATTCTTCATCCTCCGAGCGGTCATATTTAATCTTAATACAAGTGGAATCTACAAATACGATTTTACCTGCACGTTCAGCCACAATCTGTGTACGGGAATCCCTGACCACCTGAGCTTCAATACCAGTACCCACAATCGGAGCATCCGTACGCAACAAAGGAACTGCCTGACGCATCATGTTAGATCCCATCAACGCACGGTTCGCATCATCATGTTCAAGGAACGGAATCAACGAAGCTGCAATAGAGGCAATCTGCGTAGGCGATACATCCATCAGGTTTACTTCTGACGGCGGTACTACCGGAAAGTCAGCTTCCAACCTGGATTTAACCCTGTCACGAATAAATTTTCCGTTATCATCCAAAGGAGCATTTCCCTGAGCAATCATCATATGCTCTTCTTCCTCTGCCGTATAATAAGACAGACCTTCTTCCGAGAAATCCACTTTTCCATTTTCAACCTTACGGTAAGGAGTGACAATAAACCCCAGATCATTGATCTTGGCATATACACACAGAGAAGAGATCAGACCAATGTTAGGTCCTTCAGGTGTTTCAATCGGACATAAACGGCCATAGTGAGTATAGTGAACGTCACGAACCTCAAATCCGGCACGTTCTCTGGAAAGACCACCCGGTCCTAATGCTGACAAACGACGTTTATGGGTAATTTCAGCCAACGGGTTGGTCTGGTCCATAAACTGGGACAAAGCATTCATTCCAAAGAAAGAATTGACCACGGAAGAGATAGTCTTTGCATTGATCAGGTCAATCGGAGTAAATACTTCATTATCGCGTACATTCATACGCTCACGAACCGTACGTGACATACGAGCCAACCCGATACCAAACTGGTTATAAAGTTGCTCTCCTACCGTACGGACACGACGGTTACTTAAGTGGTCGATATCATCCACGATCGCTTTTGAATTAATCAATTCGATCAGGTACTTAATGATCTCGATTATATCTTCTTTCGTTAAGACCTTCATCTCATCACTGGTAGTAAGGCCCAACTTTTTATTGATCCTGTAACGTCCTACTTTACCCAGGTCATACCTCTTTTCAGAGAAGAACAGATTCGTGATCACTTCACGGGCACTAGCCTCATCTGCAGGCTCAGCATTTCTAAGCTGTCTGTAAATATACAATACGGCCTCTTTCTCCGAGTTACTGGGGTCTTTCTGTAGGGTATTATAAATAATAACAAAATCCGCCAGGTTCTGATCTTCCCGGTGTAACAAAATATTTTGTGTACCTGAATCCAGAATAGCTTCAATATTATCACTATCCAACACCGACTCACGATCGATAATGACATCATTACGTTCAATAGAAACAACCTCACCGGTATCCTCATCCACAAAGTCTTCAACCCATGTTTTCAATACACGGGCGGCCAGCTTACGGCCCACTAATTTCTTTAAATTAGTCTTCGTAACTTTAACCTCTTCAGCCAGATTGAAAATTTCCAGAATATCTCTGTCACTTTCAAATCCAATAGCTCTCAAAAGAGTAGTTACAGGCAATTTCTTTTTACGGTCAATGTAAGCGTACATGACATTATTGATGTCTGTCGCAAACTCAATCCATGAACCCTTAAATGGGATAATCCGTGCAGAATATAATTTTGCTCCGTTAACATGTATACTTTGACCAAAGAATACACCCGGAGAACGGTGTAATTGAGATACTACAACACGCTCCGCACCATTTATCACAAAAGTACCCCTTTCTGTCATATAAGGAATAGGGCCCAGATACACATCCTGGATCACAGTATCAAAATCTTCGTGGTCAGGATCTGTACAGTACAGTTTCAATTTTGCTTTTAACGGTACACTATAAGTCAATCCACGGGCAATACATTCATCAATCGTATAACGCGGCGGATCGATATAGTAGTCTAAGAACTCCAACACAAAATTATTACGGGTATCTGCAATCGGGAAGTTTTCTGCAAATACCTTATACAAACCCTCCTTCTTTCTCTTTTCAGGAGGTGTATCAAGTTGAAGAAAGTCTTGGAATGACTTCAATTGTACTTCGAGAAAGTCCGGATACGGAAGTGAATTTTTTATCGAAGCAAAATTAACTCTTTGGTTTATAGATGTTGAAGACATTTAGTAAGGAATTTATTGAACTTAATAAAAATAAAGACACAAAAAAGTTAAGACTCCCCGAAGCCGGGGACTCTTAACCAAATCACCTGATTTACAGGCTCTAATATTATTTAAGCTCAACTTCAGCTCCAGCTTCTTCCAAACTTTTCTTTAATCCTTCAGCTTCCGCTTTGTCTACACCTTCTTTCAGGTTACTTGGAGCTCCGTCTACTAAATCTTTAGCTTCTTTCAAACCAAGACCAGTTAACTCTTTTACCAGTTTCACGATAGCCAATTTATTAGCACCGGCTGCTTTCAACACTACATCGAAAGAAGTTTTTTCTTCTGCAGCGGCAGCGGCACCAGCAGCAGGAGCAGCAACAGCAACAGCTGCAGCAGCAGGTTCAATACCATATTCTTCTTTAAGGATTGTAGCCAATTCGCTAACTTCTTTTACCGTCAAGTTTACTAATTGTTCAGCAATAGCTTTCAAATCTGCCATTTTTGTATAGTTTAAATGATTTGTTTATCTGTGTAAATTAAAATTATCTTTCTTCCAGAGTTTTCAATACTCCGTGAATAGTTTGTCCTGATGAATTCAGAGCAGAAATCACGTTCTTTGCCGGAGATTCCAACAAAGCAATAACATCTGCAATAAGTTCGTTTTTGCTCTTGATGTTCACCAAAGCATCCAGGTTGTCAGCACCTACATAGAAGCTTTCCTGCACATAGGCAGCTTTCAACTGGGGTTTACCTTCCCCTTTGGTATCTTTAGTGAAATCTTTGATCAGGCGAGCGGGTACATTAGCTACACTGGAGAACATCACTGCCGTATTCCCTTTCAGGCTATCATACAGAGGAGAAAAATCTTCTTCCTGGCTCTCTAATGCTTTTTTAAGCAATGTATTTTTTACAACGACCAACTTCACTTCCTGTTTGAAACATTCTCTTCTCAGCTTGCTAGTTTTTTCAGCATTCAGAGCTTCGATATCTGTCAAATAAAAGTAAGGGAACTCTTTCAGAGTTTCAGTAAGTTGTCCTATAACAG
Organism: Tannerellaceae bacterium; assembly: GCA_021201295.1. Lineage (GTDB taxonomy): Bacteria > Bacteroidota > Bacteroidia > Bacteroidales > Tannerellaceae > UBA4116. Next base: position 152,004 of record JAJQFE010000023.1, on the reverse strand, counting down.
CGCTTTTATCTTCCTTTCTCATCGTTCAATTGTTTTATTAATTTTCTTCAACTGATTTAGGGTCTATTTTAATACCCGGGCTCATAGTACTTGAAAGATAAATGCTCTTTATATAGGTACCTTTAGCTGCAGACGGTTTTAACTTAAGCAAAGTTGAAATAAATTCCTTGGCATTGTCACGGATCTGGTCAGCATTGAAAGATATTTTTCCAACAGAAGTGTGAACAATACCGGTCTTGTCTACTTTAAAGTCGATTTTACCTTGTTTCACGTCTTTGATCGCCTGGCCTATATCATTGGTGACAGTTCCGCTCTTAGGGTTAGGCATTAAACCACGAGGGCCTAACACTCTACCTAAAGCACCGATTTTACCCATGATAGAAGGCATGGTGATAATCACGTCAATATCCGTCCAACCGCCTTTAATTTTAGCTATATATTCATCTAATCCGACATAATCCGCGCCAGCTTCAGTAGCTTCAGCTTCTTTGTCAGGTGTACACAATGCGAGAACCCGAACCTGCTTTCCGGTTCCGTGTGGTAAGGAAACCACACCTCTGACCATCTGATTAGCCTTACGGGGATCAACACCTAAACGAACGTCTACATCTACAGAAGCGTCGAATTTAGTAGTAGTAATTTCTTTTACTAATGCTGAAGCTTCCTTTAATGTATATGCTTTCCCAGGTTCAATCTTGCCTAAAGCCAACTTTTGATTTTTTGTAAGTTTACTCATCTCAATTGAATTTTATTAATTATTACCCGGGAATGTCCCTTTAACAGTGATACCCATACTTCTTGCCGTACCTGCCACCATTTTCATAGCAGCATCTACAGTAAAGCAGTTCAGATCGACTAATTTGTCTTCAGCAATCGCTTTTACCTGATCCCAGGTAATTTCCGCAACTTTCTTACGGTTAGGCTCTGCTGATCCACCTTTTAATTTGGCAGCTTCCATCAACTGAATAGCCACCGGAGGTGTTTTGACAATAAAGTCGAAAGACTTGTCCGCATAATAAGTAATTACCACTGGCAATACTTTTCCGGCTTTGTCCTGGGTTCTGGCATTAAATTGCTTGCAAAACTCCATAATATTAATACCCTTGGAACCTAATGCAGGTCCTACTGGGGGAGAAGGGTTTGCTGCTCCTCCTTTAATTTGCAATTTGATTTGTCCAGCAACTTCTTTAGCCATTTTCTAAAATTTTTAGATATATAACATCAAAAACGCAGAAAAAAATAAGTGATTCGTAACAATCCTCTATTCTTTCTCTACTTGCATACAACCTAACTCAAGCGGGGTCTTACGTCCAAAGATCTTAACCATTACTTTAAGTTTCTTTTTCTCGGTGTTGACTTCTTCAATTACTCCACTAAAACCATTAAATGGCCCGAAAGTAACCTTCACATTTTCGCCAACATAGAATTGGATATCCATCTCTTCCTGTTGTTCCTGCAGTTCGTCTACCTTACCTAAAATACGGCTTACTTCTGCCGGACGTAAAGGAACCGGATTTTCCAATCCTCCCAAAAACCCGATGACATTAGGAATGTTTCTCAGACGATGGGCAACCTCACCTACCAAAGCCGCTTCTACCAAAACATAACCAGGCAGGTAGGCTCTTTCTTTCATCACCTTCTTGCCATTCCGTACAGTAAAAGTTTTTTCAGTGGGAATCAGTACCTGTGCCACATATTCACCTAAGTCTGTATTCTTCAATTCAGCCTCCAGATATTCTCTAACTTTATTCTCTTTACCACTAATGGCACGAAGAACATAAAATTTCTTTTCAATATCAGACATATCAAAAACTAATTAGAAGATTCTTTCGTAGACAAAACGCATGACATTTTCAAAGCCCATATCCACTACAAAGATTAATGCTGCAATTATAAGGGAAGCAATCATAACAACCACAGCACTATTGGAAAGGTCTGTTCTTGTAGGCCAAGAAACTTTATAAACAAGCTCGTTATAAGATTCCTTAATATAAGCAATTATTTTTTTCATCAAATCTATAGATTTTTTGCACGGAAGGAGAGGCTCGAACTCCCGACACCTGGTTTTGGAGACCAGTGCTCTACCAACTGAGCTACTTCCGTAAAATAGCCGGCCTGCTTACAAGCCGGCTAAGAGGTAATATAGAATTAGTCTAATAATTCTGTAATCTGACCAGCACCTACAGTACGTCCACCTTCACGGATCGCGAAACGAAGACCTTCACTACAAGCAACCGGATAGATCAATTCTACTGTGATAGTTACGTTATCACCAGGCATGACCATTTCAGTTCCTTCCGGAAGAGTAATTTCACCTGTCACGTCCAATGTACGGATGTAGAACTGAGGACGATATTTGCTGTGGAATGGAGTGTGACGACCACCTTCTTCTTTTTTCAGGATATACACCTCAGCTTTTACTTTAGAGTGAGGAGTTACTTTTCCCGGGTGGGTGATCACCATACCACGTTTGATTTCATTTTTGTCGATACCACGAAGCAACAAACCTACGTTATCACCAGCCTGGCCTTCGTCAAGGATCTTGCGGAACATTTCCACACCTGTCACAACAGATTTTTTGTTTTCAGCTCCCAGACCGATGATCTGAACTTCTTCACCGGTTTTGATGATACCGGTTTCGATACGACCTGTAGCAACAGTACCACGACCTGTGATAGAGAACACGTCTTCAACAGGCATAAGGAATGGTTTGTCAATTTCACGCGGAGGCAGTGGAATCCATGTATCACAAGCATCCATCAGCTCCATGATTTTTTCTTCCCATTGTGCATCCCCGTTCAAACCACCTAAAGCAGAACCGCGGATAACCGGAGTGTTGTCACCGTCAAAGTTATAGAAAGAAAGAAGTTCTCTCATTTCCATTTCTACCAGTTCCAACATTTCTTCGTCATCAACCATATCACATTTGTTCATGAAAACCACCAGTTTAGGTACGTTTACCTGACGTGCCAAAAGGATGTGTTCACGAGTTTGAGGCATAGGACCATCAGTAGCAGCAACTACGATGATAGCACCGTCCATCTGGGCAGCACCGGTAACCATGTTCTTAACATAGTCGGCGTGACCCGGACAATCCACGTGAGCATAGTGACGGTTTGCAGTCTGGTACTCTACGTGAGCAGTGTTAATAGTAATACCTCTTTCTTTTTCTTCCGGAGCGTTATCGATAGAATCGAATGAACGTAATTCGGAAAGACCTTTTTTAGCTAATACTGTAGTAATAGCAGCAGTCAAAGTTGTTTTACCATGGTCAACGTGGCCAATTGTACCAATGTTAACGTGGGGTTTCGATCTGTCAAAATGTTCTTTTGCCATAACTTAATTGTTCTTTATTTGATTAATGATCATATTCTTTCCAAAATAATCTGAGCCGGTGCCGAGACTTGAACTCGGGACCTCTTCCTTACCAAGGAAGTGCTCTACCGCTGAGCTACACTGGCAGAAGAGCGGAAGACGGGGCTCAAACCCGCGACCCTCAGCTTGGAAGGCTAATGCTCTATCAACTGAGCTACTTCCGCAATTGAAAGGAGTGGTTCGCAAAACGAACCGATCCGGTGGGCAGTGATGGATTCGAACTACCGAAGGCATAAGCCAGCTGAGTTACAGTCAGCCCCATTTGGCCACTCTGATAACTGCCCTTTTTTTAATTGACAACAGATAATGGATACGAATGAAATACATTCACTCCACCCGCATTACCTCTTGTAAAGTAGTGTTTCAATATGTTTATTTCCCGGAAACTGTCCACCTCCGTGAACAATCATTTCTTTTCTTTGTTTTTGAATTGTCAATCGCCCATTCGCAATTGTCAATGCCTGCCGAGCCTCTTGTCGGATTCGAACCAACGACCCCGAGATTACAAATCACGTGCTCTGGCCAACTGAGCTAAAGAGGCATAAACTGCTTTTACTAAAGCAGCCGCTTCATCATAAGGGCAAAACGGCTGCAAATTTAGTCATTATTTCTTACACACCAAATTTATCTACCGTTTTTTTACTTGGCACGTGCTTTTTCTTTGAATTTCACCAACTGTTTAGCTAATGCTTCCGCACATTCATCGATTGCCTCTTCAAAGGTATCCCCTGTTTTTTCAGCAAACAGATCGCCGTTCTTGATTTTCAGCTTGACAGAGGCATTTTTATTTTGTGCTGTTTCCGGTTTTATAACCTTTAATATCACTTCCGCCAGCAGGATTTCGTCAAAATATTGTTCCAGCTTGGAAACCTTCTTTTGCACAAATGCTTCCAATTGCTCCGAAGCATCAAAATGAATAGATTGAACTCTAATGTCCATAAAAACCTCCTTCTTTATTTAGCCCTTGGATGGGCATGATACACTTTTTTTAGCTCCTCAAAGGTTGTATGAGTATACACACTGGTCGAAGCCAGACTACTATGTCCCAATAATTCTTTCACCGCATTTAATTCCGCACCGTTATTAAGCATGCTGGTGGCAAACGAATGCCTTAACACGTGAGGACTCCGTTTGGATAAGGTAGAAACATCAGACAAACATTTTTTCACGGTATGGTACACAATCCCAACAGACAACTGTTCGCCGTTTTCCCTGACCAGGAACCAATCCTCTTTCACCAGCACCTTCCGGTTACGGAGTTCCTTATAGGCAAGCATCAGATCCCGTAAATTTTCCGCAAAAGGAATTAACCTCTGCTTATTCCGCTTTCCTGTCACCTTAATAACAGAGGCTTCAAAATCGATATCGCCATCCGTAATGCCGACCAATTCCGACCGCCTCACGCCGGTAACATACAACATTTCCAGGATCAGATGATTTCTTACACTAGTAAATGTGTCATCAAAACTGTCCCCGTCAAGCAACAAATCCATTTCACTCTCCCTGACAAAATAGGGTAAGGACTTCCTGGCTTTAGGACCGTTGATCAAACGCAACGGATTGGCAGAGATCTCTCCCTGCTTCATAAGAAACTTAAAAAAAGACTTCAAAGAACTTAGCTTACGGTTAACCGAAGCCGGAGCAATCCGGTTATTCAGAAGATGGACAATCCAGTTTCTGACCATGTCACCATCAATATTCCGGGGGTCGAATATGCCTTCCTGATTCTCTTTTACGTACAACTCAAACTGCTCAAGGTCCTTTGTATACGAAGATACGGTATAATCAGAGTAATTCCGCTCATACCGCATATACTTTAAAAATGAATCTATCAACATATTCACGCTACATCAACTTTTATTCTATGCAACGAATATAGCAATAAGAATTCAATAAAACAAATATAAGAAGATTTTATTCTTCCGCCTGCTGCAAATGTTGAACATACACTGCACGCATATTTTGTTTTCTTTTAATCACAGAAGGTTTAATAAAAGCCTGACGGCTTCTTAATTCTTTAACAACACCTGTTTTTTCAAATTTTCTTTTGAATTTTTTCAGCGCTTTTTCAATATTCTCGCCTTCTTTTAATGGTACTACGATCATAATTTATTTATTATATTGTTTTAATTAGTTCACACTCAAAATGAACGGCAAAATTACAGATAATTTTTTGATTCACAAACTTTCTCCGGTTAATTTTTGCCACATGACCAACGAAAGCAAGGGAAAAGAGGAGGGAAGGAGCAAAGCGACTGATAACTCCTTTGACTACGAATAACTACTAAATCAATAGTAATAATACCCACCACCTACGGCAGCTTCAATCACCACACCAGCCATACAAATGGCAATGACTCCGGCCCAGATACCGGCATTCCGGCCTTTGACATTCCGGATATAAAAAAAGTCTCCACGCTGAGCGGTATAATCCGGGATCCGGTTGGGCGACAGTCCTCCGGCCTTGACTAACCTGGACAAATAAAAGCGTTGCTGATACCGGAACGTCTGGTTTCTTTTCCCATCCGGCCCGACTGTATATAAGGAAAGATAACTGCGGAAGCGTAAAGGGGAATTAGTTTCCTCAAAATGAATCATTTTGACCACCTTCGTATCGACCAGAGAAACAGCCAAAGACTGTTTGGTAAATTTATCATTAGGGATTTTATCAAAAGAAAAATTAGCCAACGTAATAGGCACATGGCCGATCCTCGACTGTGGAGGAATAAAGGTCACATAGGCAGGGATACACAGATCATCATCATATTCCCCGTAGGTTTCTTCCCCGATAGCACCAGGCATTAAATAATCCTTGTAGGAATAGGTCTTCCCGTAGGTTCCCCCTCTGACCTGCATATCGTTACTGATGTAATTAGCGGCTTCATCTTCTACAATCAGAGCCGATTGCCGCCAGTCCACAAACATAGGCTGGTCTGTTTTATTATACACCGTTATATGAATAGGCAGATCTTCCCCGAAAAAACTATACACGATACTGACGGAATCATCTTCTTCCACAAAATCCCCCATTTCATTCCGCAACACCTCCGGGGCATTGGAACTGACTGTAGAATAATAATATTTACTGCAGGAAGTGGTTCCGAAAAGAAAAACCATCAACGCCATATAACTCAAATATCTTTTCATAACACTACCGATTTTATTCCAGACTCTTACAAATATAAACATTTATCTGAAATTTCCAATCACTTTCTCCGGAATTCTACACCCCATCCGGAATTAACATCTACTTTCGGGTGGCTTTCTCATATGAAAAGCCGGATGATAGGGTAGATAGCATAGGCTTAACCGGATCAGGAGATCCTTATACCCGGACATAGTTCCTTCGCAAAGGGCGGCATGCTTTCCCGCAGGGCCGCTTGTTGACTTCCGCAGGGCCGGATGGCGTTCTCCGCAGGGATAGGGGAAACCGGCCCTGCGGAAAACAAAATCTCTCCCTGCAGAAAACAACAGCCGGACGTAAGGAAATCCGCAGCCGGATGACAACCCCGGCTGGTACAAATGACAAATCCGGCTGGACCAAAAAATATGAAATGGGGGTACAAATGGGGTGAACTTATTACGTACAAATGGGGGGTCCCAGTGACCGACAAGTAATTAATATAAATATTAATTATAATAATATATGTATATATAAAGATATTTTTTTAGTTGTTTTTTGCTGTTTTTTGATTAGATTTGGATAGGCATTACACGGTTAGTTATGTGGAATCCCACCGGGATAAATGACACCGTTCCGCATGGAATTCCAACCCTCTTTCTCTCATGACTCCGGTGAAGGCTACTTTCTTTGCCTGGATGACCATGATCCGGGAAAAACAGGAAAGCAACCTATGGATTCCGGAAACTGTTTAGAAGGGAATAGAGTAGAAAATACATAATTAATTTTTTAACTTTGCGAAAAGAGATAGGTCGTATTAAAAACAGACAGCATATGAAAAAGATCATACGTGAACGGATTGAATTACTCCGGGAAATAATGAAAGAAGCGAACATAGATGCTTATATCATCCCCGGTTCAGATCCACACTTAAGTGAATATCCTGCCAACAGGTGGAAAGCACGGGAATGGATCTCCGGCTTCACCGGATCAGCAGGAACCGTAGTCATAACTGCAGAAAAAGCCGGTCTATGGACCGACTCCCGCTATTTTCTCCAGGCAGCCAGCCAGTTGAAAGAAACCGGGATTGACTTATATAAAGTTCCCTTACCCGAAACTCCGACTATCACAGAATTCCTGCTGAAAGAACTGGAGAAAGGAATGACAGTAGGGCTGGATGGTGAAACCTACAGTGCGGCCGGGGCGATGAAGTTAGAGAAAAGCCTGAAGAAAAAGGAGATCCTGTTAGACACCTCTGTAGACCTGATCGATAAAATATGGACCAACCGTCCTCTGGTGCCGGGTAATCCTCTTTTTGCATTACCGGTGAAAATTACCGGACAGCGTGTAACAGATAAATTAAATGATATCAATGACAACTTACATGAAGCAGGCGCAGATTGTACGCTGTTATCTGCCCTGGATGAGATTGCATGGACCTTTAATATCCGGGGAAATGATGTGGCCTACAACCCGGTAGTGATCAGTTATGCTTTCATTTCCGAAAATGAGACCGTGTTGTTCATTCAACCCAACAAGCTGACCATGGAGGTAGCGGATCAATTAAAAAAAGAAGGCGTCATCCTGGCAGATTACAACAAGGTAAAAGATTACTTAAGAAAACTGCCGGCTAATCTGTCTATATTGATAGATATGCCCCGTACCAATATAGCCCTGTTTAATGCGATTCCGAAGAGCTGTACGATTATTGAGGAAGCCTCGCCTGCCAATTACCTGAAAAGCATCAAAAACGAAAGGGAGTTGGAAGGATTCCGGAATGTCATGGTAAAAGATGGAGTAGCACTGACCCGATTCTATATCTGGTTGGAAAAACAAATGGCTCAAGGAGAAAAAGTGACAGAGATCAGCGCCACACAAAAACTATCCTCTTTCCGTGCCGGACAGCCCTTATACATCAGTGACAGCTTCCAGACGATCTGTGGTTATGCCGGTCACGGGGCGATTGTACATTACAGCGCCACCCCGGAAACAGATGCCACCCTGCAACCGGAAGGGCTGTTACTGATAGATTCCGGCGGACAATACCTGGATGGTACGACTGATATCACCCGTACCATTGCTCTGGGAACACCCACCGATGCAATGAAAAAAGATTTCACCCGGGTGTTGAAAGGACATATCAGTCTGGCGAAATGTAAATTCCCGGAAGGGACCCGTGGTTCGCAGTTAGATATACTGGCCAGGAAAGCCCTCTGGGATGCAGGGATTAATTACCTGCATGGCACAGGACACGGGATCGGGCATTGCCTGAATGTACATGAAGGCCCGCAAAGCATCCGGATGGAAGAGAACCCGGTCACCCTGTTTCCGGGAATGGTCCTGAGTAATGAACCAGCGATGTACCGTACGAATGAATACGGTATACGTACAGAAAATGTGATCATGGTTCGCGAAGATAGTGAAACCGAATATGGGCAATTCCTGTCTTTTGAAACCCTGACCCTGTGTTATATAGATAACAACCTGATCCATATTCCCATGCTTTCCGTAAGGGAGCTGGCCTGGTTGAATAAATACCATCAGAAAGTCTATGATACCCTCAGTCCCTACCTGACTGAAGAAGAACAGGCATGGCTGAAAGAAAAAACAAAACCCCTTGACAATTAAAAAATTATGGCACTCATTAAATCAGTAAGAGGATTCACTCCTGAAATAGGAAAAGATACATTCCTGGCTGAAAATGCTACGATCATAGGAGATGTAGTCATAGGTGAAGGATGCAGCATATGGTATGGTACCATCCTCCGTGGCGACGTAAACTCCATCCGGATTGGAAATGGGGTGAATATTCAGGATGGTTCCGTACTACATACCCTTTACCAAAAATTCACTATCGAAATAGGCGACCATGTTTCCATAGGGCACAACGTCACGATTCATGGAGCTAAAATTGAAAACGGAGCGCTGATTGGCATGGGCTCCGTCGTTTTAGATGATGCAGTGATCGGTGAAGGAGCGATTGTTGCGGCCGGTTCGGTCGTATTAGCAAAAACCCGGGTAGAAGCAGGCAGTATATATGCAGGAGTACCTGCCCGATTTGTGAAAAAAGTAGACCCGGAACAGGCGAAAGAGATTAATCAGAAAATTGCCACGAATTACCATATGTATGCCTCCTGGTATACGGAAGAAGGGAACCAGGTATGAAAAAGGCCGTAGGGATCATCCTACTACTTATAGCAGGGTGTGCAGGGATCTATCTCTGGTGGCCCTCTAACTATTATCTGCGAAGGGCATTGGTCCATTTACAGCCCCAAATTGACCAATATCCTATTTTTGAAAACAGGATAGTAAAAGCGGAGTCACCTGTGCCATGGCCCCTCTCCTCTCAGTACAACCAGGGGTCCATACCTGAAGAGTTCCTGCCTGGATTTGCGGAGTATGGCACTGTAGCCTTTCTGATCATTAAAGATGGAGAATTACTGTTTGAACAATACTGGGAGGATTACTCTCCGGACGCTCACAGCAACTCTTTTTCTATGGCTAAAAGCATCGTAGCTTTAGGGATCGGTTGTGCGATTGATGACGGCTTTATCCGGAATGTAGATCAGCCGGTCAGTGATTTCTTTCCGGAATTCCCGGGCTATGGTACGACTCCGTTGACCATCCGCCATCTTTTAACGATGAGTGCAGGGGTTGATTTTGAAGAGGCCTATACCTCTCCTTTTTCTCCGGTTACCCGGTTATATTATGGGAATGACCTGCAAAAAGTGACCTTTCAGATGAAAGAGGTCGAAGAGCCGGGGAAACGGTTTATGTACCAGAGCGGAGTCACCCAGCTACTGGCCTATGTATTGGAAAAAGCGACGGGAGAATCTGTCAGCTCGTATGTTTCCCGGAAACTGTGGACACCCATGGGAGCCGAAGAACATGCCCTGTGGAGCCTGGACAAAAAAGGAGGGATGGAAAAGGCATATTGTTGTTTCAACAGCAATGCCCGGGACTTCGCCCGTTTCGGACAATTGATTTTAAACGAAGGCTACTGGAAGGGGCAACAGGTAGTTTCGCCTCTTTATATCCGGCAGGCTATGACACCGGATACGACCTTACGCTATGAGTATACGGAAGAACCTAACCGGTATTATGGCCACCAGTTCTGGTATCTTTCCTACCAGGGACTGCCTGTCCACTACCTGAGAGGGATATTAGGACAATATGTCTTCGCAATTCCAGAGAAAAATGCCGTAGTAGTCCGGTTAGGACACAAAAGAAGTGAAACCAGGACGGAGCAATACTATCCGGACGATATCCATATCTGGTTGGAAGCGGCTTTGCAACTGATAGGAAAAGAATAAGCTACACATAACACCTTTTATCTATAACACATGTCGTATGAATAAACACTCTTTTGTTGTACTGGCCGGTCTGATGATCACCGTTTGCTCCTGTCATCAGACCACTCCATCTCCCGGGGTGGAGGTCCGTTTCAGTCCGCCGGTTACTTTCCATCCTCCTACCTATATTTGTTATAAAGCACTTGCGCCTATCCGGATAGACGGAAAACTCTCGCCTGAAGAATGGGACCAGGTTCCCTGGACGCCTTTCTTTGTGGATATCACCGGCGAAGAAGGAACTGAACCTTATCGGCGGACCCGTGCCAAAATGGTACATGACGAACTGGGTCTTTATGTGGCGGTTGTTATGGAAGAGCCTCATATATGGGCAACGATTACGGAACATGATGCTGCGGTCTATATGGATAACGCCTTGGAGATCTTCCTGAACCCTACGAATGATACCCATAGCTATTTCGAATATTAGATCAATGCGTTGGGTACCGAATAGGATCTGTTGATGAGCAAACCTTACAGAGATCCGGGTGGTCTGGCACTTAGTGACTGGGAATTCGCAGGCATGGAATCCGCAGTCTATATAGAGGGAACGCTTAACAACCCGGATGATACGGATCATTTCTGGAGTGTAGAGGTTTTCTTTCCCTGGCGTTCCCTCTACCAGGTAGTGGGTAATAAACAAAAACCGGAAGCCGGGGAACAGATCCGGATGAACCTATCCCGGGTACAATGGCAGACAGAAATAAAAGAGGGGAATTACATAAAAGTTCCTGCAGATGCTCACACGTCTCCTCAACCGGACTATTGGTTATGGGCGCCTATGGGCATAGTCAGTATCCATATGCCGGAATACTGGGGAATGGTCCAGTTCTCGGATGTTTATGCCGGAACAGGAGAAGACTTTTTCATTCACTATCCGGAAGAAAAAACGAAACAGATTCTCCGTAACCTCTATTATCGCCAGCATACCTTCAAAGCACAAACCGGACAGTATGCGACGGAACTTTCTGACCTGTCTCCCCAGGAGATTGCCTCCCCTGCGGAGATAGCAAGCCTGGCGCTGTATCCTACGCTTTCCATGTATGAAATGACCCTCCAGGCACCGGATGGAAAAACCGGGCATATCCGTGAAGATGGAAAGATCTGGACAGCGGACTAATTTCCTGCCTGCTGCTATTAAAAACAAATATTAATACTTATACGGAAGTCTGCCCTGAAAAGGCAGACTTTTTTAACTGATCTGACGCTTCGGCCGGAAGAATCTACAAGATATTTAACTTTCCTGCGAATGAAAAACAGTTAACTTTGTACAAACTAACACCCACTTAAATTATATGAAAACAATTCAATTATGGATCGGGCTATGTAGCCTGGGGCTTTGTATGGCCACTTACGGCCAACAGTCTGCCGGAGGGATCTCTCCCGCTATGTTACAGGAAATACAGAAAAGTTATGAAGGTAATGCGGCTGATAAAGCCATTCAGAATGCCATCAGCAATAATGACATCAACAAACTGGCAGTCAGCCGGGAGAATAAAAATAACTTCGATACGCATTTTTCCCACCGGGTACATAGCAAGGGAATAACGAACCAGAAATCATCCGGACGTTGCTGGCTGTTTACGGGGCAAAATGTATTACGGGCCAAAGTAATTGCAAAATATAACCTGAAAGATTTTCAGTTATCCCATAGCTATCCTTTTTTTCTGGGACCAACTGGAAAAAGCCAATCTCTTTTTACAGGGGATTATGGACACCCGGGAAAAACCGATGGAGGATCAAACGGTGGAATGGTTATTCCAGAATCCGCTAAGTGATGGTGGACAATTTACCGGAGTCGCGGATATCCTGATGAAATATGGAGTTGTTCCGGCAGAAGTCATGTCGGAAACCTATAGCAGCGAAAATACACGCCAGATGGCTAATCTCATTTCTCTCAAATTAAAAGAATATGGTCTGGAATTAAGGGAGATGGCTGCCAAAGGGAAAAAAGTAGAGGAGTTGGAGAAAAGCAAAACTGCTATGTTGGTCACGATCTACCGGATGTTAGTGTTAACCATAGGAGAACCTCCTGCGAAGTTTACCTAGACCTTAAAAGATAATAAAGGGAATCCGGTACACACCAAAGAATACACTCCACAATCATTCTATCAGGAATATATCGGTGAAGATCTGACGGATAATTATGTGATGCTTATGAATGATCCAAGCCGGGAATATTACAAACTGTATGAAATCGATTTCGACCGCCACGTGTACGATGGAAAAAATTGGACGTATGTGAACCTGCCTGTAGAGGAGATTAAAGAAATGGCGGTCTACTCTATCATGGACAGCACCATGATGTACTTTTTCTGTGATGTAGGCAAATATTTCAACAGGGATCGGGGTCTGTTAGATACCCATTTCTATGACTATGAATCGTTGATGGGGACTACCTTTGGCATGGATAAAAAGCAACATATCCAGACATTCAGCAGTGGTTCCTCCCATGCGATGACACTGATGGCAGTAGACCTGGACCGGAACCATCATCCGAAGAAATGGATGGTGGAGAACAGTTGGGGACCTGGTGCTAATAATGGCCACCTGATCATAACGGATGAATGGTTTAATGAATATATGTTCCGTCTGGTAGTGGAGAAAAAATATGCTACCGAGAAAGTACTGGAAATCCTCGAACAGGAACCCGTTCGTCTTCCTGCCTGGGACCCCATGTTCGCCGATGAAGAATAAAAAGCATCTCTACCAAATTAAAACTCCGGTGAACGGATATACATTCACCGGAGTCACTTGTATGAAGACAGACGGGCATCTTCTTCATAAACAGAGAACAGTGCTAATGCTCCAAATAGACTCTTCACTTAAACTGGTACAATAACAGTAACATATTGGATTCCTCCTCCATTTGCGAGGTGATTTCCTGTAAACGGCCGCTCAGTTTACCCGCTTCCAACGCCTCTAAAAGCTCATCCGCACTGAGAAAAAACATACCAGTCATAAATCCGGTCACCCGATCCGGCAATCCAGGCGACAAGGCAATCTCTTTTCCTGCATAGTCCTTCAGCTTAATCTTTTGTTCATAGATCTTGCCATCTTTTTTATCGATCAATAGATTGGTTGGAAAAAATCCTTCGGTAGTCTCCCAGCTAAATTCAGCATTAATAGTGGTCATAAAAAGATAATCCAGCGATTCCTGGTAACTATTCAAATAGATATAGGGTTGTTGAGTAGCGATGGGAGGTGTGCGTGTCAGGACCGGGATAAGTTCTTTCCCGAAGGTATATAAATAAACGGTATCTATGGAATGTTCCGTCAGAAGGAATCCATCTTTTGCCTTTACAATATGTTCCTGAGGGCCTGTATACGTATAAACCATTTCTCCTTTCGTCCGTTGACTGAACATCTGCAGTTTCGTCTCATAACGGATATCTATTTCTTCTGTGATCCGGCCATCTTCCCGGGATAATAAGAAGAAAGGAGCAGAATAATATTCATAATTATCATAGCAAATCAGATGTTTCTCATCAAATATATGCATATTGGAAATAAATGCCCCTTCTTTAAGAGGAATCAACCTTTTATATTCCCCGGTTACTGAATAAACCTGGATTTTTTCCACTGTACTAATATACAACTCATCCACCTCCGGATCATACAATATACCAAAAACATATATAAATTCTTCAGGCCCCTCTCCCCCGCGGTTCATTTTATGAAGAGGTTTTCCTTTCCGGTCAAAAACCAGTAATTCTTCTTCCTGAAAAAACAGATAATCGTCCGTTATCAAACGAGGGACCCCTCTATAAAGAAAGTCATTATGCAGTTCAGGTAAAACATACTCTATTTCTGCTAGATCCTCCAGATGCAATTCTTTCACAGGATATGTTTTTACGACATTCACTTCTATAAAGTCCGGATTGACAGCAGTTTTTTCCTGCTGGCAGGCACTACAGATCCATATAAAAAGCAGAAAGATGGTCAGGTGTTTTGTTGTCATGGTAATATCTGTTTATAGGTTATTCTATAAACATATATAAAAATAAAATACTAAACAACAAAATATTACGAAATATTAGTAGAATTATTTACAGACAGAAAAAATAGCATTCATAATCTTTGCGGTAACTCCGGTATGGATACTGACAAAGTCTCCGGCAACTTTACCAGATCTTTTCAAATAGTCAGGATCTTTAATCAATGTATCCATTTGAGTGTTGAAAGACTTCTGCCCTTGTACGGAGAATCCTCCTCCTTCACGAATCAGGTCTTTTGCCTCTTTAAACTTCTGATATTTAGGGCCAAAGACTACCGGTATACCATATACAGCCGCTTCCAGGATATTATGTATACCAGCACCAAATCCACCCCCGATATAAGCGATATCACCATATCGGTAAATAGAAGAGAGTAGCCCAAACCCATCCACGATCAGACAATCACAGGTTTGCATATTCGTTTCATCTGCTTCCGAAAGGAGAACGAAAGGACATGTTAATAAAGACTGGATATATAACAGATGCTCCCGGCTAATCTCATGAGGAGCAATGACTAACCGAATTTCCGGATGTTCGTTAAAATACGTGATAAGGATCTCATCATCCGGCGGCCAGGAACTACCGGCAATCACTACTTTCTGCTGATTAGCCCCGGCCTGTTGGCGCAGAATCTCTACCGGAGGGATTACCCGGGCTAATTGCTGTACTTCCATCACCCGGTCAAAGCGGGTATCCCCACAAACACTCACCTGGTCAATCCCATATGCTGCCAGTATGTTTTTTGAATTTACATCCTGAACAAAAATATGTTTATAAAAAGAGAGGACTTTCCGATACGGCTTCCCGTACCAACGGAAAAAGAGTTGTTCTCTCCGGAATAAGGCAGATATAATATAAGTTGGAATTTGTCTTTTATGAAGTTCTGCAAGATAGTTAGCCCAGAATTCATACTTCACGAAAATAGCCATCACCGGGTTTGCGAGTGTTAAGAATTTTCGGACTCTGAAAGGAGTATCAAACGGCAGATAACAGATCACATCCGCTCCCGGATAATTTTTCCGCACTTCATATCCCGAGGGAGAAAAGAAAGTAAGCAGGATCTTATATTCCGGATGTTCTGCTTTTATTTTCTCGATCATCGGACGTCCTTGTTCAAACTCACCCAGGGAAGCAGCGTGAAACCAGATATACCTGGCATGGGGATCGATATGGTCACGCAAAATTTTATTGGTCCTCCATTGTCCTAACCGCATAGTCCTTGCCTTCTTATGGAAAGGAGCCAGCAGTTGGACACCTAATGCATACAGATGTATGATCAGTGTATACATACGCTTGCTTACTGTAGTAAATCGATAGCCTTCCGGAGACGGCTGATTGTCTCCTGTTTTCCTAATGCTTCTGTAATAGTAAAAATATGAGGCCCTTTAGGAGCACCTACCAAGGCCAGCCGGACAGCATTCATGATATTCCCTAAATGATACCCTTTCGATTCGATCCAGGATTTCATGGTTTCTTCCGTCTGTTCCACATCAAAAGGTTCACAACCGGATAACACCTCTATCAGCTCGGCTAACTGAGAAGCAGATTCCGGTTTCCAGCGTTTTTTCACAGTCTTTTCATCATACCGGTTCGGAGCCACAAAAAAGAAGGAACTCTGATCCCATAACTCCTCCACAAAGTTAACCCGCTCTTTCATCAGCCCTACGATCTTTTCTACATAGGAAAGGCCGGTTTCTACACCATGCTTTTTTAATACCGGAACAAAAAGTTCTGCTAACGCCTGGTTATCTTTTAACTGGATATATTGGTGATTGAACCATTTCCCTTTTTCATAATCAAATTTGGCTCCGCTCTTACTACAATGGGACAGATCAAAAGAACGGATCATCTCTTCCAGACTAAGTATTTCCTGGTCATTTCTCGGATTCCACCCTAACAGGGCCAGGAAATTCACGACTGCTTCCGGCAGGTAACCGCTTTCCCGGTATCCTGACGAAATATCTCCTGATTTCGGATCCTGCCACTCTAAAGGGAATACCGGAAATCCCAAACGGTCACCATCCCGTTTACTTAATTTGCCATTTCCTTCCGGTTTAAGCAATAAAGGTAAGTGGGCAAATTGTGGCATCGTATCTGCCCAACCCAGGTACCGGTATAACAATACATGCAAAGGTGCACTCGGAAGCCATTCCTCTCCACGGATCACATGGGAGACTTCCATTAAATGGTCATCCACAATATTGGCCAGATGGTAAGTGGGCAATCCGTCAGCAGATTTATATAATACTTTATCATCCAGAACAGAAGAATTGATCACCACATCTCCGCGGATCAGATCTTCCACATGGATATCTTCGTTTGGTTCTATTTTAATACGCACCACATAGGTATGACCTTCCTCCATGAGTTGTTTCACTTCCTCTGCCGGCAGAACCAGCGAATTCCGCATCTGCATCCGGGTAGAAGCATCATACTGGAAATTGGCAATCTCTCCCCGTTTGCGTTCCAGCTCTTCCGGAGTATCAAACGCGATATACGCTAATCCGTCGTGCAGAAGCTGGTCTACATATTTCTTATAAATCTCTTTTCTTTCACTTTGCCGGTAAGGACCATATTGTCCCCCGAAACTGACTCCTTCATCAAACCGGATACCTACCCAATTCAACGAATCAATAATATATTGCTCAGCACCCGGCACAAACCGTTGCGAATCCGTATCTTCGATCCGCAGGATCATATCTCCATTATGTTGTCTGGCAAATAAATAATTATATAATGCAGTACGCACACCACCGATGTGCAAAGGGCCAGTAGGGCTTGGCGCGAAACGAACCCTTACTTTTCTTTGAGTCATAACCTTCTTTATTCTAATAATGCAGCAAAAGTAGGCTAATTTTTTTTCATACTAAACTTTTTTCTGTACATTTCGCTTCTATTCCAACAAGAGTAGGGAGGTGCTAAGAGACAGGCAACACAACAGGCAGGATTTGCCAACGAAAAACAATAGGTGATGCCGGTTCTCTGCCACGATACATAATTTTTTTATTCATATGAAAAATAAGAAAATAAATATATCGGCTATTTTATACTTCATAATAGTTGCAGGACTGATCGCTTACTTTTTCCCCCTGGAAGGGAAATTCCGCTATCAATTCAGTGAAGGAAAACCCTGGAGATATGGGTTGTTAATGGCATCGAGTGACTTTCCTATTTTCAAAACCGATGAAGAAGTAAAAGCAGAACGGGATAGCGTCCTTAACACCTTTGAACCCTATTACAGATTAGATCTGACAGAAGAAGTTACCCAGATAGACAAATTACGGGAAGATTACACCCGGAACACCAATCCCCGGATCACCCCTGCCTATATGCAATATATAGAAAGCAGCTTAGTGAAAATGTACAAAAACGGGATCATCTCTCCCCTGGATTTTGAAGAGCTGAATAAAAATGATTACAAACAGGTCAATGTCGTCGAAAAGAATGTGGCACAGCGACGATATCTGAGTGACTTCTTTACCGTAAGAACTGCTTACGAGTTTATTATAAACAATGCGCCTTCCCATCTGGATAAAAATGTTTTACAGGCATGTAATATCAATCTTTACCTGACAGAAAATCTTTCCTACGATAAGGAAATGTCAGACAGGATCCGGGAGGATATGCTCCAGAGTGTGTCCGTAGCCAATGGTATGGTACAGGCCGGGGAAAGAATTGTAGACCGGGGGGAAATTATTGATCACCATACCTATAATGTGCTGCGGTCTCTAAAAATACAGCATGAAACCAAATCCGGAGGAGTCCGGAAAGAAAGGTTGGTGTTAGCCGGCCAGTTTATACTCATAGCCGGACTACTGTTCTGTTTCTGGCTGTACCTGAAATCTTTCCGGCCTTATATGCTCAGGAGTAGGAAAAATACACTCTTCCTGTTACTGTGTATTTTAGTCAGTTGCATCATTACAGAACTGTGTGTTTCCTATTCGCTGTTCAATGTGTATATTATTCCTTACACAATGATCCCGATCATTGTCCGTGTCTTTATAGACTCACGAACCTCTTTGTTCACCCATCTGGTTATTACCTTAATCTGTTCGCTTATTGTGCCTTTCCCCCATGAGTTCCTGATCATGCAGATAGTGGCAGGGATGGTAGTAATGTTTAGCCTGAGAGACCTGACGGAACGGTCTGACCTGATCCGGTGTGCGATTTATATTTTCATCTCTTATTCCATCTGTTACCTCAGCATCACGATCTTTACAGAAGCAGATCTGAATAAAATAAACTGGATGATGTTTCTGTACTTCAGTATTAACTTTATCCTGCTGATGTTTACGTATATTCTGGTCTATATGCTGGAAAAAGCGTTCGGATATGTATCCAGCATCACCCTGATAGAATTATCCAATATCAATACACCCTTATTAAAGAAATTGTCAGAAGTAGCACCCGGAACATTCCAGCACTCGATGCAGGTCTCTATTTTAGCCTATGATGCAGCCACCCGGATTGGAGCAAATGCTCAGTTAGCCCGTACAGGGACCCTCTTCCATGATATAGGGAAAATGAGTAATCCCGTATTTTTTACTGAAAACCAGAAAAGCGTAAACCCACATGACCAGCTCGCATTAGAGGAAAGTGCACAAATTATTATTAACCATGTACACGAAGGAATCAAACTGGCAGAAAAGGCAAAACTACCCAAACAAATTATTCATTTCATCCGGACTCACCATGGAAACGGGAAAACCAAATATTTCTATAATATGTGGAAGAACCAACATCCGGAAATGGAAATCGATGAAGCTAAATTTACTTATCCCGGCCCCAATCCATTTTCCAAGGAAACAGCCATCCTGATGATGGCAGATGCCGTAGAAGCGGCTTCCCGTAGTTTAAAAGAACATACGGAAGAAAGCATACGGAAACTGGTTAACGGAATCATTGATTCACAGATCGCAGACGGACTCATGAAAAATGCCCCTTTGACCTACCGGGATGTGGAAAAGATCAAAGAGGTATTTGTAGAAAGATTAAAGATCATGTATCACACCCGGATCAGTTATCCGAAATTGAAGAAATAGTGTCTAATAATCCCTGACACGCCTCTTCCAACAGATCCAGCACCAATTTAAAGCCGGAAGCTCCCCCGTAATAAGGATCGGGAACATGGTCATATAGTTTATTTTCCAGAAAATCTGTCATCTTATGGAGCTTAGCCACAGATTCCATATCCGGCGCCTTTCTTCTCAGGTCATCCATATTACGGTCATCCATCCCTATGATCATATCAAACGTATAGAAATCTGAAGTTTTCACAGGGCGGGAACGGGAATCCAGTACATATCCCCGTCGGGAACCATGCATCCACATCCGGGAGTCAGGTAACTCCCCTTCATGATACCCTAAAATTCCGGCCGAGTCAATGTCAATCCGGGATTCAAGCCCGGCATCCTGAACCAGCTTTTTTATAATGGCTTCAGCAGACGGCGAACGGCAAATGTTTCCTAAACAAACAAATAATAAACGAATTTTCTCCTGTTTCATAAAGCAAATATATAGAATAGATCCTAAAAAACAATTTAGTAAAAAAGCTTCTCCTTAACAGAAATACAGCGTATAGCTCAGACAGGGTCTACATCATAATGAATAATCAGTTGTTTAAAAGAGGAATAGAGCTGCATGTCAGCATAGACCTCATCCAATAGCTGCCGGACAGGAGCAATAGCCACTGCAATCTCCATTTTCAGGACGATTTTACGGATATGTAAAGTCTGAATACGGTTGACAGGCGGAGTTACCGGACCCAGCACCCGGTCTCCAAGCTTTTTCCGGAGTTTCTCTGCATAGACCGGAGCCAATTCATTTAGCGTGTCTTCGTTCCTGCTCCGGATCACCAGTACAATCAATCTGTAATAAGGAGGATAACGGAACATGCGCCGTTCAGTGAGTTGCATATCAGCCATACTTTTATAGTCCTGTTCCTTCACCATTTGTATCAGCGGATGTTTCGGTTGAGAAGTCTGCAAAATGACCGTACCCCTTCGATCCCGCCTTCCGGCCCTGCCACTCACCTGAACCATCAACTGAAACGCACGTTCATGGGCCCGGAAATCAGGAAAGTTCATTAAAGAATCAGCGTTCAGGATACCCACTACTGCTACTTTACCAAAGTCCAGCCCTTTCGACAACATCTGGGTTCCTATCAGAATATGCGTCCTGCCTTTCTTAAAGTCAGCCAGTATTCGTTCATAAGCCGTCCGCGTACGTACAGAGTCCATATCCATACGGTCTACACGGGCACCGGGAAAAAGTACGGAAATCTCCTCTTCCACTTTTTCCGTACCAAAGCCTAACATCTTCATTTCCTTTTCTCCACACTCCGGACAGGCAGCAGGTAACTGGTAGGTATACCCGCAATAATGGCATACCAGATGATGATGGTACTTATGATAAGTTAAACTCACATCACAATTTACACAATGGGGAACCCAACCACACTCTTTACATTCAATCATAGGAGCAAACCCCCGGCGATTCTGAAACAGAATGGCCTGTTCACCTCTCTCCAAAGCGCCCTGTATCTTTTCTATCAATGCAGGAGAAAACAGGGTGTCTTTCATGATCTTCTTCCGTTTCAGTTCTTTGATATCCACAGGAATAATCTCCGGTAACAGACCCTCCCCGAAACGGCTGGACAAATAGACTAACCCATATTTACCGGTCAGGGCATTATAATACGAATCAAGCGAAGGAGTAGCAGACCCCAATAACGTTTTCCCTCCATGCATATTAGCCAGCACAATGGCTGCATTCCGGGCATGATACCGGGGAGCAGGATCTTGCTGTTTATAGGTATTTTCATGTTCCTCATCGACAATAACCAATCCCAGATCCCTGAAAGGCAGGAACAGAGAAGAGCGAACACCTAAAACCAGCAAAGGTTCATTCGAATAGAGCACCTTATTCCAGATTTCCACCCGTTCATTATCAGAAAAACGGGAATGGTAAACCAATAGTTTATCCCCAAAGATTTTAGCCAGCCTCTCAGTAATCTGAGTAGTGATAGCAATCTCCGGTAACAGATAAAGCGCCTGCCGTCCTTTTTGCAGGACATCCTGAATGAGATGCGTGTACACTTCCGTTTTACCACTGGAAGTAACCCCGTGTAACAGACAAACCTCTTTTTCCTTTAAGACGGCATGGATCTCCCGGTAGGCTTTTTCCTGTGCCGGGCTCAAAGGACTTAAGCCGTTCAGACGGCAGACAGGTACCTGCAGACGCCCGATCTCTTTCTCATAGGTTTCCAGTACACCCCGTTTAATCAACCCATCCAGCACCATCGTACCGCAATTACTTTTCTCCAGCAATTCTTTCTTGGAAACCTCCTGGCTCAGGACCGGATTCAATGAGTGGCTCAGATCTAAAAAGCAGATCAGCAACAATTCCTGTTTTTTAGCCCGTTTCAGGTCAGCAAAAACCTCCTGCAACTTTTCTTCCTGCCGGTAGGTGTCCACCAAACGGACAAAAGTTCGGGTCTTCGGAGTAAATCCCCGCCGGATCTCCTCATTCACTTCCACCGCTCCGTAATTCATCAAAGCAGCTACCACCGAAACCACATTTCTCAAACCGGTTTTCTTCTCCAGCTCCAAAACAGTTCTTTTCTGTTTACCGGCAAAAGCATCCAACACCGCCTGTTCGGAAGGACGCAAAGGTTGCTCTGCCTCATAGTCCTCACAAATAGAAACAACCGTTTCACTTTCCAGTTTCAAACCGGAAGGAAGAGCTGCCTTATACACATCGCCTAATTTACATAAATAATAAGAGGAGATCCATTCCCAGAAACGAAGCTGAGGCCGCATCAGGACAGGAGCCGAATCTAAAAGCGCATAAATTTCCTTGATCTCATAATCTGTGGCAGGCGTACGTTCATGAACAGCCAGCACTATAGCAGTATAATATCTTTTTCTACCAAAATGTACGATTACCCGGCAACCCGGGCCTATTGCACCTTCCAACTCTGCAGGGATACTATAGGTATAACTATTTTCTAAAGGCAAAGGAAGGATGACGTCTACGTATTTCATCAAATCATTGTTTATCTAAACAAAAATAATAAAAAAGGCCGGACTTTGAAAGACCGGCCACCCCTGGGAACTATTAAATAATATTCAAAATAAATAAGTTACACTAATATTCCAGTTTCTGTTCTGCGCATAACTTTTCAGGCCACTCGTCCGCTTGACTTCATACCCGTCAGTGAGTCCCAGACCATAGCCCAGACCCACCTGAAAATGATTGAGGATCAGGATACCAGCCCCGGCATTCACACCAAAATCCAGATCTTTGGCCGTGGTACGGGGACTACCGTTGACAGAAATTTTATCCCATTCCTTTTCTCCTATACTAAAAGCAACATACGGACCGGCCGTAAGGAAAAGATCCCCGAACAGCAACCGGTACCTCCATTTAAAATTCAACGGAATACCTATATAATTCGCAGTATACCTCTTGGAATGATAGGTGATCCCCTTCTGGGAGAATAAAGCGGAAAGTTCCACACCGATATGTTTGCGCTGGGACATCCATTCAGAGGTCAACCCCATCTGGTAACCCACCAGCGCATCCGGAGAGACCAGATCCTTATTAAAATGAAGCGTGGAAATATTCATGCCTGCTTTCACACCATAGCGAAACTGAGCCTGAACAGGCAAGGAAAAAAGAATTCCCCCCTATCAGGAAAAGAAAAAATAGATTTAAACGCATAGATATACCTGTTCGTAAGTTTATACAAATAAACCAACTTACAGGATGCCATACAAAAAAACATCGTTGAAACAACCGTTCCGGAAGATAAAAGGGCCATATGAATCCATCAATCCGGATTTCCGGGAATCCGGCCAACCCATAAAAAAGGGATAGAGTCTATCTCCTACCCCTCTTAATATATGCTTCCCGCTATGGATCAAAACAAAATAGCAGCGACAAGAGACCAGGTACGGTTCTTCCCTTCCCCGCCATTCCCAAATTCAGCCTCAAAACTGTCAGTCAGGTCAAAGCCGTAATTAAATCCGACCTGTAAATGTTTAATCACTTCAACCCCCGCCCCGATGTTTAAACCGGTATTAAAGTTTTTTGCCTTCACATCCGTCCGGACCGTAGAAGGAACTTCCCATACTTTATCTCCGGCAATCCGGAAGGCAAAATAAGGTCCGGCATTGACATATCCTTTGACAATAGGTAAACCGAATTTCCATTTCAGGTTAAGAGGAATATCCAGATAATCCGCATTGAAACTTTCTGATTTAACCGGACCATTATATTCCATCCCTTTCTGGGAATATAAGATAGCCACATCCATTCCCAGCCCCGTATAAGGAGCCATCACCTCCACCATAGGTCCAATATGGAAACCCGTCACATTGCTACCCTTGATCAGGTCTTCATTAAAATGTACTTTAGAGATATTGACTCCGCCTTTTACACCAAAACGGATCTGGGCATGGGCTGAAACGGTTATCAAAGCCATACAGGCAATAAGTAGTACTCCTGCAATTTTTTTCATATTATTTTTGTTTTAAAATAGTTTACAAATAAATATACTTTTTGGTGAATAAACAATCAAATAAAATAAAGAGTTGCCCATTACAAAGAAAGCATAAATTTCATACGGAGCTCATCCCGTATGTAAATTCATGCTTCTTTCTCTAATTATTATGACAAAATAATTAAATCTTTCTACTATAATTAGTGCAGGAAAAACAATCTTTCCGAAGCAATAGAACCATACGTGGCCACCTACTCTGTGCAAAGCATACATCACACCACGTCTCCCACTATTCCGGAACAGGGATAAAGACTTCTCATACAAATCAAATGATCACATTCGATAGGATAGTAAAAACTCTACACCACGAAAGTTTTACCGACAACATTCTGGCAGGTTTTCTGACTTATCCCATTTTACACGCCTTCCCGGAAACAAATTCCAGTGGCCTCTGGTAGTGTGCAAAATTCATACAGGATTTACAGCAGCGGGCACTGTTCAGGTTTTTCACCTGATTCCCTTTTCAGCGAACTCTTCGGAGGAAGAACTCACCACCAAAATCAGGACAAAGGTATAAAACTAAATGTAAAATCATTCATGCAGCACCCCTTTTTTACAAACCGGGATCGTTTTAGGTGCAGACTTTTATCCTTCTGTAAATTACCATATATATGGTATTTCCCATCCGGACACAGGCCGTTACTTTTGCCACACAGGCAAACAGGAAATAAACTCCTTCTTGCGTAAGAGCCGGGTAAAACTATTCAATATCCTACCTGCCGGAATAAAAGTATGATCCATGTAATGAACACCGATAACAATTTATATTATATTTGCCTCTCTGAAGGGGCAGATAAAATACAGAACAAAAACAGGACTGTGGGATCACAGCCCTGGAAGTAAAGAGGCGTCTACCAGGATTAGGAAAAAATCTGTGGAGAAATAAAAGAAATGATCAGTTACATACAACTTACAAGGTAAAGCACATGCAGATAAACTACCACAATGACTACAGTAACAGACTCGGGAGACATATGGAGTACAAAGTGTATGGACATACAGGCAAGCCCGTGCTCGTGTTCCCGACTTCCAACGGACGCTTCTATCAATATGAAGATTCAGGAATGATCCGGGTGCTTTCGCATTTTATCGAACAAGGCAAAATCCAGATATGGACAGCAGACAGCATTGACTGGGAAACTTATTTCTCCGATTCCTGGGATAAACTGCAACGAATCCACCGCCACGAACAATATTTTGCCTATATAAAGGAAGAACTCATCCCCTCTGTTTTATGGAAAAGCAAAGAAATAACGGCGGTCAGGAACAACAGTTAGTCGTGACAGGATGTTCCATGGGCGCTTATCATGCTGCCAATTTCTTTTTCCGCAACCCATGGCACATAGACACCCTGATCGCTTTGAGTGGAGTCTATTCCACCGGCTATTTTTTCGGTGACTATAAACCAACAGAGATCTACCTGAACTCTCCGGTTGATTACCTGCAAAACAATCACGAAGACCCCCTCTTAACGAAATATAAACAGGCCAGATTGTTTTTCTGCTGCGGCAGGGGAGCCGATGAAGAATTAATGCTCAAGGATACCCGCGCCTTGCAACAGGTCCTGGAATCCAAAGAGATCCCCGCCTGGTTCGATTATTGGGGAACCGATTCCGTCCACGACTGGGACTGGTGGCAGAGGCAGGCAGTCCACTTCTTCAACCAAATAGAATAAAAAATAAAAAAGCGTAACCTTCCGGCTACGCTTTTTTAGTATCTATCTATCCGTGTTTATTCACCTAATAAAATCTCAAGGATCTGAACAGCCGCTTTCGACACGGAAGTACCCGGCCCAAAGATCGCAGCCACACCGGCTTTATACAGATAATCATAATCCTGTGCAGGAATAACCCCGCCAGCAATGACAATAATATCCGGACGGCCTAACTTCGCCAACTCCTCAATGACCTGCGGCACTAATGTTTTGTGTCCGGCAGCCAGAGAAGAAACACCCATGACATGCACATCATTCTCTACAGCCTGACGGGCAGCTTCAGCCGGAGTCTGGAACAACGGTCCCATATCCACGTCAAACCCACAGTCAACATAACCTGTAGCCACTACTTTAGCACCACGGTCGTGTCCGTCCTGACCCATTTTAGCGATCATGATACGAGGTTGACGACCTTCCTGTTTAGCAAACTTCTCTGCCAATTCACTGGCTTTTACAAAGTCAGCATCCTTACCTGTTTCTGATGAATACACGCCTGATATAGTTCTGATAATTGCTTTATAACGGCCCACTACTTCCTCGCAGGCATCCGAAATCTCTCCTAAAGTAGCACGCAGACCGGCTGCTTTGACAGCCAGCTCCAGCAAATTACCTTTCTTCGTGCGTACACATTCGGTAATCTCTGCCAACGCCTGTTTCACCGCTTCATTATCCCGTTTGCTGCGTAAGTCTTCCAGATGTTCGATCTGTTCCAGACGTACAGCCGTATTGTCAATTTCCAGGATATCAATCGGATCTTCTTTCTCCAGACGGTATTTATTTACACCCACAATGGTCTGGATACCGGAGTCGATACGAGCCTGCGTACGGGCAGCAGCCTCTTCAATACGCATCTTCGGAAGACCGGTCTCAATCGCTTTAGCCATACCACCCATGCTCTCAATCTCCTGGATCAACGCCCAGCCTTTTTCAACCAATTCATTCGTCAGCGACTCTACATAGTAAGAACCTGCCCATGGATCGATCTCTTTACACACCTGCGTTTCTTCCTGGATATAAATCTGCGTATTCCGTGCAATACGTGCAGAGAAATCAGTTGGCAACGCAATGGCTTCATCCAGTGCGTTTGTGTGCAACGACTGCGTATGCCCCAACGCAGCAGCCATCGCCTCAATACAGGTACGTCCCACATTGTTGAAAGGATCCTGTTCAGTCAATGACCAGCCTGAAGTCTGGCTATGCGTACGAAGAGCCAATGATTTAGGATTCTTAGCACCGAAACTTTTCACAATCTTCGCCCACAACATACGCGCCGCACGCATTTTGGCAATCTCCATAAAATGATTCATACCGATCGCCCAGAAGAAAGACAGACGCGGAGCAAACGCATCCACATCAATACCGGCATTGATACCGGCACGAAGGTATTCCATACCATCACACAACGTATAAGCC
Organism: Tannerellaceae bacterium; assembly: GCA_021201295.1. GTDB lineage: Bacteria > Bacteroidota > Bacteroidia > Bacteroidales > Tannerellaceae > UBA4116. Next base: position 124,469 of record JAJQFE010000023.1, on the reverse strand, counting down.
ATTTCAATATCAGCAGTTGCACCCGCTTCCTGCATGTGGTAACCGGAAATAGAAATGGAGTTGAACTTAGGCATTTTCCGGGAAGTATATTCAAAGATATCAGCAATGATCTTCATAGAAAATTCAGGTGGATAAATATACGTGTTACGCACCATAAACTCCTTCAGGATATCATTCTGGATCGTACCAGCCATCTCTTCCAGCTTAGCACCCTGTTCCAGACCGGCATTGATATAAAATGCCAGTACAGGAAGCACCGCACCATTCATAGTCATGGAAACAGACATTTTGTTCAATGGAATCCCATCAAACAAAACCTTCATATTTTCCAGGGAACAGATAGAAACCCCTGCTTTACCCACGTCCCCAACCACACGTTCATGATCCGCATCATATCCGCGGTGTGTAGCCAGGTCAAACGCCACCGACAGACCTTTCTGTCCGGAAGCTAAATTACGACGGTAGAAAGCATTGGATTCTTCCGCAGTAGAGAATCCGGCATACTGACGGATAGTCCATGGACGCATAGCGTACATACCACTATACGGGCCCCGTAAGAAAGGAGGTAACCCGGAAGCATAATTCAGATGCTCCATACCTTCCAGGTTTTCTTTCGTATAAACTGGTTTAACCGCAATCTGTTCAGGGGTTTTCCAGTTAGCTTCAATGCCGTTGGCCTGTGACCACTCAGCAGCATTCACCGCTGCAAACCCGGCGTTCTTGATATCTATATTTTTAAAATTCGGTCTCATAATTTTTTTATTAAGTAGGTCTCTTTTTAGAGTAGTTAAGTAGTTAAGTAGTTATCGCTTCGCTGGTAGTCAAGTAGTAAAAAACCTCCTACTTACTCCTTTAACGTCTTAACTCCTTTGACTACTTATTTCTCTATCCCCAATTTAGCGTTGAACGATTTCAATGTTTTCAGGACATTACTCCTTACATTGATAAACTGGTCAATACCATGAGCTTTCAGTTCATCTGCACAGGCAGGAGCACCGGCAACAACAAATTCTGCTTTTCCGGCCAATGCCTGGTAAGCAGCAGGAGCATATTCTGCATATTCGTCATCACTTGAACAAAGAACCACAATATCAGCACTGGCATTTACCGCAGCTTCCACACCAGCTTCCACGGTGTCAAAACCTAAATTGTCAATCAGCTGATAACCGGCACAACCAAAGAAGTTACTGGAGAACTGGGAACGAGCCAGACGCATCGCTAAGTTACCGATAGTCAACATGAATACCTTCGGAGTCTTTCCACTCTTTTCAGTAGCTAAACGAAGAGCCTCAAACTCAGAAGCACCACGGGAGAAGTCCAGCGCAGGAATAGTCGGTTCACAACCACATCCGCACTGGCACCAGTCAATTTTAATCTTATCAGCCGCCACTTCAGTGAAGTTAGGGAACTGATTCGTACCCAGCAGGATCTCCCGGCGGGTAGCAATCGCTTTCTTACGGGTTGCAGAAGAAGCATTGACTGCCTGTTGAATCTCTCCACTCTTCACAGCAGCATAAAATCCGCCTTTGTCCTCCACTTCAAGGAACAATTTCCAGGCAACATCCGCTAAGGAATTAATCAAAACTTCAATATAATAAGATCCGGCAGAAGGATCTACCACTTTATCAAAATGACACTCTTCTTTCAGCAGTAACTGCTGGTTACGTGCTATACGCTCCGAGAATTCATCCGGAGTTTCATACACAGCATTAAATGGAGTGACCGTAATCGTATCTACTCCGGCAATAGCAGCAGACATCGCTTCCGTCTGCGTACGAAGCAGATTCACATGTGCATCATAAATAGTCATGTTCCATGCAGAAGTTTCCGCCTGCGCAACCATTTTGGAAGCACAAGGACATTCCGTTCCGTAAGCAGCCACAATTTCAGCCCACAACCAGCGGGCAGCACGGAATTTAGCAATCTCCATGAAATAGTTCGCACTGATACCAAAATTAAACTGGATCTTAGTAGCTACCTCTTCCACACGGAAACCGGCTTCCGACAATTTAGCCAGTAATTCATTACCCCAGGCCAGCGCGTAGCCTAACTCCTGGGAAATATAAGAACCTGCATCACTCAGATTGCAGGCATTGACAGCCAATACCCGGTAACCGGGAAGAGCCTGGCCTGCTTTGAGCACAGCAGATGCCTGTTCCACCCAGTTGTCCATTTTCACACCTTTCACCAAAGGTTTCTTGAATGGATTATAATTGACAGAACCTACGCATTTTTCAGGATCTGCCCCGGCATTTTTCAGGTAATCAGCCAGAATGCCGATTAACTCAACCGCCTTACAATTACAGCTCTTGAAATTAAGCTCTACGGATTCAGGACAAATCCCATTCAGCAACGTAGCTATGTTTTGTGGGTTAACATCCTCCCCTTTGAAATGGAATCCAAGAGAAGTCACACCTTTCGTCAACAGATCCAGCGCTTTTTCATTGACCGCTTTAAAGTCTGTGACATCTATGTTCTGGCGAACCTTCCAATCGTTGTCTTTTTTAGTTCCGCGAACATAAGGGAACTCACCGGGAAGAGATTCTGTGGTTTTCAGGCCCTCAATGTCTTCCGAACGATAGAAAGGATTTACATTAAATCCTTCGCCTGTCTTCCAGACAAGCTTTTTCTCAAACGGCGCACCCTTCAGATCAGCCGTGATCTTCGCCATCCATTCTTCCGTAGAAACAGGAGGGAATTCAGAGAAAAGTTTTTCTTTTAATTCTGCCATAATATTAGTTGTTTATAATACTGGTATTAGTAATAGCTATGTAATGATATATAGTTCAATTACAGGGGGCAAAGGTAGAAAATAATTAAGAATTGACAATTCAGATACAAGTTTTATTAGAGCTGTATCTACATTTTGTCACCGAAAACATACTAATCGACTAATCCGTAATGATTTGTTGTACTCCCCCCCCCTCCTTCACCACGCACGACCATGCTTTTCCGCAGGGCCGCTTGTTGACTTCCGCAGGGCCGGATAGTGTTCTCCGCAGGGATAGAGGAGACCGGCCCTGCGGAAAACAAAATCTCCCCCTGCGGAAAACAACAGCCGGATGTAAGGCCATCCGACTGCTCCGGAGCCCTATTCAGGACAAGACAGAATTTTATATCTTTGGTAGAAAACCGGAAACTGTATACAGGACTCAACCGTAATTTAGTCAACCGTTTTTAGGACGGGTCAAGAGTATATTTACCACGGAAGAAATAAAGGACATGTTGAATTTTATCGTATCTTTATGATAAGAATCCATTCACTGTATAATAAATAGTACAACCATGGGAAGGGAAAATAATCCGGACAGACCAGGGCGAGATGAAAACAGGCATCGCTCCGCTTATCCTTTCTGCCAGCCGGGCCACTGATATTCCGGCTTTCCATACTCCCTGGCTGATGAACCGGCTGGAAAAAGGATACATCAAATGGGAAAACCGGTTCAATCCGGCGGCTCCTGTGTATATATCACTCGATAAAGTAAGATTGATCGTATTCTGGACAAAAGATCCACGTTCTCTTATACATCAACTAGATAAATTGGAAAAGCGAAAGATTCATTCCTATTTCCAGTATACCCTTAATAATTATGAAGAAGAAGGATTTGAACCAGGGCTGCCTGCTCTTTCCGAACGGATAAAAACATTCAAAAAGTTATCTTCCGCTATTGGGAAAGAAAAAGTGATCTGGAGATTTGACCCGTTACTCCTGACACAACATCTCACGGTAGACCTGTTAACAGAAAGGATCCGGGAGTTAGGTGACGAATTGATCCATTATACGGATAAATTAGTGGTCAGCTTTGCTGACATCCTTACCTACCGGCATGTAGCAGGGAATATGATCAGGAACAGTTCCTGCTTTACCAAAGAAAATATTCATCAGGCAGAATTCACGGAGAAAGAAAAACACATAACAGCACAAAAGCTGCGTGAATTAGTCACCGGATGGAAACAGCTCAATCCGAACTTTGAAATTGGAACCTGTGCGGAAGAGATTGCTTTGGAAGCCTATGGTATCCGGCATAATAAGTGTATAGACGATGAATTACTGATCCGGTTATTTCCGGACGATAAAGAGTTGATGGATTATATAGGGTACCATCCCGGACTGTTCCAACAGGAAGATACCCGTACGCCACAGGAAAAAAGTAAATTAAAAGACAAAAATCAACGCCGGTTATGCGGCTGCATTTTCAGTAAGGATATCGGCGCTTACAATACCTGCGGACATGCTTGCATCTATTGTTATGCCAATACGAGCAGAAAAACAGTGGAAAAAACAGAAAAAGAATAGACAGTTCCACAGACTCCCTCCTGCCTCCGCCCCTATCACTCTAATTTCTTATTCCGGAGGGCATCCGCAATGTCCTGGTGTTTCTCCAACAATTCTTCTTCACCCACATGGAGGTAGGCCGTAGCGATATATTCATGCGCTGCCGCATGTGCCGGTTTGATCGTAATCGCTTTCAGGAAATCATTGACAGCCTCGTCATAATTTCGTAACAGCAGATGACATTTCCCCCTGTTGTAGCGTGCCTTAAAAGAGAATGGACTTAATCTCACCGCTTCATTCAGGCAAACCTGTGCTTCATACGTTTCTCCGGTATCCAATAAGGTAACCCCTTTACGCACCAGGCATTCACAAAGGAAGGATAGAGTTTCAGTGCTTTATTAAAGTTACGGATAGCTGCATTCGGATCCTTTGCTTTCGTGATACATTCATTTCCCATCAGGTAATATTCACGGGCATATTCCTTCTGCACCTCCTGTTGGGCATACAATTCCTCTTTCAGTCTCCGGACTTCTGCTTCTAAGCTGTTCATACGGTTCAGCTTAAAGCTAACCAATCGCCGGGTTAAGGGATTTTCCAGCTCATTCCGTTTTCCGAGTGCTACAGAAAAACTCTCTACCGCCTCTTTCATCTCTCCCCGGTTAAATTGCAGGGCTGCTTTGGCATATAACAGTTCAGCTTCACTTTCCCGGAAACTTTTCTCAATCAGTTCCTTATTATTAAACATCTGACTGAAAGCCACAATCTCTTTCCGTACAAAAATATTCCGGGGCGAGACCTTGTTTCTCAGGACCAGTCCTTCCAGCATTGCGCAACGGCTTAATGCCACATAGGTCTGCCCGCCGGCAAAAACGCCTCCTGTCAGGTCCACTACCACCCGGCTGAACGTGAGCCCCTGGCTTTTATGGATAGTGATCGCCCAGGCCAGGCGAATAGGCAATTGTTGAAAAGTCCCGACAATCTCTTCTTCGATCCGCTTTTCCTTCTCGTTATATCTATACTTATAATTTCTCCAGGAGGCCTGTTCTACCAGATATTCCTTCCCGTTTTCCAATAATACATAGACATGGCCTTCGTCATCTATACCGGAAACCATGCCGATGGTTCCGTTCACCCAGCGCCGGTCCGGATCATTATCAATAAAGATCACCTGCGCCTGTTCCTTAATGGCCAGATTCAACTGGGTAGGCAGGGAAGATTTCGGGAAATCTCCTTCAACCAGCCCGGTTGAAATAAACTCCTCACCCGGTAGCTCTGCCAGCTTTTTTTCATTGATATAATCTACCTGGTCCCTCCGGGTAGCCAGGGTGATATACATATCTTCATTTCTGGGATTGAAGGTAGGAAAGTGCCGGGCATTTAAAATATCCAGTTCCTGCTTCCGGGCCATATTACTCCGGATCCGGTCCAGCAGGTGAATAAACACCGGATCGGTCTGCCGGTAGGCTTTCTGAAGTTCAATAGGAACCAGGTTGATCTCATTGAACACTCTGGCAGAAAAAAAGAAAGGACTACTGTAGAAAAGACGCAGGATCTCTTTCTGGTCAGAAGGGACTACAGGTTCCAATTGATATACATCCCCGACAAACAGGAGTTGCTTACCGCCAAAAGGTAAGCGCATATTACCGGAATAGACCCGCAGGATCCAGTCCACACAATCAATCACATCTGCCCGTACCATCGAGATCTCGTCAATGATGATCAGTTCCACTTCTGCAATGATTTTCCGGTGCTCCTTCCGGTATTTAAAAAAGTCAAAAATACGTCCGTCTCTGACACTCAGATCCGGGTCATCCGGCAACATCGGCCGGAAAGGCAGTTTAAAAAACGAATGCAGGGTAACTCCTTCCGCATTGATAGCAGCTATACCGGTAGGAGCCAACACCACATGCTTCTTTTTGGTATGGGCACAGATATATCTTAAAAAGGTAGATTTTCCGGTTCCCGCTTTCCCGGTAAGGAACACCGACTGACGGGTATGCGTGATCAGTTGCAGGGCATCCTGAAATTCAGGGTTATTCGTATCTAACTGAAAGTCCAACGGAGTAGTAATTAACGGCTGATAAACAACCAGGCATCCTGATAGGTCCCGTGGGCACGAACCTGTTCCAGATAGCTTTCCGCCTCTTCCCGGTCAGGAAATTTATCTGCATAGACACGGATCTTTCCGTCCCGGGCGATTTTATCCATGCCTGTACAGATGGAACGGTTCACTGTTGACATAAAATCATCCGCCTGTTTATCGGTTAGAAAACTTCCGATCACAATATGATACATTTTTCTGTTTTTCACAGGTGCTGTTGCTACCGGAGTTTCCTGTATCACGGCTGCCGGCTCTTCCTTCACCACGATCTCTTCTGCTACCGGCTCAGTATACACAGGTTCCGGAACCGGAAGGGGGGTGGATAACATTTCGGTAGGAATAAAACTGGCCGTATATGCCGACTTGTTCACATCCTTAACCGGAGTGGATACCAGCAGGAACATAGCGATGGCTGCTGCTGAAGCAGTCAGGGTTCGCACAAATTTCCGGCTGACCGGAACATAGATCGTATCTCCGGACGTTTTCTTCTCCCGGGTCAATAGTGCCACCTCTTCACGCTGCAAAGATTGCAATGTCTTCATATGAAAAGCGGGAAGACCATAGGCTTCGGGAGTAAACAGATCCGGCTCTCCCGGCTGGAAGGCCAACTGTCCCTCTCCGCCGATCCGGAACCTGCCGATCTCTCCCAAAGAAAGATCACCCTGCATGGTCAGCTCTTCTTTTAGCCGGCAGACCTCTTCTTCTACCATCCGGCAGGCTTTCTTATAATCCACCCGGTAGGCTTTCATATAAGATTCCGTGAGTAATCCATCATTATGCCGGAGATTTTCATTGAAAAGCAACTCCTTCCGCATGGGACGGAACAGTTGTTCTTCGGCAACATATATGGCAGGCGCCGCCTGGAGGACAAATCCTCCAAACCCCGGAACAATCACGCAATCATGAACTTGCAGTAAACGTTTAATATGGGATACGATCCTAAGCATACAGCAAAGATAAAGTTTCTTCCTAAACCACCAAAAAGAAAAAAGGAAGGAATTCTTAAATTCCATGTTAAAACGGCCTGCCTGGTCCGGTCTGTATACAGATAAAAGCGACAAAAACCGGAAACACTTTGTGTACAAGCGGGAAGGAATCCCTTCTGCCACTCTTTCCGGGAACGGGTAAACGTTGGGGACACCTTCTTCTATTTTTAAACAAACCCTCATTCATCCTGCAAATCTGAGAAAAAATAGCTACTTTTACATCCTTGAAGCAAGCAATAACACATGTATGGATATGCATTCGTTGCCGGAACGGGCAAAGAAAGTTGAGAAAGAGACCCGATCTTTTTTTAAAAACATCAAAAAGAACAGGATAAGGGAACTGGATGATACGATCCATGCCATCCATGAAGAAGTATTCGAGGAGATCGATTGTCTGGCATGTGGAAATTGTTACTGGACGTTAGGTCCCCGGATCACAGACCGGGATATTGAAAAAATGGCACAGGCTCTTCGGCTGAAACCCTATGAAGTGGTAGCGCGTTATCTCCGGATAGATGAAGATAAAGAATATGTATTTAAAGAAATGCCCTGTCCTTTTTTAGATCATGATAACTATTGCAGTATATATGAAAGCCGTCCAAAAGCCTGCCGGGAATATCCCCATACAGACCGGAAAAAGTTTTTCCAGATCCATGCGCTGACTATCCGAAATGCACAAACCTGTCCTGCCGTATTCGACATCCTGGAACAACTCAAAAAAGAGTTCTGATCTTTCAGGCTATCTCATAACGAGATATAACGAGCCATTTTATAAATATAGCTGGTTGCCAGATTCCGTAAGAAGAAACCTGTGCCTTCCTCTTCCAGCACCAGATCCGGACGGAATTCCCGTACAAAGATCCATTCTGCCTGTTGCACCCAGTTCCGGAACTGTATATTTTGCCGGGGTTGTTCCGCCAGTGTCAGTAACTGATCCAGGTCAAACCGGTCACAGACCACGCCGGCCCCGCATAAAAAAACATCGTGAGCATTACAGGCCTGTTCAATATGGGACGGCACCATTAACACCGGTTTATTCAGGTACATCGCTTCACAGACAGATTCAAAGCCGGCTGTAGTCGCATACGCTTTGGCATGTGCCATATATTGAATGAATTTCCGGTCATCCAACATATGAAAAGTAAGCCCCGGCATAGGAGAACTTTCTGCAGGCACATTTTTTATCCCAGAAAAAATGCAATGTAGTTTCCGGATTTGCCTGATGCCAGGTTTTTACTTCTTCACTGAATCCGCTATTCAATAAATAACCTAACAAATACTCTTTTTCTTCCAGTTCCGTATCGAGTACTTCTTTGCGTAATAAAGGAGGAACTACGACTAAGCCCTCTGCAGGGATCTCGCGCATATGCCGGAAGGATAAGGCTAATTTTTTAGTAGCCCCTATAGCGGTCAGGCAGGTAAAGAATTTCAGTAATTTCAAAGAAAAAGAAGATGCAGCCAGAAACTGAAAGTCCGGATGCAGGAACAGGTATTGATGAGCGATGCAGACCATTTTAGCCTGAGGTCTCAATAAAGCATAGGTCAGGCCCGTTAGCAGTTCATAGAAATTGACTACTACATCTGCTTCCGATTCACGGATTTTGCGGTTTATAAACCGGATACTTTTTAAGTAGGTATGCACCCGGACAGAATTATAGGCCACACTCCTTAACAGACAGGATTGCTTATTTTTAGCAGAAGGTAAAAAATTAGGACTTTCAAAGAAATCAACCGGTGCCTGGATTTTATCCATAAAAAATGGAGGGATTACCCTGGCGTGGCTTTTCCCGACCAATACTCCTGCAATCTGGTGTCCCTGTGCGGAAAGGTGCTGTTTAAGTGAAAGAGCCTGTGTCAGGTACCCTCTACCCTCTCCCTGTATGACAAATAAGATTCTCATATGACCCTGGCGTAATTAAAAGTTTCCGTAACGGCCAATGCCGTCTCATCATATAGAACAACATTCCATTCTCCTTGTTCATTTTGAACCAGTGCAGATAAGCTCTCTACCCAGTCACCGGAATTCAGGTAGTGAATATCCCCATAAAAAGTATTAGCCGGCTGATGGATATGCCCACAGATAATGCCATCCACTTTACGGGTCTCTGCCAGTCGCACCAATTCCTGTTCAAAATCAGAAATATAGGAAACCGCACTCTTCACCCGGTGCTTGATATGCCGGGACATAGAGAAATAGGGTTTTCCCTGTTTTTCCCGGATGCGGTTATACTGTTTATTCAGCCATAACAGGAATGAATATCCGATGTCCCCTAAAATGGCCAGCCAGCGCATATGGGTAGTGATCGTATCAAAAATATCCCCGTGAGTCACATAATACCGTTTACCATGGGAATGCAGGATATAATCTTTTACAATAGAAATAGTAGAAAAACGTAATGGAGTCAAAGCGTCTAAAAAGTCATCATGATTACCCCGGACATAAATGATCTCCGTCCCCCGGGTCTCCATCATTTTCATCAGGGTTTTGAAAAAATCGGTATACATCTATTTCCATTTCTTACCTCCTCTCTTTAATTGCCATCCGTCAATAATATCCCCGTTCAGGATCAGCTTATCACATTGAATATGTTTCAGGAATTGAGTCACCTCTTTGGTATGAGAATGATCCGATCCCAGATGAATATCTGAAAGCACCACGGTAGGAAAATATTTTTTTAGTTCCATGTCAAGAGTTTTTAACTGAAACCAAAATAAATATCTTTATATTACACCTTTACAACGATCTCATTAAAAAACGGAGACAAATATGGTTTTCCCTTTTTATAAAAAATCACCCTTCAAGAATACATAAAAAGGTCTCTTTTATACGCAAAACCCATCCTTATTCACTCTTAAATACAAATATTATTTAATAATATATCTATCCAATCAGTAGATCATTTATATTTATTCCATCTTAACTGAACCCTTTTACCCAATTCAGTACCTGAACCCGGATTATGCAAAAAGTGTTTTTAAGATAGTGATTAATATAGAAGAAAAAGTGGTATGAAAAAGTTCGAGAGTAAAAGTATGACCAATTCCAATCTCATGAGAGAGAGAAAAAAGAAAAAGAAGACACGGGACATCCGTCTCTATGATTTAACGGAACTACTAAAAAAAGAAATGAAAAGCCAGCTTCGTGAACGGACTGCCCGGGCTTATCATTCAGTAACGGTTAGCCTGTTAACATTCACAGGCAAAGAGGATCTTTTGATGAGTGAGTTAACCATCTCCTTACTGGTCCGGTATGAACAATCGCTGTTATCCCGCGGGCGTTGCCTGAATACCATCTCCTTTTACATGCGGAATCTTCATTCCATATATAATAAAGGAGTAGAAAGAAGATTATTCACTTCCCATGGGGAAGACCTGTTTCGTATGGTCTATACCGGGGTTACTCACACCCGCAAACGGGCAGCCAGGCAGGATGATATTTGTAAAATCACCCAGTGGCTGGAAAAAGAAAAAAGAAAAAACACACCTGCAGCGGACCCCAATCCTCTTCACCTGGCAGGCTATTATTTTCTCTTTTGCTTTTATGCACGCAGTATGTCGTATGTAGATATGGCCTATTTAAAAAAGACAGGCATCCGGAACGGAGTCATTCATTATCGCCGGCGTAAAACCGGCCAGTACCTGGAGATCAGTCTCACCCGCGAATTAAAAAGTATTCTCTCTTTCTTTTCACCTTTTGTGAAAGGGTCTCCTTACCTGTTCCCGGTAATTCGTTCCAAAGAAAAAGAGCGTGTGCAATATGAAAACGGCCTGAGACTTCAGAACCATTATCTGAAAAAGCTGACACATACACTCGGATTAAGCGCTCCTTTGTCCACGCATGTGGCCCGGCATACCTGGGCAACCATTGCAAAAAAGAGTACATTCCGCTTGCGGTGATCAGTGAAGCATTAGGACATAATTCTCAGAAAACAATCCAGATTTATTTAGCATCGTTAGATAACCGCATTTTAGATGAGGCAAACCTGAAAATAGCCCGTGCGATAAAAAAGTGGGATAAACTGTATGACAACTCTAAATTCTCTATATTTGCAGCTTTGACAACCCCCATGAGATCTTATCTGTCACTTCCTAAGTGACGGAGGAGGTAAGAAAAGACACTCAATATTTCTGCAAATATACCATGTAAAATATAGCCATTAGTTCCAAAAGCACGCAAATTATTTCATAAAATCCTACCCTTTCTAATCTGACTGGGCGTTGCACCCAAATGCTTTTTACAAAAATCGGTCATATGGGAAAGGGTAGCAAATCCGCATTTGTCTGCGATCACACTTAACGGAAGGGAAGATCTGGTAATTTCGGCATAGACCATCTGAATTTTTCTCCGGAGTATCCATCTGCCGGGTGAAACCCCAAATACCCGGTTAAATTTATTTTCAAAACTTCTTAAACTCATATGGGACTCTCTGGCCAGTTCACGGGCAGTCCGGAACCGGGGATAACTTTCTTCTACAAACCGGACAAATGTTTCCTCTACCGTCAAAGCCGGATAGAAGAGTCCGGCCAGTTCTCTTTTTGTATATGAGAAATTTAAGATATGAAAAAACTCCACTATTTTGATCCGGAGAAAATCAGTTGTTAATACATATTCTTCAAAAAGCACTTCTAGATGGCGGGAATATTCCCACAGAAGAGGAGCCATCTCCACCGGGTTAAAAGAAGACTGAAAATACTCTTTTTCCCGGATCAGTCCCGGAGAAAAAAACTTCACAAAGAGCCACACAATCCGGTACGGAAAACCTTACACATTGGGTATTTTGTTCGCTGATCAGAATGCACAACACGCCCGGGGGCAGGAAAAAGACCTGTCCTAATTCTATAATTCTCTTCTGTTCTCTTCCTATCCAAGCGGAAAGAGTTCCTTTTTTTACCATCCAAAGCTCACAAAAAGAAGGTTCAAAAGAAAAATTTTCACCTTTCGGTAATAACACCCTTTCAATTGCCAGCTCCTGATCAGTAAAAACATCTTTTAAATACATCGTTAACTCCTTTTTTTCTCATGCTTCACATGGGTTAATATTCTGGTATACACCCCATAGTACTATACTTGATTTTCATCCTCCGTCACTTAGGAAGTGACGGAAAGGAAACAGGATGTCAGAGACAAGTGTGAGAAGCAAGTAACCCTATATACAAAGAACTACATATGAATATAAGAAGAGCCTTTATTGTAGGCACACTCTCCCTGTTCTTTAGCCTGCCGGTATGGAGTCAGGCGATGCTATATGAATCCTTCTCTCCGCAACTGGTCGGGAAAGTAAATATCCTGTCCTATGCAGCTACGACATTGAGCATAGCGGGTGAAATGAAACTGACTGACCGTACCTCGCTGGACCTTTCCCTTTTGTATAACCCCTGGAGTTTCCGGGATAATAAGAAGATGAAGCATATCCTTGTCCAGCCCGAAGCCAGATATTGGCTTTGTGAGACCTTTCACGGAGGATTCATCGGTTTACATGCACATTATGGGAAATACAATACCGGAGGAATCGGGCTGAATGACTATATGAAAGAACACCGGTTCGAAGGATGGCTGGCAGGAGCCGGCCTTTCGTACGGCTACCATTGGATCCTCTCCGGAAGACTGGCCCTGGAAGCCACTCTCGGGGTGGGGTACACTTATCTCGATTACGGAGTATATCCCTGCGAGAAGTGTGGGGAAAAGATCAAGGATAAGAGCACTAACTTCTTTGGGTCGACCCGCCTGGGAGTCTCCCTTATTTATACGATTAAATGATCAAACCAATGAATACAAAATTACTATTTTCAATCATCCTGTTTTTTCTCTTTCTCTTCCTGGCCCCTCTGCATGCCCAGCGGAGTGTCCATAGTTTCCGGGACATCCGGGTAGAAGACCAGGAAGAAGTCCTGTCCGTAGAATTTCGCCTGCCCCTGCATAAAAAGAGTGTAGGCAGCGTCGAAAGTGTATTTTTGCTTCCTGTCCTGGAAGGGGATGGACACCGGCTGGAGCTACCCTATATCTGGCTGGATGGAAAAGGCCGGTGTAAAGCCATGAAACGGGCGGAAACATTTATGAATCCTTTCTCTGCTTCCTTAAGTGACCCACTGATGGAAAGTTACGTAACCCATGCATTTCCCCAGGCCATAGGTAGCATGACCCATTACCGGATACAGGTGCCTTTTGAGGAGTGGATGGAAAAAGCCTCGCTGGTGGTCCATGAAGAGGTCTACGGTTGTGCCGGAAAGAGAAAAGGCGTGCTTCATACTCTTTACCGCCCCCGCGAAGAATCCCAACCTGTCAGCCGGAAAAAGAAAAAAGAAGATGCCCTTCCCCGCGTCTCCTATGTAGCTCCCCGTTTGGAAGAGAAACACCGCTCGGAAAGCGGAAGCGCCTATCTGGATTTTCCGCAGGGACAATCCCTCATCCAGCCCTCTTTCCGCAACAACCGCAAGGAATTGCAGCGCATGGAAGAGACCATTGAAAAGACCCGTCGGGACCGGAATCTGGAAATCCTGGATATAACCATAGCCGGTTATGCCTCTCCCGAGGGAAGTTACCAGTCCAACGAACGTCTCTCCTGGGAACGGGCCCAGGCACTCAGAAGCTACCTGCAACGCAACAGCGGGCTTTCATCGCGCCTGTTCGATGTCCTTCCCGGGGGAGAAGACTGGCAGCGGCTGAGGGAAATGGTCAAAGAAAGTGGGCTTCCCGACAGTCCCCAGATCCTCTCGATCATCGACAGCCGGGAGAGTTACGACCGCAAGGAGGCACGCCTGAGAGGAACGGGAAGCTATGAAGTGCTGCTTTCAGATTTCTATCCGACTCTCCGACGGGTGGACTACCGGATTGACTACCGGGTTAGGGATTTCAGTGTGTCCGAATCCCATGATATGCTCACCAGAAACCCGGACCACCTGAGTCCGTATGAACTCTACGAAGTGGCCGGCAGATACCCAAAAGAATCCGACAAATGGAATGAGATCATTGAACTGACAGTGAGACTCCATCCCGGTGATGAGGTGGCCAATATCAACGCCGCCGGCGTGCTCTTAAACCGGGGAGACCTGGTAGCCGCTAAAATCTGCCTGGACAAAGTCTGGGACCTTCCCGGTGCCTGGAATAATCTCGGAGTCTATTACCTCTATACCGGAGACCTGCAACGGGCAACCGAATACTTCACGAAGGCAATCATAGCCGGAGTTGAGGAAGCCTCCTGGAACATGGATATCCGCCGGGAAATGGAATTGTATATGGAGAGATAAGTAGTTAAAGGAGTTAAGTAGTCGGAGGAGTTAAGTGGAAAGAAAAAATATAAACCGGGAGTATTCTCCTGAACGCCTAAGGAGCGCAGCGACTGATAACTCCTTAACTCCTTTAACTACTGGATTGAACTCCTGAAAATAAACACATTTAACCCATACATATAATAAACTGTGTAACAACAAGGTTCTCCCGGAAAAGGAGAACAAATTACTAACTAATTATTAATTAAAAATTTGAAGAATTATGGAAATGAAAAAAGTCTTTACAGCTTTTTTGGCCCTGAGCGTAGGCTTGGTGGCGTGTAACAAATCCGATGACCTGATCGGCCCTGGCCCGGACAGCAGTGAAAGCAAGATCGTTGCCCTGAGTGTCTCCAACCAGACCATCACAAAAGCCCTTACCGACGGGATTGAAACGGACCACGAAGTGGAGTTCAATGGTGGTTACATTGTTTTTACCACAGGGAACGACCGTATTACAGATGTATTCTATCTGACCAATGACGACACGGATCCTGCCATCGCAACCCCGGCGGATACGTTGAAAGCTAAAGGAACACTGAATACTATTTTAATTGAAGATATTGAAGATAATTATTTCTTCAAAGTAAACAGTGATGCCCAGTACGTACATGTATTTGGTAATACGGACAATCACAGCCTGGCATTCAACAGTAATTCCAATGGTCTGATTGATTCTTATTTAAGTAATTTTCCTGTAGCAGTAACAGATTTACTGGACGACGACAATGCGGTTAAAAATGTACCTCTGTATGGCGTAGGTCCTATCCGAAACTACTCCGATGGTCCGGGAGAATTCAGCGACCAGTTCTCCGGTGACGTAGAAAAAATTGCAGAAGTAGAGATCAAACCCATTGCTTCCCGTCTGGAGCTGGCTAAAATAACTGCAGCTACAGGTGCTGACTCCAATGGTCACACCATTACAGGCTACAAATTAGAAGCTATCTTCCTGAACTATTTCCATACAGGAATGTCTTATGATGGTAATCAGGAAAGTAGTGCCGGATTTGTGGCATTCAATTCAATGGATGACTTTGACCAGGATGGTAGTTCTACCGGACCATGGTATGACTTCGTAAACAGAGGTAAATTCTATGATTTCGGTCATGACAATATCGCTGCTTATACACATCCTGCTACTACTCCTAATTATACTCCTTCTGCGGGTGCTACTGCCGTATGGGCATACAACATGTTCCAGGCAAAGGCAGAAAATGCAGCGGATGTACAGGATGCACTTCCTCACTTAGTATTGAAACTGAAAGATGTAACCGTAGCCGGTACAGGTGCTACGTTTGATCAGGAGTACTACTACATTACCGTACGCCGTTACAAAGAACAAGGTACTAACAACTACATTTCAGCCTTTGAAGGTGGGTATGTATATTATATCCAGGATATTGAATTCTATGCAGAAAACCTGAAAGAAGTTCCGGAATGGAGAGAACCCATGGATGTAGAAGTAATGTTCAAAGTCATGAAATGGCAGAACAAAGCAGTGGATGTTGATTTAGATTGATAATTTTTTAAGTAGTTACAGGAGTTAAGTAGTCAGAGCAGTTAAGTAGAAAGAAAATTGCATTCTCCTTGACTCCCTGACTCCTAAGGAGCGCAGCGACTGCTGACTCCTTTAACTACTTATTTTCCCAACCCCATCAAATATGAAAAAGCAGATCTTATTACCCATTATTACCCTATGCTTCCTGCTTTCAGGTTGTCTGAAGGAAGATATGAGTGGTTGTGACACAACAGACCATGGGCTTCTCATTCATTTTGTCTATACGAATGAAAAGAACATGGATGAATTTGCTTCCCGGATAGATAATGTAGATCTCTTTATCTTTGATGAAGGAGGATATTACCTGTCCACCCACAACTACAACACCCGTAAACTGGCAGAATTTCAGGGAGCAGCCGATCTGGAACTGGAACTGGGAACTTATCATATGATTGCTTGGGGAAATGTCTACGGAAATGACAACCTGCCTGAACTGAAAGAAGGAAACATGATCCACACGGCCAAAATAACCTATTCGAAAACTTCCGTAGGGGGTGATAGTCTCTATTACGCACCCCGCAGAAGTAGCGGATCAGCAAATAATCTGGATTTTGACCTATATGAAGTAGTCATTCCTGAAAAAGGCCGGACAGAAGTCACCCTGGATTTTATGACCACTTATTATGCCCTGAATGTATACGTAAAAGGTTTTAAAGACTATATCGGGAACTACAACCAAACTCCTTACATACAGGTAAGCCACTTACCGGAAAGTTACAATTTTCATTTGAACCTCGGGGACTACACAAAAGCTTTTACCCGTAAAAGCCAGACCGTAAACATTAATGGATCCGATCACGCGTATACCACTTTTCTGACACGTTATATTGAGAATCAGATCCTGTACAGATCCACGTCATCCGTTCCACGAATCAGGAGGTAGCGCATACGGTGAATTTACAGAAAATCTTACAGGCAAACAACTATTACCTGAAAATAGGGGAATTTACGGAAATCAACGTTTATATAGAATTCCTGTCTGATGGAAGTGTGGAAGTATCCCTTAAAATCACCGGCTGGAACAATACAGGGGTGGCACCTGGATATTAAAAATTTCCGGTTAAAAGACCACCTCAGGCATGATGCGTGATTGGAGGAGAAAGAAACGTGCCTATTCACTACTTCGTCCTGCAATCCCGGATCAGGCATCCGGAAAGAGAAAAGTCCGGTCCGTAAAAAGACTCTGATATACAGGAGATTTTACTCTGACAGACTAAAAAATGAACCATATATGAAACAACAAGCCTATATACGAATCACGAATCCTGCACCCCTGCTGTGCCTGTTCATCTTCCTGATGAGTTGCATAGCGGAGAAAGAATATTTCGATCCGGAGGATCCGCAGCCTCCGGGGGAAGAAATCGCCTTCACGTTAAAAATGCCGGTGGAAACTGCTACCACCCGTGCCCTGAGTGAGATGGATGAAAATCAGGTGGACACAGTAAGTGTTTTAGTTTTCAGGGAATCAGATAAACAATTTGTTGAGATCCTCACCACGGGAGACATAGAGACAGAGCTGGATTCTGTTAATCTGAAAAAGTTTTATGTCAGGCTGCGGAGAGATGCTGCCATGGATCTGGCCCTGTTGGGAAACAGCCAGGATATTATCCGGGAGGTTTTTCCGGATGAAGAAGAGATGCAGGGACTCACCAAAAACGAAATACTGGAAAAACTGGTATTGTCTTATGAAGGAGCCTGGGTAGACGGATCCGGAAAACCGGTCCGCCCCTTTCCGATGTGGGGATTTCAGGAGAATGTGAAAAAAGATAGTGATTTTACGGGAGAAAATGCGATCCGCATGACCCGCATGGTTGTACGAATTGATGTACATGTCCTCGAAGGGGCCCGGGACGATTTCCAATTAACGGAGATCTATCTCTACAACAGCTATACCAAAGGGAAAGTGGCTCACTCTACAGTCCAGGGATGGAACAGTACCGAACACAAAGCAACAGCCCTGGACATTTCGGCAGGTGTAACCACCAGTTGTCCAAACCAGCCTTTCTGCCGCATTGACTATACGGACAATCCTTCACCAATAACCACCCCGGGCATCTCTTCCGAACGGGTGATCTATACGCTGGAAGCTCCGACCGGCAGCGAGGACAACCTGTTAGGGGCAACCGCATTAGTGGTAGGAGGATTGTATGAAAATAATACCTATTACTACCGGGTGGATTTTACGGAGAAAAACGCCCAGGGAGTTCATGAATTTATTCCCCTGATCTGGAATCATAATTACGAAATCAATATCCATGAAGTCAAAGGCAAGGGCTACACCGACCCAGATGAAGCCTTCCGCAAAGGAATGACCAACATGGAGCTGGATATTGTTGCCTGGGATGGAGCCAATATGGGAAACATCACGTTCGGAGCACAACATCAGTTAGTAGTCAACACCGATTCTTTCTTTTTCTACAGCAACGGTAGGGCCCAGGTGCTGAAAGTCTTTACGGATTTCCCGGATGGATGAGAAGTCGAAATGGAACAGGATCCGGAGAAAGCACACGATCTGAGCTGGTTAACCATTGACCCACTCAGAGGAGATAGCGGCGTACAGATGGAGGTCATCCTGTCCGCACAGGTGTTAGCGATTCCGGAAAGCGACCGGGAGGGATATTTCTATATCCGGACTGGTAACCTGCGGAAAAAGATCAAAGTCTATCAAACCCTGGAAGATGAATTATATCTGGAAGTAGAACCGAACCTGCTGGTATTCCGCAAAAGTGCCACCTCACCTGAAACCGTCACCGTCACCGTAGATCCCATAGACCGTCCGGTGTATATTTCCTGGGCCGGCTCTTCGGAACTGGAATGGGAACTATTCCCCCGAACCGGCCTGGTAGGAGAAACCGAATATGTTTTCCAACCGAAAGTGAATAATACGAAGAATCTGCTTTCGGGAGTGATATCTGTTACCATTACAGACGATACCGGTAAATCGGTCACCCAAACGATCTCTGTTCTGCAAATACCGACAGATACCCGGTTTGACGTAGAATATGAACAGAATAAATATCCGGCATTAGGCGGGACGAATTTCTGGATGTTGTTCTCCTCGGAAGCAAGCTGGCAAATTCCGGCAGCCAACATCTCCCTGAACGGAAGTACCACCCAAATACTGACTCCGCATGACAACTACGTTATGCATGAAAAAGGCAACTACACCTATTCTTTTGACCTGGAACCGAACCTGACCTTCGCAGAACGGGTCATCGATCTGTTAGTAGTGTCTGAGGAGCCTGATTTTGCTCCGGTGTCCGTACCGGTTACCCAGGACTATACCCGTCCGCTGATAGAGATCCTGCGTCCGACTTCCCAACGATTCGATTTTACCTCTGCGGAACCCACACCGGTAGATGTAACCTTTAAGGTGAATACAAACTGGTCCATTACTACGAATCTGGGTGGTGTCATTGCAGATGTCAGTGTACCCTTATCTACGGTCCATCCCGGAGGAACGATTTACAACCCGGATAGCTTCACGGTCACATTTACTCCCCGAATTTTTAAACCGGAGCCGGGCACTCCGGCCGCCGAGACACGGATACCATCCGTTTCGGCATCCTTCCGGACAGAAGATCACGCACCTGCCGCCGTTTCATCCAAATCGGTGACTTTCTATCAGGAGGTGCCCTACTTTTTTGACCAGAGTAGCTTAGTGATCAGACGGACCGATTCAGACACTGGAGAAGTGATCCAGGATGGCGAGACCTTCCCGTCCGGAGAGGTAATTTCCGTTTTCCCTGAATCAAAAAATAATACAGCCTGGTCCATAGGAACTGTTCACTACAGAAATGGTGAACGCGTAGAGAACGGTGCAAATGGATATCTAACTTTGAGTCCTAAAGCGTGTGGAACCCAACGGGGAGAGCTACAAATCCCGTCCATAAAATATTTTCAGGGAGACAGTTTATATTTCTTCCTTTCCAACTACATCGAAACGGTAGGAGATACCTGGGTCAGAAAATCGGAAGAAGAGCCTTTCCTGTCAATTTATCACCAACCCAAATATTATGTGGAAGAAGTAACCTGGGATTCAGAACTGGATAGTCCCATTTCCCGAAACGGAGGAACATACACCATCACCATCAAGGGTAATTTTCCGCATGTCGGTTCGAATCTCCAAAGACCCTATCAGGGAGTATTTCTGTATGTAGGTACTTCCAGGCCTAATTTTTACTCCTCTACGATGGTTGTACCGGGAACATCCGATACGGTAACCAAAGACATTGTGATAGAATACAATAGTAGTGCAACAGATAGAGAGATCTATATTTTTCTTTGTAAAAATGATACCAATAGTCAGATATCTTTAAATTGGAAAATTATCCATACGATTACACAAAAAGGGCCTGATACATGATTAGTGATAACGTATGCGAAAAAAATAATAGTTGATTGAGTTTCACAGGATCTTAATTATTAATCTTTTAAATATACTAATGTAATGAAATTAAAATTCTTACCTTTCACATTGATAGCACTCCTGCTGACCTGTATTTCCTGTCAGGACGAAGTGCTGACAGATCAATCATCCTATGAAGAAAACTCTTCATCAGTAACAGGTTTTGATATTAAAACAATCAAAAACCTGACCCAGGCTCAGGTAGAAAAGTAATGGCGTTGAATCTGGGAGCCAATCCTCCCGGGATCAGTGCCTATGAGTTGACGCCTCCCAGCTATCAGGTGCTGGATGACCTGGGTGGATTTATTACTATAACCTGGAGCGGCTCTTTATCTTCCGCGATAAAAATAAGACTCCGGGATATGATAGATGATACGATCCTCTATGCAGATGAAGTAACCTTACAGGCGGGTACCTCCTCCCAGACATCGATTGAATATAAAGCATTCTGGGATGAATATGATCGAAACAGGACACGGGTTCTGCAATTGGAATATATAGTAGATAGTCCTGTAGGAATAACTTATGAACCCATGGCTGTATATTTCCAATATGCCGCATTGACCGGATTTATGGCTACATATCCGGAGGATAAATTAATTCCTCAGGCCGGTGGTGAATACGAAATGATGGCTAAAGGAGAATTTCCCAATAAACCCAGTCAGGAGATTCAATTTACCTTTAAAGATGCCCAGACCGGAGAGATTTTAATTAGTCCGGATTCACAGCCAGCTCCTTATCTGCCTGTAATTACATCAGATAAAACTCCTTTCAGTTTTATCATTCCGGAGAATGAAACGAATGATATTCGTTCTATTGATATATTCTGGGTAGAAGTAAATACTACAGATACAATCCACTTTGACCGGATTCATCAAAGGGGTATGTTTGAATCCCAGATCAGTGTCCGGGAAGGTTTAGTGTTTGGCCTCTTTGCAAATGAGTCTGACGTAGAAGTATATGTGTACAGTGATGAAGATGTGGCTCCGGGTGTAGATTCCATAGCGGTCAGAGCCATCCGGTTCAATGCAATGACTTTGATAACAGATATACTGGATGGAAAGATTGAAGTAGGCGGAACCCTGACTTCCATCTATCCGTTACCTGCTGAAACTCCTAAAGCGGCCGGTTATCTAACGATTCCTTCTCTGCAGAACAACGGCTGGGGAACAAGACCGGATGACCTGAACTACAGAGCCAATCCAAGTACCCGGTTAACCTTTGAGGTGAACAATGGCCGTGAATGGGTAAAAATAGACCAGGAACAGTATCAAAATAACTTCTTCCTGTCCATAGATAACACACGTCCTAACCCATCTCTCATTCCGGCAAACGGAGGATTCTGGAACATCAAAGTGATGGGCCGCTGGTACAACTCCGGTAATACGATCATGTTACGTCCGGTAGAGGATCCTACTGCAATGACAGGTCTTTCGGGTCCGCTGACCATTGCTCCTCCTCAGTCAGCAACCAGTTATGGAACTTATCCATTAAGTATTCCACCTACTAATACTGCCAGAGAGATCTATTTGCAATTCTCTACAGATGGTGGAACCACCTGGGAAGTCTGGGATGACAACGGACGGGGTAAAAACTGGACCGGAAAGCAGACGATCACCCAGGCAGGAAGTTAACAGACAGAAACTCTATGTAAAACATAAGATTCAATAAAGTATGAAACTCAATCAACTATTCATTGCACTTTTCTTCACTACGCTGTTCACATTCGGCTCTTGTTCCGATGAGGCAGACCGTGATGAGTTCGCAGAAAAAACCACCCGGTCAGACAATGGTATCAACATGTCCCTGTTCAAAGACTTTGATGACGAAGTAAAAAACAAACTGATGAGCCTGAAGGCGATCGTCCTTCCCTTAGGGGTGGATCATTTTGAATATGATCCACCCGGTGTCATGCTGCCGGAAGGAGATATTAACATGCATGTAACCGCCTACGAAACTTTCAGCTATACCTTGAAGATCCGGTTCTCGGATTTTATAAATGATATACCAGGAATTGTGGAAGGAGAACTTCAGGGAGATGGAACTTCCGGCAGCACTACTCTCCAGATCCCGGCCTATTATGGGCAGGAGGATGAGGTCCGGATCCTGTTCCTGGAATATTTTGATATCCGGACAAATGAGTGGGAGCGGATCGCCCCCTTCCAACAACCGGCTGCTTATCTGAAAATAGGATTCAAATCCAATATGTCAGATCCGATTCCTGCCGAAGGAGGTACTTATACCATTACCAAAACCGGCTCCTATCCCGAGGCAGTTCCTGAAATGGTCTTTTTCCGGGCCATTACGGAAAGCACCGCACTCCTCGCAGACTGCCTGGTCCTCACGAAACCGGACCAGCAAACCATTGACATGACGATCCCGGCCAATGAAGAGTCAAGCTACCGGATGGTGTATGTGGAATATTCCCTCGATTACAATGAATGGGTTAGGTTTGAAACACATATGCAGTCTCCAGAAGCTCCTTATAATCAATTAACAGACTGGAGGGTAGTCTCCTCTGCCTCCGATCCGGTAAACGGATATGGTGGAACCGCCTTGATCAGCCTGACAGGTAACTACTCGGAATTACCCATCCGCATCTCAGGATACAATTCAAATTCCCAACAGGTGATTCTGGGTGAAGAGGTCGTCAGAAAAGGAGAGTTTCCTTCCGGTGTCACTGGCCTGCCTGACGGTTTCGAAGGAGCCGTTGCCGTCCGGATCCCGGCCTATGAAGAAAACGGATGGCCCTATGATCTGGTAAGACGGTATCAGAGCACAAGCATTACCCAGTGGAATGTACAGGTATATATCAACGGCGAATGGATCACCTTAGAGTCCAAAGATGGATATAGCAACACGATCGAGCAGGCCACTTTCCGGATCACGATTTCCGAACAGGTGAATAACATTTCAAAAGAATATACCCAATGGCCTTTTAAAATTCAGGGATACTGGGATAATCCTGACCAGGAAAATATTGTATGGATCCGTCTGGTGACTAATCCGGGAGAGCCTCTTCAGAGTGCACTGATGGAAATGACGATTGATCCCCACGCCCAACCTCTGACTGCGGTTAAATATACCATCAGCGTTCCGGACAACCTGACAGGTAGAAGCCGGGTGATCTATATGATTTTCTCACTGGACGGAGGAGAAACATGGAATACCTGGTACCAGGGCTGGACCCTGAATAGAAACGGGAATGGAATGTTAATACAAAACGGATAACTGTTTTTGACATCCGGAACAACATCCCGATAATTGTCCTTTATTACCCATTAAAAATAATTTACCAAATGAAATTAAAAACTTTAGCATTAAGCTTTTTAGCATGTATTTTAATCACAGCCTGTAGTGATGATGCCTATAGGGACGAAATAGCAGGTAGCCCACAAAGTATCACGCTGGATATCGATATCGATTACCTGACCGACACCTATGGTCCGGCCCTGACCCGTAACCTTTCTGCCCTGAATGGCATTTC
The DNA here is from genome assembly GCA_021201295.1 of Tannerellaceae bacterium. Taxonomy (GTDB): domain Bacteria; phylum Bacteroidota; class Bacteroidia; order Bacteroidales; family Tannerellaceae; genus UBA4116. Next base: position 100,387 of record JAJQFE010000023.1, on the reverse strand, counting down.
AACCTATGCATTGCCCTCTACGATCAACGATATATCTCTGGTTCCCGGTGGAGAAATACCACCGGAAGGAGAGACTAAAACGATTATTATCACGGGGTCTTTCTCTATGGTACCTGTTCGTGCAAGTGATGCTGTGAATGATGCCGGGATTCTTTCTGAAGTCCTTGTCGTGAATAGCGGAGGAATCGGATATGCTTCTATGATCATACCTAGATATGAGTCCACAGAACTCGGGTCAGTCCGGATCGTCATGTTCGAATATTTCAATTATGAAACCAACAAATGGGAACCTTTTGAATATGCCGTACAATATGCTATCTTCACTGAAGTTTTCAGGCCATGGTCAGACATTAAGGGAGACATCCCTAAAGAGGGAGGAAAATATACGATTCATATCAGCGGAGATTTCCCTTCCAAAAGTAGTGAAACCGCATTTTTCCACGCAGTGGATGCCAAAGGAAAGGCGATCTCCCCTACGGTGGCAATCATAGGAACTACCCAAAAATCCATTCTGTTAACGATCGAAGAAAATATGGAAACCAGTTCACGGGTCGTTTACCTGGAATATCTGAAATCTACAGAGAAAGACTTTGTACGCTTTGAGACGCATGTACAGTTAGTGACTCCGTCAGTCGCCCCTGATGATTTTGTGGTCACGCACAATCTCTCCTCTCCTATTTCCGGAAATGGAGGGACCTACTCGCTTTATCTGAACGGGGTTTTTAACGGAAACCAGGTCCTGGTGTGGGCCTATGAAACAGGAACCAATAAACTGCTGTCCAAATATGTCTCCCTTTCCTCCACAAACCGCAGTGGTACACTGAAGATTGCAGAAAATGATACAAAGAATAGCCGGGAGATCGGAATTAAGTACAGCCCGGACCTGCTAGCTACAGAAAGTCTACTGGGTATTTTTACCCAGGAAGGTTCTACGGTAGACAACTTTGTCATTCCGGGCACCAATGTCTATCTAGCTAAAGACAATGCCAATTCCAATGGAATGACAGGTTCTCCCCTGATGAACTGGGCACAGGCCAACGGTATCAGTGAAACCTATCTGACCTCTGAATGGACCGTAGGAACCAATAAAAACTATCCGACCGGCTGTAATGGCTATTACGAGAAGTCGGATGCCAGCGACAAAGGATTATGGCGTCTACCTTCAAAAGAGGAATTGACAATGCTTGTCAAGGAGATATTCAGAACCCAGTATTGGCATGGTATGTCTCACAACGAGAATTACTGGACAATAGACAAATTCTCCACCGCACCCCAGTATGCAGACTATGTATGGTATCTGAATTTTCCCAGTCCCACCACTCACTCTTTTAATGGTGTAAAAAAATCCGTTTCTGCTATTAAAAGCAGATGTGTAAGAGAAAAATAAAAGAAAAAATACATATTTTTACAACAAATTACAGGCAGGATAGTATGTAGATCATATAAGCATATAATACCCTATGAAAACCAAACTATCAGTAATTACATTTTTTCTTGCCACCTTATTCACACTTACTTCCTGTTTGCATGAGGTAAGTGTGGATTTCTTTTCAGAAGACTACCCAAAGGCTGCGAATGGGGTCCAAATGTCCCTGTTCCAACACCTGGACAGTGAAGTACAAAACAAACTCCTGGATCTGCGGGCAGAATCTTTACCGTTAGGAGTTGAACTACTACAGTTTACTCCTCCTGGCATGATGCTCCCTACCGGAGAGATAGAGATGAACATCACCGCCATCAGTTCCTTTACCTATATCCTTCAGGTTCGGTTATCTGACTTAATTAATACAGGGACGGTGGCTGAAGGAACCATTCAGGGAAATGGCACATCCGGAAGTACAACCCTCCGTATCCCGGCTTTTAACAGCCATGAGAATGATGTACGGGTTTTATTATTTGAATATTTTGACATCCGGACCTATGAATGGGAGTGGGTGGAAATATTTCAGCAACCTTCCACGTACCTCAACATTGGCTTCACCAGTAATATGGATGATCCGGTTCCGTATGAGGATAAAATATATACTATTTTTAAAACAGGAACCTATCCGGAAGTCTCTCCGCAAATGGTCTTTTTCCGGGTGATCACTGCAAGCCAGACCATCATTGTAGATAACCTGGTTCTTACGAACCCGAATACAGTAACCCTTGATTTCTTCTTACCTAAAATGAGGAACCTAATGACCGGATGATTTATCTGCAATACTCCATCGACTATACTCATTGGGTCACCTTCGATGAAGCCCTCCAGTTAGCTGACGGAGGAGGGACAGGAGTCATCCACATTACCTATGCCTATTTCACCCCCAATGATGCAAAACCGGAAGGCTCAGTCGTCACCGTTGCACTGGCGGGAGATTTTACGGAAGTTCAGATCCGGGCTAAAACCTCTACAAAAGAGGTGATAGGCGTCGTCACCCGGGGAGTCATTTCCCAGGACATTTTAAATCACGGACATCCTCACGACGGAACAGGCCAGCTCCAGATACCGGACATCGGTTTGAATGGCTGGGACCTGAAATCAGTATACAATCTGGCCGCCGAAGGGGAAACTACCGGTTATCTCTGGGATGTAGAGTATTTTGATGGACAGGATTAGATCCGGATCACACTGCAGGGAGAAATCCGGAGTGTGGTCAAGCAATATACCTACTATTGTAAAATAACCAACCCGAATCCTTCAACCTACAGAGCAGCCAAAACCAATGGGGCCTGGCCTTTAAAGTTAAAAGGATTATGGAGGGAAAATGAAGTGATGCTGCAGGTGAGAGATGCCGCCGGATATCTTGCAAGTAATAGCTACATCATTGCCAACCCGGGGAATCATAACTCGTCAGAGGTTAACTACAACATTCCCCTGCATAACAATACCAGTTCCACCTCCAAAACCCTGTATCTATGGTATTACATAGACGGCAAAGACTGGCAAAGGTGGGATAAAGGGGTGATTCCCTGCCAGAATTGGGTAGGAGAAAGTACGATTATCCAACAATAAAAATGAAACAGATGAATCCTCTTTCAACTGTTTACCGATCCCACCCACCTAAAACTGCTGACATAAAAACAGATTTAGATCGTTCAGCAAAGAAAAACCGGGGCCTCTTACTTGTCTGAAAAAAGACGATGAACCGAGGTAGGCAGGGACGTTCCTGCCACCTGTAATGAAACCTTATTATTATTTTTAATTCATTCAATTATGAAAACCAGATTGTTAGTATTGTTTGCCTTATGTATGACCATTTCTTTCCATTCATGCAACAAAGAAGACAGCCTCCTCCATCAAGAAGAGGACGCAACAGTAGTAGAACCACAGGATGATTCGTATGCCGACCTACCGGAAAGTGTCCGGTCACTAATCAGTTCACTTGTGATCTCTACCAGAGCCTATCCCCCGAATGTAGACGGGATCTCTCTCACGCCGACAGGTGCTATCCATCCGGACGGAGAAACCCGTTCAGTCGTTGCTACCGGATCCTTTACCACTACCCTGCATGTAAAGGCCCAGGATCTATCCTCCGGAATGGATCTGGCGACCGATATTATCAACGGAACCGGGTCCGTAGGAGTGACCACCTTAACCATTCCTCCCTACCATGCCTCTTCCGGAACTCCGGCCCGGGTGGTAGGTTTCTTCTATCTGGGAAATACCAGTGAATGGGAACTTTTCCGTTATGAAATACAAAACCCGAATGGAAACGGAAGTGGCGGTGGTGGAGATGACCATGTGGTCCTTTCAACCGGACGTTTTGTTGCCCATTGGGATGCGGGACAATTTGACTGGGCTGCCGCGTTAGGTATTAACGGCAATTACAATCACCAGTATTTCTACAATTCAGGTTATTCAGACGGAACCCGGGACAATTTCACCTACACAGCCGTTGAAAAAACAGGTTGTAATGCCTATCAGGAAGCAGGATATCCGGCCGGAGAATGGAAAGTTCCTACCTGGGCAGAGCTGAAAGAAATTTCAGAAAGGCAAAATGAATTAAGTGGTTTCGTTAATACGGCTCCCTATTGGAGTAGTACGGAATCCGAAACAGCCACAGGCAACGGAGCCAACTATGTGTATATAGTCAATAAATGGTACTATGAAAGAGGAAATAAGTATTTAACAAATACTTTCCACGTAAGATGTGTTCACCCATAACCCTAAAAAAACGGAGATAGGAAGCAGATCCTGTCTCCGTTTGCCATAAATTTATCCAGATAGTAAATCAATCGTCTCCCTGGCTTTCTTCGTATTCTTTCAGCAATTTATCCTGTACATCGCCGGGAGCCAGTTCATAGGCAGCAAACTTCATAATGAAAGAAGCCCGTCCCCCCGTAATCGAACTCAGCGAAGTGGAATAGTTAGACATCTCTTTTAATGGCACTTTAGCCAGTAGTTTTTCATACCCTTTCTCACTATTCATACCCATGATGATCGCACGGCGTCCCTGGAGGTCACTCATGACATCCCCCAAATAATCACCAGGCACAGATACTTCCACATCATAGACCGGTTCCAGAATCTTAGGACCGGCTTCTTTAAATGCACTGCTGAAGGCATTTCTACCTGCCAGCATAAAAGAGATCTCATTACTGTCTACCGGGTGCATTTTTCCATCATACACACAAATGCGTACATCCCGTGCATAAGAGCCGGTTAAAGGTCCCTGTTCCATACGTCCCATCACCCCTTTCAGAATAGCTGGAAGGAAACGGGTATCAATGGCACCACCGACAATACAGTTTACAAAGACCAGTTTTCCGCCCCATTCCAGATCATATGTCTGCGTATCACGGACATTCATCTTATATTCCTGTCCACCGAAACGATACGTATCCGGCGCAGGCATACCTTCATAATAAGGTTCCACGATCAGATGCACTTCACCAAACTGTCCGGCACCACCCGATTGTTTCTTGTGACGGTAATCCGCACGTGCGGGTTTGGTAATGGTTTCCCGGTAAGGGATTTTCGGTTCCAGATATTCGATCGCTAATTTTTCATTATTTTCTAGACGCCACTTCAGGGTGCGCAGGTGGAATTCACCTTGTCCGGAAACAATAGTCTGTTTCAGTTCTTTAGACTGTTCGATTACCCATGTCGGATCTTCCTCACGCATACGGGTCAGCAATTCACTCAGTTTTTCTGCATCCGCCTCATTCACCGCCCGGATCGCACGGCGATATTTCGGGTTCGGATATTTAATAAAGTCAAATTTATAATCACATCCCTTTCCATTCAGGGTATTACCCCGGCGAACATCTTTCAGTTTCACAGTAGCTCCGATATCTCCGGCCACCATCTCACTGACTGGGGTACGGGTCTGTCCGGCTACCACAAACAACTGAGCCATACGCTCCTTAGAACCACGGTCCGCATTTAACAGGTCATCTCCTTCTTTTACTTTTCCTGATATCAATTTGAAATAAGAGACCTGCCCGATATGCGGTTCTACGGTTATTTTAAAGAAGAACAGGCTGGTAGGTCCATCCGGGTCAGGAGTAACTTCCGTGCCGTCTGTGGTCACCGGGCGAGGCATCCGGTCTGTAGTAGGCACTACATTTCCCAGGAATTCCAGGGTACGGCGTACACACATATCCCGTCCGGCACAGACACAAAAGACCGGGAACATCCCTCTCGCTACCAATCCGGCACTGATACCTGCCCGCATGTCATCTTCACTCAAGGTACCTTCTTCAAAGAATTTTTCCATCAGGGCATCGTCATTTTCCGCGGCAGCTTCTACTAAGGCACCATGCAATTTCATCGCTTTATCCATCTGGTCTGCCGGGATATCCAGTACTTCCGGAACACCACCTTCCGGTTTCCAACGATACATTTTCATTTTCAATACATCTACCACAGCATTAAAGGCAGGTCCTGTGGAAACGGGATACTGAACAGGAACGACTTTAGCACCATATTGGTCTTTCAATTGCATCAGGACACTATCATAATTCGCCTTTTCATTATCCAGCTGATTGACAACAAATATCACAGGCTTATGGAACTGTTCGGTATACCGGAACTGGTTGATCGTTCCCACTTCCACCCCATACTGGGCATTAATTACCATCAAAGCCGTGTCCGTCACATTCAAAGCAGCCACTGCACCACCAATGAAATCATCCGAGCCTGGACAGTCAATAAAATTTAACTTCCGGTTCTGCCATTCCACACTAAAAACGGTCGAGAACACCGAGTAGCCATACTCTTTCTCAACCGGGAAATAATCGCTGACTGTATTTCCGGCATCTACAGTACCACGACGTTTTATAACTCCACCCTCGAAAAGCATTGCTTCAGCGAGAGTGGTTTTCCCAGAGCCAGAACTTCCCAGAATGGCGATGTTCTTAATTTCATTTGTTTGATATACTTTCATGATATCAGGTATTATGAGTTTAACAATAAGTTTTAATAAAACTAAAAACAAGAGTTCGCAAATTAATGATTGCAAGGGAGAAAAGCAATGCCACCACCGCTGTTACAGAACATAGTTCTTAAACACATAATGCTTACTAATTGTTATTACTTAAGAGAAAACAGGGATTTTTAAAATATAGAGAAAATCCTGATTAATAGGATAGATCCAGGGGAAAAGCGACCAGAAAGAATTCCCGCTTACCATTTAATTCCTACCTTTGTATGTAAATTAAATAAATCCTATGGCGGGCCTCTACATCCATATTCCCTTTTGTGTGAAACGTTGTATTTATTGCGATTTCTTTTCCAACACCCATATGCAGTTGAAAGAAGCCTATCTGACAGCTCTGCTTAAAGAGATGGTGCTAAGAAAAGACTATATAGGAGAGGAATGTATAGACACCATCTATCTGGGAGGAGGAACCCCTTCCCAATTATCACCGGAAGATTTAAAGAAGATTTTCGAGGGAATCCATACCTATTTTACCCTATCCGGCCAACCGGAAATTACCCTTGAAGCCAATCCGGATGATCTACAACCGGATTACCTGGAAAAACTTCGTCTGCTTCCCTTCAACAGGATCAGTATGGGTATCCAGAGTTTCCAGGATACAGACCTGAAATTCCTGAACCGCAGGCATACAGCCGCTCAGGCCATCCAGGCAGTCCGGGCATGTAAGGAATATGGGTATCAAAACCTGAGTATTGATCTGATCTATGAACTCCCCGGACAAACCTTAAGTAGCTGGAAACAGAATATCCGGGAAGCGATCCGGTTAGAAATTCCTCACCTCTCTGCCTATCACCTCACCTACGAAGAAAATACCCGGCTTTACAAATGGAAGGAACAGGGAAAAATAAAACCGGTAGAGGAAGAAACCAGCTTGGCATTCTTCTCTACTTTAATAGATAAATTAACGAAAGCCGGTTTTACCCACTATGAAATATCTAACTTTGCAAAACCCGGGGCCATTTCCCGGCACAACAGTGCCTACTGGAAAGGAGAGAAATATATAGGATTAGGCCCATCCGCTCATTCCTATAACCAATACACCCGGTGCTGGAATGTCTCCTCTTTACCGGCTTACATCCGGGGAATGACCGGAAATAACCCGCAGATGGAACAGGAAAACTTAGACCTCTATACCCGCTATAATGATTACATTATTACCGGTTTAAGAACCTCCTGGGGTATCCAGCTTTCAGAAATAGAAAAACAATTTGGAAACGGATTAACAAACTATTGCAGGCAACAGGCAGCCACTTATATAGAGAAAAACCTGTTAACCCGGACAGGCCAGACACTCACACTCTCCCGGCAGGGAATGTTTATATCAGACACCATAATGAGTGACCTGCTATGGGTATAAATTGATCCAAAACCCCGTTTTAAGAGTACAAAACTATCAGAATTAGGGTACATTTTCTGCACATTTAAGTTATATTTGAGAAAAAATGTTGTCATTTTAAACAAATATCCTATATTTGCAGCGTTAATGTGTGAAGGTGCCATATCTATATATCATATCAGGATGTAATGGAGCCGGAAAAACAACAGCTTCCTATACCATTTTACCAGAAATGCTAAAATGTAAGGAATTTGTTAATTCGGATGAGATTGCAAAAGGTCTCTCTCCTTTTAATGCTGACAGTATAGCTGTGGCTGTTGAAGCAGGACGGATTATGCACAGACGGATCAAGGAACTGATCAGTGCCCGGGAAACCTTTGCGTTGGAGACCACATTAGCCACCCGTTCAGTAGTGAAACTGATGCGGAAAGCACAGGATGAAGGCTACTACGTGACGTTGCTCTACTTTTGGCTTAATACACCGGATTTAGCCGTAGAACGTGTAAAGATGAGAGTTGCTGCCGGAGGGCACAACATTGCAGAAGCCACTATCCATAGGCGTTATGAAGCTGGGATAAAAAATTTATTTGAACTCTACCTCCCAAGCAGTGATTATTGGATGATAACCGATAATTCCATGTCGCCGATGGAAATAATTGCAAAAGGATTCAAAAATGAAAAAAAGGAGATATACAATCCTACGGTATACACTAAACTTAAAAATTATGAGTGAGCAGGAAATAAGAGAATTTGAAGAGAATATAGTAAAAGGAGCTAATATCGCTTTTCAACGTCTGGTTTTTGAAAAGAAAAAAGAGAATGGCGAACTGGTTTTTTCCCGCAATGGCCACATTTTCTGGGTAAAGGCTGCTGATTTAGATGAATTTACTCTGTAATCACAGAATTCTTTAAGATATAAGGAATAAATCCTATGAAGTCAGATTCATGGATTTATTCCTTTTACTTTTGCTATACTTTTATATATTTCGCTAAAATATAACTCTATCTTCCTTACTCCCTTACTATGGATTTCAACAGAAGTTCCCATCTGTTTCAGACTTACTCCAGAACCGGACAGGAGACGATAGTTCCCGTTATAAATAAAGAGTGCAATTTGTATCTTTGGTATCCCGGAACAAGTCCGGGAACAAAAGCATCAGTGAATTAAATCCATTTTCTCCAGTAAATAGCCTGCCCCCGCATATTTATCTATAATAAACAAGACATAGCGTATATCAACAATAATACTGCGCTGATAATCGGGCAGGTATTGAATATCACCTCCGACACCCTCCCAGTTCCGGTCAAAATTAAGACCGATCAGTTCCCCGTTCGCATTCAAGACCGGACTTCCCGAATTACCACCTGTACTGTGCGTAGTCGCACAGAAATTAACAGGCATCCGGCCATTCTTCATCCCATATGGTCCGTAATCTTTAGCCAGGTAAAGTTCTTTTAAGCGTTGCGGAACCACAAACTCCCAGTTATCCGGGTCCTCTTTCTCCATCACCCCTTCCAGAGTGGTCTGGCAATCATAATAGACTGCATCCCGGGGTACATATCCTTTCACCTGTCCATACGTCAGCTGTAAGCTGAAATTGGCATCCGGGAAATTAGCACGGTCACCGTACATGTCCAGCAATCCCTTCACATAGGTACGGTGAGCCTGGGCATACGACGCATCAAAATCTTTCAATGCATCTGCCAGATATTGTTTTTCCTGCTGAACCGATTGGGCAAACAGGATCATCGGGTCATTTTCCAGTACTTTTACAGAAGGACGGTCGTAAAACTTTTTGAAATGCTCTTCACTTCCGAAAATGGATGTACGGAACAGATACTCTATAAACCCATCCACATCCCCTTTAAACTGCTTATCAATCACCTGAAAATAAGCAGGCTGCTTATCTGCCGGAATTAGCCATCTGTACTCTTTCAGAAGCACTTTAGCGATCTTCTTATCCACCATGAAAGAATAATCCTTATCTGCAAAGCGGTAATATCCATTACTTAATCTCTCCAGTTCACTTTTCTGAGCTTCATGGTCTTTCTTCTTCAAAGCCTCTGTCAAAGGTTCCACAGCAGAAGGAACACGGGTAAACTCAATCCCACGGGAGATCGCCTCATCCAGCATCCAGCTACGGAAACGCAAATCTTCCCGGTCTTTTACGATCCGTTCCAACACAGCCAGCGCTTCCCGGTATTCCGGTTTATTCATACGGACAGACCAATCCGCCAACCGATCCTGTTCCGCCTGCTTCACCTGCTCAAAATCACGTTTATTGATGGCCCAGTTGCTACCGATAGAATTCTTATAAGCATTCGTTGAACCGGCATATTTACTGGAATATTGGATCCTCACCACCGGGTCTTTTAACATCTCCTCCAGTATCACCTGTTGGCGTATCTCCCGGATATTAATACGAACCGTGTTATCGATATCACGCCGTTCCGCCACTTCCCAGGAGGTATAATAGGTATTGGTACGGCCCGGAAAACTCATCATCATCGCAAAATCATTTTCCTGTACTCCTTTCAAAGAGATCTTTAACCAGCGTTTCAGCCGTAGAGGCACATTCTGTTCACTATATTCGGCAGGATTCCCATTCGCATCCGCATATACACGGAAAACCGTAAAGTCACCGGTATGCCGGGGCCACATCCAGTTATCCGTATCTGCACCAAACTTACCGATAGAAGAAGGAGGGGCACCTACCAGGTGAACATCCGAATAGATCTTCTTGGTAAACATATAATATTTATTTCCTCCGTAAAAAGCCTTGATTTCCACCTCCGTACCCGGATTATCCTGCAAAAACTGTTCACCTGCCTTCTCCACAGCCAGTCCGTTCAGATAAGCAGGAGAAAGGTAATTCATGCTGTTAGGATCCAAATCCTTTTCCAGTTCCTTCAAGACATAGTCCGTCACATCCTCAATCTTATCAATAAAAGTGACCTTTAACTCAGGATTCGGAAGTTCCTCCGCCCGTGTCATGGCCCAGAAACCATCCGTCAGGTAATCATGCTCCACAGAACTGTGTTTCTGGATCTGGCCGTATCCACAATGATGGTTAGTCAATAACAAACCATCCGGAGAAACGATCTCTCCGGTACACCCTCCGCCGAAGATCACCACAGCATCCTTGATAGAAGCCGAATCGGGACTATAAATATCATAGTCCTGCAATTTGAGACCCAGCGCCTGCATCTCCGGAAATTTCTGTTGTTTCAATAAGGGCAATAACCACATCCCCTCATCTGCTGCCACCGGAATGGCCAGCAATAAAGAGAGTCCAATAGATAAAAGTCTTTTCATGATATTCACGTACTATATATTTTTATGTTATTTCCATGATCGATACGGATACCGGGCCAGCATAGCATTATAATAACGCGGATTACCGGTTACCTCTTCCCCCAGCCAGGCAGGTGTATCAAAGCCTTCCTCATCAGAAGACAATTCCAGTTCAGCCATGATCAATCCCTCATTCTCTCCCTGGAACACATCGACCTCCCAGTACCGTCCATGTCCCGCAGGAACATAATTCCGTATTTTATCAATGATACCGGGATCACACAATTTCAGCAAGGCTTTCGCATCCGCCAAAGGGATCTGCTGTTCAAACTCAAAACGGCTCACCCCTTTTTCATCCGGCATACCTTTAATAGTGATATATCCCTCTTCCCCGCTTATGCGGATACGAACTGTCCGGCGGGGGTCCGAACAGATATATCCCTGTACCAACCGTTTTGCGGATACGACAAAAGGAGTAAAGTCCCCTTTCACAAGAAACTTACGTTCTGTTTCTATAGCCATCTTCTGTGAATGGAAAATTATTTAATCGTTACCATCGTAGCTCCAAATCCATACTCACGGAAAGAGGCATCCTGATAATAATACTGCTTGTAACGGGTTTTCAGTTCCCGCTCTATGGATTTTCTCAAAACCCCATCTCCTTTCCCATGGATAAAAACGATCTTCTGACCTTTCTTATTAGCATACCTGGCCAGTATTTCATGGAACTTTTCCAGTTGATAATTCAATATATCCGTATTGCTTAGCCCATTCGTATTATCCAGCAGTTCATGAATATGCAAATCTATTTCTAAGATAGGACTGTCATCCTTTTTCGGCTGAGCTGCACGGGCCGGCGCTTTATCCACCTGTTTTTTCTGCAACATCGCCTCCTGCAGCTCCGCCGCAGAAACCAATAATTCTTTCTCCGGGACATCCTGCCGGACTACCAGATAAACCAAAGCATCCTCCTCAAAGAAATCATTTTCAAGAAAACAATGTAATTTATAGAATTTAACCGTATCCAGATGCAATTCCACCGAAATACTGTTTTTCAAAGAATAGGGTTTATCTTTCTTAAAAGCAATACACTGCACACATACACGCTCCAGGTTATTCAGGTCTTCTTTTCCGAATTCCTCCAGAAAGATTTTAGTGTTAGGCTCTATCAACCCATGATAACGGCTCATCCAGCTATTATGCTGACGGTTCATGTAATTAAAGAACAGGCAATAATTACTGTCATTAATAAAATAGGCTTCATATCTGCTCTGCTGCATAGCCTTAGGATCTACCGGCAGATAGGCGAGATAAATATTCAGCCGTTCGCCCTCCGGTGTTTCCCGGACCACCAGCTTTTCTTCCGGCTCTTCCTGTTTAATAACCACAGGAGTCTCCACCGGTTTCTTCACTTTAGGACGGTTATCACTATGCACCTGCATATCATCACTACCTACTACCACACACTCCCGGATCAGGGCAGGATAGTCAAATCCATCCTCATCTTCCACCAGTACCTGGTCTTTTCCCTGGAACCCTCTGACAATTCCTCCGCCGACACTATTCAGGAAGCGAACTTTATCTCCTATTTTAATAGCCATATCTTTTTTCTCGTTGTTATCCGGACAAAGTTCACTAATTTTGTGCAGAAAAGAAAACAATGACTGTAAAAACTCAACATATACAGATAGAGGAATACAATTATTCCCTGCCGGATGAGCGAATTGCCAAATTTCCTCTGTCCCAAAGAGATGAATCCAGGCTGCTGATTTACCGGAATGGAAAAATAGAAGAGAGTATCTTCAAAGACATTCTCCACCATTTACCGGAAAAAGCCTTAGTCGTATTCAACAACACCCGGGTCATCCAGGCACGTCTGTTGTTCCGCAAAGAGACCGGCGCACAGATTGAGATATTCTGCCTGGAACCGGTTGCACCCCATGACTATGCACTGATCTTCCAACAGACAGAACGCTGTACATGGAACTGCCTGGTAGGCAATCTCAAAAAATGGAAAGAGGGACCACTAACCCGGACAGTGGAGATTGACCAGACCTCTGTGATGCTGAAAGCAGAGAAAAAAGAGTCCTGCGGAGACAGCCACCGGATCGAATTCACCTGGGATGATCCGGAATATACATTTGCAGACCTGTTAGAGGCAGCCGGAGAACTGCCTATCCCTCCCTATCTGCACCGGGACACGGAAGAGAGTGACCTGGAAACCTATCAGACCGTCTATTCTAAAATCAAAGGATCAGTAGCCGCCCCTACGGCAGGCCTGCACTTTACCCCCAAAGTCCTTACCGCACTGGATGACCGGGGCTTCCTGCGGGAAGAGGTAACCCTACATGTAGGAGCCGGAACCTTCCGGCCGGTCAAAAGCGAAACGATCGCCGGACATGAAATGCATACAGAATTTATTTCCATGGAAAAGCAGACGATCCGGAACATCCGGGAAAATATCGGACAGATCATAGCAGTCGGGACTACCTCCGTCCGGACCCTGGAAAGTCTCTATTATATAGGAGTGATACTGTCCCGGGAGCCAGCTATCCCATCCGAAGCATTAAAGGTCAGCCAGTGGATACCCTATGATCCGGACTACAACCGCCTGCCGGTACAAGAGGCGCTATGGCAGATTGAAAACTATCTAGAAAGAAACCGGTCTGCCCGGCTGGTTACCTCTACCCAGATCATGATTGCCCCGGGCTACCAGTTTAAAATAGTCAACGGGATCATCACCAATTTCCACCAACCCAAAAGCACACTGCTACTCCTGATCTCTGCCTTCGTGAAAGGGAACTGGAAAACAATCTATGACTATGCTCTGGCAAACGACTTCCGTTTCCTGAGCTACGGAGACAGCTCCCTGCTTTTAGAGTAGAGTCAAAGAAAAAGTCAGGTATTAAAGAGTTTTACTCAATCTCTTTACTTAACTCCTTAACTCCTGTAACTCCTCTGACTACTTAACAGAAACACAATAACCGTTCAACTCTCCCGTTAATATACATTATACCAGATAGTGACATTGTACATGAAACAACATATCTCTTCCTGTTTTCTGCTTTTACTGACAGGACTCCTCCTGTTCTCCTGTAAATCTGCAAAACTTTCCGATGCAGAAGAAAAGCAGCGGATCGGAGAATACTATGAAGCAGCAACGATCTACCGGAAAGTCTATACCAAGACCTCTGCCCAGAAAAGAGATCTCCGGGGATATATCGCTTTCCGGATGGCTGAATGCTACCGGTTGATCAACAACACCACACGAGCAACCGGAGCCTATATGAACGCATTACGATACAATTACCCGGATAGCATCGTCCATCTCCGTTTAGGACAGATGTACCAGAAAACAGGTAAGTATGGAGATGCCATTAAATACTATGAGACCTATCTGGAATCCGATCCGGAAAACCTGCTGGCAGCCAACGGGATTGAAGGATCCATACTCGCTCCGGTCTGGCGGCAGAACCCGACCCGGTACGAAGTAAAACGAATGGATAAGTTTAATTCCCGGCGTTCAGAATTCAGCCCGATGCTCTACGGCAGTGATTACGACCAGCTCTATTTCACCTCTTCCCGTTCAAAAGAAGCAGAAACGAGTGCGATCACCGGATTGAACAATAATGACTTTTATCTGGTAAAAAAAGATGAACGGGGAGAATGGCAAACCCCGGTACTGGTAGAAGATCCGGTAAATACGGAATTTGATGAAGGAACCCCCTCCTTCTCAGCAGACGGAAACACCATGTACTACACCTATTGCTCCCAGGACCAGGAAGGACACTGCACATCCGAAATCTACATATCCAACCGGAGTAATGCAGCCTGGGGAGCCGGCACACGGGCACAGATCGTAAAAGACTCCGTAACGGCCTTAGGACACCCGGCCGTGTCACCGGATGGGAAATATCTCTACTTTGTCTCAGACGCCGTCGGAGGTTATGGCGGAAAAGATATTTTCCGTGCCCGGATCATAGGAACTGGCTTCGGACCCATGGAAAACCTGGGACCGGAAATCAATACACCGGGAGACGAAATGTTCCCTTACGTCCGCGATTCCGTAACATTATATTTCGCCTCCAACGGCCACCCGGGTCTGGGTGGGCTCGACATCTTTAAAGCCTCCTTAGACAGTACCAGAAAATGGCAGGTCGAAAACATGAAAGCCCCGGTGAATTCCATGGCAGACGACTTCGGCATCACTTTTGAAGGAACGAAAGAAAAAGGATTTTTCAGTTCCAACCGGAACGATGCCCGGGGAAATGACCATCTCTACTCTTTCGAATTACCGATGATTACGGTTCATATCGAAGGATTTGTATTTGATGCAGATGAATACCCGATCGAAGATGCCACCGTACGGATTGTGGGCCGGGACGGACTGAATGAAAAAGTGATCGCCAAAAAAGACGGCAGCTATCAGGTAGAACTCGAAAGAGATATCAGCTATGTGATGATGGCAAGCGCCCGGGGCTACCTTAACCAGAACTTTGAACTAAAAACTGAACCGGAAGAAAAAAATGAAACCTATATCGTGGATTTTTATCTCTCCCCCATCCACCAACCAGTCGTGATCGAAAATATATTCTATGATTTCAACCAGGCCACCCTGCGCCCGGAATCTAAAGAGGCATTAGACGAAATGATCAAAATGCTAAACGACAATCCCCATGCAACCATTGAATTAGGAGCCCATACAGACAGAAAAGGATCCGAAGAATACAACGAACGGCTGGCACAACGCCGGGCACAATCCGTCGTAGACTACCTGATCACCGGAGGAATATCCACCGACCGGCTGGAAGCCAAAGGATACGGGAAAAGCGTTCCCAAAACGATCAACAAAAAAATGGAAAGAGAGTATGACTTCCTAGAAGAAGGCGATATCTTAACCGAAGAATTCATTCTCGAACTGACTCCGGAACAACAGGACATAGCAGACCAGATCAACCGCCGGACCGAATTCAAAGTCCTGCGGACCAATTACAACCTGTATTAAAAAACCTGCCGGACCATCAGCATTATTCCATATAGCGTGCGAACATACGCTGAATATCCTGTTTAATTTCCTCCCGGAAAGAGGCAGGAGACAGGACTTCAAGGCTATTCTTATGAGAATTCCAAATAAAAATTGAAGAAACAGCTAAATCTACTCCAATAGATGTTTCTTATCAACTAATACCTTATTTCATTTCCTTTCAGCTTCAGAGCCGATTTCCATAGCTGAAATCATAGCAATTATTATCTCTGTTACCGCAAAAACACGAGCGATTTGCTTAGCCATTATTGCATTTAGCACATCCAAAACCTTTTGTCTGGAAAATGAAAGCTCGATTCCCAAATTGAATATTATTATAAAAGAAGACCAGCATCTCTGCAATTTTTTAGTTCCTGCCCAGGAAGTTAAAATAGCAAAAGACACCTTCTTATTTTTCTTTAAGAAACAACTTAGAATAGAATTTCAGACATTTGATTTTAATACACAGACTTTTGTTTCCTACAACAAAAAATTCCCACTAAAAGATGAAAAGGAAATAAGTTTGGTCATTCATAGGCTTAAAGAGAAAAAGATTACTCATCTCAGATTAGAAAAAAAAGGGAATTACTGGATATATGAGCTATAAATTACCTCAAAAAAAGCCTACCTCATCATGAAATAGGCTTTTTCATATCAAATCACAGATACAATAGACCTTTTTATTCCACAGTAAACTTATAGATACAACGGCTCAGGTAATTTTCTCCCGGATTTAATACCGTAGAAGGGAAAGCCGGCTGGTTAGGACTGTCCGGATAGTGCTGGGTTTCTAAGCAGAAAGCGCCACAGTTGGGATAGACCACTCCGAATTTACCCGGGTCATCCCCTTCCATAAAGTTGCCGGTATAGAACTGTACACCGGGTTCATTCGTATACACTTCCAGACCGATACCGGTCACCGGAGAAACAGCTTTTGCTGCCAGTACCTGCACATTCCCGTTGCTGTTTAACACCCAGTTATGATCATATCCAAGGCCTTTCACCAACTGGTCAAAGTCGTCATGGATATGGGCACCGATAGCCACCGGTTGGCGAAGATCCATCGGAGTCCCTTCCACCGGTTCAATACCTGTTGGGATCAGTGTCTCATCCACCGGAGTATAGAGGTCCGCATGGATCATAATCGTATGATCCAGCACCTGGGAACTTAACTCTCCGGACAGATTAAAATAACTGTGGTTCGTCAGGTTTACCAGGGTAGGAGCATCTGTCACCGCTTCATATTTAATATCCAGCGCATTATTATCCGTGAGCGTATAGGTCACTTTAATATTCACATTCCCCGGGAAACCGGCCTCACCATCCGGAGAAAGATACGTCAGCACCAATGCCTGGTCACTGAGCTGGCTGGCATCCCAGACTTTGGTATGATAGCCCTGCGGTCCTCCATGCAGGCAATGGCCGTTATTATTTTGAGGCAATGTGTACTCCACATCATTCAGCGTAAACTTACCATTGGCAATCCGGTTTCCATACCGGCCGATCAAAGCGCCATAATTCCCGTCTTCATTGGCCACATACCGCTGAATATTATCATATCCCAACACCACATCAGTCATATTCCCCGCTCTATCCGGAACCATCACAGAAACGATCCGTCCCCCGAAATTGGTAATACAAGCTTCCACTCCGTTTTTATTGGTTAACACATATAAATCCGTAGGCTTCCCCTGCACCTCTGAAACAAAATCAGACCGTTTCAGCCCGGAAAGTGTAGTGTCTTCAGTAGTTGTTTTTTCATTGCAGGACATCAACACACACAGTGCCCATGCTAACATACTTAGTTTTTTCATGCTGTTTATATATAATTTAGTGTTTTTTTGATTGGAACAAATATACGGTTTTCCGGCTTATTTAAAACAGTCTACCAGCGTATTTTCAGTAAATAGTAATCTATTCATCATATGGAATAAATAGTGTGGGTGTTTAAATGCTTTTTTAGCCACCTACGCTGAAGATGCACAGATATATGATTTTCCCTGTAAGCTGGATATAGAAGGAGCGGAAGCGATGCGAGAAACTTACAGTAGCCTGTTCCGGAATATTCCCGGATTACATGGTGAAGTCCTTTCTGAAACGGTTTTCGGGAACCAGGTAATGATGCGGGAACGTGTCACAGGTTTTGACGATGGATATATTCTGGATGCCGCCTGTGTCTATGTGATAAAAGAAGATAAGATCGCTGAAGTTTACTTTTTCTGATGAATGACTTATTTCCGGAGGGCTCTCTTTCAGGTATTGTTTTATAGGATTACCTTTTGTACATTTGCATCCTACCAAAATAGCAAGGATGAAACAATATGCAGACCTGCTCGACCGTGTCCTGAAAGAAGGTGTGAAAAAAGAGGACCGGACCGGAACCGGAACCATAAGTGTGTTCGGACATCAGATGCGTTTCCATATGGAAGAAGGGTTTCCTCTTCTTACAACCAAAAAATTACATCTGAAGTCGATTATTTACGAACTGTTATGGTTTTTACAGGGAGACACCAATGTTACCTATCTCCAGGATCATGGGGTCCGTATCTGGAACGAATGGGCCGGACCGGATGGGGATTTAGGCCATATTTACGGCTACCAGTGGCGCTCATGGCCGGACTACAAAGGCGGATCTATTGACCAGATCAGCCAGGTGGTTGACATGATCCGAAACACACCGGATTCCCGCCGCATCATCGTAAGTGCCTGGAATGTCGGGGATCTTGAAAACATGAACCTGCCTCCCTGCCATGCTTTTTTCCAGTTCTATGTAGCAGAGGGTAAATTAAGCCTGCAGATGTACCAGCGGAGTGCGGACATCTTTCTGGGCGTACCTTTCAATATTGCCTCCTATGCGCTTTTATTGCAAATGATGGCACAGGTGACAGGACTACAGGCCGGAGATTTTATTCACACATTAGGAGACGCACATATCTATACCAACCATCTGGAACAGGTGGCTCTCCAGCTTAGCCGGGAGCCCAGGCCTCTTCCCCGGATGGAGATCAATCCGGAAGTAAAAAGCATCTTTGATTTTTCATTCGAAGATTTTACCCTTACCGGATATGACCCACATCCCCATATCAAAGGAATAGTGGCGGTCTGACAAATAAACTGTATGCATGATATGAGAAATGTTTTAACCTATTAAAAAAAAGAAAACTATGAGTACGATTTCCATCATCGTAGCTATCGCCGAAAACAATGCGATCGGAAAAAATCAGAACCTGTTATGGCATTTGCCGAATGACATGAAACGATTCAGGCACCTGACGACCGGCCACCCTGTCATTATGGGGCGTAAAACATTTGAGTCTTTACTCAAAGGAGCTCTTCCGAACCGGAAGAATATCATCCTCACTTCTGCTCCGGAACATGGGTTTGTGGACTGTTTCGCCTGTGAGTCCATGGACGATGCGCTGGATCTGTGCGCAAACCAGGAGGAAATCTTTATGATCGGAGGTGCCATGGTCTACAAACAGGCACTGGAGATCGCAGATAAAATGTATATCACACTGGTACACCATACTTTTGAAGATGCGGACACCTTCTTTCCTGAAATCCGGTATGCAGAATGGAAAGAAGTGGAACGGGAAGATCTCCCTGCCGACGAAAAACATGCCTACCCCTATTCATTCCTGACGTATGAACGAATCCGATAATATAGGATTCGTTTAGTTTGTTAACCTGACAGATCTTCCGGATCAATCCGCAACCGGAAGGTTTTGTAATCCGGACATACCCAACCACTTCTACCCACTGTTTTTCAGTTTTTTCAGTCACCAGTCACCTTTTTTTCTGTATTTATTTAATAAATAACCTATTAAGTCTGATAAAAAAGGTGACCGAGGGGGTGGCTGAAGGTGACTGAAGAAGGTTTCCGTCACCAAAACCTATACATTTCTCTCCCATAAGACAGCAATTCCGGCTTTTCTTTACAGCAATAAGGGGAAAACGAACCCAACGCCAGGCCTTCACTCCATGTCCTTGAACCGGATTATCCGGCTTTTCACCATACGGGGATCCACATAGGGTTACCGGCTCTTCTTTTTCATATGGAACGTATATTGTTACTTAACAGATAGAGGTTAGAATATAAGTCGGTAGTAATAGTATGCTTACTCCCATAGACTATTAATAGGAAGTCACACCCTGCTTATTAATTGGGTACAGACCGGTTAGGTTAATCTACAGGACCTTTAACCTTATACCTCAGGACCTTTAACCTTAAAGTACAGGAAGTATAAGGTTGAAGGTCCTGAGGTATAACCTAACCGGTAGGCGTAAAACCGTTAGTGGGTAGTTAGGATAGGGATACTATCTCTGCTGACCCGGGCTAACCGTCCTGCTGCTTGTTCCATTTCCCACCAGTACAGGAACTGAGAAAAGCAGATTTTTTCCTAAAAAGACACCTTCTATATGGAATTATTCCTTATTAACCATATTTTTACGTTTTTTTACTCTTTATTTGTGTCTATAGGAGAAGTGGATAAGTATGAATTAAAATAACAGAGAGATGAAGATCCGACAGATTCTGGTAACCCTATGTATGATCAGCTGCATATCCGGTATGGTTTTATATACACAGGCCACTCAACCATTACACCCTAAAGATATGATCCTGAACTCAATCAAAAACGCAGATACGGCCCAACTGATCCGGGAACTGATCAGCCATATGAAGGAAAGCCTGGAAAAAGACAGGGATCATTTCCCGGAGCTGATCGCGGAAGTGGATTCCTTCAATCGTACAGTTTCCGATCCTGCTACGCAGGCTATTCTCCACTCCATGCTTGCCCAGATGTATAAAACTTATTACCAGAGCCAGGGGTGGATGATTAACCAACGGACTTCCTTAGAGGGCTATGTTCCGGAAGATATCCGCGAATGGAGTGCCAACCTGTTCCAGGCTAAAATGAAAGAAGAGCTGGAGCGGTCCTTACAACCGGCGGGAGTTTTACAACAGACGCCTGTCAGCCGTTTCCGGGAGATACTGGAACCGGGAGAGGATTCTCCGGAACTACGGCCAACGCTCTACGATTTCTTAGCTTACCGGGCTGTTATGATCCAGCCTTCTGAGGAGATATACCGGCAACTGATCGGTTTTCGTAAAAGCCAACCGGAACGGAAAGCCCTGCTATTAGCGGAACTGGAGTATCTATCCTACCTCCAGGATAGTCCTGACAGGTATGAAAGACAAACAGACAGCCTGCTGCAGGTCTATGCCGGAGAAGATATTTCCGTGGAGATCGTGATGAAAAAGCTGGAGAACCTGAATCAGCAAATGTGGCGGTCAGGAAACCGGGATTCGATCCGGGCACTTCAGTATGCCCTCAGTCAGGAAACGATCTCCCGTTTTCCGGCATATGACCGGATCGGCCTGATCCGTAATTTTTTACAACAAATGGAACACCCCGTACTGAATGTTTC
Source organism: Tannerellaceae bacterium (assembly GCA_021201295.1). Classification (GTDB taxonomy): domain Bacteria; phylum Bacteroidota; class Bacteroidia; order Bacteroidales; family Tannerellaceae; genus UBA4116. Next base: position 78,878 of record JAJQFE010000023.1, on the reverse strand, counting down.
CATGCCTGCAACTGTCTATCCGGGTGATCTGTTGAAGATTGATCTGAACTACACTCATATAGAGAACATTCAGGTGTCTGTTTATGAAAGTGGAAAAACTCCGGAAGGCCTTTTTTTAGAACGGTCTGACAGGAAAGCCTCCCTACAGGAACATGGCAGACTGGTATATCAGCAAACCTATCCCTTATCCTCACTGAATACCTACACCCCGGCAGATACGGCATTGTTTGTTCCTGTTCCTTCTTCCGGTGTATATGAGTGTGTCATCACGGCACGGGAAGGAGAGATAGAGACCACGAATGTGTTCAGTATTTCCCGGCTGGCGGCTTTGCATAGGGATACGCCTGGTGGTAAGCTGGAAGTGCTGGTGACTGACCTGAAAAGCGGGAAGCCCCAGGCAAATGCAACGGTGGCGTATGATCACAGGACGCAGAGGCAACTTAAAAAAGCAGGGTCCATCCGGACAAACCGGGACGGAATAGCTGTTTTTCCTGAACTGGCCGGATCATACGCTTACCATGCGGTACTTGCCGGAGACAGCAGTATGTTGCTGACCTCCATTGCCCGGTACGGGGATCGCCCGGAGCAGGAAACAGGAAGCCAGGAGACTTTGTTACTGACAGACAGAGGGATCTACCGTCCCGGGCAAACCGTCTGTTTTAAAGGAATACAATATGTCCCTGACCGGAACCATCCCCGTGTCTTACCAGGACGGACCACAGAAATATCTTTAAGGGGCCCGAACAATAAAGTGGTGGCGACACAGACGTTTACCACAAATAATTTCGGATCTTTCCATGGAGAATTCACCCTCCCCAGCCAGGGATTAACGGGTCATTACCGGCTGGCCACAGATGGAAATACATCTCTTTCGTTCCGGGTGGAAGAATATAAACGTCCGACTTTCCGGATTGATTTTTCTCCTGTAACAGAGGAGATCCGGTTTGGAGACCGGGTAACACTAACTGGAAAGGCACAGACGTTTTCCGGGGTGGAATTGCAAAGCGGGCAGGTGACCTATCGTATTACCAGAAGATACTGGCTGACGGGGCGTATGGCTCCGGGCTACACGGAACAGGTGGCAGAAGGAAGTATGAGCCTCCTGCCGGACGGGACGTTTGCCATTGGTTTCCAGCCGGAACGGAGCGCTATAGCTCCTACTTCTCCACATGTTTATACGTATGATATATCTGTCATGGTTACAGATAGTAAAGGGGAAACCCAGGAAACGAATTATGCAGTATCGGTAGGTGATAAACGATTAGTACTGTCCACAACCCTGACGGATCTGGAGGAAAAAGAGAAAGCCAGTCCGCTGATCCGGGTGGCGACGATTAATGACCAGCCCGTGGATGTCCAGGGGAATTACACCATTTTTTCTCTTGAGGAGACAGGTGGGAAAGAGACATTGAATGTAGGCAAAGTATTAGCTACCGGAATTTTTGACTCAAACCAGATCCTGCCGGCTTCCGTCTTTTCCGGCTTACCTTCCGGAAGGATACGGATTTGTCTGGAAGCAGAGGACAGTAGCGGTGAAAAAGTGGAGTATCACCAGGAGCTGGTGCTGTATAGCCGGAAAGATGCACGTCCTCCCGTCTCCACTCCGGTCTGGTTACCGGAGACCAGTAGCCGGATAGCAGCTGGGCAGACTGCTGAAGTATATTTTGGGACCTCGGAAAAAGAGGCGGCTGTTCTATATGAGATCTTTGACGGAAAACAGTTGGTCAGCAGGGAATGGATCACCTTAGCAAATGAGAACCGGATCTTCCGTGTTCCTTTCAGGGAAACGTATGGGGACTGGCTGAATGTAGTCTTCACGCTTGTGAAAGAGGGTAAGGCGTATAGCCGGGTGTTCACTGTCAACCGGGAATATCCGGACCGGGAACTGACCATCAAAGCAGAAACTTTCCGGGATAGGTTACAACCGGGCAGTTACGAGCACTGGACATTCAGGATCCGGAATGCGGATTCTGTTCCGGTAGTGGCAGAGGTAGTAGCCGGTATGTATGATGCCTCTCTGGACCAGTTCCTGCCTTTCCGCTGGCATCCTTCTTTTGAAAAATACCACTATAATTATACGTTTTTGTATATGTTCCAGAAAGGGAATGGCCTGCATCCCCGTTCTTCGGGTGACCAGGTATGGAATCCGGTTGTTGTCCCGGATTTCCGGTTTGACCGGCTTAACTGGCAGGGAGTGATGGAAGAACTGTTTACCCGCGGAGGGACAGGTGTAGTTTCAACCCGGAATATGATGATGAAAGCAGCTATGCCGGAAAGCATAGATATGGTACAACAGGAGCTGACGGAGGAACCGGTGGCCATCTATAGCCAGGCAGATGCAGTGGGCGGGACGACGGATCAAACGGTTCATCCGGGTGCAGGAAGTCTTTCTCCCATACGAACAAATTTTCAGGAAACTGCCTTCTTCTATCCTGCCCTGCAAACAGATCCGGAGGGTAACCTGGTGATCAGTTTCACGGTTCCGGAGAGTAATACGGCCTGGAAATTCCAATCCCTGGCTCATACGACAGACCTGGCGTATGGTTTATTTTCCGGGGAGGTGCTTACTCAGAAGCCTTTGATGATACTTCCGAACCTGCCCCGTTTTGTCCGGCAGGGGGATGTGGTCAGCTTCACGACCCAGATCATGAACCAATCGGACAAAGAGATCTCCGGGTTGAGCCGGATTGAGTTGTTTGATCCTGTCACGACTGCTCCGGTCCTGTGCCTGACCAAATCCCAGTTCCCTTTCACGCTGGAACCGGGAAAAACAATCAGCACTTCGTGGCAGGTGCCTGTTCCTGCCGGGATCGAACTATTAGGCGTACGTATCCTGGCTGATTCCGACACAGCCAGTGATGGGGAACAGCATCTGCTCCCTGTCTTACCGGATGAAATAATCGTAACGGAGAGTACTCCTTTCTACCTGACAGAGGCAGGAGAGCATCTGGTAGAGATAAGCCGTAACAACCGTTTAATGACCCGGCGTCCGCTTCAAATGACGCTGGAGATCAGCAGTAATCCGGTATGGTATGCCGTGCAGGCTTTACCTGTCCTGACCCAGCCTAAGCAGGAGGATGTGTTGTCCTGGTTTGCTTCTTACTACAGCCATACGCTGGCAGGTTACCTGGTACATACGGCTTCCCGTCTCCAACAGGTTATTCAGGCATGGACCGTTCAGGGGGGAGATATGCATACGCTTTATTCAAACTTAGAGAAGAATGAGGAACTGAAGAATATTCTGTTGGAGGAGACGCCGTGGGTGTTGGAGGCTGCCCACGAAACAGAAAAGAAACAACGGTTAGCGCTGCTTTTTGATCTGAACAGGTCTGCTCACCAACGGGAAGCGGCGCTGCGGAAACTCGAGGCGCTTCAGCATCCTTCGGGGGCCTGGGGCTGGTTCAAAGGGTTTTACCCGAACCGGCGGATGACCATCTATATCCTCAAAAGAATGGGCGAACTGGTAGAAATGGGAGCTATGCAATCTGGGGAAACGGAAAAGAGAATGCAGATCCTGGCTTTGAAGTACTTAGATACCTGTATGCAGGAGGATTATGAAGCGCTGCTGAAACAGAAGAAAGACCTGAAAAAAGTCATTCCGACGTATGAACAACTGGATTACCTGTATATGCGGAGTTTTTACAGGGATCTGCCGGAACCGGAATCTGCCCGGGAGGCCATTCGCTTTTATACTCAGTTGGCCGGGAATACCTGGGAAAAAGCTTCTCTTTACGGAAAAGCGGCTACGGGTATCCTGATGTACCGGCTGGGAAACAGGCAGGTGGCTGATGCTATTTTATCCTGGTTCCGAAAAACGGCTACCCGGTCTCCTGAGATGGGTATGTACTGGGCTAACAACCGCCGGGATACTGATTTTTTTATTTCTCCGGTGGAGGTGCATACCATGATCCTGGCTCTTTTCCGGGAAGCCTCTCCGGATCAGGGTGAAACGGATGCGATGAAGCAATGGCTGCTCAATCAGAAACGGACGCAGCAGTGGGATTCGGCTTTATCTACTATGGGGGCTATCTATAGCCTGTTACTGACAGGGAGTGACTGGTTGAATGAACCTAACCGGATCACCGTCCGGTGGGGAGAATATACAGCGGATACGGCTGAGGGAGAAACAGCTACCGGCTATATGCAGGAAACTATTCCCGGAAACGGGATCACGACAGGGATGAAGCAGCTGAACATCCATAAAGAAGGCACTGCTCCGGCCTGGGGTGCTGTCTATAGCCAGTACCTGGAACCGATCCGGGAAACAAAGAAAACGGGAGGAGCACTGCGGGTAGACAAGCAACTGTTCCGGAAAACGAATAGTGGAACGGGCAGGCAGCTATCTCCGGTGACTGGGGAAAAACTGCTTCAACCGGGGGATAAAGTAGTCGTCAGACTGACCATCCGGACAGACCGGGAGATGGAATTTGTCCATCTGAAAGATTTACGTGCCGGTTGTTTTGAACCATCTGTTCAACTATCCGGTTTTAGATACAGAGAAAGTCTCATGTACTATCAAATTTCTAAGGATCTTTCTGAAAACTTTTTCTTTGAACGTTTACCGGTAGGGACTTTTATCCTGGAATATCCGGTATATGTGGCAAGGGCGGGAGAATATAGTGGTGGTATCAGCACGATCCAATGTTTATATGCCCCTGAATTTGTTTCACACACGGAAGGTGACATTATTTTAGTACAAGAATAAACTTTCTGACCTGACTATCGTCAGATTATTATTAACTTTGTCAGATTAAAACGATCATAAAGAAAAAAGAGATGAAACAGATCATTTTTATTTTTATGGCTATGTTCCTTACTATAGGGTCATTGGCTGCTCAGGATAATGCCGTGATTTCCGTTAAGGAGTCTACGCATGATTTCGGTGAGATCATGGAAAGTAACGGACCGGTTTCCCATACCTTTGTTGTGGAGAATACGGGGGATATGCCTTTAGTGATCACCCGGGTAGTGGCATCCTGTGGCTGCACGACTCCGAAGTGGACGAAGGAGCCGATCGCACCGGGTAAATCCGGTAATATTGCCGTTACGTTTGATCCGAAAGGACGACCGGGCCCATTTTCCAAGACTATATCTGTGTATAGTAACGGAAAATCAGGCAGTTACATTCTTACGATCCGTGGGGATGTAAAATAATTACAGACATTTTTATTGATTCTATACCATGAAACAATTGATTCCTTTTTTTGCCTTGTTGCTGTCCTCTGTCTATATGGTGCAGGCGCAGGAGGCTGCCGTTATCAGTTGTGAGGAGGCAATCTATGATTTCGGAACAATTGTAGAATCGGATGGTCTTACCAGTCACACGTTTGTCATAAAGAACACAGGTGATGCTGCTTTAGTGATCACCCGTGTCACTGCATCCTGTGGCTGCACAACTCCGGAGTGGACAAAAATACCTATTGAGCCGGGAACTACCGGGGATGTACGGATCACATATGATCCGAGCGGGTAGACAAGCAACTGTTCCGGAAAACGAATAGTGGAACGGGCAGGCAGCTATCTCCGGTGACTGGGGAAAAACTGCTTCAACCGGGGGATAAAGTAGTCGTCAGACTGACCATCCGGACAGACCGGGAGATGGAATTTGTCCATCTGAAAGATTTACGTGCCGGTTGTTTTGAACCATCTGTTCAACTATCCGGTTTTAGATACAGAGAAAGTCTCATGTACTATCAAATTTCTAAGGATCTTTCTGAAAACTTTTTCTTTGAACGTTTACCGGTAGGGACTTTTATCCTGGAATATCCGGTATATGTGGCAAGGGCGGGAGAATATAGTGGTGGTATCAGCACGATCCAATGTTTATATGCCCCTGAATTTGTTTCACACACGGAAGGTGACATTATTTTAGTACAAGAATAAACTTTCTGACCTGACTATCGTCAGATTATTATTAACTTTGTCAGATTAAAACGATCATAAAGAAAAAAGAGATGAAACAGATCATTTTTATTTTTATGGCTATGTTCCTTACTATAGGGTCATTGGCTGCTCAGGATAATGCCGTGATTTCCGTTAAGGAGTCTACGCATGATTTCGGTGAGATCATGGAAAGTAACGGACCGGTTTCCCATACCTTTGTTGTGGAGAATACGGGGGATATGCCTTTAGTGATCACCCGGGTAGTGGCATCCTGTGGCTGCACGACTCCGAAGTGGACGAAGGAGCCGATCGCACCGGGTAAATCCGGTAATATTGCCGTTACGTTTGATCCGAAAGGACGACCGGGCCCATTTTCCAAGACTATATCTGTGTATAGTAACGGAAAATCAGGCAGTTACATTCTTACGATCCGTGGGGATGTAAAATAATTACAGACATTTTTATTGATTCTATACCATGAAACAATTGATTCCTTTTTTTGCCTTGTTGCTGTCCTCTGTCTATATGGTGCAGGCGCAGGAGGCTGCCGTTATCAGTTGTGAGGAGGCAATCTATGATTTCGGAACAATTGTAGAATCGGATGGTCTTACCAGTCACACGTTTGTCATAAAGAACACAGGTGATGCTGCTTTAGTGATCACCCGTGTCACTGCATCCTGTGGCTGCACAACTCCGGAGTGGACAAAAATACCTATTGAGCCGGGAACTACCGGGGATGTACGGATCACATATGATCCGAAAGGACGTCCCGGACCTTTCCGTAAAAAGATTGCGGTCTATAGTAACGGTAAAAAGGGTGCTTTTTCGTTGACGATCAAAGGAACGGTGGTCAAACAACCCGTTGCTCCGCCTGTTACTTATTCTTATAAAATAGGTGATCTAAGTCTGCAATCCGGCCATATTGCATTTAATACCCTGACAGCAGATGAAACGAAGGGGGGAAAAATAACCATTAAAAATGAGGGTAAAATCCCTGTTAATATCCGGAAAGGAAAAGTCCCCTCTTATCTGACGGTGGATATCCGCCCGGAACGCTTAGGCTCCGGTGAAACCGGTGAAATCACCATCCTGTGGAATGCTCCGGAAGTCAAGCGGAAAGGAAGGATTCTCACGGAGATTCCTGTTATTCTGGATGGTTCCGGAAAAAAAGGGCTTACCGGGATCGTGGAAGTTTCTGCTAATATTATTGATAATTTTTCTGGCCTTTCTGCTGCTGATAAAGCAAATGCGCCTGTACTTTCCTTATCGGTGACTTTAGTGGACTTCGGGAAAACAGAGGGTAAAAGCGGATTTATGTCTTTTGTTCCGTTTATCGGAGGGAAAGCATCGGAAACGGTTACGGTCACTAATACGGGGAAAAGTAACCTTTCTATTTACAGCATCACCAGTGATACTGAGTTGGTGGATGTTTTGGGAGGAAAAAAAGAACTTAAACCCGGCGCTTCTTCTACTTATAAAATAACTGTCCGTACCAAAGATATAGTGGATCAACTGGAATCATTTATTACGGTTGTTTGTAATGACCCTAACGGACCGGTTCGCCTGATCAAGGTAACCGCTGAAAATTAATTTTGGAATAACTGTGTATGAAACATCCGAAAAATGACGATCTGTATAAAGGGTTAAAAGTAAATAAGGGAGTGGCTGATGCTCCGACGGTTAATCCTTACCTGAAAAAGAGACTTCGCAGAACAGAGTATACGCCTGCCGAATTTGTGGAGGGAATACTGAAAGGTAATATTACGATACTTAGTCAGGCTGTTACGCTGGTGGAAAGTGCCCGGCAGGAACATCAGCAGGTTGCCCAGGAGATTATTGAGAAATGTCTTCCTTATGCAGGTAATTCCATACGGATCGGGATCACAGGTGTGCCGGGAGCCGGGAAAAGTACTTCTATTGATGCTTTTGGCATGCAGCTATTGAATGAAGGCAAGAAATTAGCTGTACTGGCTATTGATCCCAGTAGTGAACGATCCAAAGGAAGTATCCTGGGGGATAAAACCCGGATGGAGGAACTTTCCAGAGAAAAAAATGCATTTATCCGCCCTTCTCCTTCTGCGGGTTCGTTAGGAGGGGTGGCACGCAAAACGCGGGAAACGATTGTACTTTGTGAAGCTGCGGGGTTTGACAGTGTTTTTGTAGAGACTGTAGGGGTTGGGCAGAGTGAAACTGCCGTACATTCGATGGTTGATTTTTTCCTGTTAATCCAGCTGGCTGGTACCGGAGATGAATTACAGGGGATTAAACGGGGAATTATGGAAATGGCGGATGGCATTATTATTAATAAAGCGGATGGGGACAACATTGAAAAGGCTAATTTAGCGGCTTCCCAGTTCTGGAATGCGCTTCATTTATTTCCTATGCCCGATTCCGGATGGACGCCTAAGGTGCTGACTTATTCCGGATATTATAAGCTGGGGATCAAGGAAATCTGGGATATGGTGAATGAGTATGTGGCGTTCACTAAACAAAACGGTTATTTTAGCCTGAAACGGAATAAACAGGCCAAATACTGGATGTATGAAAGTATCAATGACACGTTGCGGGATACTTTCTATCATAATCCTGCGGTAGAAGGTTTGCTGAAAGAGACTGAACGTAAAGTGCTGAACAATGAGCTCAGTTCGTTCATCGGGGCTAAGCAGATGATAGATGTTTTCCTGAATGACTTATCCTGTAAATAAAATTCTTATTATATATTGTAAAAGCCCTACCTGATTCACAGATAGGGCTTTTTATACAAGTTTTCAGGATTCTGCTTAAATAGAAGAGACCTGCAAGGTATTCAGTAAATCACGGTTAATCGGTTTATCGTTTTTGATAGCTTTTGAGAAGGGGACATAGACGATCTGGTTATTTTGCAACCCGATCATGACGTTCCGCTGGTCTTCCAACAGGGCTTCAATAGCTGCAACTCCCATACGGGTAGCTAAAATACGGTCCTGCGCGGTAGGAGATCCACCCCGTTGCAGGTGCCCCAGAATAGAAACACGGACATCAAACTGGGGATATTCTTTTTTTACTCTTTCTGCTACTCCCATAGCTCCTCCGGTTACTTCACTTTCTGCCACCAACACAATACTGCTGTTCTTGGATTTACGGAAACCATTTTCAATCATTTCTGCCAACTGGTCTTTCTCTAAAGAGATCTCCGGGATCAAAGCGGCTTCCGCTCCGGCAGCGACCGCACCATTCAGTGCCAGGAATCCGGCATCCCGTCCCATCACTTCAATAAAGAACAGCCGGTCATGTGATGTAGCGGTATCCCGGATTCTATCCACACATTCCATGATGGTATTCAGTGCGGTATCATACCCGATCGTAGTATCTGTTCCGTACAGGTCATTGTCGATCGTTCCCGGTAAACCAACGATCGGAAAATTAAACTCCTGTGCAAAAATACGTGCTCCGGTTAATGTTCCGTCCCCTCCTATGGTAACCAAGGCATCAATGCCCTCTTCCTGCAGGCGTTCATAGGCAAATTTACGGCCTTCCGGGGTTTTGAATTCCAGGCAACGGGCTGTTTTTAGTATGGTTCCACCCCGCTGAATTATATTACTTACATTCTGATTGAAAAATTCTTCAATCTCTCTCGTGATCAAACCTTTATAACCACGGTAAATGCCTTTTACTCTCATACCATTATAAATGGCAGAGCGTGTGACTGCACGAATAGCTGCATTCATACCAGGAGCATCTCCTCCTGATGTTAATATACCAATACACTTAAATCTTGACATAGCGTAGTTGCATTTAAAATATTCCCGGCAAAAATAGGAATAATTTATCCAAATCCTTACCTTTTTGTTAAACTTAACAGAGTTGTCACATATATAGTTTGTTACGGATTCAGTTCTTTTATCCTTTGAGCTACTTTTTCCATCAGCCAGGTAGGGGTGGAAGTGGCTCCGCAAACCCCGACTGTTTCTACTTCTTCCGGAAGCGGTCGGGTGATTTCCTGCGCATCTGAAATAAAAACGGTATGGGAATTTGCTTTTTTACATTCTTCGAAAAGCATTCTTCCGTTGGAGCTTTTCTCTCCGGCCACAAAATAGATCCAGTCATGCCGGGAGGCAAAGGCTTTAATATTGGGCAGACGATTGGCAACCTGGCGGCAGATGGTATCGTAAAAATGAAAATTAACCTTTCCGGATATTCTTTTTCTTATCGTTTCTACGATTTTCTGAAAGCCATCTAATGGTTTGGTGGTCTGGGAAAACAGAGCTATATCCCGGTTAAAATCCAGTTTATCCATATCTTCCGGTTTTTCTATGACGATGGCGTATCCCTCTGTCTGACCGACTAATCCATTGACTTCTGCATGACCTTTTTTACCATAAATCACCAGTTGAGTCCAGTTTTCCCGTGTCTCCTGATAACAGGCATAGATTTTTTGCTGCAACCGGAGTACTACCGGGCAGGTGGCATCAATAATGGTAATGTTATTTTTTTCGGCTTCCTTATATGTGGAAGGTGGCTCTCCGTGTGCCCGCAGGAGTACTTTCCTGTTTTTCAGGGCTCTGAATTGTTCATGATCAATGGTATGTAGTCCTAATTCTTTTAACCTGGCTACTTCCAGACTATTGTGAACAATGTCGTCTAAACAATACAGGACGTCTGTGTCTCCTAATTCCCTTTCCGCACTTTTTATGGCATTTACCACACCAAAGCAGAAGCCGGAGTCTTTATCTATTTCAACCTGAATCATCTTTGCAAAGATACACGATAATGCTTATCAGAAAGAATAGAACAGGTTGTTTACTTAGTAATTACCTGGTTAAATTGTGCTAATAACCAGGCTTGCTGCTCTTCTACAGTCATATCGGAATTATCCAGTTCTATGGCGTCTTCAGCTTTTTTTAGGGGGCCTTCTGCACGGGTGGTATCTTTGTGATCCCTTTCCTGAAGGTTTTTCAGTACTTCTTCATAGGTTACCTTCTCTCCTTTTGCTAATGATTCTTTCAGACGCCGTTGTGCTCTTACTTCCGGTCTGGCGGTAAGAAATATTTTTAATTCTGCATCCGGAAAAATAACCGTGCCTACATCTCTTCCATCCAGTATGACTCCTTTCGCCTTTCCCATCTCCTGTTGCTGAGCAACCATAGCTTTGCGCACAAATCCCAAAGCAGCTACCGGGCTTACCTGGTTGGCCACTTCCATAGTCCGAATCTCTTTTTCCACATTTTCACCATTCAGGTAGGTCTCCCATCTGCCGGTTTCAGGATTCCTGACAAAAGAGATATGAATATCCGCCATGGCCAGTTGCAGTTTGTCCGTATCTATAGAGTTATTTTGTATGATGCCATTCCTCATACTATACAGGGCGATGGCTCTGTACATAGCGCCTGTATCGATATAAGTATAGCCAATTTCCTTAGCCAGTTCTTTGGCCATGGTACTTTTTCCACAGGAAGAATAGCCGTCTAATGCAATAATTATCTTTTTCATGTTCCTCATCTTTTCTTTTTTATGGTTTGAAGTCTGCCAGCGTGGTTGATACGCTCAGCATCAATGACATGGCAGAAGGATGATATTTGGCAACGGAAACTCCGACATCAAACATCTTTATTGTTACGCCGGCTCCGGCAGAAAAACCACTGAGTTTATTTCCTGTCTGTAGTTTCATATCCATATTGGTTTTCGGATTAAAACCTATGCCTAACCAGAAGTTATCAGATGGGATATAATCTATTCCCAGCACCAGATGTTTAGCAAAGGAACGGAAAAAAGAGTCATCCTGGCGATCTTTGTCTACATTATCTATATAATCAAATTTCCAGCGGTTGAGATACATGGCGGTCAGGGAAAAGCGAAAAGGGGAGTACTCCATTTTCTTACTGACGCCTAACTGGATATCCCATGGCATTTTCTGCCGCTCCTCTTGATAGGTAGTCAGTTGTGCTCCGATATTTTTCAATACGATACCTGCTGAAAACTCATTTTCAGAGTTGTAATAGCTTAATCCTGCATCTACTCCTAATCCGATAGAGGTATAGCTTTCCAGGCCGGAATATAAAAATTTCAGACTGACTCCACCACGCCAGCGATCTGTCAGATCATACGAATAAAAGCCGGTCAGGCTGACATCATTGGCCGAGAAATCCCCTTCGTACATATTGTCCGCACTCATCTGTTTGAAACTTCCGTAACTGATAAAGCTGGCACCTACTCCCCAGGCACTTCTTTCCCTGACTGCTTTGGTAAATAAGGCACTTCCGATATTTATATCAGAAATATAATTCATATAGTTCAGATTGATCATACCGTCCATTTCTCCTCCTAATAACCCGGGATTATGAAAAATCATAGACGGATCCCTTTCTATCAGTGAAATCTGGTTACCCCCCAAGGCATTGATACGGGTAGAGGTCGGATACCGTAAAAAAGTGAATACTTCCTCGCCGGTCTGAGCAGAAAGAATCTGTAATATACAGAGGGGAAGGAAGATCAACAATATTTTTTTCATATTTTTTTCAACAAAAAAGCATTCAAAGATACATTAATTCGGAAAAATGTTTTTACTTTACACCGGTAATTACCGGCAGAAGACATATTTCTTTATCAAAACGGAGAAATTTATAAAAAGGTATATGGAAACCTTTATTTTTCTTCCACGTAAAAAATGCAACTTAAATTGTATTTTCTTTTGCTTTTGTGAAGTGATATATAAAATAATTTATATTTTTGCCGTATTGGAAAACACATAAAACATTATAAAAGTATGGAAATCAAGAAATCACCAAAAGCTGACTTAGAGAAAGGCAAAACGCTCAGTATCCTGATGGGTATGGTTGTGGCACTTGCAGTTCTGTTCGTTGGATTCGAATGGGGGACCCGTGATGTACAAGTCGTAATATACGAAGGTGTTGCGGACATTATCGCTGAAGAAGAGATTGAGATTACGAGACCGGAGAACACTCCTCCTCCCCCCCCTCCTCCTGTCCCTGTTGTAACAGAAGTTTTAAACGTTGTGGAAGATGACGTTGAACTGGAACAGCAAGAGATTCTGAGTTCTGAAGATAGCCAGGATGCCGCACAGGTTCAGACGTATGTAGCACCTGCTATGGTAGAAGAAGAAGAGGAATCTGCTCGACAGATCTTTACTGTGGTAGAAGAAATGCCTCAGTTCCCTGGTGGTGACGGTGAACTTTTGAAGTTTATCAGTAAATCCATCAAATATCCTGTAATTGCTCAAGAAAATGGTATTCAGGGCCGTGTGGTTTGTTCATTTGTTGTGAACCGTGACGGATCTATCGTAGATGCAGAAGTTGTTCGTGGTGTAGACCCATCTCTGGACAAAGAAGCTCTCCGTGTGATCAACACCATGCCTAAATGGGCACCCGGTAAACAGAGAGGTAAACCTGTACGTGTAAAATATACTGTACCGATTACTTTCAGATTACAGTAATATGATCCGTAAAAATATAACTAAAGAAAAGGCTGCTAACATCATATTTGCAGCCTTTTTTGTATAATCATCTATTCCCTGTATGTATGATATTATCTTTTGAAGAGATACTGAAAAAGGTTGAAAACGAGGTCTCAGCACTCCATTTGAATGAGTCTCCGATAAGTTTATATACCCCTATCCAATATATTCTGTCTTTGGGAGGAAAAAGAATCCGCCCGGCTCTCACACTTATGGCCTGTAATATATTCAGTGAGGACATAGAGCCTGCCATAAAACCGGCTTTAGGAATAGAAGTATTCCATAATTTCACCCTATTGCATGATGACTTGATGGATCAGGCTGACCTAAGAAGGAATCAACAGACTGTACACAAAAAATGGGGAGCCAATACGGCTATATTATCCGGGGATGCTATGTTGATAGTTGCTTACCGGTTAATCGGAGAAACTTCCGGAAAATTTCTGAAACCTGTACTGGATTTATTTACTACGACAGCGTTAGAAATCTGTGCCGGGCAGCAACATGATATGGAGTTTGAGTCCCGGTCAGATGTAGAAGAAGAGGAATATATCGAAATGATCCGTTTAAAAACGGCGGTCTTACTGGCATGTAGTTTAAAAACAGGAGCACTGGTTGGAGGTGCATCTGAAAAAGATGCAGAGATTTTATATGCATATGGCATTCATATCGGTTTAGCTTTCCAGCTTATGGATGACCTGTTAGATGTGTATGGTGATATGGCTTCTTTTGGGAAAAAGATCGGTGGGGATATTTTATGTAACAAAAAAACCTTTTTATTAATCCATGCTTTTAAAGCGGCCTCTGAAGATCAAAAAAAGGAATTAAATGACTGGATACATAAGCAGGACTACATTCTGGAGGAAAAAATCCGGGCGTTCCGGAAAATCTATACTGATTTGTGCATAGAAAAGATTACAGAAAAGAAAATCCAGTATTTTTATGAGCTGGCCAATGAGTATCTGGATCAGCTATCTGTTTCTCCGGAACGGCTACGGGTCTTAAAGAGTATATCCCAATTACTAATGAACCGAAAATCTTAATGAATCATTTGATAGATACTCATTCACATCTCTACCTGGAAGCATTTGATGAGGATAGGGAAGTTCTTATCTCTCAGGCTAAGATATCCGGAATAGAACAATTACTGTTGCCGAATGTAGATACGGAAACTATTGAACCGATGCACTGGCTTTGTGATCAGCATCCGGAATTTGTATCTCCGATGATGGGTTTACATCCTACCAGTGTCAAAGCCGATTACTCAAAAGAATTACAGGAAATAGAATACTGGCTTGGAATAAGAAATTACTGTGCTATCGGTGAGATTGGTATGGATCTGTACTGGGATAAAACCTATCTGAAAGAACAAAAAATTGTATTTGAAGAGCAGTTAACATGGAGTATTGAATTGGATTTACCTGTAGCTATTCATACACGGGAAGCTTTTCCGGAAGTTTTTGAAAGCATTTATAAAGTAGGTCCGGCTCATTTGAAAGGAGTCTTTCATAGTTTTTCCGGAACAGAAGCCGATCTCAGGGAGATTCAAAAATTAGAGAACTTCAGGATCGGAATTAATGGAGTGGTTACTTTCAAAAATTCAAAATTAGATGAAGTGATCCAAGGTGTCTCGATAGAGGATATTGTATTGGAAACGGATGCTCCTTATCTCTCTCCTGTTCCTTACCGGGGGAAAAGAAATGAGCCGGTTTACATTTGGGAAACGGCCAAAAAGGTGTCCGATATTTATAAAATATCCATGAAAGAGACGGTAGAAATCACAAAAAAAAATGCGCTGAACCTATTTAAAATGCCTTTAACAAAGGATAGTTGAACAATCTAAAGGTTCGGGACAAAATTTATTGCGTTTATATAGTGAATAAATCAACCAAAAACTTTAGATTTGTGCACTAAAACATTTGCAATTGGGATTTTTTTCGTATTTTGTGCTCGTTTTATAAGGATGAGATGCTCATTTTGGAGAGATGCTCGAGTGGTTGAAGAGGCACGCCTGGAAAGCGTGTATACGCCTAAAGCGTATCGCGGGTTCGAATCCCGCTCTCTCCGCACAGGAGAAATATCATGAAGTGACTTATAACAAAAAATTAAAACAAAAAAGAGAATTATTAATCTTAAAAATTGAACACACAATGAAAAAGTTATTTGCAAAGGCATTCTTGAGTGTATGTGCTCTTGGAGCTTCTACTGCAGTTTTTGCGCAGGAAACTTCTGAACTTATCGAAGGTGGTATACACCAGGCTTTAAAAACAAAATTTATCGAAGGTGGTGCGGACTTTATGAGTTTGGTTGCCATCGCTTTGATACTTGGTTTAGCTTTCTGTCTGGAAAGAATTATTTATCTGAACTTAGCTGATACAAATGCTGATAAATTATTAAAAGGAATTGAAGAAGCTCTTGATAAAGGTGATGTAGAAGGTGCAAAAGCTATTGCCCGTGATACAAGAGGTCCTATCGCATCTATCGCTTATCAGGGTTTAATGAGAATTAACCAGGGTATTGATGTAGTTGAAAAATCTATCATTTCTTACGGTGGTGTACAGGGTGGTCTGTTGGAAAAGAATCTTTCCTGGATCACATTGTTTATCGCGATGGCTCCTTCTTTAGGATTCCTGGGTACAGTTATCGGGATGATCATGGCGTTCGATAAAATCGAACAGGTAGGTGATATCAGCCCAACAGTTGTTGCCGGTGGTATGAAAGTGGCTTTGATCACAACAGTAGGTGGTCTTGTAGTTGCTCTGATCCTTCAGATTTTCTATAACTATTTGTTGAGCCAGTTGGAAGCTATCCTGAATAAGATGGAAGATGCTTCTATTTCTTTGATCGACCTGGTTGTCAAATATAACCTTAAATACAAAAAATAAGTACTACTATGGCAGTAACTAAGATAAGAAAAATATCCAGCTGGACACTGTTAGCTTCTGCTATTATTAGTATTATAGTGCTGGCTATGTTCGTTTCCGGAGGCGTTATCGATCTGGGAGCTGACATGAAGGAACCCGTTCATACCAACCTTTTACTGAACTGGGTATATATATTATTTGGTCTTACCACCATCAGCACATTAGTTTTTGCGGTATGGCAATTTGCAGGATCATTTAAAGATGATGCCAAAGCAGCTCTTATGTCTTTAGGTGTAATTGTGGTCTTTGCTGCTATTCTACTTATTGCATATGCGATTGGTGACCCAACTCCACTACCTATGATTAATGCAGAGTCGGCTGACTATAATACAGCATCCTGGTTAAAGATCACTGATATGTGGATCTATTCTATTTACATCCTGATCGGGCTGATTGTTTTAGCTGTAATTGCAGGTAGCGTAAAGAAAATTTTGAATAAGTAATAACGATTAGATAAAGTAAGCAAAAATGGGTAAAAAAAGAAAGACACCGGGTATCAATGGTTCTTCGTCTGCCGATATTGCTTTCATGTTGCTTATCTTCTTCCTTATTACTACGTCTATGGATACAGATAAAGGTTTGGCAAGACGTTTGCCACCTCCTGTACCTAAAGAACAAAAGGAGAACTTAGATATTGATATCAAAAAGAGAAACCTGCTTGTCGTACTGATCAACAGTAACAACCAGATTCTCTGTGGTGACCAGTTCATCGATATCTCGCAATTGAAAGACAGGGTAAAAGATTTCATTGAAAACCCTTATAATGACGAACACATGCCGGAAAAACTGGAAGTAGAAGTACCTTTCTTCGGAAACCAGATGGTAACTAAAAACCACATTATTTCGTTACAGAATGACCGTGGTACGGAATACCAGGCATACATAAATGTTCAGAATGAATTAGCAGCAGCTTATAACGAATTGAGAAATGATGTTTCCCAGAAAAAATTCGGTAAATTGTTTGCCGACTTAGATGACGAACAACAAAAGGCTGTGCAGATGATCTATCCTCAAAAGATATCAGAAGCAGAACCTAAAAATTATGGAGATAAATAGGAATGGGAAAGTTTAGTAAAGCAGGCGGTAGAGAAATGCCTGAATTGAATACATCATCATTACCTGACTTAGTATTTGCTTTCTTATTCTTTATCATGATGGTAACTACCATGCGTGAAGTAACTCTGAAAGTAGTATTTAAGGCTCCACAGGCAACTGAGCTTCAAAAGCTTGAAAAGAAATCATTGGTAACTTTCATTTATGTTGGGCAACCGACGCAGGAATTAAGAGCTAAAATGGGTTCTGAAACCCGTATTCAGTTAAATGACCAGTTTGCTGAAACATCGGAAATCCAGGACTATATTGCTCAGGAAAAATCCAGTATGAAAGAAGAAGACCAACCATTTATGACTGTCTCTATCAAAGCTGACAAAGAGACTAAAATGGGGGTGATCACTGATATCAAACAGGCACTTCGTGAAGCATATGCACTAAAAATTAGTTATTCGGCATCTCAAAGAGCAGATTAAGAATCAACTACATATAAAAAGGAAAGGCAGAAATAATATTCTGCCTTTCCTTTTTTAAATAATACCATATACTCTTTTATATAATATTTCTTTTATTTGTTCATATCTCTTTTCCAAATCTATTTCCCCATATGTCATAAGGTACATATCCAGCCATTCTTCTCCAGAACGATAAGGAGGCTGAAGATAAGGATGGGTGTTTAAAATAAATCCCAAACGTTCATAAAAGCGAATCCTATGCTTAGATAGATCTTCTTTTGGTAGTTCTACTTCCAGTACAACTGGCAACTGGCATATTTCCATAAATTGCTTGATAGCTCCTGCTCCTATTCCACCATTCCGGGCTGATTCATCTATAGCAAAATGTTCAATATAAGCAAAATATTCAAAAACCCAGGCGCTAATAAATCCCACATATATTCCCTGCCGGATGAATGCATATATTTTAAAATCCGGATTATCCTCCAGCATCTTTCTTACTAAGTCAAAATCTCTTCTTTCATTTACAGGAAAAGAAGAAGTATAAGTCTGTTCAACCTGATCTAATACACTTTTATCTAAAGTATTCAAAGGCTTACATTGTATTCTCTGTTGTATATCCATAATATATAGTTGTTAATAAATCGATTAAGAAAAGTTATAATGAGTATGATTTAGCGTCTGAAACCAGAAAGAATTTAATAAATTGATTATATTTGTATTAAATCGTAAGCAATCCATTTTACTGACATACAAATATATTCAAATTATGGCACATCATCAATTAGATGCACTGGACGAAAAGATTCTCAAACTAATTATTAACAACGCCCGTATGCCTTTCCTTGAAGTTGCCCGGAAATGTAATGTTTCGGGAGCCGCTATTCATCAACGAATTCAGAAACTTACCAATCTTGAAGTAATTAAAGGATCGGAGTTTATCATTGATAATGCCAAGGTCGGATATGAAACATGTGCCTACATAGGGCTGTTTTTGAAATCTCCTGATCAGTTTCCTTCTGTGACAGAAGCATTAAAAGAAATCCCGGAAGTGGTGGAATGCCACTATACAACAGGACAATATGATCTCTTTATTAAGATCTATGCCAAGAATAACCAGCATCTATTGAATATTATTCATACGAAATTGCAACCTTTAGGGTTAGCCAGAACAGAATCGCTAATCTCCTTTAAGGAGGTATTTAAAAAACAAATTCCTATTGATATAGAAGAGAATGATTCCATAGAATAAAAAAATCCCGGATATTTTAATCCGAGATTTTTTTATTAGAAGGTATTTTCTTTAAAATTCCGCATTATTAGGTGTCCGTGGGAACGGTATGACATCCCGGATATTTGCCATACCTGTTACAAATAACAACAAACGTTCAAATCCTAAACCAAATCCGGAGTGAGGAGCAGTTCCAAATCTACGTGTATCCAGATACCACCAGATATCTTTTGTGGGAACTCCCATTTCCTGTGCCCATCGAGCTAATTTATCATAGTCTTCTTCACGCTGTGATCCGCCTATGATCTCTCCGATTTTTGGGAAAAGAACATCCATAGCGCGCACCGTTTTTCCATCGTCATTCTGCTTCATATAGAAAGACTTTATTTCTTTTGGGTAGTCTGTCAGGATAACGGGACATTTAAAATGTTCCTCTACTAAATAACGTTCATGTTCAGACGCTAAATCAGCTCCCCAGAAAATAGGGAATTCAAATTGACGTCCTTTAGCAACAGCGTCTTCCAAAATCCGGATTCCTTCTGTATATGTCAAACGAATAAAGTTCTGTTTCAACACAAATTCCAGCCGTTCAATCAACTCTTTATCAAACATGTTATTCAGAAACTCAATATCTTCTTTACAGTTATCTAAAGCCCATTGTATACAATATTTGATAAAATCTTCGGCAAGCTGCATATTTTCTTCTATTTCATTAAAGGCAACTTCCGGTTCAATCATCCAGAATTCAGCTAAATGCCGGGGAGTATTGGAATTTTCCGCACGGAAGGTAGGACCAAAGGTATAAATAGCTCCTAATGCCATAGCGGCTAATTCTCCCTCTAACTGACCTGATACGGTCAGACTGGCCTGTTTACCAAAAAAGTCTTCTTTATAATCAATAGATCCTTCTTCATTTTTCTTCAGATCATATAAGTTCATAGTAGTCACCTGGAACATTTGTCCGGCTCCTTCACAATCTGAACCTGTAATGATAGGGGTATGAAAATAGAAGAAACCTCTTTCATGAAAGAATTGGTGAATGGCAATTGCCATATGGTGGCGAATACGGAAAACGGCTCCAAAGGTATTGGTACGGGGACGCAAATGGGCTATTTCCCTTAAAAATTCCAATGAATGCCCTTTCTTTTGTAAAGGATAAGTAGCGGGATCTGCAGAACCATATATTTCAATTTCCTTAGCCTGTATCTCTGCACTCTGACCTTTTCCCTGTGACTCTACTAACGTACCGTTTACACTGATACAGGCACCGGTGGTAATAGGTTTCAGGAACTCCTCCCCTAATTTTTCAATATCTACAACGATCTGAATATTATTAATTGTAGAACCGTCATTCAAAGCAATAAAATTCACCTGTTTGCTACCCCGGCGGGTACGAACCCAGCCTTTTACATTCACGGTTGAACCAAAAGCAGTGCTTTTCAGTACATCTACAATTTTTGATCTTGTAATTGTTTCCATATTCGTAGTTTTTTAACTTAGATAAGATAAATAAGATAGCCGGTTAAAAGAAACCGGCTATCTCAGGAAATTTATTCAAACGCGCCCATTTGAAGCGCGTTTACCTCTCTCTCGTTAAGATAGCGCCATTTGCCCCGGCTTAAATTCTTTTTAGTAAGACCAGCAAAATATACACGATCTAATTTAATCACATGATAGCCCAAAGATTCAAAGATACGGCGGACAATACGATTTCGCCCGGAATGGATCTCAATACCCACCTGGCTTTTATCATCCTCACTTACATAACTGATCGCATCGGCATGAATTTCTCCATCTTCTAACTCCAGCCCATTTGCAATTTTTTCCATATCTTCGATAGCTACATTTTTATTCAGCCACACGTGATAGATCTTCTTTTTCTTATAAGAAGGATGAGTTAACTTAGACGCTAAATCTCCATTATTGGTCAATAAAAGTACACCTGTTGTATTTCTGTCCAGACGTCCTACAGGATAAATACGTTCCTGACAGGCATTCTTTACCAAATCCATTACGGTACGACGCTTCTGTGAATCTTCTAAAGTAGTTATACAATTCTTAGGTTTGTTTAGTACAATATATACTTTACTTTCGATCTGAACCGGCTGATCATGGAATAATACCTTATCAGCACGTGTAATCTTTGTACCTAATTCTGTTACTACCTGATCATTTACCTTTACTACACCTGCCTGGATAAATTCATCCGCTTCACGACGGGAACAAACCCCGGCATTTGAAAGGTATTTGTTCAAACGGATTGGCTCATTAGGATCTGCTAATACTTCCTTATACTTTAACTGTTTCTGGAAGTTATACTTAGCATTTGGATTATAATCCGATGTACGACGTCGCATATTATTATTCGGACGTCTGTTATTGCCATAGCCTCCGTTGTTTCCATAACCACCGTTATTCCCGTAGTTATTTCCATAACCACCCCGGTTATTACCATAAGCCGGTCTGTTTCCACCCCGGTTGTCATACTGATTAGTACGGGCATCTCCTACACGTGGTCTTCGTTTCTTCAGTCCGTCTTCAGTCATTCCATCCCCGAAAGGAGTCGCAGAATAGGCTCTGCCTGGCCTGTCTTCGTATCCTCCCTGACGAACAGGGCGGTTGCTATACGGACGGTCATAATTGTTTCCATAGGAAGGACGGTTATTTCCATACGAAGGTCTGTTATTCCCGTATCCGGAATTGTTTCCGTAGCCTCCCCGATTGTTGTCATAGCTCCGTGGACGGTTTTGTTGACGGTCTCCATACTGAGAACGGTTGTCTCCATACGATCGATATCCACCATCCTGTTGAGGACGATTATATGGTCTACGTTCATAGTTACTACTATCAGGCCTGTTATATCCCTGATTGTAAGGTCTTCTTTCAGCTTCCTGACCTGTGTTTTCCCTTCTGATACTTGGTATCACTTTTCTTGGGCGCGCTTGAGAATCATCTCTTTCTTCTGTGCTCATTACTGTAAATTAATAAAAAAATTAACGACTTTGTGACCTCACGGCCACACCTTATTATCTCTAAATACCTATATAATTATGCGGCGAAATCGCCTTTAATTCTGCTTTTACTTTCTCACTTACCTGTAAAGTATCAATAAACTCACAAATGGATTTTTCAGTTATCTCCTCATTTGTCCGGGTCAAAGCTTTCAATGCTTCATAAGGTTTCGGATATCCCTCCCGACGTAAAATGGTCTGTATTCCTTCGGCAACTACTGCCCAACACTCATCCAGATCCCGGAATAAAGCTTTCTCATTTAACAACAGTTTCCCTAAGCCTTTTGTTAAACTTTTAAAGGAGATTTCTATATGTGCCATAGGTACTCCTATATTCCGTAAAACAGTTGAATCAGTCAGGTCTCGTTGTAAGCGTGATATGGGTAGTTTTGCTGATAAATGTTCTAAAATAGCATTAGCAATCCCCAGATTTCCTTCCGCATTTTCAAAATCAATCGGATTTACTTTGTGTGGCATAGCAGAGGATCCCACTTCCCCGGCTTTGATCTTCTGTTTGAAATATTTCATAGAAATATATTGCCAGAAATCACGGTTTAAATCAATTAAAATAGTATTGATTCGTTTCATCCCATCAAAGATGGCCGCTAAATTATCATAGTTAGATATCTGGGTGGTATATTCTTCACGATTTAACCCCAACACATCATTCACAAACCGATTTCCGAAAGTCTTCCAGTCATAATCAGGATAGGAAATTATATGGGCATTAAAATTTCCTGTGGCACCTCCGAATTTAGCAGAAACTGGAATAGATTTTACTAATCCTAGTTGTTGTTCCAGCCTATAAACAAACACCATTATTTCTTTCCCTAACCGGGTAGGTGAAGCTGGCTGTCCATGCGTTTTGGCAAGCATAGGTATCTCTTTCCATTCTTCCGCATATCTTTTCAGGATATGGATCACCTCTTCCAGCCCCGGATAATATACAGTTTCCATAGCATCTTTCAGAGAAAGAGGAATGGAGGTGTTATTAATATCCTGGGAGGTCAGTCCAAAATGGATAAATTCTTTATAGTCTTCTAAGGAAAGTAAATCAAATTTTTCTTTAATAAAATACTCAACAGCTTTCACATCATGGTTAGTCACTCCTTCAATCTCTTTAATCCGTACTGCATCATCTATAGAAAAATCTTCATAGATCCTGCGTAAGGACGCTTTATTAGCCAGAGTCATCAGAGATTGTAATTGAGGTAAAAATTCGGCCAGTGTAATAAAATATTCTATCTCAACCTTCACTCTGTATTTAATCAAAGCATATTCTGAAAAATATGCTGCTAACCCTTCCGCTTTGTTTCTGTATCTCCCGTCAACGGGTGAAATGGCTGTTAAAGTTGATAATGCCATACCTATTATTAATTCAGATTACAAAGGTAATGCATTTCTCTGGAAAAAAGGTACATAAGGAAAAGTTTTTTATTTTTCCCTTGAAAAGTTTGCAGATATTTAAATAAGCACTATCTTTGCACCGTCTTAAGAGAGATTAGGACAAATAAAAACACTGTTTTTAACAATTTTCGGGCGTTTAGCTCAGCTGGTTCAGAGCATCTGCCTTACAAGCAGAGGGTCGGCGGTTCGAATCCGTCAACGCCCACATGGATATAGCTATCTGTATGACAGATAGCTTTTTTATTTTATATCCACACTCCACATTCTTCGGATTATGACCTACCGTTTTTTATTAATATAAAAACAGGAAACCAGCTATTCTTTCAACAAAAGATAGCTGGTTTCCTGATAGTACATAAATTTTTATAACCAGGTTTATAATTTAACCCGATGGAACCGTTCACCTAACGTATAGGACACGGTTAATCCTATTAAGTCCCGTTGCAAGGTATTTCTACTTATATCTAAATGGTCATAAAAAAATCCGGTATGAAGATAGCCATTGGCAATGGGAAAACTAAATCCGGCATTTGCGCGCCAGTTAATTTCGGTCTGTCCACTTATTTTGTAATAAGGTGTAGAAATATTTACACCGGCTTTATAAATTATTTTTTTAATGAATTTACTATAACTCAGGTTTTCAGGTAAAAAGGATATTCCCGCCTTTACTTCATGCGAATCTGTAAACTTAATCTGATCCCCGGAACTCCAGGCGCTATACTCGTAGAAGGTATAATCTAACGCATATACCCATCTTTTATAGGCTAATGAACCGCCGGCTCCTATATACTGAGGTAAATATTGAGTCACTTTTCTTTGAGTATATTCATTACTTGTAGAAGTAGTAGTCACAGTAATAGTGTTATCCAGTTTTAGTTTCTGTTTATAACCATATACGGCTCCTACTGTCAATACGACTTCTTTATCTAAAGCCCGCTCATACTGAAGACCAAAATCTGGGTAAATCATTTGAGTATACATTTGCTGTTTAATGATCATGGCATCCTGTGTTTCTGTTTGATACAGATTACCAAAAATATAACTCACATTGACTCCTATTGATAAATTTTTAGTCAGTAAAAATCCGTTACTCAAAGATACCTTTGATAATCCTCCGTCTCCCTGAAAAAGGCTGGTAGAAGTGGAATTGGCGGTTCCTTCCAACGTCTGACTGGATTTAAAATAATAACCGACTGAAGTATAAGGAGAAAGCCCGACAGCCATATACCATCTGGGCATGAGTCGTCCTCCTAATAAAAAAGCTGAGACATTCCCGGTAAACGCATTGTTCGAACTACCTTTGGAAGTATAATGTTCACTTTTAATAAAAGCAGAAGTTTCAGCAAATAATTTCATGGAATCCAATCCGGTTAATCCTGCCGGATTCTCTATATTTACCAAAAATTTATCCCGCATCCCATAGGAAACACCTCCCATAGCTGCATTCTGCCCATATAACCCAGAGGAAACCTCTCCTAACCCAAACATAGAATAAGGAGAAGAGGTCATTACATTTTGCCCTATTCCCATCCGGCAGGTTACAAACAGCAAAAGGAATATGTAATTAATAACTTTCATATATCTTGTAGATTATTTGTAAGGTGATAGGGGAAGAGCCGTTTTGGTCACTAAACGTCAGGTTTCTAAATGTGTTGGTATAGTCATTACTACTAAAAACTAGTTGGAGGGAATGTTTATACATCCCAAATGCCCCTAATTCCTGTTGCATAAAACTGGTGACATCAAAATAATAATAGGTATTTTCTCTGAACGTATCGTCTTCTATCAGTGTCGCACTTTGTACCTGTTCGCCTAAATAATCTGTCACAGCATCAGTGATCACATTATTTTCATCTGTAATATACAGGAATATACTGTCCGGCAAGGCATTAAAATTTGAATAGGTATCCGGCTGGGGAGATATTTTAAGATAAGCCTGCTCAATAGCTATTTCCTCTCCCTGCTGCATCAAATTATTCAGGTAAGGGAACTCCAACCTGGCATACCAGCCTATACCTCCGAATAGAAATCCCCGGTTTCCTAATAAAGCAGATGCTACTTCCACATTCTTTTCTACATAGGGCTCCAATAAAGTTCCGGAGCGGTCGTGAGCAAAATGATTAAATTGAGTGGAGCTTTTAGGAGAAAGAATAACTTCCTGAGAATTTTCTAATTCATCTCTGATATGATAATAAATTTTCATACAGGCAGAAGTATCATTTACTCCAAAAGCAAACAAGGCAGGATTGATTGAATTTTCCGCTTCAATCATTATGCCTTTAAAAATATCCTCAAACCGGTCTTTCGAAACAGATTGATCTCTATTATGAATTCGTTCTAAAAGATCTTCCCCCAACTCGTCCGGCAACCGTATCTCGACTTTTTCATTCCGGGTAGGTCTTGGCCAAAAAGTAGTGGTTCCTATACGGTCAGGATTATAAGCAACAGTATTTGTATTATACAAATACCCGTTATCATTTAAAGCTATTTTTTCCATAAGTTGATACACATTAAATTGCTGCTGAAACAAAGTGTCCCCAATAAAATATCCCTGGTAATCCAATTCCAACATCAAAGAGTCTAATATTACTTTTGCATCTACGTCTGTCGAATAAGAGGCTGGTGGAGAAAATGCGACATAGGAATGTGCGGAAACCGTTCCCCAAATAGGGTGAGTATAATGCCCCACTAAGGCGACTCCTTTCTCTGAAGTTTCCAGTGAATCAATAACAACAGAAGTTACCAATACGGTAGACGTATCGATAACCACACTTCGGATAGCACTGGTAACCAGTTTTTCTCCGAATGTATTATTCGTATCATAACAGGAAAAAAGAAATATACAAAAAGCCAGAAAGCAAAAAATAAAGTTAGATCTATACATAGTCGATTATCACGTGATATATACATAAAATTCGTAAGCAAAGAACATATATCTATATTCCCTATGCAATTGTAAACTGTCAAATCCTGTTTTTTATCTGTAAAATGGCTGTTTTCTTCTCTTAGTGATCTATGAAGTTTTCATCAGCCGGTTCCCCTGCCCTATCAAGGATTTCACCGACCAACTAAAACCATTGACCGATTTAATTTGTCAGATCCATAAAAGGCTTGTTTATTTGCTAACACAAATTTGTTTAGGCATTTTATTTATATAAATATACGAATGATACAAAAAAGACTACTAACAACTCTTATAGTGGCATTACCTGTTCTTTTTAGTGCGTGTAGTGATGATGATGATGATCTGATTGGTTTATGGACCCGTGTATCAGACCTGGACGGACTGGCCAGAAGTGATGCGTCCAGTTTTACTATTGGCAATAAAGGATATATCGTTTGCGGATTTCAGGGAGATAATAAAGACCGCCTGAAGGACTTATGGGAATATGATATGAACGGAGGATACTGGACCCAAAAGGCCTCCCTACCGGACGAAGCACCTGCCAGAAATTCTGCCGTAGCTTTTGCGATAAATGATAAAGGCTATTTAGGAACCGGATACAATCCGGATGAAGGAGACTTCGGATATTTAGCAGATTTTTGGGAATATGATCCTTCCACCAATCAATGGAGTAAAAAAGCTGATTTTCCGGGAACAGCGAGATATGGAGCTGTAGGTTTTTCCGTGGGCGGCAAAGGATATATCGGAAGCGGATATGACGGTAATTATTTGAAAGATTTTTTCGAATATAATCCTAATTCCAACACATGGGTACAAATAAATAGTTCTATTAATAAACGACAAAATGCAACTAGTTTTGTAATTGACGATGTAGCCTATATAGTATGTGGAATAAATAATGGAACCTATCTGGATGAATTCTGGAAATTTGATCCGTCGGAAGGATGGAGTCGGTTACGGGATATTGCAAATAACTCCAATGAGGATTATGATGATGATTATAATATTGTGGGATATAATCGTGTCGCTTTTGTGATAGATGGCTGTGCCTATGTTACCTGTGGTGAGAGCGGCAGTATACGCAGTGACACATGGAAATACTACCCGTCTACAGATCTATGGGAAAATGTGGCTAAATTTAAAGGGACAGCCCGCACTGTAGCAGTATCTTTCTCAAATGGAAGCAAAGGGTATGTTGCCACAGGTAAAAACGGAACCTATCGTTTTGATGATGTCTGGACATTAGATCCATATACATATGATGATGATGACTATTAAAGATAGGAAGATCCTGTTAGGTCTACTGTTTATACCTATGTTGATTTTACTTTTTATCATCCGTTTCGAAGAAATGGGGACTCCGGACGGCCAGCAACTGGAGTTGCAAATTTTTCAATTGGAGGACGGTTGGGGCTACCAGATCGTTCTGGGAGGAAAGGTAATAATTTACCAACCCACTGTTTCTGCAATTGATACGGTCATGGCTTTTCCGAATGAAGCCAGTGCCCGTAATATAGGAGAATTAGTACTAAAAAAACTATATACAAACAATGATTTTTCTGTTTCAACACAAGAAGTAAAACATTCACTCTCTCATTAAAGAACAATAATAGTTCTATTCATTCAGGGGAAGGCCGGCTATTGGTTAGTAGGCCTTTCATGCTTTTTATATAGTAGATGTACATAAAGAAAAAAGGTCTACCCATTTGGGCAGACCTTTTAATAAGCCAATTATTCTTTTTTTATTTCTTTGCATAGGTTTTATATCCATATACTGCCAGATCTCCCAATTCTTCTTCTATCCGGAGTAACTGGTTATATTTGGCCATACGGTCTGAACGACTTAATGAACCTGTTTTGATCTGTCCGGAATTAGTAGCTACTGCAATGTCCGCAATAGTCGCATCTTCTGTTTCACCCGAACGGTGGGAAGTGACGGAAGTGTACCCATTCCGGTGAGCCATTTCAATGGCATCTAACGTTTCTGTCAATGTTCCGATCTGGTTTACTTTGATAAGGATTGAATTAGCACACCCACTTTCTATGCCTTTTTTCAGAAATTCCACATTTGTTACAAACAGGTCATCTCCCACTAACTGACAGTTAGATCCAATTGCATCCGTCAAGAGTTTCCAGCCAGCCCAATCATTTTCATCCATACCGTCTTCAATAGAATCAATCGGATATTTGGAAATTAATTCCCCCAGATAAGCGACTTGTTCTTTCGCTGAGCGTTTTGCTCCATGCGGACCTTCGAATTTAGTATAATCATATACACCATCCGTATAAAATTCAGAAGCTGCACAGTCCATAGCAATGGTTACATCTTTACCAGGGGTATATCCGGCAGCTTTAATAGCCTCCATAATTGAATTCAGGGCATCTTCTGTTCCGTCCAGTGCCGGAGCAAATCCACCCTCATCTCCCACAGCCGTACTTAAACCACGATCATGCAATACCTTTTTTAACGCATGGAACACCTCTGCCCCTACACGAAGTCCTTCCCGGAAACTTTCCGCACCTACCGGACGGATCATAAATTCCTGGAAAGCAATAGGAGCATCCGAATGAGAACCACCATTGATAATATTCATCATCGGTACCGGCATTACATAGGCATTGGTTCCTCCAATGTAACGGTATAAAGGTAAATCCAGATACTGCGCTACTGCTTTGGCTACCGCTAAAGAAACACCTAAGATAGCATTAGCTCCTAATTTAGCTTTGGTTTTAGTTCCATCCAAAGCAATCATTTTATAATCAATTTCCCGCTGATTAATGGAACTCATTCCTATTAAAGCCGGAGCTATTACTTCATTTACATTTTTTACAGCTTTCAGGACACCTTTACCTCCATATCTTTTTTTATCGCCATCCCGTAGCTCGATTGCTTCATTTTCACCCGTTGAAGCTCCGGAAGGAACCGCTGCACGTCCCATAATGCCACATTCCAGATAGACCTCTACTTCCACAGTAGGATTACCGCGAGAATCCAGGATCTCACGACCAATAATTTTTACAATTTCCATACAATAAAATTTTAGTTTGCATTTTATAAGTCCACTGTAAATATAACAAATAGGTTGCGGAGAATGTTGGTAAAAATTTTAAAGTATCCTACTTCAAAGCAAAATACCTACATGTAGGTAAAAAATGATTCTGATTTATATGCGTATATACCTATTTAAGAAGATATCGGCTCTTGTTTTTGTCAAATAAGAACATCGACAAAAAGGGTGCATCCTTTTCCAAAAAGTTAGCTATTCTTTAAAGGTTGATTCGTAAAATAAAAAAAGAATAATTGCCGGTAATACCAATGACTTCTTTACCGGTATTATTTAAAGAAAAAACAAAAGGGGAACCGACATCACGTCGCCACCCCTCCCTTAACTTAAACGCCAAAACTAAATCTAAACAAAAACACAAATAATGATAATATTTTATTTATTTCTGTTTTCAACTTTTCTTTCACCTGAATGCTTCATAAATTCACGTGCAAATTTATATTCTGCCTGTTTATATTTATAAAGTTTTGCAGGAGGTAGAACCTCTTTAAATTTCTCGTAATATTCCTGCTCTAATTTAGCTTCTTTGAGATTAACGTCCAGACATTCGTCTATAACTTTCGTATAATCGGAATCTGTTGGTTTACTCATATCACGCACATCCTTTGTTAGCTTACGGCATGTTTGGCCTACTTCAAATTTCTTTTGTTGCAATTCCTCACAAAGAAGAATAAATGCAGCTGCTTCTTCTGGAGTAAGACCCAGCTCTGCTGTAATATATGCGCTCCTTTTTACGAGAAAGAATTCTCTGTCAAAACGTTTATTAACCTGATTTCCTTCTGCTTCCTGCCCTATAGCTGAAAAAGGAAAAAAGGTTATCAACGTGACAAATGTAATAAAAAAAATTTACTTACACAAAATTTATCACAAAAATATACTGACAAGTTCATAATTATTACTCTTTAATCAAGATCTATCCACTCTTCCGCCAAAAGATAATCGGTATATTGTGCTTCAATATATTCCAGATATTCTTCGTTCTCCATAGACCGTAAAGCCTCTAAAGTTTCAGCAGAAATTTCATTTTTTACTAATAAAGGATCAGTTGAATATTCCTTCTCAGATTTTCCTGTCCCAACGATTACATTAAAGAACAATCCTAACCCTGCAAACATGCCTGCCATATATAGCCATGGACGAACACGTTCCAGTAAAGAGACTTGTTTGGCTTCTTTAATAGATTTTTCAGGAAGCTGACTCATGATCTGAGACGTCAGGCCTTCCATGTATCCATCAGGTACACGAAAAGGATTTTCCTTCTTTATCTCTTTAAGACTATTTAGTTCTTTTTTCATATTTTGTGCTCTTATACCTCATTTGACTATGACATCAAAGAAAGGTTTAAAGATCTCTTGTTAAAAACTCTTCGACTTTTTTTACTGCATGATGATAAGAAGCTTTCAGAGCTCCGACTGAAGTTCCTAAAATTTCGGACATATCACCATATTTCATTCTATCAAAATATTTCATATTAAAGACCAGGCGCTGTTTCTCCGGAAGTGTCAGAATAGCCTGCTGCAAACGGGTTTGTGCTTCATCTCCATCAAGATAATCATCTCCTTTCAGCCGTTCAATCAAAAAGACATCCGTGTCGTCAATAGAGACATTATTCTGGTTTCGCTGTTTATTTAAAAAAGTAATACATTCATTGATCGCTATTTTATACAACCAGGCAGAGAGCTTGGCATCTCCCCGGAAATAATCCAGATTAATCCAGGCCTTCAAAAAAGTATTTTGTAACAAGTCATTTGCATCATCATGATTCAAAACCATTTTACGAATATGCCAATATAACTTCTCACTATACATACTTACTACCTGCGCAAAAGCACCTCTTTGTGCGGCAGGGTCGCGCAAGCGCTCAATAAGCTCATCTTCTGTATACTGTCGCATCATTAGTAATTTGGCAGTAAATATATAAAAAACTTCTTACTTTTGTTTCTAAAAACAGCTATAGATGGAAGTTTAGACTATATTAATAGCATTTGGTTAACCATGATCGCTGGTTTATCCACAGGAATCGGTAGTGTACTGGCATTTTTTACCAAACGAACCAATACAAAATTTTTATCCACTGCCTTAGGTTTTTCTGCAGGAGTAATGATTTATGTGTCATTTATGGAGATGATGCCGGAGGCCAAAGAGAGCCTGACCGGTCATTTCGGAGAGAGAATAGGCACTCTGTATATGCTACTGGCTTTTTTCGGTGGTATGGGAGTGATTAATATCATAGACTTTTTAATTCCTGAAGATGAAAATCCCCATGAGATCCAGAACATAGAAGAATTAGATAAAAAATAGGCCGGATTAAAAAAGACAGGTCTTTTAGTAGCTTTATCTATTGGTATCCATAATTTTCCGGAAGGGATTGCTACCTTTACATCTGCATTAAACAATCTGGAAATTGCCATTCTCATTACTTTTGCCATAGCTATCCATAATATTCCGGAAGGGATTGTCGTTTCAGTCCCTATTTATCAGGCGACAGGAAATAAAAAGAAGGCATTCTGGCTCTCTTTTCTTTCCGGAATGGCTGAACCGGTAGGTGCCTTATTTGGCTTTCTGATCCTGATGCCTTTCTGGACTCCTTCTATTAATGGATTTATTCTGGCTGCTATTTCCGGTATTATGGTTTTTATATCCATAGATGAGTTACTGCCAAGTGCTCAGAAATACGGAGAACATCATCTATCAATTATTGGTCTGATGGCAGGAATGATAGTAATGGCCACCAGTCTTTTCCTGTTTATTTGATACATAGAGGAAGAAAATAAAAACCTATCCTTTACAAGGATAGGTCCAACTATTTTATATTAAAAAGAGAAATGTGCCCAGAACAGGACTCGAACCTGCACGTCCGCAAAGACACTCGCACCTGAAACGAGCGCGTCTACCAATTCCGCCACCTGGGCCTTTCAATCTGTCAATTAACTTTAGCGGTACAAAGATAGTCTTTTTATTATTTCTACAAAATGGTTTTAATAAAAAAACAGCTGTTATCCGATGAGAATAACAGCTGTTTTTATATATATTTTTCAGATATGGATTACATCATGCCGCCCATACCTCCACCCATGCCTGGTCCCATCGGAGGCATAGCTGGTGTATCTTCTTTCTTTTCTGCAATTACACATTCAGTAGTCAGGAACATACCTGCAATAGAAGCTGCATTTTCCAAAGCTACACGGGTAACTTTCGTCGGATCAATTACACCGGTCTCACACAGATTTTCATATACATCTGTCCGGGCATTGTAACCATAATCTCCTTTACCTTCTCTTACTTTCTGCACTACTACAGCACCTTCTCTACCTGAATTGGCTACAATCTGACGAAGTGGTTCTTCAATCGCACGTTTTACAATTTCAATACCTGTTGTTTCATCTTCATTTTCGCCTTTCAGACCTTCCAATGTGTCAATTGCACGAATATAAGCAACACCACCACCAGGCACTGTACCTTCTTCAATGGCAGCACGGGTAGCACTCAATGCATCGTTTACACGGTCTTTCTTTTCTTTCATTTCCACTTCAGAAGGAGCTCCGACATACAGAACAGCTACACCGCCTGCCATTTTAGCCAAACGTTCCTGTAGTTTTTCTTTATCATAATCAGAAGTAGTAGTTTCTATCTGAGCTTTGATCTGTGCAATCCGGGACTGAATAGCGACCTTATCACCGGCACCATTCACAATAGTAGTATTATCTTTGTTTACTGTTACTTTTTCAGCAGTACCTAACATTTCCATAGTGGTACCTTCCAGTTTCATTCCGGTTTCTTCCGATACGACAGTACCACCTGTCAGAATAGCAATATCTTCTAACATGGCTTTACGACGGTCACCAAATCCGGGAGCTTTTACTGCACAGATTTTTAATGAACCACGCAGACGGTTCACTACTAAAGTAGCCAACGCTTCACTATCAATATCTTCAGCAATAATCAATAAAGGACGTCCACTTTGAACGGTTTGTTCTAGAATAGGAAGAAATTCCTTTAATACAGAAATCTTTTTGTCATAGATCAAAATATAAGGATTCTCTAACTGAGCTTCCATTTTTTCTGTATCAGTTACAAAATAAGGAGAAATATAACCACGGTCGAACTGCATACCTTCTACTACTTCTACAGTAGTATCCGTACCTTTTGCTTCTTCCACAGTAATAACCCCTTCAGTTTTTACTTTTTTCATGGCTTCTGCAATCAGTTTACCAATGCTTTCATCACCGTTTGCTGAAATTTTAGCCACGTTTTCAATTTTTTCCAGGCTATCTCCTACCGCTTCTGCCTGAGAAGCAATACTTTCAACTACTTTAGCAACAGCTTTATCTATTCCCCGTTTTAAATCCATTGGATTTGCTCCGGCTGTTACATTTTTCAACCCTACACCGATGATAGACTGAGCTAAAACAGTAGCAGTAGTAGTTCCATCACCAGCATTATCGTTGGTTTTAGAAGCTACTTCTCTTACTAATTGAGCACCCATATTTTCAAATGGACAAGCCACTTCCACTTCTTTTGCAACCGTTACACCATCTTTTGTAATATAAGGTGCACCAAATTTCTTTTCAATAATTACATTACGTCCTTTAGGTCCTAATGTTACTTTTACTGCATTTGCCAATTCATCCACACCTTTTTTCAAAAGGTCGCGGGCTTCCATATTGAATTTGATTTCTTTTGCCATGATTTATTTTGTTTTTTATACTTTTTATAGATTAGTATCAGATAATTGCTAAAATATCAGATTGACGCATGATCAAATATTGTTCACCATCCAATTCGATTTCAGTTCCGGCATATTTACCGTACAACACATTATCTCCAGCTTTAACGATCATTTCTTCGTCTTTTGTCCCATTACCAACGGCTACGACTTCACCTTTCAAAGGTTTTTCTTTTGCAGAATCCGGAATGATAATTCCACCTACGGTTTTCTCTTCAGCTGCAGCTGGCTTAACAAGCACTCTGTCTCCTAATGGTTTAATGTTCATCTTATTGGTATTTTAATTGTTAATAATATTAATATTAAATTTATTTTCGACTAACTGTATACGAATATTGTGCCAAAAATATTTTCATCCACTGAACTGCCATTTTGTAAAAAAGGTATTTTATTTTTTACTTATGGCTGACAAGATGACGGAAAGAATGACAGGAAAAATAATTTTCTATGACAATTTTTTCCTGAAAATATATATTCAATCCTATAGAAATTTAAATATTCCCTGACAAAAGAGAAGTTTTAAATTAGTTATAAAGTCTAATGGGTAACTTTTTACCTAATCTATTAAAATATGGATTTTAACAAGAGAAATATTTTCCGGATAACAGATCTTCTATAGTAACAAGTATTTGCTCACCAGTGATCATGTTTTTAAGATTTATTTTGTTTTGAGCGATCTCATTTTCTCCTGCGATAGCCACATACGGAATTTTTTTAGCATCTGCATAACTCATTTGTTTTTTCATTTTTACAGCTTCCGGATATAACTCCGTACGAATGCCGTTGGCTCTTAAACGAGCAATATGCGGTAATAGCCAGCTTTCCTCTTTCTCGCCGAAATTCACGAATAAAACCTGAGTAGTCAATAACGCATCTGTAGGATACAGGTCCAATTGATTCAGGACATCATAAATACGGTCTGCTCCAAATGAAATCCCTACTCCGGAAACTCCTTCCATACCAAATACACCGGTCAGATTATCGTAGCGCCCTCCTCCTGTGATACTGCCAATCTGTACATCCAATGCTTTTACTTCAAAAATAGCACCGGTATAATAATTTAATCCACGGGCTAATGTGAGATCCAGTTCTAGGTCTGCTCTTAAAGAAATATATGGCAAACGGTCCAGAATAAAACTTAATTCTTCTACACCTTTCAGACCGATCGCTGACCCGGCTAAAACAGTATGAAGTTTTTCCACTTTTTCCGCATTGGTTCCACTCAGGAGAATAATCGGTTGTAATTGTTCAATAGCTTTTTCAGAAAGACCTTTGCTGCGAAGTTCCTCATTGACCTTTTCTAGCCCTATTTTATCCAGTTTATCTATGGCAATGGTAATATCTACTATTCTTTCAGCTTCTCCTATAATTTCCGCAATACCAGATAAAATTTTACGATTATTCATCCTGATACTTACCCGGATACCCAGACGATGAAATACTTCATCCATGATCTGAATTAATTCAACTTCATTGATCAGGGAATCAGAACCGACCACATCTCCGTCACATTGATAAAACTCACGGTAACGACCTTTTTGAGGACGGTCGGCACGCCACACCAGTTGTATCTGATACCGTTTAAAAGGAAAATTGATTTCATTCCGATGTTGCACTACATACCGTGCAAAGGGAACAGTCAGATCATACCGTAAACCTTTTTCACAAACTTTAGGAGCAAACTTTGCCGGATTACGTTCCAGTAATTCTTCATCGGAAATTCCGGCAAGACAGTCTCCGGAATTCAGTATTTTAAACAACAGTTTATCCCCCTCTTCACCATATTTTCCCATAAGGGTAGACAGGTTTTCCATAGCTGGAGTTTCTATCTGCTGAAACCCATACAGATGATAGACTTCACGAATCGTGTTGAATATATAGTTACGCTTTGCCATTTCTACTGGCGGGAAATCTCTTGTTCCTTTAGGGATAGACGGTTTTTGCATGACCTCACATTTTATTTTACGGCTGCAAAGGTAATTTTTTCAGTTGAGATATTTTCCGATATCCTCTATTATCTTCTTCTCCAGACTGCCCTCCTGTAAGGAATCTCAAGGAATTTGTATTTTACAAAAGCCTTTCTTACCTTTAGCATGGTTATAATATATAGTAAAGAGCGATCTAAATACGTGTTAAGTGTTATACAAATACAGACCATAGTAGGTACAATTATTTTTGTACTCTATTTTATTACTATACTGGGGTTGATATTGGTTATCATTATGGAAAACCGGAATCCATTAAAAACCATCCCCTGGGTCATTGTATTACTATTACTTCCTGGTATCGGCCTCCTGTTTTATTTCTTTTTCGGCCAGGACAACCAGAAACAACACATCATTTCCCGCCGTACCTACAAACGGATTATGAAATGCCCCCATGGCAGGCATCACCAGAAAGACAGCCATCCGGTTCCTGAACAGTATAAAGTGCTTGCCACCCTGTTGGGCAGCAGTAATCAGTTTTCACTTTTATATGGAAGTGAACTCACGGTTTACACTCATGGGAAGGAAAAATTCAAGGCACTTGTAGAAGAAATAGAGAAAGCAGAACACCATATTCATTTACAATATTATATATTTAATGATGACAAGATTGGCTGTACTATAAAAGATGTATTGATCCAAAAAGCCCGACAAGGGATTGAAGTCCGGGTTTTATACGATGATGTGGGGTGCTGGAATGTAAAAAAAAGCTTTTTCAAAGAGATGAAAACAGCAGGTATAGAAATCCATCCATTCTTACGGGTGGCATTTCCCATTTTTAGTAGCAAAGTCAACTATCGTAACCATAGAAAAATAGTAGTGATTGATGGTAAAACCGGATTTATGGGAGGAATGAACATTGCAGACCGTTATAGTAAAGGTACCTCCTGGGGAATCTGGCGTGACACCCACTTTAAAATAAAAGGGCAGGGAGTATATGGACTTCAATCTGCTTTTCTGATTGATTGGTATGTAATTACCCGGCAGCTGATGTACAATAAAATATATTATCCACAAGTCCCTGTGTTTAGCGATAATAGAATGCAGATCATCACTACAGGACCGACAGGACAATGGCGTACTTTTTTACAGGCTACGATTTATACTATCGCAAATGCAAAAAATTATCTTTATATCCAAACCCCTTATTTCCTCCCTACCGAAGGATTAAATCAGGCATTACAGACAGTAGCATTAGGAGGGATCGATGTCCGTTTAATGTTACCTAAATATTCAGACACCCGAATGGTTCAAATGGCCTCCCATTCTTTTATCGATGATATGATCAAAGCCGGTGTGAAAGTATATTTTTATAATCCGGGATTTCTACATGCAAAAATGTTAGTCACAGATGATATGTTGGCCTGTATTGGATCCGCGAATATGGATTTCAGAAGCTTTGAACACAACTTTGAAATAAATGCTTTTGTCTATCAGGAACAATTTGCCCGAGAAATGAAAAAGATATTTTTACACGATATGCACTACTGTGAAAAAGTGGTTCCCGGCAGATGGTTAAAAAGACCGCTTAAACAACGCATGTTAGAATCTTTTATGCGTCTATTTTCACCTCTTCTTTAATAAAAAGGCTAAAATTGACAGAGCCATACACCCGGCGTTGTAAAAAATAAGGCAAAGAAGAGAAATCATATTCTTTCGGATGCTCCATTACAAATAAACCGCCTGCACGCAACAGATCTTTTTCAAAAATAAGAGAAGGTACCTCAGCTAATTCTTTCAAAGCATAAGGAGGATCTGCAAAAATAAAATCAAAACTTTGCGGTGACAGAGCATTCAGATAGCGAAAAACATCTCCCCGGATTAATTTTAGATCCTCCGTTTGTAGTTCTTTTACCACTTTCATAATGAAGTTGGCATGTGCATTATTTTTTTCCACAGCAGTGACACACCGGCAACCCCTTGACAGGAGTTCGAAGGCAATACTACCGGTTCCGGAAAACAGATCTAACGCATCCATACCCTCCAGATCAACTATGTTATTAATCACATTAAACAGATTTTCTTTAGCAAAATCTGTTGTGGGCCGGGCACTAAACGAAGAAGGGACACTAAATCTTCTCCGGCCATATTTTCCACCTATAATCCGCATATTGATAACGCTATTAAATCCATAGGAGCCTGTACTATTTCACCTCCCTGTAAATACGCTTCTGAAGGAATGTCAACCGGATGTACCTGATGCAGATAAGTTGAAAAAGCCTTCATACTCTCCTGTTGAATGACTGACTCACCCGCAATATAAATAGGATCTGTTAATTGATCCATATGAGTCTGTTGCCAGTTATATAATACATAATATAAAACATCATTCAAATGTTTATAAGAAAAGGTGTTAAGATAAGAGAGTTTTCCGGATTCAAAACAAACCATATCCATAGTCTCTTTCCGGAGAAATACATACATGCTCTTTCCTTTTTTTACTTTCTCACATAAAGTAATCAAAGGAGTCAAAGCATGAAAGGGTTCCGGATTAATGAGAGAACGGGAACAAAACTCATAGAGTTGACGATCTGTTTCAAAAATGAGACAGGCATCCTGATTAACTAAGGGATTACTTATAGTCCGTCCGCCCTGAATAGAATGAATAAAAGACAAATAAAGTTCCCGGTCTTTTTCCTCCAGGAAAGGGATAGGAGTCAATACATACGGAACATCTACAAAAATTAAATTCGTTTTTTTATAAGTCCAGGAAAAAAATTCATTATTAAAAAAACATTCCTGTAAAGAAGATAAATAAGGGAGTTCCTTTTCAAATACAACATCCCTATATAAAAAACTGTCCGCAACCAATGGGTTATACGCGGAAAAAGAAAGTCCATCCGGCCGTAGGCGGATGGACAATATATATTTTTCCGATTGATCAATCGTCAACTTATCAGGAAGACTGATAGTCATAAACTTCTATTCGTTTTATTCCCAGTTTCCTGCATTATTATTGATCTCAGTCAATGAACCCACACGTAAACCGGCATATCTGTCTAATTTCTCAGCTCTGTCTTTCAGGTTATACACCTGCTGTGCATCCAGATCTCCTAAATAATCATCATAAGAAACCCCTGCTTCAAATACCTTGATCACATACCCTGAACTGGAAGTCAGCGTAGCAGTATCCATCTTAAACTGCACAGGATTCGGAGCCATTGGCACCATACGTAACTGATCTGCATTGAAATCTCTGCCAAACAAGGTATCCTTTGCTGTCACCCAGAAAGTATCACGTCTGATCAATCCTTGTTTTACAGCTTCCTGCTCAGTTAATCCTGCTTCTAACTGTTCGTCTGACAGAGCTCCTTCTTTAATAAGGAATGGCAGTTTTTCTTCATTCAGGAATTTAGCTAAATCATCAAAAGACCCCGCATGCTCACCGTGCATATTTTTATACTCAATCTGTGCTTTCCGGATATCTATCAGACGGGCAATAATAGCCTGTTCACGTTTATCCCTTTCGGCATTGAACTCAATAGGATCCAGAATACTTCTGCAACAGATGTAAGCTAACACGATAACTGCAACAATTAATAAAATCTTCAATGTAACTTTCATGGTATATATTGTTTTTTAAATTTATTTCGTACGGCAAATTTAAAAAAGAATCTTTAATACACTACTTTTATAGCAAAAATTATTGCAAACAAAATGATAAATAGTTATTTGAGTAACCAAATTTCGGCAAATTTTCCTTATAAACCAACAGATGATCAGCTTTTAGGACTGCAGATTTTAGTCGATTTTTTACTATCAAGGGAACAAGATTCCCTGCTTTTAATAAAAGGATATGCCGGAACAGGGAAGACTTCATTAATCGGAGCTTTAGTAAAAACACTAAAAGAACTTAAACAAAACACAATATTATTAGCTCCTACAGGACGGGCTGTCAAAGTATTTTCCGGATATTCCGATCAGAAAGCCTTCACTATACATAAAAAGATTTACAGGCAAAAAGTTTATTCCAATGAACCCACAGGATTTCTTCCTACGGATAATGTATATATAGATACACTTTTTATTGTGGATGAAGCCTCTATGATCTCTAATCAGGGGTTAGACTCATTTACGTTCGGTAGCGGGCGACTGCTAGATGACCTGATCCAGTATGTCTATTCCGGAGAAAACTGCCGGTTAATCCTGATGGGGGATGAAGCGCAACTACCACCAGTCATGCAAACTGAAAGTCCGGCTCTGAATCCGGAAATACTAAGAGGATATAATCTGTCCGTAGAAGAAATAAAACTAACCCAGGTAGTTCGTCAAAGTACGGATTCCGGAATTTTATTTAATGCCACCCGGTTAAGGGATGCTTTGAAAAACCAGCAGGTAGAAATATTTCCGAAACTTAGATTAAAAGGATTCAATGATTTCAGAAAAGTAGAGGGAGATGATCTGATAGAAGAAATAGCAGCAGCCTATATCCGGGATGGAATTGACGAAACGATGGTAATCGCACGCTCCAATAAAAGAGCAAATATTTATAATAATGGCATACGGAATCGAATCCTATACAGAGAAGAGGAATTATCCTCCGGAGACCGTCTGATGGTCGCTAAAAATAATTATTACTGGACGACAGAGTGTAAGGAGATGGATTTCATTGCTAATGGTGAAATCATAGAAATTCTGCGGGTCCGGAGAACCATGGAAATGTATGGATTCAGATTTGCAGATGTGTTAGTCCGTTTTCTGGATTATGATCTGGAAATAGAAATAAAGATCCTGTTGGATACACTGCAAACTGAGGCTCCGGCTTTACCTAAAGAATTGAATGATAAATTGTTTTTTACAATTCTCGAGGATTATGAAGATATACCAACGAAAGCGGGTAAAATGAAAAAGATGAAAACGGACCCTTATTATAATGTAGTTCAGATCAAATATGCCTATTCAGTCACTTGCCATAAAGCACAAGGCGGACAGTGGATGAATGTATTTCTGGATATCGGATACATCACAGAAGAGATGTTAGGAGAAGATTTCTATCGCTGGCTTTACACGGCTTTTACCAGAGCTACCCATCGTCTATACCTGGTAAATTTACCGGAAGCATTTATAGAGGTTTAACACATGATTAGCCTTTATAAAAGATATTATAAACAAGAATTATTTATATTTGTAGAAATAATCATAGAAAATAACGATGACAAACCGGGATAAGATTGTTGATTTATTACAGGATATCAGAAAACTGGAAGCACTGGTAGAAAACGGGAAAGAGGTAGAAATTTATCAGGTATCATTCTTTAGCCAGACCTTTGATCTCTCTCATCGGATCTTAACGAAATTACATACCCTGGAAACTGACCAGATCGATGTTCTGCGGAAACAGATGGAAGAACATCAGGCATTGCTGCAATCCATTCCTGTTTCAAAACCTCAGGAACAGCCGCCATTACCTGAAAAACCGATAAACAAAATACAGGAAAATAAACAGGATACTCCCGAACCGGAACCTCTGCATGAAACTGTAAATAAGTCGGAGACAGAAGTAGGGGAAAATGTAAATTTCCCGGAAGAAAAAGCGGAGACTACTTTTTCTGATATCTCACACAAAGAGATAGAAGAAATAGTAATACACCCTCAGAAAGAGACTTCCGTTTCCGCTGACCGGAAAGAACCTCAGCCCATAGAAAAAAATCAGGAGACATGCACAGACCATATCATATCCTCCCAGGAAATCAAACCTTTCATTTCTGATAAACCTGGAATGTCTTTAAATGAAGTTCTTGCGAAAAAAGGACTGGCAGATTTCAAAAAAGCATTTAGTCTGAATGATCGTTTCTATTTCCGGAAAGAGTTGTTTAAGGGAGATGAAGAAACGATGAACCAGACAATTATCATATTGAATGAGATACACTCCTATGAAGAATCTGTAGCTTATGTAAAAAATCAGCTTCAATGGGACATAGAAAACCC
Source organism: Tannerellaceae bacterium (assembly GCA_021201295.1). Taxonomy (GTDB): domain Bacteria; phylum Bacteroidota; class Bacteroidia; order Bacteroidales; family Tannerellaceae; genus UBA4116. Next base: position 36,858 of record JAJQFE010000023.1, on the reverse strand, counting down.
ATGTGTGAAAGATTTTATGCAATTATTGGAAAAAAGATTTTTATAACAGAAAATGAATGGCTAAGCTATATATCATACCTACTCCTGTCGGCAATCTGGAAGATATGACCTTCCGGGCTATCCGAATACTAAAAGAGGTGGATCTCATTTTGGCAGAAGATACCCGGACAACGGGCTTACTGTTAAAACATTTTGATATACAAAACAATATGCAGTCCCACCATAAGTTCAATGAACATAAAACAGTAGAACAGATAACAACACGTATACAGTCAGGAGAGAATGTAGCCTTAGTTTCCGATGCCGGTACACCTGGTATTTCAGATCCCGGATTTATGTTGGTTCGGGAATGTGTACGGCAGGGAGTTAAAGTGGAATGTTTACCCGGAGCAACGGCATTTGTACCCGCCCTGGTAGTATCCGGTCTCCCTACCGATAAATTCTGTTTTGAAGGTTTTCTTCCGCAAAAAAAGGGTAGGCAAAGCCGGATAAAAGAACTGGCAACAGAAGAAAGAACCATGATATTGCACGAATCTCCCTACCGGGTTGTAAAGACACTTACCCAATTGGCTGAATATTGCGGCCATGACCGTCAAGTATCTGTATCAAGAGAAATATCAAAATTCTATGAAGAGACCGTAAGAGGATCTTTAGAAGAAGTGATTACCCACTTTTCCGCCCGTGAACTGAAAGGAGAATTTGTAATCATTCTGGCCGGAATGAAATCCGGCAGGGAAAATAAAGAAACAGAAAAGTTAAACTAAAAACGACAACCCAAATGAAAAAGGTATTATTAGTTTTTATTTGCATAGCCACTCTGGCATCCTGTGGACAACAGCAATCTGCAGAAAATAAAAAGTTGAAATCTGAAAATGATTCCTTACGTTTAGAGAATGCAAAATATTCCAGTGAAATGGATGAAATGCTATCTATTCTGAATGAAATAGAAGCAGATTTTCAGGCAATCCGGGATGCAGAGAATTACCTGACCATGCAAAATCAGGGAGGAGAATTAAGCGTTTCCGCCCGTAATCAGATCAGGCAGAATATGCAACTGATCAGTGAAACATTGAAAAAGAATAAGGAACAGATCAAACAACTGGAAGATAAACTAAGTAAAAGCAATGTACAATCTGCCGCCCTACGGAAAACGATTGATCGCCTGACTTCCGAAATCGATCAGAAAGCCACCACGATTATGGCTTTACAGGAAGATCTGGCACAAAAAAACGTCCGCATACAGGAACTGGACGAAATAGTAACCAACCTGAATGAAGAACTGGAAGGTTTAGTCACTGTTACCGCTGCCCAGTCCGAAACACTTAACCAGCAGGATAAAAATTTACATACAGCTTATTATTGCTTCGGTACCTCCAAAGAGCTTAAAGACCAGAAAATACTATCTGGAGGAAGCCTGTTTGCCAAATCCAAAGTGTTACAGGATGATTTTAACAAAGATTATTTCATATCCATCGATATTCGGGAAGTCCTGGAAGTACCTTTATTTGCAAATAAAGCAAAATTAAAATCTAATCATCCGGAAGGATCTTACCAATTTGCTAAAGACGAGGACGGCAACCTGATACTAAATATTGTAGATTATAAAACATTCTGGAGCCTGGGAAGATACCTGGTAATAGAAGTAGGATAAATGAAATATAAAAATCTGTTTATTGATCTGGATGATACGTTGTGGGATACGTATCATAATAATAAAGAATGCCTTGAAGAACTTTATATCGACTACCAGTTTAACCGGCATTATAAGTCGTTCGAGGCTTTTTTTGAAATTTACATGCCACATAATTTAGATTTATGGGCAAAATACCGAAGAAACGAAATCAATAAACAAACACTTATTCTGGAACGTTTCCGGTATGTGACCCGTCCGTTAGGAATAGAAGATCCCGCTACTGTACTGAAAATAAATCAGGATTTCCTGCAACGAACCACGACTAAAACCCGCTTAGTCCCAGGTGCTATAGAGATCCTGGAATATCTCCGGCCGACCTACCGATTGTTTATTTTGTCCAATAGATTCCGGGAAGTACAATCTAAAAAACTTGAGAACTCCGGATTATCCTCTTATTTTGAAAGAATGATCCTTTCTGAAGATGCCGGCATACAAAAACCCCACAAAGAAATTTTTGATTTTGCCCTGAAAAATACAAATTCACGCCGTAGGGAAACACTTATGATAGGAGATAGCTGGGAAGCAGATATAGTAGGAGCACACGATTCAAAGATTGATCAACTATGGCTGAATCCGGAAGAACTCTCCCCGCAGGAATTCACTCCAACTTACACGGTTCACTCCCTTGTAGAAATAAAAAATATATTGTAATGTGTTCCCCGCTTCCATGGGGAACACAGCCTAATGATTGGGGAGATCAAAATTCCGAAGTAAAATGGAACTTAATATCCGGAAAATCATTTTGGGCCATAGTAAGCACATAAGCTGAATCTGCGAGATAAACATCCCGTCCTTCCCGGTCCAGAGCCATATATTGAGCCTTACGCTTTTTAAAGCTATCCAGCATTTGTTCATTCTCACTTTCTATCCAACAAGCTTTATATAAACTGACTGGTTCCCATTTACACTGAGCAGCATATTCATGCAATAAACGATATTGTATTACCTCAAACTGTAGTTGTCCGACAGTCCCGATAATCTTCCGGCCGTTAAATTGATTAGTAAATAACTGGGCTACCCCTTCATCCATCAACTGTTCTATGCCCTTATTCAACTGCTTCGCTTTCATCGGGTCCGCATTCTCAATATACTTAAACATCTCCGGAGAAAAGCTGGGTAACCCTTTAAAATGAAGTTCCTCTCCGGCAGTTAACGTATCCCCGATCTTGAAGTTCCCGGTATCCGGAAGACCAATAATATCTCCTGCAAAGGCTTCATCCACCGTCTCCTTTTTCTGCGCCATAAAAGCAGTAGGACTACTGAAACGCATCATTTTCCCAAAGCGAACATGCTTATAGTTCGCATTCCGCTCAAACCGGCCGGAACAGATCTTCACAAAAGCAATACAACTCCGGTGATTAGGATCCATATTCGCATGGATCTTAAAAATAAAACCGCTGAAATTCTCTTCTTCCGGTATGACCTCCCTTTCGATAGCCTTTACCGGACGGGGAGAAGGTGCGATCCGGATAAAACAATCCAATAACTCTTTTACTCCAAAGTTATTTAATGCTGAACCAAAAAAGACAGGAGCAATATCTCCTCTCAGATAAGTATCCACATCAAACTCAGGATAAACACCTTCTATCAGTTCAACATCCTCCCGCAACTTTCGGGCCAGAGAAACATCCATATAATTTTCCAGTTCCGGACTATTAATATCCTTGAACTCCACACTCTCCGTCACAAACTGTTTACTGGGAGTATATAAATCCAGCTTTTCTTCAAAAATATTATGCACCCCTTTAAAACGCTGTCCCATATCTATCGGCCAGCTTAAAGGACGAACTTTGATATGCAGTTCCTCCTCAATTTCATCCAGCAGATCAAACGGGTCTTTTCCGTCACGGTCCATTTTATTCACAAACACGATTACGGGAGTTTTCCGCATACGGCAGACTTCCATCAGTTTACGGGTTTGTGCCTCTACCCCTTTGGCAATATCAATCACAATAATCACACTATCAACCGCCGTCAGGGTACGGAAAGTATCTTCCGCAAAATCCTGGTGACCAGGTGTATCCAATATATTGATCTTATGATCTGCATAATCAAAAGCCATTACAGAAGTAGCCACAGAAATACCACGTTGTTTCTCTATTTCCATCCAGTCTGATGTCGCAGTTTTCTTAATTTTATTAGATTTGACCGCTCCGGCCACATGAATAGCTCCTCCAAAAAGCAATAACTTCTCCGTTAAAGTAGTCTTTCCCGCATCCGGATGACTGACAATGGCAAACGTTCTTCTTCTTTTAATCTCTTCTGTAAGCTGACTCATGACCTATTTACAAATTTCTTATAACAAACGTACAAACTTTCTTCCCAATGAGGGATAGAAAGCTTATAAGTCATCTTTATTTTAGTTTTATTTAATACACTATAAAAGGGACGGATAGCCCTGGTAGGATATTCCGAAGATTCTATCGGGAATACCTGAGTAGGCATACCAGCCATAGCAAATATCCTGACAGCAAAATCATACCAGCTACAAACACCCTCATTAGAAAAATGATAAATACCAGGAATAAAATGTCCTTTTTCCCCTGCCTGAAGTATACCGAGAATAGCCTTTGCCAGGTCTCCGGCATACGTAGGTGTTCCCACCTGGTCAAATACTACACGCATTTCCTGCCGCTCATTACCATAGTGAAGCATACTCTTCATAAAGTTATTTCCGAATTCGGAATACAACCAGGAAGTACGAAGTATAACAGACTCCGGGTTAACAGCCTGAAGAACCTCTTCTCCCGCAGCTTTACTCTTTCCATATACAGAAACCGGATTCACCAGATCTGATTCTATATAAGGTATATTTTTAGTTCCGTCAAAGACATAGTCAGTGGACACATGAATGACTTTGGCCCCTATCGCTGCAGCAGTTTTTCCTAAAATAGCAACAGCATCCCTGTTAATCCGTACACTCAAGGATTCCTCATCCTCTGCTTTATCTACCGCTGTATAAGCCGCACAATTAATAATATATTCCACAGGATGCACAGAAAAACAGGCAGCTATACTCTCAGTATTACAGATATCTAACGTATCCATATCCGTAAATAAAAACTCATATCCGGAATATAAAGGAGCTAAGACCCGGATACAGTTCCCTAACTGACCATTTGCACCGGTAACTAATACAGTTCGTTTCCTCATTCCTCCTCCAACTTTAATTCACCATTCATTTCCGCATGGTATTTTTCCGATAAAAGAGCAAGAAAAGAACTGATCTGTTTCACGCCTTCCCATGTTTCCTGACTCACTTCCCGTTGCTGCATCTTTAACAACAAATAACCATATACAGCCGAAAAGCAGGTTTCCAGCTCTGGTAATTCAGCTCCACCTGATTTGGCACGTAACTGAACAATATAAGGTAATGTTTTATAATAGGCAGCACTATAGAGCATTTCTTTCGGTGACTTTAGCAGTCTCAAATGAAGATCCGTCAAAGAAATAATTACATTCCGGTTTAATTGAATATGACCTTGTTCCATAACCCCTTCACTACGCATCATGTCAATCAACTCTTCATACCATTGACTGATTTCAGCCTTGACAGGATCAGGTTGATCATATCTGGATATAATGTTCTGCCGGATCACCTCTATATCGAATCGGCTGGCACGGATCAGATCTTCCACCTGCCACATATACAGCAGATATTCCGCTATATTTTCTTTTCTTTTTTGTTTGGCTACAATCATACAGAGAAAGATAAACTATACTCAGACATAGACCGGTAAAAATCCGCATCCTTTACCCCTAACTGGCGACAGACCAACCGCGCAGCATTCAGATTAAGCAGAAAATAGGCATCCGGGATATGAACAGGAAATTCCCCGTAACGGGTTTGAAGATAGGTAAACTTCTCTTTTTCTACGACTACATGTTCGTCATAGGGAATAGCAGTTACATCTTCCCGTACCCCCTCAGCCAGACGGGCCACAAGAGAATCACCCGTAAAATAAACCAGTTTTTCTTCACGCTCTATAGAGGCGGTAAAAGATTTATAAATCCGGTAATATTCTTCCGGAGTGGCCGTACCAGTAGTGATAGACCAGGAAAGATTGGTCAACAGAGCAATATGAGGCCGGTAAAACTCCAGTTGAACCCGCTTTTCCAATTCAGAAGTGACCTGTGCATCTCCCTCAATAAGTGCTATACGCGATTCATAACTCATCCGCACCCGGTTAGCCAACACAGAGATTTCACTGGTCAATGCATAGTCAAATTTTAACTTTTGCTTTTCCAGTGCATACGCGATCATAGAAATAATAGACTTTTTACCCTGGGCACCTGCTACTACCACCCGGGTCTTTTCTTTAGTCCTGTGAAATATAAATTCAGGAACAGATTGAATCAGTAAACCTAATTCCTTAGCTTTTACCAGCTCCGGATTATCAGATCTCACTTCTGCTCCTAAAACTACAAAATTTATATGGTTGGTCAATTTCTCCGGAAACCACCCCTCTCCATAACATTTACACTTCGCTCTCTGAAGTTTCGTCCGGGTTGATTCAGTCAACACCTCTGTTGAAACGGTTACTTCATATCCTTTTTCACGAATGGCCAATGCCAGGTCAAGCATAAGGAGCTCAGACACGGAGATCAAATGAACTTTTCGCATCCTTTACATTTTAATGCAAAGGTACAACAAAATAACAAAATTGTAAAGAGCTATACTAAAAAGGAACAACAAATCCTTTTCCCACTTTTCTTTCTCTGTTTGAATACTTTAACGCCTATCAGGATTTTCTCATAAGATAAAATAGTATTTTTGCAGAGTATATTGCACTAACTTATTAACATGCCGCAAATAACAAACAAACTTTTTCCGATAGGAATATTAATCGTTTTAACACTTTTACTGGTTTTCAACCTGACCTGTAAACAAATGAAACAGCCTGTTCCGGAAGGACTTTCTGTGGAACCGGTCACTCAGACAGATAAATCCGGAGGGAATCTGTATCAATATGGAATCTGTGTGGACAGCCTACATGTCACGGACTACACCATAAAATCCGGAGAGAATATGGGAGGAATTTTCACAAGACTCGGATTTAACTCTACAGAAACAGACAAAATCCTTCAGGCAGTTACAGCCATTCTGGATCCCGCCAAACTCCGCGCCGGGATGAATTATACTACTTTTACCACCCGGGGAATAAATGAAGAGATCCGGTACATAGCCTTTGCCCGGTCAGCCATGGACTACACCATCATCGATCTGACCACAGAAGAACCTACCGCTTATGAATTCAATAAACCCATCACACTCAAACCCGCCTATGCAGAAGGAATCCTCACCTCCTCTTTATGGAATGCCATTAAATCAAAAGGAGGAGATCCGTTGTTAGCACTAAAATTATCAGATGCATTTGCCTGGCAGATTGATTTCTTTGATGTCAAAGAAGGAGACTCATTTCAGGTATTATATGATGTAGCATATGTAAACGATACAACAGCCCTGCATATTGCTTCTATTAAAGGAGCCATATTTACACATAAAGGAAAAGAATACACCGCTATTCCTTTCGAACAGGATAGCGTCTTGCAATATTTTGATGCAGAAGGGAATAGTCTGAGAAAAGCCTTTCTGAAAGCCCCACTCGACTTTTTTTCGCATTACCTCCCGGTTTACCAACTCCCGGTTTTATCCCGTATTAAAAAAGTACCGGGCACATCACGGAGTCGATTATGCTGCCCCGGTAGGTACTCCGGTAAAAAGCATCGGTGACGGGACAGTAATTGCAAAAGGATATGAAAGCGGAGGTGGAAATTATGTAAAAGTAAAGTATAACACCGTCTATACAACTACCTATATGCATTTGAGTAAATTTGCCAGTGGCCTGCAGGTCGGCAGCCGTGTAAAACAGGGAAAGTGATTGCATATGTAGGTTCTACAGGTCTTTCCACCGGTCCTCACCTGGATTTCCGGGTATACAAAAACGGCCAGCCAATCGATCCGTTACAAATGGACGCGCCACCCTCCGAACCGGTTAAACCGGAATTAGCAGACAGTTTTTCTTTCATCAGACAAACCATCTATGCACAATTAGATAGTTTTCGTATACTTCATGCCAGCAGGGAAGCTGTGATTGCCCAGGAAGGTTTTTATAACTGGGAAGGCTGGTTTGGTTCCTTATCCAGAGAAGTTTCCACCGGCATACAAGAGGATGGAAGAAATAAGTAATCAAAAAACCGTATCTTTACCTTTCACAAGTAACTATAGTATATATGAAATTTTTAGGCAATATTATCTGGTTAATTTTCGGAGGTCTCCTGACAGCTATTGAATATCTGATTGCCAGCCTGTTAATGATGATCACGATCATAGGTATACCCTTTGGATTACAGACCCTTAAAATGGCAACATTAGCACTCTGGCCATTTGGCCGCAAAGTGACCGACACCGGGAATGCCGGAGGATGTTTATCTATTCTGATGAATGTGATCTGGTTATTTTTAGGAGGTTTCTGGATTTGTCTTACCCATTTAGGATTTGGGTTACTTTTCTGCATTACGATCATTGGGATTCCTTTTGGCATGCAGCACTTTAAGCTGGCAGCCTTAGCGCTTACCCCATTTGGTAAAAGTATAGACTGAACGTTTATGGAATCACCGGATAATGTTCCCGGGCATAGGAACGGGAACAGGCATTAAAATGCCACCACTCATATAAGACCGTACTAAAACCCGACTCTCTCATAATAGTACGGAGCAACAAACGGTTGGACAACTCCTCCTGCGTGATCTTACCGCTTTGGACCAGTTCTTCTTCCTGATTAATATGAGCCTCTATCCCAAAATAATCAAAACCACATCCCATAGAAATAGGATGTCCCTGCTTATCCACAATAGACAGGTCTACTGCCATACCATAATTATGCAGTCCACCTCCATTGGCAGGATTACTCACATAATTTGTTTTATCTGTTCCTCTTACCAGATTCCACATTTTCTCCTGTACAGACATCGGACGGGCCGCATCATACACAACAAGAGAATAGTGGGGTAATCTGGCTTTTAATAGCCGTTGAGCTTTCAGTAATTTCTCTGCAGCATCCGGATGTAACCATACACCGGCAATCGCTTCATAAACGGCCTCTCCCATAATATTGTCAGGCGTAGCATACCGGAGATCCACCCGCAACGTGGTATCCATAGCAGAAACATCCACCAATCCCTGAGAAGCAAGATACTGATCCAGGTTTTGAGCAATACCCACCTGCAGACAAAAGATAAAAACAGACAAAAAACCAATAAACCTTTTCATAGCTAATCAATTGAAATCTGTTCCACCTGAATAGGATCATGTAAAAAAATCGTAGCTGTTTCCGAAAACTTTTCTGCAGCCTCAGTAGTCAGAAAACGGGAAGTACCCTGCCGGGTAAGTCGCTGATCCATTTCCGGATGACGGAGCAGGTATTCTTTCAGGCTCTTTGCCACCCGGTCTCCCTGAGAGAAGATCCTTACATGTTCCGGTACAAACTGTCTGATTTTATCCGCTAACAAAGGATAATGGGTGCAACCTAACACTAAAGTATCTATAGCCGGATCAACAGATAAAATATGGGAAACATGTTTTTCGATAAAATAATCTGCCCCCGGTGAATCATATTCTTCATTTTCCACTAAAGGAACCCACATCGGGCATGCCTCACCGGTGACCTGAATATGAGGAAATATTTTCTCTATTTCCATTCCATAAGACTCTGACTGGATCGTCCCGGTCGTACCTAAAATTCCCACATGTCCGGAAGTAGTAATATCCGCAATGATCTCCACAGTCGGACGTATCACACCCAACACCCGGCGTTCCGGATTCCATTCAGGCAGATCCTTTTGCTGGATAGTCCGTAAGGCTTTGGCAGAAGCAGTATTACAGGCCAGGATCACCAGCTGGCATCCCTCTTCAAACAGCTTCATAACCGCCTGCCGGGTAAAACGATACACCACATCAAAAGAACGGGGGCCATACGGAGCCCTGGCATTATCACCTAAGTAGATAAAGTCGTACCCAGGCAGGATCTCCCTGATTTTATCAAAAATAGTTAATCCACCATACCCGGAGTCAAAAACACCGATGGGGCCCGGAACTTTTGAAAACATCTGCATAACTCGTTTCTCTATAATATAACAAAGGATGCCACTTTCAGAAAAGGGCATCCCATATCATTGATCTGTATAAAAAATTATATACCTAATTTTCTCCTTACCAGCTGCGTAGCATCAATCGCATTAGGACTGATATAATGGAAGACAGAAGGATCTACCACATACGTATATCCGTTTTCTTCTCCTACTGCAGTAATAGCACTCTGAATTTTTTCCTGTACAGGCATAACCAGTTCCTGCTGTTTTTGCTGCACATCCTGTTGAGCAATCGGAACGAAATTATCCATACGGGCACGGATATCTTCAATCTCCTGCATTCTTCTTAGTTTAATATTTTCAGTCATGGAATCCTGCTGAGCTACAAAATCCTGATATTTTTTAGTATACTCATCCTGCATTTGTCTCAACTCAGTTGTATATTTTTTATTGAGTTCTGCCATCTGTTGTTCGATAGCAGCCATTTCCGGCATGGCGTTAAAGATTTCTGCTACATTGACATAAGCAATTTTAGCTTCCTGGGCAAATACTCCTAAAGGAAGTATCATAAACAATAAAATAATAAGTTTCTTCATGTTCCTTTTTATACTAATATTTGTTATTAATCAAAGCTGTATATAGGTATCTCATATAAAGCCCACAAATGTAAGCATTTATTTTGAATATCCTAACTTCGTAAGGACCTCATTACTGATATCAATCTTCGGAGAAGCAAAGATAATACTCATAGCAGACGCCCGGTCAACAACCAACTGATAACCCTGCGATTCGGAAATTTTCTTGACCGCATTGTAGATTTCATCCTGAATCGGTCTCATCAGGCTTTCCCTGCGTTTATACAATTCTCCATCTGCCCCAAAATATTGTCTTTTCAACTCCTGCGCTTCCTGTTCCTTTTCAACGATCTCTTCCTCCCGCTTGGTTTTCATTTCCGCTGAAAGGAAAACCAGCTCACTCTGATAAGACTTATACATATTCTGAGCCTCCTGTTGAAGCGCTTCCACCTCATTCTGCCATCGTTGGGAAAGCTGGCTCAACTGTTCATTGGTCATTTCATAAGCAGGAATATTTTTCAAAATATATTCCATATCAATCAAAGCATATTTTTGCGCCATACCTGCCAAAGAGCAGAAAAGCAATAAAGTGCTTAAAACAATAATTTTTTTCATACTCATTCTTTTTGTCGTTAGATCTTACGACTGCAAATATAACAAAGGGTTTAGAACCATGAGGCTAAATTAAGTTAATTAAAACTCCTGGCCTATGATAAAATGTAAATTGCTACCTCCTTTTTGAGTGATACTACTACCATCCGGCACATCAAATCCATAAGCCCAGTCAATACCCATCAATCCGATCATCGGAAGGAAGATACGAACACCGACTCCTGTAGAACGTTTCAAAGCAAACGGATTAAAACTCTTCAGGTCTACCCAGGCATTCCCCGCTTCGACAAACGCAAGTCCATAAATAGTAGAAGAAGGCTCTAACAGGAACGGATAACGCAATTCCATAGACAGACGGGAATAAGCATACCCATATCCACGACCGTCATTACCGACAATACTACCATTCTCGTATCCTCTTAATCCGATCGTCTCTGTCGCATAAGTACTGGAATAACCACTCATACCATCTCCCCCCATATAGAAGGTTTCAAACGGTGACCGCTTATTCTTATTGTAAGTTCCCAGGAAACCATATTCCACACGGCTCATCAACACCGGAGTACGCTTAACCGATTGCGGAGCTAACGGAGAGAATATTTTTGCCTTAAATTTCCATTTATGGTATTCAATCAATTTATATTTTTTATCATTTGCCAGGTTAGCATAATCTTTATTATCAAATAAAGAATAAGGAGGAGTAGCCGCTACGGAAACCATGAACTGGGAACCACGACGGGTATACAATGGATTGTCAATAGAATTACGCTGCAACATCAACTCCAGGTTAATATTATAACTTGTTCCGTTATTGATCAGGAAGTAGTTCCAGTCATTCATCATATATACCTGGTAATTCAGCGTAGCCATAAACTGGAAGTAATCATCCGGCCAGCTTAACCGCTTACCATATCCGGCAGATACCCCAAACATCATAATCGATTTATCAGGGTCCAGATAGTTATCATAACTATAATAGCTCGAACTGTAGCCGGAACCATACCCGAAACCATACATACTACTCATATAATATGGATTGCTATACATATCACTGTAATACCGGTCACTGATATCTGTCTGTTTAGAGAAATAGGCACTTACCGACAAAGTATTAGGCCGTTTACCACCAAACCAGGGATCCATAAAGGAAACACTATACGCCTGATAGTACCGTCCGTTCGTCTGTCCGCTTAATACTAAGGTCTGTCCTTCACCCTGAGGAATAATTCCTTTATGCGTTTTCGGATTCAGGAAGTTCTTCATAGAGAAGTTCGTAAATTTCAGGCTTAATTTTCCGATGACTCCGGTCTGTCCCCAACCGGCAGAGAATTCCACCTGGTCATTAGCCTTAGAGACTAAATTATATTCAATATCCACCGTTCCGTTTTCAGGGTCAGGGATCGGATTCGGAGCCATATTTTCCGGATCAAAGTGTCCCATCTGGGCTAACTCACGGATAGAACGCATCAGGTCTTCACGACTGAACAGCATACCCGGCTTCGTACGAAGCTCACGACGAACAATATCTTCATATAACCGGTCATTACCATTAATAATAACACGGCTGATAGTTGCCTGTGGTCCTTCCTGTATACGGATCTCCAGAGAAATGGAATCACCTTCCACATCCACTTCTACCGGATCTGCACCAAAGAACAGATACCCGTTGTTGAAATAAATATTGGAAACCGCATCATCCGCCGTCACTAAACGTTCAGTCAGTTTCTTCTGGTTATAGACCTCACCAGGCTTCATATTCAATACCGCCTCTAATAACTCGGTAGGATAATGGGTATTCCCTACAAAACGAATATCTTTCAGATAATATTTCTGGCCTTCCTCGATATCGATAAAAATGTCAACAGTTTTTTCATTATGATTCACCACACTGTCCATAAGGATCACAGCATCCCGGTAACCAAACTCATTATATTTATCAATAATATTTTGTTTATCATTTTCATATTCCTCAGTAGTAAATTTCTTGGTACTGAACATTTCCAGGATACTGGTTTTCGGACGTTTAGGCAAAGAGAATTTTTCATTGGTCTTCTTCATCGCTTTCTTAAGAACACCATCCGACAACGCTTCATTCCCGATAAATGTGATCTGGTTAATCTTGGTCTTTTCATTTTTATCGATCACAATATCCACAATCACCTCCCCTTCATTGGACAGGTCATCTTTCTGGACAATATCCACATCTACATTTTTAAAGCCTTTGCCGTCAAAATATTTCTGGATAACGATTTTAGCCCGATCCACCAGGTTAGGAGTTACCTGAAACCCTTTCTTCAAACCCAGACGGGCTTCCAGATCTTCTCCTTCTCCTTTCTTAATCCCTTTATAGTTAACCTGGGAAATACGCGGACGTTGTTTTAGTTGTATTTCAAGCCACACCTCATCCCCTTCCATCTTAGTGGCAACGATTTTTACATCTGAGAAAAGACCATGTCTCCAGAAACGTTTGACAGCTGAAGTAATCTCGTCTCCCGGAACAGTCACCACATCCCCGACAGATAAACCGGAAAAACCGATCAACACAAAATCATCATAATTCTGTGCACCGGTAATCTGAATATCAGCGATCTTATATTTTTTAGGAGATAACGAATACGAAATGGTAGGAACCTCTACCGGTGCCTCAACCTCAACATGTGTGGTGTCGCTTTCCTGGGCAAATACTCCCGAAAAACAGCCCAGAAAAATAAAAAACAGCACTAATTTCTTATACATATAACTGCTATTGGTTTATAGATTTAATTGCTCACTTATCTTACCAAAACGTCTCTCACGTTGTTGATAATACAAGATAGCCCCATATAACTCTTCTTCTCTAAAATTCGGCCAGAAAACGTCCGTAAAGTAAAACTCTGCATACGACAACTGCCATAACAGAAAGTTACTGATCCGTTTTTCTCCACCTGTCCGGATCAACAGATCCGGGTCCGGAATTCCTTTTGTGGTAAGATGGTCTGAGACTACTGCCTCAGTTATATCGTTGGGGGTAATTGTCCCTGCTTTTACTTCTGCAGCCAATTGTTTCACAGCCGCTACAATTTCCCATTTAGCCGAATAGCTCAACGCTAACACTAAAGTAGTCCCTGTATTTACAGAAGTTTCCTGAATACATGCCAGCAAAGTGGCCCGTGCTTTTTTCGGCAACCGGTTCAGATTACCAATAGCCAGCAACCGGACATTATTTTTCATCAGATTCAGCGTTTCCCGATGGATGGCTGTCACCAGCAACTCCATTAACGCCTGGACTTCCGCTTCCGGCCGGTTCCAGTTCTCATTGGAAAAAGTATATACCGTCATGTATTTTAAACCAATAGCAGTGGCAGCTTCAACCATTTTCCGGACAGAAACAACCCCTTCCTGATGCCCAAAGCTGCGGTCTTTTCCCTGCGCTTTCGCCCAACGGCCATTTCCATCCATAATAATTGCAATATGCTGCGGCAAACGCTGCCTGTCTATTTTATCTATCAATGACATGCGTCTTTCATAATTATTTTAAAAGCCCGGCAGGCTATTTATATTATTACAAGGCCTGCTACGAGGTCCAAAATCCCAGGTAACAGAAAGTAGTAAAAAAGAATACCAGTCTTTATTCTTCCATAGACTACTACTTATTTCATACGGATTATCCAGGAAACTGTTGCTGTCATCCGTCACATCCAACCTGTCACTAATCAGTTTTCGGAAGCCAAACTCACATCCTAAATTAAGCCTGTTCTTTATTTTATATTTCGCCCCTACGCCAAAGGGGAGATTCAATCCTGCAAAGGTCTGACTGTTTCCCGGTGCTACCGTTACTCCCATTCCTAATAGGACATACGGCGTAAACCGTTTGGTATTCATAAAAGCATACTTATCGCTATACGCGAAAAAGTTAAACTCAACCTGCCCTCCTAATTCCACCAGATCCCGGCTGAAAGATCCCTGGGCGTCCTGAGGAAACACATTTTTCAATCCATCCGTACTTCCTGAGACACGTCCCCAGGTAAGATTTCCTTTCAACGCCCACCGGAAGTTCATATTATAACGGAAAACCCCGCCCAATGCCGGATTCATCCCTTTGAAGAAGGTGTTTTTATTGACATCCCCCATATAAAAAGCACCACCGGCCATACCTCCGATCTCATACTTATATTCCTGAGCCTGTGCTATCCAGCAGGAACCGGCCATAAGACCCAGAATAAATACTACGCGTTGAAAAAAAGCTGAAGTCATACCCTTATATGTTTATTACTACATCTTTTTATAACGCAGAATTATCCATAAAATTATATAGGAGCCGGGGATATCATTCAGCAAAACCCAACCGGTTAATACGCCCTTTCCAGATTTCATCCAATACATCCGATTGATCGCTTGTTTTTCCGCCGAAAATAAGCATAAAATGATCTTGATCCACCACCAAAGAGCTATAGCCTCTTGCCGTATACGCAGGAGGCATCACCACCAGTGTATCAGACAAAGCCCAGGTAACCCCATCACTGTTAGATAAATATATATCTTTTAAAGCCTGACCGGAAGCATCCAGACCTCCCATCAGGAAAAACATATCATCATAGGCAGCCAACATGGCACCGGATCTTTTTTCAAAATAATCCGCCTTCTCATCCGTCAGCAATATCCAGGAAGTCGCATCTCCCATCGTATCCCAGGCAGTATTCAGATAATTGCCGTCCCGGTCCTGCCTTCCGGCCACCATCAGGCGTTCATAATACATAGCGTTATAGCTGACATGGGCAAACCCGGACACAGGAAACCCGACAGGAACCAGCGAACGCTCCGGATCACTGATCCATTCCTCTGATTCATTCATACCCGCAAAATATAAACTGCCTTCCTGCGTGATAATCGTTGCCAAAACAGCAGACTGATTCAGATCCGCATTCACCACTCCTAACAGAGCCGTTACATACGGTGCGTTTTCCACTACTACCCAGTTCCGGCCATCAGTGGATGTATACAAGAGACCATTGGTTGCCGGCACATATAATTCATCACGAAACTCTGTGATCTGCGAAAGGATTAAGCCACTTTCCGGCAAGCCGGTCAAAGACAGTTCACTCCAGTTTTTTGCATCATCAATAGAAGAGTAATATAATTGATAACCATTCGCAGAGGCAGACGATTGAGTGTACATGAAATAATTTTCGGTTCCATTATAACGGAAAGGGATTACCTGCTGATCCTTCATAGCAGTTCCCGTCACCTGTTCAGCATACAAATTCCACTGCATCGAATCAGGCACTACCGCATGAATATTGATCTGTGCCAGATAATTTTTAGTAGTCATTCCATCATAAGCGGTCACCGTGATCTTTACCGGTTTCGAAAAATCCACGGAATCCGTACCATTCCATTGATACGTTTCCCCTGTAGCCTCAGGTGTCAGGTCCACATTATAAACCCCTCCGGCAGAATAGCTCAGGGTCATAACCAATAGCTCATTGATTTCCGTTCCAAATGGCATGGAATCCCTGTTAAAGATCTGGTTTTCAAGTTGATCAATTGTAAAAACCACGTCCCCTATTCCATCAATAGAGTCATTAGCCAGAGAAAAAGAGGAGATTTGTGCATCACTAAGAGAAACGGTAGTAGTAATATTATCATCTGAATTCAAGCAGGAAGATAATAAGAAGAAAGCAGCTCCTGTTACAAACAGTATTATTTTATTTTTCATTGAAACCATTCGTTGTAATCCTATAAAAGCATAAAAGTAGAAACATTTTTAGCTTTATCTCCTATCCATGAGAATATTTATAAAATTTTAGTGACAATTCCCTTGTTTTATCCTGCTGTCCGTATGGAAAAAACGATGGACCCGTCCCATGGAGTTCGTTAACAAGCTGATAAAAGAGGAAGTATCCGGAACAGGAATTGCTTTTTTTCGCCAGTCCGGAGCGGGAGAAGGGATCCCTTCTTTCAAAAGAACAGGAGCCGTTTCCACCTGTATTTCATCCCAAAGATCTGCCCGGATAAAATCCGTCAGCAACCGGCTTCCGCCTTCCACCATGACAGAGAGGATCTGTTGAGAATAGAGATAGGATAACACCTGCGGCACCACAGGCTGAGTGAAGTCCAGCCTGACATGGTGAACAAGCTCCCGGTCTTCCGCCTCCCGATCCGTAAATACCAAAGTACGGACCTTTCCATCCAGCAAGGTAGACTCCGGAGGAAGGCTCAACTCCCGGTCTATACAGACTCGGACCGGAGAACTCCCACTCCAGGATCTGACCGTCAAAGAGGGATTATCCAGCAAGGCCGTACGATACCCCACTAAGATGGCCATAAACTCCGAACGTGCTTTATGGACCTGTTGGGAAATTTCTGGTGTGGAAAACCGAAAAGCCGGCGTCAGACGGTCCTCCCGGCATCTGTCCATAAACCCATCCAGACTTTCCGCCCATTTCAGGAAAACATACGGACGCCCCAGCGTATGGCTCAGCATAAACACCCGGTTCAGTTCTTTCGCTTCCCGCTCCAGGACCCCCGTAACGACCTCCACACCGGCATCCCGCAGCATCTGCACACCCCGGCCGGAAACAGCGGAAAAAGGATCTAAGCAAGCCACCACTACCCGGGGGATCTTTTTCTGGATAATCAATGCTGCACAGGGAGGTGTTTTGCCATAATGGGAACAGGGTTCCAGGCTGACATATAAGGTAGACCGGGAAAATAAAGTCTCATCTTTTACGGCAGCAATGGCATTCACTTCCGCATGCGCTTCCCCCCATCTCCGGTGAAACCCTTCCCCGATGATTTGCCGGTCATGCACAATCACACACCCAGCCATAGGGTTCGGAGCCACATGCCCCTGTCCTCCTTTGGCCAGGGCAAGACACCGGGCCATATATTTTTCATCTGTCACCATGCTCCTGTTTGAATATCCATCTAAATCCATTAATTTTGTAACAAAACAAAACGTATGACTGAAACCATCTCCTTTATCAGAAACTCATTAGCTTCCCGTTTTCCGGAAGGTGAAATCCGGAGCCTGGTTTGCCTTATCTTAGAACATGTGACAGGCTTACCCCGTCATCAGATTCTACTGAACAAAGATAAGAAATTATCCGGGAAGGAAAAAGATCAGATACAGGAGATAATCAGCCGTTTGAAACAATCCAAACCCATCCAGTATATTCTCGGGAAAACAGAGTTCTGCGGAATCACGTTTGAAGTGAATCCCGCGGTGCTGATCCCACGGCCGGAAACAGAAGAACTGGTGGAACAGATCATCCGGGACTGGCAAGGGAAACAACCCACGATAGCAGATATCGGTACAGGTAGTGGCTGTATAGCCATCAGCTTAGCCAAATTCCTGCCGGATGCCCGGATCTATGCCCTGGATATTTCTGGGGAAGCCATCCGGACAGCCCGGGAAAACGCCTGCCGGAACGAAGTAACCTTACACTTTGCCCATTCAGATATACTCAACACAGAACAGTCAGAAAGAGACCTTCCGGAAAATCTGGATGCCCTGGTAAGTAACCCGCCCTACGTCCTGGTAAAAGAAAAAAAACAGATGGAAAAGAACGTACTGGATTTTGAACCTCACCTTGCCTTGTTTGTTCCCGATGAAGATCCGTTACTCTTTTACCGGGCGATTGCCCGGACCGGACAACACAAACTGAGAGAAAAGGGGACACTCTACCTGGAAATCAACGGGATGTATGGAAAGGAAACGGTTCGCCTCCTGGCAGACTACGGATATAAAAAGATAGAATTAAAAAAAGACCTGTCCGGCAAAGACAGGATAATCAAAGCCAGCAAATGAAAAAAAAAAGCGAAGCAGAACTATTACACCGTATGGCCGCCTATTGCTCCACTGCGGAAAGATGCGTGCAGGAAATAGAAAAAAAATTGACCTCCTCCGGAGCCACTCCGGAGATCACAGAACGGATCATCAGCCGTCTGGTAAAAGAAAAATTTATAGACGAAACCCGGTTTACCCGAAGTTTCGTCCATGACAAACTGCGTTATAATAAATGGGGGAAAATTAAAATCGGATATGAACTCCGGGAAAAAAACATTCCTGCTTCCCTCACAGCGGAAGCACTGGAACAAATAGACGCAGAAGAATACCGGTCCATCCTGCTGGATCTTTTAAAAAACAAAAAGAAAACAACCAAAGGGAAAGATGAAAGAGATAGGTTCAATAAACTCTTACGGTTTGCACTCGGTAAAGGATTTGAAAGCAAAGACAGCCTGCCGCTGTTGAAACAATTATTCAATACCGGAGACTATGCAGACGATCTGGAATGATTTGTTACATCTGTTTTTCCCCAATCTTTGCCTGACCTGCCGGACCCCGTTAATCAAAACCGAAAAACAGATTTGCCTGGGTTGTCTCTATGACCTCCCGTATACCCACTTTCATACCCAACCCGGCAATCCGGTCTTCCATCTGTTCTATGGCAGAATCCGGATACAGGCGGCCTCCGCCTTCCTGCATTATGAAAAAGGAAATAAAGTGCAAAAGTTAGTCCATGCTTTTAAATACCATGAGAATAAAGAATTAGCCTATGAATTAGGCAAACTGTGCTGGCAGGAGGTCTCCCGGTCCTCCCTGTTCCGGGACATCGACCTGATCGTTCCGGTTCCTATCCATAAAAAACGCCGGAGCATACGTGGCTATAACCAGGCAGAATATATCGCCCGGGGCATCCGGGCAGTGTCCGGCTTGCCGGTATCTACCCACCTGTTATACCGGGAAGTACAGTCCACTTCCCAGGTGACTAAAAATATCTATGATCGATGGAATAATATGCAAGGGCTTTTCACACTGAAAAACGAATCCTCCATCCGGGGAAAACACATCCTGTTAGTAGATGATGTGGTCACTCCAAGTTCTACGCTTTGTGCCTGTGCGAAAAAACTACTCTCAGTAAAAGAGGTACAGGTTAGTATACTGACCATCGCCAAAGCCGGGACTGTTTTTTCCTTTACTTATGCAAAGCCAGATGCTCCATTAGCACCGGCAGATAGGAATCACTGATCGGGATCAGTTCATTGCCTATACGGATCCGCTTTCTTTCAATATAGTTGATCTGTGAAATAGCCACGATATAGGAACGATGTACCCGGCAGAAATCCCTGCCGGACAAAGAGGATTCAAAACGTTTCAGGCTCATCTGGGACAAGAGCGGTTTACCAGTGGTCCGGTGGATCTTTACGTAATCCCCGTATCCTTCCAGATAGAGGATATCTTCCCGGGGCACCCGGATAATCTTACTTCCCTCCTTCACAAAAATAGGTTGGTTAGCCTGCTCCTTATGCAAGACCTTATGAACATCTGCCAACGCTTTATCCAGCTTCTCAAAATACCCCATCAGTGCATTCAGAGAGGAAGCATCTCCTTCAAATGTGATACATTTTAGCATACCGATTATTCTTAGTTAGTTGTTACAAAAGCAAAGGAAAAGAAAACAACCATAAAAAAAAGTTAACAGTCGGTGAGAGGCTCAACTTAGACGATGAATCACCCTTTTCGACGGGTGAAATGGAACCGTTAATTCACCTCCTCCAAAATCCACTTTTTAAACACCGGCGACTTCGTCTTACTAACCACAATACGCTCAGGCACAGGTACGGATAAGTTCACAGACAAACGACTCCCAAACCACAGATCCACATCTTTGATGGCTTTCCGGGAAATAATAAACTGACGGTTAGCACGGAAAAAGAGATGCTCATCCAACTGTTCCATCAAGGCATCCAGTGTCCGGTCTACCGGATGCTGTTTCCCGTCTGCCGTAAAAGCAGTCACCTTTTCATTAGCAGTATAAAAATAGAGAATCGTCTCCACAGGAAGAGGATAGAATTTATCGGCTAACATGATCAGGAGACTTTTCACTTTATTCCTGCCCCGGATCGTATCATTCATCTGCAACACATGGGCTTTTCTTTCCTCCGTATCAAAGAGTTTCAGTTTATTCAGGGCCCTTTCCAGGGAATGGACCGTGACCGGTTTCAACAGGTAGTCAATACTACTGACCTGAAAAGCCTGCAAAGCATATTCATCATAAGCCGTAGTAAAAACAACCGGAGATTCGATATTCACCTGCTCAAAAATTTTGAAGGCTGTGCCATCCGCCAGATGAATATCCATAAAAATAATATCCGGCTGAGGGGAAGATTGAAAATACTCCACACTCTCTTCTATACTTTCCAGCTCTGCCACCACCTCTATCGGAGTGACCTGATTTTGTTCAAGGACTGCCTTAAGACTGATTATGGCAGCCGTTTCATCTTCTATAATAACAGCTCTCATGGGTACCTACACTTCACATTAAACAGATGCATTGATCAACGAAAGGGACACCTTGAAATAGTCCTTCCGGTTAGAAATATAAATATCTTTACCGGTCAGCATCCGATAGCGGCCCCATAGATTTTTAAGTCCGATCCCACTGCTGACACTTTTCTCCACTTTAGGTTGCACCTTATTTGAAACCACCAGCATATGGTCCTCAGTAGTATAAATATTCACCTCTAAAGGATACTGTTTACTGATCACATTATGCTTGACTGCATTTTCTATTAAAGGCAATATACTCAGAATCGGCAATTGCCATAACAGGTAACGGGTATCCGACTGAACGAAAAAAAATAATTTTCCTTCATACCGCACACTCAGCAGATACGTGTAGGCTTTCACAAACTGAAGTTCCTCTTCTAACGTCACCAACTCTTTTTTATTACTCTGCAAAATATACCGGAACACATTGGACAGTCCATCCAGATAGGCCAATGTCTTTTTCTTTTCATCCCCCCTGATCAAAGAGTTCAGGCCATTCAGGGAATTAAAGAAGAAATGCGGGTTGATCTGTCCCATAAGGGCATTATAGAAAGTCTTGAGTTTTTCCGTTTTTAGTTTTTCAAACTCCAGTAACATTTGCTGGCGATCATATAGCAGGCGCATCAATGAGATAATCAGAATAATAGTAATTAAAACAAACAAATGTTCCGTGACCAAAGGGCGGGAAAAAGGATGAGGACTCATCGCTTTGATAAACGGAATCGGAGAGTCCGGCATCTCCCACATAGGTTTTTTCGAAGGCCCTCCCCGTCCAAAGTTACCGTCTGGTTTCATCCCACCGGAAGGTTTTATTTGCCCTTCTGTCTGCACCACATGCTCCATAAAGGTTTCCTGCAGAACCGGATAAAGCTGAAGCAACAGAAATGCGCATAACGCACTGACACCTATGACAAAGAGTACCACTTTATATTCATTCCGTTTGAATAGCTGATCCCCTAACCGGCACCATTGCAAAGTCAGAATAAAAAGGATAAATGCAAAAAGAAAAAACCACCCTAAGGAAAAATAGAGATAATAACTATTCACAGGCGGCCTGAAAGGATCTATTCCCACTTTGCTGGAATATTCATATAACCGCATCAGGAGAGAGAAGTTAACAAACACTGTTAACAGGATAGAGATGATCAATCCTACCAGCCAGTCGTTCTTTTTTGCTATTGCCATATACTTCTATACTTAAAGTCTTAAAAGATTACAAGCAAATATAGAAAATCCTTTCCATCTAAGAAACCGCGACAGATGAAAAGGAAAAAATAAAAGGCAAACCACCGGAACAGACCGGACAAGTCAATCCACAGCCCTATATGTTACCTTACTCCCCCACTTGTTCTTTAGTGTTAGTTAAAGAGTATCTGTGACTTTCATCGGTATAGTAGAGGTTACGGGTCAGGAGATCCTTATATCCGATGCTGCCGCATTGCAACCGGAGATCGGCCTTAGCCAAATCCGGCTGCTCCGGTGGAGAGCCTGGATAGTATACGTATCAGCCGGACTTAATATACTTATTAGCTCCACTTAATATACTTATTAGCGCCGGCTAATATACTTATTAATTGCGCTTAATATACTTATTATCCGGTACGAATCAGTATACTATTGGCCGACCGCTTTTTTATTCGTTTGTATATACTTTGGGATAGAGTTTGGGGTGGAGTTTTATCGTAAAAACTCCGCACAATATAATATATATAAATATACATTATTAATAATATAATAAATAAATATATATATAGTTTTTCAGTCAAAAATGAATATATATTTATTCAGGATAAAACCGGGCCACCCGTCACCAGGGTCACCAGGCAGGACCCGGGGAACCACATCCCCCTACCCCATTGCCATCGGGAAACATTCAAGGCCCGCTCATCAGGTAACCAGACTGATCTGCCGTTTTTTATTGCTACCCGTTTCTTTAGAGATAGGCTGAAAGAAGGTTTCCGACCCGGTAGGGTAGCCTTTTCAAAGGGCGGAGAGACAAAGAACTGATTTCTTTGTCCATATCTACTCTGTTCCATAGTTTTTTTGTACTTTTGCCTTATAATTTTGGGAACTGCTTCCGGCGAACCCATTATCAACAGACACTATATTACGCAGAATAAAAATTATGGAAATTGCAAGTAAGTACAACCCGAAAGATGTAGAGGGGAAATGGTATCAGTATTGGTTAGATAAAGGCTTTTTCAGATCTGTTCCGGACGAACGGGAGCCTTATACGATTGTCATACCTCCTCCGAACGTCACCGGAGTACTCCACATGGGGCATATGTTAAACAATACCATCCAGGATATATTGATCCGCCGGGCACGTATGCAGGGGAAAAACGCCTGCTGGGTACCGGGGACAGACCATGCTTCGATTGCCACAGAAGCAAAAGTGGTGGACAAACTTGCACAGAAAGGAATTAAGAAAAGCGACCTGACCCGTGAAGAGTTCCTGAAACATGCCTGGGAATGGAAAGAGGAACATGGAGGAATTATCCTGAAACAATTACGGAAGTTAGGCGCTTCCTGTGACTGGGACAGAACCGCCTTTACCATGGATGAGATCCGTTCGGAAAGTGTGATCAAAGTATTCGTTGACCTCTATGAAAAAGGGTTGATCTACCGGGGTGTACGTATGGTTAACTGGGACCCGCAGGCATTGACCGCTCTTTCGGATGAGGAAGTGGTGTACAAAGAAGAACATAGCAAACTTTTCTACCTTCGTTATCAGGTTGAAGAAGAAGACAATACGTATATTGTAGTGGCCACCACCCGGCCGGAAACGATCCTGGGGGATACCGCCGTGTGTGTAAACCCGAATGATCCCCGGTATGCTTTCCTGAAAGGGAAAAAAGTGATCGTACCGTTGGTAAACCGGGCTGTTCCGGTTATTATGGACGATTACGTGGATATGGAATTTGGGACAGGTTGTCTGAAGGTCACCCCTGCCCATGATGTAAATGACTACATGTTAGGGGAAAAATATAACCTGCCCACCATCGATATTTTCAATAACAACGGAACGATCAGTGAAGCCGGGACCTTATACGTAGGGATGGATCGTTTTGACGTACGGACACAGATCGCTACAGATCTGCAGGAAGCTGGCCTGATGGAAAAGATCGAAGCGTATGATAACAAAGTGGGTTATTCGGAACGCACCCATGTACCGATTGAGCCTAAATTATCGATGCAATGGTTCCTGAAGATGGATGGCCTGGCCCAACCGGCTTTAGATGCTGTGATGGAGGATGAAATTAAATTCTATCCGCAGAAATTAAAAAACACGTACCGTCACTGGATGGAAAACATCAAGGACTGGTGTATTTCCCGTCAGCTTTGGTGGGGACATCGCATCCCGGCTTATTATTTACCGGAAGGTGGATATGTGGTGGCAGATACTCCCGAAAAAGCGTTGGAACTGGCCCGGGAAAAAACAGGAAACCCGGCTTTACAGCGATCAGACCTGCGTCAGGATGAAGACTGTTTAGACACCTGGTTTTCATCCTGGTTATGGCCGATCTCCCTGTTTGACGGGATTAATCATCCGGATAATGAAGAGATCAGGTATTATTATCCGACCAGTGACCTGGTAACTGCTCCTGATATTATTTTCTTCTGGGTGGCCCGGATGATCATGGCCGGATATGAGTATGAAAAAGAAAAACCGTTCGAAAATGTATATTTTACCGGATTGGTTCGTGACAAACTGGGACGTAAGATGTCCAAATTCTTAGGAAACTCTCCGGACCCGCTGGAACTGATTGAGAAATATGGGGCTGACGGGGTACGGATGGGCTTAATGTTAGCCGCGCCTGCCGGGAATGACATTCCGTTTGATGATTCCTTATGTGAACAGGGACGTAATTTTAACAATAAAATATGGAATGCGTTCCGTCTGGTCAAAGGCTGGAAAGTAGATGAAACGATTCCGCAACCGGAGGCTTCTGCCATAGCAATCCAATGGTTCCGGATGCAATTGAACAAAACCATCGCGTCGATGGATGATTCTTTCGGTAAATACCGTCTGAACGAGGCCCTGATGGATGTCTATAAACTCTTCTGGGACGAATTCTCTTCCTGGTATCTGGAGATGATCAAACCGGGCTACGAACAGCCGATTGACCGGATAACCTATGAGGCTACGCTGAGTTTCTTTGATTCATTGCTTCGCCTGTTGCATCCGTTTATGCCTTTTATTACGGAGGAATTATGGCAGGCATTAGAGCCGCGCCGGGAAGGGGAAAGTATTATGATTTCCCTGCAACCGCAGATCGCAGCCGTAGACCAGGCCTATCTGGAAGCGTTTGAAGTGGTAAAAGAGATCATCGGAGGCATCCGTACGATCCGTCTGCAGAAAAACATTCCTGCTAAAGAAACTTTACAGTTGGAAATCGTAGGGGAACATATGGAAGCGTTTAATCCGGTGATCACTAAACTATGTAACATATCCTCTATTGCGAATGTAAACGAGAAATCTGCCGGAGCAGTCTCTTTTCTGGTGCGTACCACAGAATATGCCGTCCCGTTAGGGAATATGATCAATGTGGAGGAAGAACTGGCCAGATTAGCGGAAGAGCTGGCCTATCAGCAGGGATTCCTGGCATCCGTACTGAAGAAGCTGAGCAATGAAAGTTTTGTCAGCAAAGCGCCTGCCCAAGTGATTGAGATGGAGCGCAAAAAACAGGCGGATGCGGAAAGTAAAATCAAAAGTCTGGAAGAAAGTATGGCTGCACTAAAAAAATAGTGTAGATTTGCTTACACCATTAAACACAAATACCATGAAACACACACGAAGAACATTCTTTAAACAGGGATTGGCCGGAGCGTTACTCATCGGAGCCGCTGCCCGGGGAAATGCCATCCTTCCGAACCCGGTTACGCCTAAAGCCCGGAAAGCGGTGAATCCATTTCATCTGGGAATGGCAGGGTATACCTTTGTCCATTTTGACCTGGATACCATGCTGAAAACCTTGCAACGGCTGGATATTATTCACTATCTATGTATCAAAGATTTCCATCTGCCTTTAGACAGTACGGAGGCGCAGATCCGGGCTTTTCATGACACCTGTGCGGCGCATCAGGTAACCAGATATGCCGTAGGGTCTATCTACATGAAAAGTGAAGAAGAAATAGACCGGGGGTTTGAGTATGCGAAACGGGTGGGTGTGAAATTAGTGGTAGGTGTTCCGAACTATGAACTATTACCGTATGTGGATAAGAAAGTAAAAGAATATGACTTTCACTATGCAATCCATCTCCATGGCCCGGATATTGAACTCTATCCGGATGCCACCGACGTGTGGGAGAATACCAAAGAACTGGACCCCCGGATAGGGATGTGCTTAGATATAGGACACGATCTCCGGAACGGATGTGATCTGGTAGCGGACCTGAAAAAATACCATACCCGTGTATTTGACATTCATATCAAGGATGTAACGGATGCTTCCAAAGCAGGGGTCGGCATTGAGATTGGCCGAGGTAAAATTGATTTTCCTGCTTTTATAAAAGCGCTGCGCGAAGTCAATTACACCGGTATGTGTAGCCTGGAATATGAAAAAGACATGCAGGACCCGTTTGTAGGGATTGCAGAGTCTATCGGTTATTTCAAAGCTATCAGTGATTTAGAACTATAAGTTGTCTATGAGAAGTACCTTTTATTGCCTCCTCTGTTTTCTGTTGTCCTCTTGCGGATCTATTCACTACCTGGGGATAGAGACCTATAATCCTGCAGAAATCACGTTTCCGGAGGAGGTAAGAAAAATATTAGTCGTGAACAATGCCGTTCCTCAGCCGGAAACGGTCGGCTATGAATATCTCCTGTTCGGTGTCAGCCAGGATACCTGTCGTGTCCGGACAGACAGTGCGTTGTTTGATGCGACACGGGCGTTAGGAAAAGCGATTGTGGATGAGGGCTATTTTGAAGATGTACTTCTCTATCATGAAATGACCCGGACGGACCAGGCTTATCTGGTGGATACCAAATTAACCCAGCAACAGGTCATGGAGTTATGCCTGGCCAATGATGCTGAGGCCATTATCTCCATAGACAGGCTTCTTTTCCGGATGAAGAAACAGGTTTCCCGGTTCGGAGACGGCTTGGTGATGGGTGCAATCGATGTAAAAATCACAGGCATTGTCAGGAGTTATCTTCCTTCCCGGGAAAATTCTTTAGCTACCGTCCTGGTGAATGACAGTATTTTCTGGGCAGAACTGGCACTCCATATAGAACAGCTTCATCAACTATTACCGGATGGTGAATTAGCCTTACGGGCAGCCGGTGCTTATATGGGGGCTAAGATATATACCAATTTTGTTCCTCACTGGCAAGAGGAGACCCGTTGGTATTACACCGGCCTTACGTCTGTCTGGAAAGAGGCGTCCGCGTATGTATCCACTGAAAAATGGGACCAGGCGGCTATACGCTGGAAAAGTATTTATGAAAAGAGTTCCGGATGGAAAGACAAAGCCAAAAGTGCCTCTAATATGGCTTTAGCATATGAAGTAAACACCGATCTGGAAAAGGCCCATGAATGGGCCGGTATTGCCTATGAGTTGTTTAAGAAAAACAAAGGGGAAGAAGCAAAAGAGACCCGGCTGCAAAAATTATATATGGATACCTTATCGGAACGGATCTGGTCCAATGCCAAGTTAAATATTCAATTTGGTCAGGAATAATCCTGTTGTTCCGGGAAATATGATTACTTTTGAAAATAATTGGGGAAATAAATACAGACATGAGCGCAAGCAACGTAAAAGTTCAGACCATCCTTGAGAAAACTTTTGTTTCAGCTATTAACCAACTTACGTCATCTAAATCTCCGGACCTGATCAGTAACTTATATGTACAGGTAGATGCTGAAATCGGAGAACTGACGATTTTTGATGATGCAAAGAACTTACTGGAAAAAATAGTTATCTTTGACTGGGTCAACAGTCCGGATGAAGAACAAGCTTTTTATACGAATAAAGTATTTCCGGTAGTCAAGTCAGCGCTCAATACATTAGCCTCCAAAGAGGTGTTTGAGGCTCCTGTATTTACCAGACCCTTTGCTGTCAGCCTGACTGATGAGGAATTTATAGTCATTGAAGAGTTGCTCTTTATAGATGATGACATGTTCCGGCTGGATGATCCGCTCCTGAAAGACCTGGATGCTGATCTCGACCAATTCCTGAATGACCTGCTTTCGGATGTAGAATAATGTCCGGATATGCATATATCGCCGAAATAGCTCAGTTGGTAGAGCAACGCATTCGTAATGCGTAGGTCGCCGGTTCGAGTCCGGCTTTCGGCTCTTTTTTAGTTAGTCTTTATTCTTCTTACCAACCGGATCAGTTCACCGATCCATAAAACGACAGATGTACTGCCGGCTATTATGCCCCAATCTTTCCAGGTCAAAGGAACGACACTGAACATCTGTCCTCCGAAAGTCACGATCAGGTATTGTCCTGTCAGGATCAGGAAAGCGACTGCCAGGAACACTTTACTACCGGCCAGATCACTAAATGCCGATTTATTATCTCCAAAGGCTTTGGCATTGAACATATTCCAGCATTGCAACAACACAAAGACGGTGAAAAAGTAAGACAGGTCATAAGCGGAAAGGATGCCATCCCTGTTTTGAAGATATACGAGTAATCCCATCAACCCTATCACGAATAAAACCCCTACAATAAATATATGCCAGGCCATCGGACGGGAAACAATAAAATCTCCGCCGGGTCCGCTTTTCCGGGGCTTGTCCTGCATCACGCGCTCATTCGGAGGAAGGGAGGCTAAAGCCGCTGCAGCAAACGTATCCATGATCAGATTCACCCATAGCATCTGGGTGACGGTCAACGGTGATTCCGCACCCAACAGGGAACCTAATAAAACGATCAGGCAGGCTGCCACATTGATGGTCAACTGAAATAAAAGGAATTTCTGGATATTCCGGTAAAGGGAACGCCCCCACATCACTGCACGGGTAATACTACTGAATGAATTATCCAGAATGGTAATATCACTTGCTTCTTTCGCCACCGAGGTCCCATCTCCCATCGACAGTCCGACCTGAGCTGCTTTTAACGCTGGTGCATCGTTGGTTCCATCTCCTGTAACTGCCACCACTGCATCCTTTTGCTGGAGTAACTGAACTAATCGCTGTTTATCCGTAGGACGTGCCCGGCACATAATTTTCAGGTCCAATACATGGTTCAGTGCTTCTTCATCCGTTAAGGCTTCAAAAGCTGGACCGGTAATCAGGTCGGCCTCTGTGTTTTCCGGGTGCCAGATCCCAATCTGCCGTCCGATCTCCCGTGCCGTACCGGGTGTATCTCCTGTAACGATCTTCACATCTATTCCTGCCTGCAAACAGGATTGGACGGCTGCCGGGACATCTTTTCTTACCAGATCGGAAATAGCCACGATCCCGATATAGGTCAGATCTGTTTTAAACAGATGTCCTTCTTTAAATAAAGAGGCCTCGTCTTTGTCCTCTACGTACTGATAAGCAAATCCTAAGGTCCGCATTGCCTGATTCTGGTAGTTCAGCAACTGCTTTTCTATTCCGGCCTGGCTTTCTTCTACAGTCCGGGTGGTTCCATCTATGGCGACCCGTGCACTATGGGCCAGTACAATTTCCGGTGCGCCTTTTACATATAAAACTTTTCTACCTAATAAAGGAGACCGGACGAGTGTAGCCATATATTTCCTTTCCGTTGAAAAGGTAAGCCGTTCAATCACGGTTGCCTGTTCCCGTAAGGAGAGATAATCTTCTCCCTCTTTATTCAGCCATAACAGGAGGGCTCCTTCTGTCGGATTTCCCAGGGCACTTACTTTGCCTTCGGTAAATTCCAGATAGGCAGTGGAGTTGACTGCCATCCCTTCTTTGATTAAGTCGCTTAACTCATCCTTTTTCAGATGCTGTCCGTCCAGATGATAAAACCGGGTTTCATATACCTGCATCTGGTTTTCCGTTAAGGTGCCTGTTTTGTCTGTACAGATGACAGTAGTAGCTCCCATTGTTTCACAGGCATGCATTTTGCGAACCAGATTATTGGTTTTCAACATCCGGTTCATACTGAGTGCTAAACTCAGGGTGACACTCATGGGGAGTCCTTCCGGGACAGAAACTACAATTAGTGTGACGGCTACCATAAATATGTTCAGCACCTGCCCGACCTGGTCCATCACCAGCAGACCTTCTGCAGCTACTAACATTTTGATGAATAAAGCGGCAAATGTAAGTCCTGCAATCGTATAGCCTGCCTTACTGATCAGTCCGGCTAATCCCTTCAGTTGGATCTGCAAAGGAGTTTCCAACTGATTATCGATCTGTGAGCCTTCATATACTTTCCCATATCCGGTAGCATCCCCGACCTTTTCCACTTCCATGATTCCGTGGCCATCTACTAAGGTAGTCCCCCGCATCACTATGTTGGAAGGATAAGTGGCTTCCGGATCAAAATCCGCTTCGTGGGTGGTCTTATCGATTACCGGTTCCCCGGTAAGGGTGGACTCATTCACCTGGAGTGAAATCGCTTCCAGCAACCTGCCGTCTGCCGGGACTTCTTCTCCAGTTTCCAATACGACGATATCTCCTACGACTACTTCTCTTTTAGGAATTTGCCGGATAGATCCGTCCCGGATCACTTTGACTAAGGTGTCATCATTGACTGTATTTAAGACATCAAAGGCTTTATTGGCTCTCATTTCAAAGAAAAAAGAGACACAACTGGCCAGCATAATGGCAAAGAATATACCAATGGGTTCCAGAAAGGCGGTAAATCCCTGCTGTTCCGGACCCCAGCAATGCACTCCGGCAATAAGAAGAGACAGGAGCCAGGCTACTAACAGGATCCGTATAATAGGATCATCAAACTTTTCCAGGAATAATTTCCATAACGAGGTTTTCTGAGGGGGAGTCAGGAGATTCTCTCCATATAGGCGGCGACTCTCTTCCACCTGCTGTTTGGTTAATCCCTGAATCGAAGACCGGCCGGAGCCAGCATGTTGCTTAGTAGTCATATCAACGCGGATCTGTTTTTAGAAAGGGCAAATTACGGAAAGTTATCCGACATATACAAAAATCTGCCAGACACATCTCTTTCCAACTCCATCTTCCCATAACAAGAATCTGTCCCGGACTGTTCCCCGTGCAGGTGGGGATCGCATGGAAACCAGCAGTTTGGATAAAAAATAAAGGAGATCGTCATTCCTTTCACGATCCCCGCCTGCTGCGGGGAACATCTTTTCTATCTCTCCCGAATCTTTCTATTAATCTATTTCCTGTATTTTGCCAACAGCAGGACTGGGTTGGAGTCTTCATCCAATGTGGAAACAAGTTCTTTCAACCGCCCTTTTAATTTGCCCTCTTCATAGGCTTCCATCAGTTCATCTATTTGCAGGATTTGCCAGAATGCAATTTCTTCATTCATAAACCGGCATGTGATATCCAATGGTTTTTTATCCTTAAAATCATCATTGTATATGACACATTCATTTAAAGCATTTTTCTGCCTATCATACATCACATGCGTGTTTGGGAAGCCTTTCCTGAGATTAAAATCCCATACTTTCTCCACTTTAGTCAGGAAATAGTACTCATCGGTAAGAAACGTTGGAAAAAGAAAGATTTCCTGCTCCATTGATTGAATAGACGGAGTTCTAACCACCCATGGGGTCATTTGATGATCTGTCGAATACATATAAATCGTATCAGAGGATTGCTTCGTCAGTATAAAACCATTCCGGTAAGAAAACACCGGATTGTAGGTACGGGGAAATGAAACTCCTACTTCCGGCACTATGATAAGGAATGACTTTTTCTCATGGAAGGGGATATTAATTGTCCGGGTAAGGCTTCCATCCTGTTTGGACAAAATCAGAAAAGAAGGTGTATCTTTCGCTCCATATTCATAATCGAAAGTTATCTCATTAATAATTAAATGATCCCGGTCGAAAGAGAATATACCATGATAATCGATTTCCGGATCTAATGAAAAGCGTCGCTTAAAATTTCCCTCCAGATCATACACCATTATTTTATTTTCCAATGCATCACAAACAAGCAACTCATTATTTTCCTCATTCAGGATGATTTCAGTTGCACTGGTATATTCTTCGTTACTTCCCCCTCTCCGGTTTATCTTTTTGAGCGCTTTCCCATTTCTGTCATAAATAAAAAGATCCCCATCCCGGGACCAATTCCTGACGACGATGGTATTCTTACCGATGGCACGCAAATATCCCTGATGGATGAATTCGTCATTTGTTTCCAAAGGAATATATTCCACATCCAGTATATCCTGAAGAGCCACTTCCTTTTTCGGGTATCTGGCTGTTACGTCCACTACGATGAGTTCATTGCCATCTATCTGTTTTCGTTCTTCACATCCCGTCACTCCCAACAGAATGGTTATTAAAATTACAAGTAGTTTTTTCATATAACGAATGTTTATTTCTTATGCTTTGCCACCATAATTACCGGATTGGATTCCTCATCCAATTCCGCAGCGATTTCTTTTAACCGACCTTTCAATTCCCCTTTTTCATAGGCTTCTATAAGATTGTAAGCACCTAATCTTGTCATAAATGCGATTTCCTCATTATTTATAATAACCGGAGGTATAGGTATTTCATAAACTAAGCTCATGGGTTTTTATTTATAAAATCATCATTATATATGACACATTCATAAATTGTTTTTTCTTGTCGGTCGTATACTAACTCCGTTGTCGGGAAGCCTGTTTCTTTTACAAAATCAAATTCTTTTTTATGGTTTGCATAAAATAATAATTTTCCGTAAGAACACCGGGGAATAAAAATACTTCAGTATCCATAGAGTGAATAGACGGGACTCGTACAATAAAAGGCTTCAACACATGCTCCGGTGAATAGGAATAAATCGTATCGACAGATAATTCAGTAATCAGCCAACTACCTTGATGAGGGATTAGCGGTTTATTGTAAATGCTATAAATTTTACTGATTACTTTACCACTCGCATCTCTCATCATCATGGACCTCGATTTCTTCTCTTTAAAAGGAATTGGAATTTCCTGAATACTTCCATCCTCTTTGGACACGATCAAAAAATAATTCCTTTTGATTTCCGGCTTATCAATTTCAAAATGTCCATCATGACAGATTAAATGATCCCGGTCAAAATTCGCTATCAAATTATAGAAAACACCTTCTTTCTGCTTGATACTCTGCTTAAAATTACCATACAAATCATACACTACTATTTTTTGAGCGAAATGATTATTAATATAGATTTCATCATTCTCCGTATCCATCGCGATATCTAATATATCTGTATACTCTTCTCTCCCCTGACCCACACGATTGATTTTTCTCAAACCTTTACCATTCCTGTCAAAAATAAATATGTCACCCTTGCTAATCCAACCATGATCTTTAATTAATAATATATCAGTGTCCAGGGCCTGTAAAGAAGCAGATGTAATAAACTCGTCATTTGTTTCCAACGGAATATATTCCACATCCAGAAAGTCCTGGAGAATCAGTTCTTTTCTGGGGTAACGTGCATTCACATCAATAGTGATAAAGGATCACTATCAGCAGCGGAGTTTTTTGTCCTTCACATCCCGTCAGTAGTATAGACAGGAAGATACAAATTGTGGTTACATTTTTCATTTTATATTAGTTCTAAGTGATTATACAATACAATTATATCGATTGTAATTCATAATTCCAATGAAAAAGTGTAAATACTAAATGAGTGAGCAAAAGAAAAATCCAAACAACGACTTATGTGTAATCATTTTCATAAAAATCACAAAGGCGAATAAACGGATGTATGAAGTCTACCATATATTCGGTATTCTCCTGAGTAGCTTTTTGAATATAATAGAGTTTTAACTTATTAAATGATTTTTGATAAGTCAGCCAGATATCAAATAATACTCTGAAATCATCGTCTTTCATGATGGGATAATTTTCTTCTTCTTCTTTACCCCAGGCTACCCATATCTGATTCTTGAACTTATCTAGATCACCCTGTAAACGATCCACTAAGTCGTCCAAATAAAAAACAATTATATCTGTCACCTGCAGGTATTTATGATCAAATGTTATTATATAATCCGGAGGGAAGTTCTCCGGTGTCAACAAATCGTACTCATACCATTCCGGCTTATTATAGATCAGGATCATTTTTTTATTTAGCAGGTCCTGTTCCGATAAACGGTTTATATAAATATCCCATGGATTATTTTCCATTCCAAATATC
Organism: Tannerellaceae bacterium; assembly: GCA_021201295.1. GTDB lineage: Bacteria > Bacteroidota > Bacteroidia > Bacteroidales > Tannerellaceae > UBA4116. The sequence continues at coordinate 2,331 of JAJQFE010000023.1, read as the reverse complement.
TTTTTTTACCTGCTTTTATTATTGAAAATATTCTTGGCATCTCTCTTTTGCCTTTTCAGGTATCTTCTTACTTAATTGACTATCCATATTGATGGAAGTATCCGATATAACAAATGATGAATCTGTTATCCCTGGAATTATGTCCCATACTGTTCGCAGCATACGCAACAGATTTACATATATCCAACTTTTTATAGATTTATCTTCCTCTTTATCCTTATATTCAGCAGTAAATACCAGTAGTTGTTTAATGACATAGGATAGACATCGAATCCTATTTTTATAATTAATCGTATGCATAACAGATCCCACTCGCTTCCGGTAATAATAAAAGTCCAAATCAGTCAATATTACACAATTTGCCAGGCATAAGGCTATGGGGGTCCAGGCTTCATCTTCATGAATAATACCAGGAATAAAGCGAAGGTTTTTTCTTTATCCATTCATGCCTGTAGACATAGTTTACTGCCATAGGATAATAGGAGTGTTTTTCCATTAAGGAAATGAAACATTGAGATCCTTTAAATATACGGTTTTTTAGCTGGGAAGAAATAGGATACCTATAACTTTCACTTTCATCCGGATAATAAAAAAACATATTGCCCATGGCCATATCTGCCTGATTCTCTTCAGCTATGATATACAACTTATTTAATACTCCTTTTACAATCCAGTCATCACTGTCTACAAATACTATATATTGACCTTTGGCTATCTCAACCCCTCTATTCCGGGCAACTGCAGCTCCACTATGGATTTGATGTATAACAATGATATTTTTATTCTCCTTTTTATATTGCTCTGCAATATTTGCAGTTTTATCTGAAGAACCATCATTTATTATGATAATTTCCATATCGACATCTTGGCATAATAAAGAATCAAGACAAGTGGGAAGATACTGATCTACATTATAAGCAGGAATTATAGCAGAAAATTTCATATGACAAAAATTTAGTTATAGGGATAGGATCTACAGAAATTTATATTATTATTTGTGACAAATTTGTACTTTTTTAGCCACCATAATAACCTTTGAATTCAAGAGAGCCAGAAGAAGGACTATAATCTTTACAAGCAGAACCACATCCACAACCTCCTTTTATTATTTTCAGACTCGTTTGTCCAACTCATTTGCACTAAGTTGATTCAATTTAAGTTTTCCTAATGTTTTTCTTTTTTCTTCCATTTTTATAAGTATTAAATTAAACAAATAATGAATAAATGTCATACAAGTTTAATGTATTTTTTTAAATAAAAATTAGCCCATTTGAGTCTAATATTTAATATTTTATTCCACCTGAGAATTTTAGTGAGAGACCTTCCTTTACAATTATATTATACAATAATTACAGACATATTCGAGAGCTTCCTGCATAGAATGAACTTTCAGTTTAGAAAATAATGATTTTATTTGATTTCGAATGGTGTTATGCCCTTTGCATAAATCATGAGCTATTTCCCGGGAATTTTTCCCCTGTTAAGCAAGCATAAGTATGATACTTTCACGTTTAGTCAGTGTCATTTTTCTTTGTTGTTTCCAACGCTTACATATAAAATTATATTCTTCATAAGTTAAATGGTCCCTATTATACATACGTAAATTACCAGCTTCTTTAATAGTAGAACTTTCTACTAAACAAATAAAATAACGCAATTTATCCCCATCCCACATTGGTTTTATGCGAGAACTTACCATTTGTTGTAAAAAACGTGGGGAAGAAGGGAGAAAATTATGTTGAAGACGAAATGTAAAAGTAAAATAATCTATTTCCTCCCGTCTTTCCTTAAATTTTTTAAGATATTGTAAAATGGTATTCCACATTTCTCTCCATAAAGATAAATCATCAGGATAAACTATTTTAAGATAAAAATCACATTCCTCTCTTATAACATCTTCAATAGAAGAACTACCTAACAAAAGATTATCGGATTTTATATAACAAAACCGACTTTGCAATATATCCCACACATATAAATTTTAGTGCTTATAGAAGAAAACGGGCTGAAACATTGAATAAAAAGAAAATGATTTTCATTCCAGCTACCAGAGCCATTTTGGCAAGAAAAATGTTTGTTTATGGTTTCCATATTTATACTAAAGATATAAGGTTGCATGCAATAACAGAAAATTTATTTGTAAATTTAATAAAAAAAGAAAGAAAGAAAAATAAGAAAAAAATATAAATTAAATAGTATTTATTTTATCGGACGTTAATTTTCATAATTCGATCTTTATCAACCAAAATTAACTTTTAAAAACATTCCAAAAATTATTTTTATCTAAAAATAAATTCCTTAAACTTACTTTCTAAGTACTCTATATTATAT
>JAJQFE010000064.1 GCA_021201295.1 Tannerellaceae bacterium | reverse complement strand
TTTATAGACATCTAAAAGAGCATTTTTATAACATTTCAATTAATATTTTTTCTTCTGATAAGGAAGGAACTAAAAATAAATCTTTATTTTGCTACTCTTCTACAATAGATAAATGTGAAATAAAATTCTCGCATATAACAAGTAAATTCATAGGAACAGGAAGCATTCAGAGAAATTTTTGATACAGTCTTTTGGGTGGGATGAAGTATTTTATTGGTATGGTCGTGAGTTGGTGGCAGTCCGAAAAGGACCCTGGAAATATTATTTCAAGGTTTTTAAAGATCGGTTTACACGACATCAGCAAATTCTCGTTCCAGATGAACCTCTCTTATATAATGTTGAAAATGATATAGCAGAAACCATTAACAAAGCTAATCAACATCCTGAAATAATGAATGAATGAATACGCATAGCGGAGGATTATAGAAAAAACATAATAATAAAAGCAGGTGTTTGTGATTTTATCTAAAGAAATCTTCATATAAAACAATAGAATAAGTAACCAGGCTGGAATTAGTTCTCAACGGACTAAAAAAGTATTCTTTCTTTTCATATCTATGGTTTTATTTGTAATATATTAATAATTAATGGTTTAAATATTTTGATTAATGTAATTTTTAACTTAAAAAAAATTATTTTCTTTATTTATTTTTTACTTTTATTATTGTCAATTGCACAATATTACCTATATTAGCTGACAAATAGTATAAAAATAAACAAGGTCCGTTGAGAACTACTTCTGTTAATAACAAAAATTTAGAAGATCGGAGATTGTTTAGTAATAAAAAGAAATTGCTTAAAATTTCAAATCATAGCTAATAGCTATTATCCTGTTTTATTGGTATAGGAATTTATACTAAGTCAGATAACGAACAAAATCTACTTAAAATATATATTACTAACCATAAAAACAATGAGCATATGAAGTAAAAACGAAAAAGACCATTTAGATCCCTCTCTTTTATAGAAATTTATTCATCTTTTTACTTATAAAAAAGTAAGAAAGAAATCTGAAAGTTTAGTTGTTTTTTTATTTATCATGAAACTACTTTTCTTGTGCCTGCTTTTGTAAAATTAAGGGCAAGAAAATAATATTAATTGCAATGAGAAATATTCTATTTATGTTAATGCTCTGCACTACGTATTTTACAGCTTTTGCAGAGTCTTCAAAAATCACAGGTGTTGACCTGAATGTAGAGCATCCGTCAGGAAATGAAATAGCCTCTATAACTCAACAAAGTAAAAAAATATCCGGCGTTGTAAGTGATGAATTTGGTGATCCGTTAATAGGGGTTACAGTACTTGAAAAAGGCACTCAGAATGGTACGGTAACTGATATGGATGGAAATTATATTCTGGAAGTACAGAATAATGCAACCCTGGTATTCTCTTTTATTGGATATAATGCACAGGAAATTCCGGTAGGAAGCCAATCCGTTATAAATGTATTATTAAAAGAAGATGTGCAGCAACTAGATGATGTAGTTGTGGTCGGATATGCAATTGGAAATAAACGTTCTATTTCCGGTGCCGTAGAAAGAGTCAGAAAAGAAGATATGAATTAGGGGGTTATTACTGAGCCTTTGGATGCATTAAAAGGAAAAGTAGCAGGGGTTGTAATTTCTGGTTCTGGTGGTGACCCGGCAGGAGATTTGAATATCCGTATTCGTGGAACCACTTCTCTTTCCGGAGGTAATGATCCACTGGTTATTATTGATGGAGTATTTGGTGATCTTTCTATGTTAAATGCTCTTTCTGCTTCTGATATTGAGTCTATGACAATTTTGAAAGATGCCTCTGAAACAGCACAGTATGGTAGTCGTGGTGCATCGGGTGTAATTGTGGTCACTACAGCCAGAGGTAGTGCTGGATTTGCCCAGGTTGAATATAATGGTACATTCGGAGTAAATACTATTTATAAAACAATTGATATGTTAAGTGCAGACCAATGGCGTTCTGCAGTAAATCAATTAGGGATAAGCGGAAACGATATGGGGGGTAATACCAACTGGTTTGATGAGATTACCCATAATACATTTCTACAGACCCATAACTTTTCTATTAGTAACGGCAGTGAAATTTCTAATTTCCGTGCCTCTTTAGGTATAGTGGATCGTCCGGGATTATTAATCAATTCAGGCTCCCGCAACTATACAGCTAAAATTGATGGAAGCCAGTATATGTTCAATAAAAAAGTGAAGATAGATATTGGTATGTTTGGTGCCCGTCGGGAAAATGATATGCAATATGATATTTATCGTACATTCTATTCTGCTGCATCTTATAATCCAACTTATCCTAATGTTAAAAATGAAAATGGAGTATGGGATGAAGATCTGGTAGCTGTAGAAATCTATAATCCACTGGGAATGATGGAAACAACCAATAAGATGACTGCCTCCCATGTGAATGTACATGGAAGTATCAATTGGGAAATTATCAAAGGCTTAAATTTGTTAGGATTCGGTTCTTATACTTATTATAATTATAATAAAAAGCTATATATTCCTAATGATATCCAGCAGGGGTCTAATAATGGAAATGGTATGGCACAGATCAATAATAGAGACCGTACAGATTTAATGGGTAATCTACAATTGAATTTTACCCGTGATTTTGGAAAACACTCCATTAGCGCTTTAGCCCTTCTGGAAGCTCAGAAACAAACATATTTCGAATCCGAAAGTACTTCCCGTGGTTTTGAAACTAACTATTTCACATATAATAATCTGGAAGCTGGAGCAAACGTAAAATGGGGAGATGTAAAATCCGCAGCTAAGGATTATAATTTACTTTCCTATATGGTAAGAGCAAACTATATGTATGATGGTAAATATGTTTTTACAGGAAATGTTCGCCGGGATGGTTCGTCTAAATTAGGAGCAAATAATAAATGGGGATTTTTCCCTTCTGCATCTGTCGCATGGATAGTTACCGGTGAGGAGTTTATGCAGAGTCTTCCTTTTATTACCAATCTTAAAATTCGTGCCGGATATGGAGTAACAGGTAATCAGGATGCAATCGATCCCTATAATTCTTTGTCATTAATGGAACCAAACGGAACCGTTTTAATGGATGGATCTACAACCACCACATTTGCTATAGCATCTAATGCAAATCCGGATCTTCGTTGGGAGAAGAAATACACATTTGATATTGGTTTTGATTTAAGTATGTTTGATTCCCGTTTGCGTTTTACAGCAGATTATTATGCTTCCCGTACCAAAGATATGTTATACAAATATACTGTACCGGTACCTCCTTTTGTATATACAGATATGTTAGCCAATCTGGGAGAAATGTCTAATAATGGAGTAGAATTAGCTGCAAGTGGAGATATTGTCGAAACGAAAGATTTTTCTTTCTCTATGGGTGTTAACCTGGCATTTCAACGGAACCGGATTGAGTCGTTAAGCGGAACCTATATGGGAGAGGAATTTACTACCAGCCAGTATATAGGTGTTTCCAGAGTAAATGCACAAGGATTGACTTCAAACGCATATGCAGTTTATTTAACTGAAGGGCAACCTGTAGGTGTATTCCATATTCCTCAGTTTGTAGGCTTTATTGACAGTGACGGGAAAAAAACCTATGATCTGGCTGATATAGATGGAAATGGTACTATAGACTTATCAGACACAGGTGACCGTTACATTGCCGGGCAGGCAATGCCTAAAACTTATTTAGGAGCCAACTTTAATTTTCGATATAAGAACTTTGATCTGACTGCTCAACTTAATGGTGCTTTTGGTCACCATATTTATAATGGTACAGGAATGACATTCAATAATATGTCTTCTTTTCCTACCTATAATGTAATGCAGGGCGCTGTAGAAAAAAGTATTTATGATATTAAGATCTCTGACTATTGGTTGGAAAAAGGTGATTATGTGAATATTGAATATATCACTTTAGGATATAATCTGCCTATTAAGAAATATACAAGATTTGTGAAAGAATTGCGTCTGGCATTTTCTGTAAATAATGTGGCTACTATTACAGGTTACTCAGGAATGACTCCTATGATCAATTCTCAGAATTTGGCATCACAATATAGTGTTTCTTCTTCGGAAACCAGCACATTGGGGATAGACGATAAGTTAATTTATCCACTTAACCGTACTTACTCTTTGACTGTTGGTGTTAAATTTTAAAGTATTACTGAAAGAAAATAACAAGTTATGAAAAAAATATTATTAGCTTCATTAATTATCGTAGGTATACTGACCGGTTGTTCCGAATTTTTGGACGAAAATCCAAAAAGTGGAATGCCTCAGGAAGAGGCTTATAAAAGCTCCACATTGGTATACCTGAATACAGTGGCAAGTATATATAATTCGTTCAGTAATTATCTGTATGGTAATACGGATAATATACATTATATGCAGGAATTCAGCTCAGATGCCTGGGTACTTCCCGGACGTGGGGCAGACTGGGTTGACGGAGGTAAACATCAGTCTATGTTTCTTCATAATTATGATGTGGGACATGCTACAGTAGAAGATACCTGGAATCAGATGTATGAAATTATCGGAAACTGTAATACAGCATTAGATAAATTAAAGGAAATATATGATGAAAGAGGGGAAGATTTTCTTTTGGAATATCAGTACGAAGTGCGTACTATTCGTGCTATCTTTTATTATTTCCTGGTAGATTTATATGCCCGGATACCCGTAGTTACCTCTACACAGATGACAACAGCAGAGGTTAAACAGTCAGAGCGGAGTGAAGTTTATGAGTTTATTCTGGAAGAACTGATTGACTGTCTTCCCCATCTGGCCAGTGCAAAATGTCAGAATTCCGGATCGTATTATGGACGTATGACTAAAGCAATTGGCTATATGGCCATTGCAAAAATGGCATTAAACAGTCCTATCTTTACTAAAGATAACTGGGCAGACGGAACTTTGGTCGGAGGGATTGACGCAGTAGCTAACATCGTAACAGAGGCCGGTAAAAATATACAGATTACCTTAGATGGGGTTACCCGGAATGCCTGGGAAACGGTGATCTATTGCCAGGAACAAATTGCCAATGAAGGCTATTCCCTTGAATCGAATTTTGCTAATAATTTTAGTAAGAATAATGAATCGTCTGTTGAAAATATTTGGATACAACCCAGTGATGGAACAACTTATCTGGTCTATAATGCGAATCAGGCACGTACCCTACATCCTCAGCATTCAGGAGCGTATGGTTTGGAAGGCTGGAACGGAGCTTGTGCCACATTGGAACAGCTGGCTGTTTTCAAATATGGTGAACCTGATCAGGATCCCCGGATGGATTTAACATTTTTCTATGGAGAAATATCAGTAAATGGTGAAGTGTTATCTTCTGGGTTGAATGATGGTAATAATTTGGTTTATAATCCTTTGACTGTTCAGGTGGATTTTGATGCTACCACTGTCGATGACTATGTATTGAAGATGGCAGGAGCCAGGTTAGCTAAATATGAAATAGATAATACAACAGGTTCAAGCTGGTATCAGAATAATGATAAAGTATATTGGCGTTATGCAGATGCTTTATTGATGGCTGCGGAGGCAAAAATACGGTTAGGGCAAAGTGGAGATACAGAAGTCAATATGGTAAGAGACCGGGTAGGTGCAACACAGAAATCCAATGTTACTCTGAAAGACATTCTGGATGAGCGGTTGTTGGAATTATCCTATGAAGGTATGCGTCGTCAGGATCAGGTTCGTTTTGGTACTTACACGGAACCTACTTTAGATCGGTACGAAGGCGTACGCCATAATGTGGTAACAGGGGATTATCCGGTAGATAGAACAGGGTATACTACAGTCTTCCCTATCCCGCAGTCAGTACGTGAGTTAAATCCGAACCTGACACAAAATACAGGTTATTAATTCTTTTAGTATAAGATAATCTCTGTTACTTATTTTTTATGATTATCTTTAGAATTGAAATTTTAGGCATTGACCTTACGATTCACATTGTTAGGTTTATGCCTGAAATATTCTAAGAAATACTAATGAATCATTTTACGGACTGTAAAATAAATTTTTTATTAACTAATAATTTATGAGAACACTATCTTTTTTAGTATGTGGCTTACTCTTAAGCCTGCCTTCGTGGGGACAAGGCAAATGGAAGGAACTGCCGAACGGAGTAGAAATTTCACTGCCCACTAATGAGCCCAATCAAACGAAAACTGTTCGTTTACAAGTATTAAATGACGATATTATTCAGGTGATTGCCGCACCGGAAGAGAGGCTTCCTGATAAACAGAGCCTGATCCGGGTAGCTCCCCTGGAATCACATGCGATCTGGTCAGCTTTACCGGAAGGTGATTCGTTAATCGTAGCTACCCAGAATGTACGGGCTGCCGTGAGCCTGCAGACAGGAGAAGTGGCTTTTTATGATACATGCGGTACACTTTTACTGAAAGAAAGTAAGCAGGGTAAGAAATTCACCCCTATGGAAATAGATGGTGAACAGGCCTACTCTACCTATCAGAAATTTGATTCTCCGGAAGACGAGGCTTTTTATGGCCTGGGGCAGCATCAGTCGGATGAATATAACTACAAAGGAAAGAACGAAGAGTTGTTCCAGTATAATACCAAGATCTCCGTACCGTTTGTGGTTTCTTCCAAAAACTATGGAGTATTGTTTGACAACTATTCTTTCTCCCGCTTTGGAGACGAACGTCCATATCAGAACCTGGATGTTTTCAAACTGTATGATAAGAATGGTAAAGAAGGAGGTTTGACTGCCAGCTATTATAAGGAGGGCGGAGCGGAACTTTTTGCAGAAAGAACAGAGACCCGGATTGATTATGAAACTCTTTTCACGCATCACTGGATACCGGAAAGCTATAAGCCTGAGAATGAAACCTTCGATCAGTTCCCGGAAGGATTCCGGTTCCGGAATAGCCTGGCTATCTGGGAAGGGGAGATCGAACCCAGCGAATCCGGTATTTTCCATTTCAAACTCTATTATGGAGCGTATACTAAAGTATATCTGAATAATGAGTTAGTGGTAGAAGAACGCTGGCGTCCGTCCTGGAATCCGAATAGTGTGAAATTTACTGCAGACCTGGAAGCAGGTAAAAAAGTGCCTTTGCGTATTGAATGGAAAGAAGGCGGCGAATCTTATATCGGCCTAAAAGTATTGACGCCTCGTCCGGCAGAAGAAGTGGAAAAGCTATCCATGTGGTCTGAAATGGGGAATGAAATTGATTATTATTTCGTTCGTGGGGATAATATGGATGACGTGATTTCCGGTTACCGTTATATCACAGGTAAAGCTCCGATCATGCCTGAGTGGGCGATGGGATTCTGGCAGAGCCGTGAAAGATATGTAACCCAGGATGACCTGTTATCTAACCTGGCTGAACTCAGAAAGCGTAAAATGGGTGTGGATAATATTGTTCAGGACTGGTCTTACTGGGAAGTGGATGCCTGGGGAAGCCATGAGTTTGATAAAGAACGTTTCCCGGATCCGAAAGGTATGGTAGACTCCGTACACGCGATGAATGCCAAGATCATGATCTCCGTATGGCCTAAGTTCTATCCGATGGTAGATAATTATAAAGCCCTGGATGCAAACGGCTGGATCTATCGCCGGGCTATCGAAGATGGTATTCTGGACTTTATCGGTGACGGTTATCCGGCTACCTTCTATGACGCCTATGCAGCCGGTGCCCGTAAAATGTTCTGGGAACAAATGGATAAGAATCTCTATAACCTGGGTATTGATGCGTGGTGGATGGATGCTTCCGAACCCAACGTAAAAGACTGTACCCCTCATTCCTATCAGAAATTATTGATTGGCCCGACCGCATTAGGTTCATCTACCCGTTACTATAACACCTATTCTCTGGTGAATGCGAAAGCGGTCTACCAGGGACAAAGAAGCAAAAATCCGAATGACCGGGTATTCTTATTGACCCGTTCAGGATTTGCCGGTCTGCAACGGTATTCAACAGCCGTCTGGAGTGGTGATATCGGTACCCGTTGGGAAGAATTGAAAGCCCAGATCTCAGCCGGTTTGAACTTTGCGGTTTCCGGTATTCCTTACTGGACCATGGATATCGGTGGTTTCTGTGTTGAATTCCGCTATATGCTGGCTCAAAGGGAATTTGATGAAAAAGGGATTGAAAATGATGACCTGAAAGAATGGCGGGAATTGAATGCCCGTTGGTATCAGTTCGGTACATTTACTCCGCTGTATCGTGCCCATGGACAGTATCCCCGCAGAGAAATCTATAATATCGCTCCGGATGACCATCCTGCTTATAAAACAATCATGTATTATAACAGACTTCGTTATGATATGATGCCGTATATCTACTCACTGGCTGGCAAAACTTATTTTGATGATTACACCATCATGCGTCCGTTAGTCATGGATTACAATAATGATGTAAATGTCAGAAATAACTCTACCCAGTATATGTTTGGTCCTTCCCTGATGGTTGCTCCTGTATATGAATACCAGGCAACTTCAAGAGAGGTGTACTTCCCTGCAGGAACGAACTGGTATGATTTCTATACGGGAAAAGTATACAACGGTGGTAAAACAGAACAAATAGCAGCTCCTTATGAACGGATGCCTATGTTTGTGCCGGAAGGTGGTATCTTGTTGTATGGTCCTGAAATCTATTATGTAGGAGAAAAAGAACCGACCGAAATTGATGTGTATGTCTATGCCGGTAAAGATGGTTCATTCTATCTGTATGAAGACGAAGGTACTAACTATAATTATGAAAAAGGTGCTTTCTCAAAGATCGATTTTGCTTATAATGAGTCAAACAAGACATTAACTATCGGTGGACGCGTAGGTTCTTATCCGGGTATGATTGAAGACCGTACATTCAATATTATTTATGTACAACCCAGTGATCTTTCCGGTTGGGATGCCAGGAAAAGCGCTCCGAACCAGGTAGTGAAATATAATGGAAAAGAAGTAGTAGTGAAACTCTAAGGTTAACAATAAGTTCTTTTGTAAGAGAGAACATCCAATGCCGGACGGGAGAGCTTCCCGGTCCGGCATTTGTTATGAAAACGTCCCGGACCGGATTTTTCTTTTTATAAATGGTGCAAAGGTGTATTTATGACGTTCGTTTGAGATGATTTTTCTATATTTGTACAAACCTAAATTAATAGTATGCGCATGAAAAACATTTCAAGGAGAACTGCGATCAAAACTGTTATGGCTGGAAGTGCAGCCCTCGCAGCTTCCGGAATTCAGGCTTCTGTTCCGGGAGTGGATTATGTAGTCCAATCCGGCCCGCTCAAAGGAAATATCCGTCATTCGGTAAGTAAATGGTGTTTCGGGGAATATGACCTGGATGAATTTTGTGAAATCTGTAAAAGGATCGGAATTGAATCCATTGAATTATTAGATCCCCACGAATGGCCTGTTGTGCAAAAACACGAACTGACTGTGGCTATGGCACAGGGAGCCGGGCTGGGGATTGACAACGGTTTTAATGATCCTAAGTTGCATGATGAACTGGTGGCCAGTTACGAAAAAGTCATTCCGATGGTGGCTGATGCCGGACTGACCAACCTAATCTGTTTCTCCGGAAAAAGAAATGGACTGACCGATCTGCAGGGATGGGAGAATTGTGAAAGAGGATTAACCCGGATTCTTCCTATGGCTGAAAAATACAACGTCGTATTGACTATGGAGCTACTCAATAGTGTAGGACATAAAGACTATCAGTGTGACCATACCGTCTGGGGGGCTGAACTATGCCGTCGTTTGGGTTCTCCTAATTTTAAGTTATTATATGATATTTACCATATGCAGATTATGGAAGGAAATATCATTGAAAATATTCAGAAATACCATTCCTGTTTCTCTCATATTCATACCGGAGGAAATCCGGGACGTAATGAGATCGACGAAACCCAGGAATTATATTATCCGGCGATTATGAAAGCAATCGTAGAAACCGGCTATAAAGGTTTTGTGGGACAGGAATTTGTTCCTAAGCAACCGGATAAAATCGCCTCCCTGGAAAAATGTATACGGATTTGTGATGTATAAATTCATTTGAGTAGTAAAAGGAGTTATCCGTCGTTCCGCTCCTTAGGAGTTAAGTAGTAAGAATCAAATGTATGGATTTACTCTTTTTCTACTTGCTACTTTAACTACCCGTGAAGCAATAACTCCTTTCACTACTGAAGAGGTTGAATTCTAAGTCTCCTACAAATTTTGGAAAGCATATTTTGTCTGGGTTTAATGTTTTTAACATTAGCCTGGACAAT